>CAZOHD010000001.1:0-289910 GCA_964579885.1 uncultured Sediminibacterium sp.
TACCAGTTCTGCTTCTTGGATGTCCACCAGACGCTCTACCTTCACCACCACCCATTGGGTGATCTACTGGGTTCATGGCAACGCCTCTAACACGAGGACGTACACCTTTCCAGCGATTTCTACCTGCTTTACCAGCTGTTTCTAAGTTATGGTCGCTATTAGAAACCACACCTACAGTAGCATAACAGTTAATCAATAATTTTCTTAATTCACCAGAAGGCATTTTCAATACAGCGTATTCAGTTTCCTTATTCGCTAATTGAGCAGATGCACCTGCACTGCGAACCAATTTACCACCTTGACCAGGTTGCATTTCGATATTGTGCACTACAGTACCTAATGGAATGCTCTTCATTGGTAAAGCGTTACCGATTTCTGGAACAACGTTGTCACCAGACATTACAGTAGCACCTACTTGTAAACCATTTGGAGCGATAATATATCTTTTCTCACCATCAGTATATTGTACTAATGCGATGAATGCAGTTCTGTTTGGATCGTACTCGATAGAAACAACTTTTGCTTCCATGTCTTTCTTATTTCTTTTGAAATCGATAAGACGATAGTGTTGTCTATGACCACCACCCATGTAACGCATTGCACGACGACCTTGGAAGTTACGTCCTGCAGTTTTCTTTTGCGGTTCTAACAAACTCTTTTCTGGTTTGTTAGTAGTGATTTCAGCGTACGCGTTGCCAATTCTCCAACGAGTTCCTGCTGTAATCGGTTTGTACTTTCTTAATGCCATTTTGTTTTTGTTTTTTTACCTGCGAAATTTTCAGCTTCGCTTGCTATTATTAAATGCTTGCGTATAGGTCAATGGTTTCACCTTCCGCAACTGTCACTAATGCTTTCTTATATCCAGATTTGATACCAGAGATAATACCAGACTTAGTTGATCTTGTTTTGTTTTTACCTGGAACCACTAATGTGTTTACTTCTAACACATTCACGCCATAGAATTGCTCTACTGCGTTTTTGATTTCCAATTTGTTTGCACGACGATTTACTTTGAAAGCATATCTTCTTAATGACTCTTGTTGAGCATTTGCTTTTTCAGTTAAAATCGGCTTTATTAATATTTCTGTTACTTTCATGATTGTCAGTTTTTAAAACAATACTATTTAAATTAAGCTGCAGCTTCTTCTTCGTTAAAAATTTTAGCAGCACTTTCAGTGATTACTAATACATCAGCATTCATAATGTCGTATGTATTGATATCAGCTAATAAAGAACTTGCTACATTTGGAATATTGCGAGTGCTTAAATAAACATTATCATTATACTCTGGTAAAATCACCAAAGTCTTTTTGTTGTCTAATTTCAATTGACTCATAATTGCAGCAACAGCAGATGTTTTTGGAGCATCTAATTTGATGTCTTCTAACACTAAAATTGCTTGATCAATTGCTTTGTGAGATAAAGCAGAAATCTTTGCTAAATCTTTTACTTTACGGTTCAATTTGAAATCGTAAGCGTGAGGCTTAGGTCCAAAGATGGTACCACCACCCTTATACAATGGGTTACGGATATTACCCTTACGAGCACCACCAGTACCTTTTTGCTTGTGTAATTTTCTGCTAGCACCTTGTACTTCCGCACGAGTTTTAACTTTATGCGTACCTGAACGGCGTGCTGCTAAATATTGCTTAACGGCTAAATAAATAACATGGTCGTTTGGAGTTGCTCCAAAGATTTCAGCAGGTAATTCTACCTGTCTGCCAGTCTTTTTGCCTTTTATATCTAATACTTCTAATTGCATGATTGTCGATTAATTGGTGATTACTTTTGAATTAAAACGATTGATCCGTTATGACCTGGAACAGATCCACTTACTAATAAGTAGTTCTTCTCTGGGAATAACTTTAATACTTTTAATCCTTTTGTTTTAACGCGATCATTACCCATATGACCAGCCATACGCATTCCTTTGAATACTCTTGAAGGATAAGAAGATCCACCAATAGAACCTGGAGCACGAGAACGATCGTGTTGACCGTGTGTAGCTTCACCCACACCACTAAATCCATGACGCTTAACAACACCTTGGAAACCTTTACCCTTTGTTGTACCAACAACTTCAACAGTATCTCCTTCAGAGAACATGTCTAAGGTAATAGTTGTTCCTAGTGCAGCTTCAAGATCATAGTTGCGGAACTCTTTTACGAATTTTTTGGGAGCAGTCTGCGCTTTTGCGTAGTGATTGATTTCAGACTTTGTAGAATGCTTTTCTTTCTTATCGCCCAATGCTAATTGCACTGCGCTATAACCGTCTACTTCAGGAGTTTTAACCTGAGTGACTGTACAAGGACCAGCTTCGATAATGGTGCAAGCGATTTGCTTTCCATCTTCGGCGAAGATGCTAGTCATGCCAATTTTTTTTCCAATAATACCTTTCATCTGTTTTGCGGTTTATGCCCCGCTCTTGGTTCTGAGGACATCCGATGATGATGCTACCTTTTAGTAGTAGCTCGGATTCAATCCCTGTTTGCTGCCGACCTTTTCCTTTGTTTCTCAATTATGAGAGGGGAAGTACCGGAAGTAAACAAACCTCGAAGGGCCTGTTTATATTTTACTTTGATCAAACCAGCGCTCCTTTTTCGACTACTGCATAATGGGCAGCGATTGGGAGATGGTAATTATAAAGTACTTATGCTTTAATTTCTACCTCAACACCTGAAGGTAAGTCTAACTTACTTAGGGCGTCTACTGTTTTAGAAGAAGAAGTGTAGATGTCCAATAAACGCTTGTGCGTTGCTAATTGAAACTGCTCACGACTTTTCTTGTTAACGTGCGGTGAACGTAACACAGTGAAAATGCGTTTGTGTGTAGGCAAAGGAATAGGACCTGTAACTACTGCACCTGTACTGCGTACTGTTTTTACGATTTTCTCAGCAGACTTATCTACTAAGTTGTGATCGTAAGATTGTAATTTTATTCTAATTCTTTGAGACATAGCTTATTTTTCCAAATTATCTTGGGGATGCAAAGGTAATGGGTTGTAACCTAACATTCAAGAAATATTGTGTTTTTTTTAATTTTTTTTCAAAATATTTTCAACTACCCTATTTGGGCAAAAGAAAGCCCCCGCCATTTGACTGGAGGGGGCATCTAATTTATTGAAAATCAATGAATTGACCCGTAAAGGACCTATTCTTCATCTTTCACTTTTCCTTTGTTCTTAGCCATTACTTCCTCAGCAATATTGTTAGGTGCTGGGTTGTAGTGACTGAACTCCATAGTAGATGTGGCACGACCAGAGCTCAAAGAACGTAATTGTGTTACGTATCCGAACATTTCGCTCAATGGCACTTTAGCCTTGATTACTTGTAAGTTACCGCGGCTATCCATACCTTCTAACATACCACGACGACGGTTCAAGTCACCAGTTACATCTCCCATGTACTGATCTGGAGTAACAACCTCTACTTTCATGATTGGCTCAAGTAAAGTAGGCTTCGCTTTCTTACCAGCAGTTCTGAAACCAGCTTTCGCGCACAATTCAAATGACATTGCATCAGAATCCACATCATGGTAAGAACCATCGAATACACGGATCTTCATGTTATTTACTGGGAAACCAGCTAATACACCTGTTGTCATTGAAGTTTCAAAACCTTTGATGATCGCTGGAACAAATTCCTTTGGAATTGATCCACCAAATAAATCGTTTTGGAATTGGAAAGCCTTGTCCGTATTTGTTGCTAACCACTCCTCATCTGCAGGCCCAATTGAGAATTGGATATCTGCGAACTTACCACGACCACCAGATTGTTTTTTCAACACTTCACGGTGCTCAATCGTTGTTCCGAATGATTCTTTGTAAGCAACCTGAGGATTACCTTGGTTGATTTCCACTTTAAATTCACGACGCATACGGTCAACGATGATCTCTAAGTGTAATTCACCCATACCAGATAAGATTGTTTGACCAGTATCTTCGTCTGTCTTAACTCTTAAGGTAGGATCTTCCTCTACTAATTTAGCAATTGCCATACCCATTTTATCAACGTCCGCTTGAGTCTTAGGCTCAACAGCTACAGAGATAACTGGTTCTGGAATAAACATATTCTCCAATACGATTAAGTGATTCTCATCACATAATGTATCTCCTGTTTTAATTTCTTTGAAACCTACCGCTGCTGCGATATCACCTGCTTCGATAAAGTCGATTGGGTTTTGTTTGTTAGCAAACATTTTCATGATACGAGAGATACGCTCGTTCTTACCACTACGCACATTTCTAACATAAGAACCTGCATCTAAGTGACCAGAATAACATCTGAAGAACGCTAAACGACCTACGAATGGATCTGTCATAATTTTGAATGCCAATGCAGCAAATGGTTCTTTTGCATTTGGTTTACGAGTGATCTTCTCACCTGTATCTGGATCTGTACCTTCTGTATCATCCACATCTACTGGTGAAGGCAAGTAACGACAAACTGCATCTAATGCTGTTTGTACACCTTTATTTTTGAATGAAGATCCACACATCATTGGAACGATACTTAAATCGATACAAGCTTTACGGATTGCTTCATGTACTTCATCTTCAGAAATTGAATCTGGGTTCTCAAAGAATTTCTCCATCAACTTGTCATCATATTCAGCAACAGCTTCAATTAATTGAGCTCTCCAATAATCCACATCTTCTTTCATATCATCTGGCACAGGAATCTCAGTGTAAGTCATACCCTCTGTTGCGTCATCCCAGATAATACCTTTTAATTTAATTAAATCCACTACACCTTTGAAACCATCTTCTGCTCCAATTGGTAATTGTAATGGTACCGCTTTCGCGCCTAACATTTCTCTTACTTGGTTTACTACCATTAAGAAATCTGCACCAGCACGGTCCATTTTATTTACGAATCCGATACGAGGAACTTTGTAACGGTTCGCTTGACGCCATACAGTTTCTGATTGTGGTTCAACACCATCAACAGCAGAGAACAAAGCAATCAAACCATCCAATACACGCATAGAACGCTCTACCTCTACAGTAAAGTCAACGTGTCCTGGAGTATCAATAATATTGAAATAATAACTTTTTGTGTTCGCATCCGGCTTACCTAACACAGTTGGAAATTGCCATTGACAACTTACCGCTGCAGAAGTAATAGTGATACCTCTTTCTTTTTCTTGCTCCATCCAGTCAGTGGTAGCACCACCATCATGAACTTCACCAATTTTGTGAATCATACCAGTGTAACGCAAGATACGTTCAGTGGTTGTAGTCTTACCCGCATCAATGTGCGCAGCAATACCAAAGTTTCTTTGTAGTCTTAAGTCCGCCATATTAGGGTTGTTTATTTTTTTAAAGCTCTAAAACCAACTCCTTTTGAGAGTCAATTTATCGAGGCGCAAAGTTAATGATATAAGTGATTGAATTACCGATTCTGGCTATTTTTTTAAATAAAAAACCTCAACATTGCTGTTGAGGTTTTTATATAGTAAGGTAAATGATTCCTTTTGAGGAGATTACACTTTAAAGTGAGAGAACGCTTTGTTCGCCTCAGCCATACGGTGTGTATCTTCTTTCTTCTTGAATGCACCGCCTTCGCCTTTTGTAGCTGCAACGATCTCATTCGCTAATTTGTCAGCCATTGTCTTACCGTTACGCTCACGGCTAAAACGTACTAACCATTTCATGCTTAAAGATATTTTGCGATCTGCACGAACTTCAGCAGGGATTTGAAAAGTTGCACCACCAATACGACGGCTACGAACTTCAACCGCTGGAGTAACGTTAGCTACTGCTTTCTTCCACATTTCATAACCATCTTCATTTGTCATTTTAGCTACTTTCTCTAAAGAGTCGTAGAAAATTTTGAAGGCAGTTGTCTTTTTACCATCCAACATAATGTTGTTGATAAAACGAGTCACTTGAACATCGTTGAAACGAGGATCTGGTGCTAATGGAATCTTTTTAGGTTGTGCTTTACGCATGTCGAATATTAATTAGTTGTTACTTGATTATTTTTTTGCTTTTTCTTTCTTAGTACCATACTTAGAACGAGACTGCTTACGGTCTTTAACACCAGCAGTATCCAAACTACCACGAACAATATGGTAACGCACACCTGGTAAGTCTTTCACACGACCACCACGAATCAAAACGATACTGTGCTCTTGTAAGTTATGACCTTCACCTGGGATATAAGCGATTACTTCAATCTTATTAGTCAAACGCACTTTCGCTACTTTACGTAACGCAGAGTTTGGCTTTTTAGGAGTTGTAGTATAAACTCTTGTACATACACCACGACGCTGAGGACATGCATCCAAAGCTCTTGATTTACTTTTAGCCCTGATGATCTCACGGCCTTTTCTCACTAATTGTTGAATAGTAGGCATTAATTATCCTGTTTAGTTCAATTTCGGTTTATAAAAAATTCGGACGGCAAAGGTAATGGCTGTAAACGAATTACCAAAATGTTTATTTGCTATTTTTTAAAAAATACCGCAAATACCCCCTTTTACCGTACAATTGTCTTTGTTTTTGTTAGTTAAGTAGTTGATTAACAACTATTTAACTAAATTTTCACCAGCCAGCCATGTTTATCCATTTCCAGACCAACACGGATGTCATTTAGCTTCTTTTTTAGAGATGGGGCCACTTTTAGTTGCTCCATATCAAAATCCATCACATAGTCACCATCTGCTAATCTTGAGATAAAGGATACAACAGCAGCTGTTCCTACCCCAAATACCTCATCTAACTTACCTGCTTTGTGAGCTGTTACAATTTCTTCGACAGAAAGGTTACGCTCTTCTACAGTATACCCCATATCTCTTAATAAAGTAATGGCACTATCTCTTGTAACTCCTTTCAATACTGTTCCTCTTTCCAAACTAGGCGTAATCACTTTCCCGTCGATCACAAACATCACATTCATCATTCCTACCTCTTCAACAAACTTATGCTCTAGTGCATCGGTCCATAAAACTTGGTCATACCCTTTTTGTTGCGCTAGCGCAACTGGATATAAACTTGCTCCATAATTGCCCCCATTTTTTGCAAAACCTACACCACCTGGTGTAGCCCTTGTATATTTTGGTTCAATTAAAATTTTCATCGGCTCAGAATGGTATGGACCTGCTGGACCTAAAATAATCATGAACTTATAAGTTGCAGAAGGACGCACTCCTAAGAATGGATCTGTTGCAATCATGAAAGGACGAATGTATAATGAATGATCTTCTTCTTTTGGAATCCAATCTTTTTCAATTTGAATTAATTTTTTCATACCATCCATAAATAACCATTCAGGAACGGTTGGCATTTGCATTCTTTGTGCAGAAATATTAAAGCGTTTGAAATTTTGATCAGGTCTAAAAATCACCACTTGATCTGTTGCACTTTTATAAGCTTTAATTCCTTCGAAAATTGATTGACCATAATGCAATACTGCAGTCGATGGATCAAGTTGAATGGGTTCAAATTTTTTGATGACTGCATTTTTCCATTCACCGTCTATATAATCTGCTTCCAACATATAGTTCGTAAAACTTTTTCCGAAGAAGAAATTTTTTGGATCTAAATGTCTTAATTGATCCTTAGGCATTTCAATAAATGGGATGTTTTGTGCACTCATTTTTTAACTTTTTTTATGCTAATTCAGGCACAAAGAAACACAAAAAAATAAAGACTTACAATTGTTATTTTTTCAAATCAATCAATTCAGTTAATTTCCGTTATTCAAATCTTATGAAAGAAGTTAAAAATAGCCTTCCAAATAGCGTATTAGTGAACCTTTACAAAGAAAGTTTAGTATTGGGAACTGTACCTACGAATGTGGATAAAAAAGCAACGACATCCCACGTAATAGAGGAAAAAGAGGAGATAAAAGATCTAGAAACTACTCCAATAGCACCCATTAAATTCTTGGGAGAGCATCAAAAAAAGATCATGGTTTTGGTACAGGATTCCAATGCAGTTCATTTAAATGAAAGAGACTTTGACTTGCTTACTTCTATATTAAATGCATGTAAATTAACAATCGCTGATATTGCATTAATAAACCTTGCAAATAAAAATTATTCTTTGCATCAAATTTTAGTTCAAATTCCTTCAGATATAGTTTTGATTTTTGACATCAATCCTACACAACTAAAAATAAAATTACCTACTAAAATTTACAGCCCAATTTTACTTGGAGAAACACAATTATTATTCAGTAATAATTTATCCAATATGCAAGGAATTGATCAAGCATCAAAGATTGAAAAAACAAAATTATGGACTTCATTAAAATTGATTTTTAAATTATAAAGGGAGATCAGTTTTTGATTTTGTAAGATTAAATTTTCAAAATGCATACAATTATATTTGCTACAAACAATCGAAATAAAGTTGCTGAAATTCAATCTTTAGTTGGACAAGATTTTGAAATTATTCCATTAAAGGAAGCCGGAATTGAAATAGACATTCCAGAGCCGCACGATCATTTGGAAGCCAATGCTGCGGAAAAAGCTAGGACCATCTTCAACCTCACAAAACAAAATTGTTTTAGTGAAGACACTGGCTTAGAAATAGCTGCACTAGGAGGCGAGCCAGGTGTAAAGAGCGCAAGGTATGCAGGAGAAAACAGGGACTTTCAAGCCAATATTGACCTTGTTTTAAGCAAAATGACGGGCATTGAAAATAGAGCTGCTCAGTTCAGAACTGTTATATGTCTTATCTGGGAGCAAAAAGAATACTATTTCGAGGGTATTTGTAAAGGGCAAATTCTAGGTGGCATGGAAGGCGAAAAAGGCTTTGGATATGACCCAATTTTTGTACCTGATGGCTCGAGTAAAAGCTTTGCTAGCATGACGATGGAAGAAAAAAACCAATTTAGTCACCGACAAAAAGCAGTCTCTCAATTATTCGAATTTTTGAATAAATCTATTGTTTAAAGGGTGTAGGGCTATTCCATATTTCCCAACTTGCATTGGCTTGTATATGCAACATCTCTAAACCATTTTGAGTAGTAGCACCTTGACTTGCTCCTAGTGCTAAGAACTTGGTTTGAGTTGGATTGTAAACTAAATCATATAAATGATGCTGGTCTGTGAGGGCATCATAAGGCAAAACTGGCGCCTCATCTACATTAGGATACATACCAACCGGACTGGTATTAATGAGCAAAGTGTGTGTACTTATAATTGAAGCGTCAAGTGATTCATAAGTTAGCCCACCCTTTGATTCAGTCCTGGATACAAACTGATAAGAGATCCCTAGCTTTGTCAACACCCACTCAACAGCTGCAGCTGCCCCACCCGTCCCTAAAATCAGGGCTTTTTGATGCTGTGACTTTAAGTAAGGCAATAAGGACTGTTCAAAGCCAATCACATCTGTATTGTAGCCATATAAGGCACCATCATATAAACGTATACAATTACAAGCCTGTATTGATTCCACCACCGTAGAAGGGTATTGCAAAAAAGGAATGACTGCTTTTTTATACGGAATAGTTACATTCAGCCCATTTAAGGTTGAATTGTTTTCCCATAGACTTGTAAATAAATCAATAGAATCAATTGGGTAATTTTCATACTGCGCATCCTCTATATTTTCTAAAGAAAATTTTTCTGCAAAAAATCCCTTAGAAAAAGAATGTGATAATGGAAAACCTATTAACCCAAATTGACGCACATTTATTTATTTAAATATAAATTAAAAGTATCTCCGCGCAAACCAATACGCATCGCTTCTAATGGAATAATTTCCGAAGGAGCAATATTTCCAAGGTTTACATTACAGCCGATTAATTCTAAGAAATATAATTGCTGCGCTTTTTGTGGTGCTTCCCAAAGAATTTTCTCAGAAGGGATTTTTGTTAATATTTCTTGTACTAAACCTTCTCTCACTTCTCCTGAACCTCTATATATACCTACGTTTCCGGCTTCTCTTGCTTCTGCGATTACATAAGATGCACCCGCATTTAATTCTGCACCCATCAATTCTATCCATTTATAAGGAGGGATAATGTGCGCTGCGTCCTTGCTACCAACTTCACTAAATACTTTTGCGAATTTTGAAATCTTTTCTATGTAACCACACTTTTCAGTATGAGGAATTTCGATTGAACCATCACTCACTTCAATAACATCAATATTATAATCCTTACACATTGCTATATAATCATCAAACTGATTTCTAATAATAAAGGCTTCAAATAATGTACCACCAAAATATACTGGAATATTATGTGCTTGGTATAATTCAATTTTTGCTCTCAAATTAGGAGTAACAAACGAAGTACCAAAACCTAGTTTAACAATATCCGTATGCGGTGCGCCGACACTTAAAAAATTTTCTGCATCTCTTAAACTAAGGCCTTTATCCATGACCATTGTTAATCCATATTGTCTTGGTTGCGTTGTACGCTCTGGAATCTGTGTTAAATTGAAATTCATCATTGTGCTTCTATATTTTTGCAAAGATAATTTAAAAAAGCTTAGCTTATTTAAGCTTCTTGTATTGACTGATTAATTCCACCACTTTTACATCTTGGATGAGTTCGGGATAAAACTTAATAAGCTTATTGAGCCATTTGCCAGACTTAGACAAGGCCATTTCCAATTGCAATAATCCTTCTTTTCGCTTTTGCATCATAAATAAAATGGCACTCCTGTAGTATACAAAGATGACTTTCCCCTGGGTTGACATGTAGGCCAATTCGGTTTGCTCTAATGCAGCATCCAATTGGTCATTCGCAATTAAACATTTAATAAAACTTTCCCAGCCTGCGATTTGTTTGGGTTTGTGTTTTACTACGATACCAAAATAAGTTGAAGCCTCTTTAAATTGATCAAGATTCAAATAGCATTCACCCATCATGATGTAATACTCATTAATATGCTTGTTGATTCTTATTGCATGTTCAATTTGCTTAATAGCCATCTGCCATTTTGATTCCAACATATAAGTAGATGCTATCTTTTGATACAACCTACTATCTTCTGGATTTAAATGCACCGCCTTCTTGTAATGAAAACGCGCTTGTGCAAAGTTTTTTAATCGATGGTAACAATGTCCGATTGCTTCATAAATAACATCCTCCGGTCTAGATAATTCAAGTACTTTTTCTAATGCTTCTATCGCTTCTTTATACTTTCTTATTCTGAGATAAGCATCTCCCATATTCCTATAAGCATAATCAAATTTTTCATCAATCACCACCGCAAATTGATAGGCATCAATTGCTTTTTCATACAACTTAATACCTTGGTATGCCGCAGCTAGATTGAACCATGCCAGAGCGTTATAAGGCTGCTCATCAATCATTTTTTGATGGAGAACAATACTTTCCTCATTACGCCCTGTAAAATCTGTCCAAAAACAAATTTTATACAACGCTTCTTCGTTGGTCGGTTCTTCCTCTAATATTAATTTTAAGCAATCAAACACTTTATCAAAAGCTTCATGATCATCATATACATCTGCTAATTCAAAAAGCAATTCTGTACGTTCTGCACCTTCAAATAAATGCAGCGCTTCTTGCAATAAAACAATTGCATCTTCTGGTTGATCTAAAGCTAAATAGGCATCTGTTTTTAAAATAAACAGATTCATGTCTTTATGGTCATACAATGTTGCGGTATTTAATAACTCAAGCGCTTCACTATATTTTCTTGTAGCTAATAATAAATCTGCTTTCTTAATCATTAAAACCGAAGAAGATGGGAATTGCGACAAGGCGATATCTGCAGCTTCAATAGCCTCAACAATCGCATCTTTCTCATCCAAATGAGCAATGATTTTTTCAAAATCATCTTCCTCAATATAAGAATGCGCCTTCCCGGTTTTTAAACTTTGGTAGCGTAAAAGCAGGTCCTGGATATCCCCACTTTCTTCCTCAAATTGATTATTGAACATATTATTCATTTAATCATGATTAATAAGGTATTGAAAATCAACATTTTAAAATAAATAATTGAAAATCTATACTTTATTAAATGTACGGCTTAGCACTTAAACTAGGGCAATTTATTGTACACAGTTCACTTAATATATCGTTAAAAAAATATTTTCAAAGAATTGTTATAAACCTTTAACTTCGTAATATCCGTGCGTACCCTAAGAACCATATTAACTTCTTTTGTTCTAGTGGCATTAGTTTCGACTTCTGCTAACGCTTCTACTGTGGTTATAGGAAAGGCTGAATCGAAAAAAACAACCGAAAAATACAGCTTAAAAAATCTTAGTAGCTTAAATCAAAGGGCAAGCACTTTCCAGAATTTAAAATCTAGCTTAGTATATAAAGGTCTAACTATTCATGCGAACTTAAATGGCGCAACTAATAACTCTAGTTACCTTAAGTACAATAAAGGAAATATTACTTATGTAATTCCTTATCGTTATAAAATGATCTTGCCTAAGTTCAAGACACCTAGTCCGCAGAATCCTTAATTGATTATTTGATATTGAGTTTTATTAATCTCAAATACATTTAATGTAATTGGGCTCAAATCAATTTTTGTTGCTTTATACAAAATTCGTTCTCCTTTCTTAGAGGTTATTAGATAGCTTAATACTAAGCCTGGAATTTCTTTAAAAGCCTGTTCATATACTGTAACAGTAGGAATAATTGAAGCTGTATATACTACTTCCATTGATGTGCCATCCGCCCAAGTAAGGTTAATAGATTCGCAAGGATAATCCAATATAGTACTTATTGAATCGGTCTTTTTTGAAGCCACTAAACCTGCACTATTTAATGGATCATATGGGATATACTGTAAAAGCTTATTCATGCCAATCTCTTTTAAAATGATGGCAGAATCTTGTTGTGTATTAAAAATCAATGTCTGGATAAATTCCGAGGTCTTAAAAATTGTCTTGCAACTATTGCCCTTTATGAAAACTATTTTTTGACCAATACTCGTTGTATCCCCAGTTGAAGTAATTTTTTGAATATCATAAGAGATAGTACACTCTCCCACTACCTTAGTTTGCGCATTTAATTGAAATACGAAAAGACTAAAAAAGCAAACAATCAAGGGGGATAATCGATGCATAATTAAAATAGGTATATCAAAAAGAGACCCAAGTTTCACTTAGGTCTCTTTAAATAGTATGTTTTACTTTTTAGTTTTATCTTTCAAAGCTTGGACTTTCTTTTGAGCCTCAATCATTTGCTCGTACTTTTCTTGCCAATTACTTTTTTTCTTTGGCGTCTTTCTCTTAACATCAATATCTGCCAAAATCTTATCATGATTTATGATCAATTTTTGAATTACTAATTGTAGTAATAAAGTAACAATATTTGAAACAGTATAATACCATGTTAAAGCCGAAGGCAAGCTATTGAATATAAACAATAACATGAATGGGAAGATATACGGCATGTACTTTAATGCCGGATTATCCTGTGTAGGAGTCATTGACATATTGTATATAGAAGAGATGAACGTAGTCAAAACCGCTGTCAAAGTAAATAAACTAATATGACTTCCAAATCCTAATGGAACACTAAATGGTAAGGTGAAAATAGAATCGTAACTAGATAAATCCTGACTCCACAAAAAGGATTGACCTCTTAAGGCAATATTAGAGTTAAAGAAGCTATACAATGCAAAGAAGATAGGGATCTGAAGCAATGCTGGTATACAACCTCCTAAAGGATTCACACCCGCTTCTCTAAATAACTTCATTTGCTCCATTGCAAATGCTTGTTGGTCGTCCCCAGTCTTTTTCTTAATCTCATCTAATTCAGGCTTAAGTACTTTCATTTTAGCTGTGCTCAAAAAACTTGTATAAGTTAATGGAGAAGTAACCAAACGAATAAAGATGGTCAATAAAAATACAACCCATCCGTAATTTGTTACAAAGCCAGCAAAAAAGTCGAACACTGGCATAATGATGTACTTATTGATTGGGCGAACAAAAGAATATAAGTCTCTTCCTAAATTCACAATTTTTTCCATCTCAGGAGCCTGTGATTTTAAAATCTGGAAATCACTTGGTCCAAAATATAATGACAATGGCATGGCAACATTTGATCCTGATAATTTCGTTTGTAATTGCGCTTGTAAGGAAGCCAATCCATTACTACTGTCAGTTTTACGTTGCCAATCAATTTTACCTGAATTAAACCCGTCTTTATAAATCATTGTGGTAGAGAAAAACTGTTGAACTAAACCAACCCATTGAACAGGTTTTTCGAATACTTTATTGGTATTACTTGAGATATAATCAAATTCATTGCCTTCAGAAAAACAAATATTTGACATCTGACGCTCATAAGTCGTTGTTTTTTCTTGACCATAAGAGTGTACATCCCACAATACATTTATTTGGTTGTTGGTCAATAATTGATCAGCCCCATCCATTACGATGGTCCAATCCACATTATATTTTCCTTTAGCTAAAGCAAATTGATGCTTAATCGTTTTACCATTGGGTGCAGTCCAAGCATATTCAATTTTCTGAACGCCATTATGATCTGTAGAACTATTCACAACTGGAAATAAAACCTGATTAATTTGAACAGTATTATTATTTCCTGCATTTACAGCGTAAGACAATGAACTACTGTCTCCTAATTGAACCAATTGTTTTTTTGAATTAGTGTACCCCTTTAATGTAACACGAGCAACCTGTCCACCCTTATTAGTTAACTCTACTTTAATTAGATCGTTCTCTAAAATAGCAATTTGCTCTTTTACAGTATCCCCAATCAGTGCAGCGGAAGTTGAATCTGTTTTTGTTGAATCAATTAATTGAACTGTTTTTAAAGCTGCAGCTTTTTCGGCAGTCGATTTCACCAATGCAACAGAATCATCAAATCTTTTTTTATATGCAGCAATTTCATTTTGTTGCTTACTGGTGTACCAGAAATATACAAAGAATAAACCTGCTAATAATACAAACCCAATGACCGTATTTTTGTCCGTTTTCATACTTTTAAATTAATCTAAATAGATGGCGCAAAGGTATGTTTTTAAGAGCTATTTAGCACTGAATAGCCTCTAATTTGGGACCAATATTGGGCCATTTTTAGGCTTTATTACAAATTCCTGCTGTATTTACCCCCAGTTTGGTATAGTAAATTGGTTATATCCCCCAGACTACAATACTTCACCGCCTCCATAAGTACATCAAAAATATTTTCATTTTGAACAGCAGCTTTATGTAACCTCTTTAAATATTCTGAGGACTGATCCTTATGCCTATTTTTAAACTGAGCAAGATTATTAATTTGTAATTTTTTCTCTACAGAAGAAGATCTAAATACTGGACGCTTGTCATTGCTATTTTGATCTGACTCATCAATAAAGGTATTGACTCCAATAATTGGAATTTCACCATGATGTTTTCTAGTTTCATATAACATACTCTCCTCTTGGATCTTTGATCGCTGATACATTCTTTCCATAGCACCTAATACGCCACCTCTTGCATTAATTCTTTCTAATTCTAGCATAACAGCTTCTTCCACCAAGTCTGTCAATTCATTCATTAAGAAACTTCCTTGTTGTGCATTTTCAACTTTAGCCGTACCTAATTCTTTGTTAATAATTAACTGAATAGCTAGAGCTCTTCTAACGCTTTCTTTTGTAGGGGTAGTAATTGCCTCGTCATAAGCATTGGTATGTAAGCTATTACATTGGTCATATATGGCATACAAAGCCTGTAAAGTGGTTCTAATATCGTTAAAGTCAATCTCTTGAGCATGTAAACTTCTACCACTTGTTTGGATATGGTATTTTAATTTTTGAGACCTTGAATTAGCATGGTATTTAAGCTTCATTGTTTGTGCCCATATCCTTCTTGCGACACGACCAATTACAGCATATTCCGGATCCATTCCATTACTAAAGAAGAAACTGAAATTTGGAATAAAATCATCGATTGCTAAACCTCTATTTAAAAAATATTCAATGTAAGTAAACCCATTAGCCAAAGTAAATGCCAACTGTGTTATCGGGTTCGCACCGGCTTCAGCTATATGATACCCAGAAATGGAGATGCTGTAGAAATTTTTTACTTTCTGTTGTACAAAATAAGATTGCACATCCCCCATTAGTTTCAAAGCAAAATCAATTGAGAAAATACAAGTATTCTGCGCTTGGTCTTCTTTTAAAATATCTGCTTGTAATGTACCACGCACATTTTGCAATACTTGACTTTTGATTCGATTGTAAATTTTTGCATCTAAAACCTGATCTCCACTTACACCTAATAATTTTAGACCTAACCCATTGTGCTCGATTGATTGTTTTTTTAAGTCATTAAATCCAGTATAAACAGGCTTTTCTTTACCTTTTAAAATTTGATTTATTTGTTTATTTACAACTGGCCATAGTTTTTGTTCAGTGATATATTGTTCACAAGCCTGATCGATTGCTGCATTAAAAAACATAGCAAGAATAATCGCAGCTGGACCATTGATGGTCATACTGACAGAACTTGTTGGATCATTCAAATTAATACCTGAATAAAGTTTTTTGATGTCATCCACAGATGCTATGTTCACACCTGCATTACCTATTTTTCCAAAAACATCCATTCTATTTGAAGGATCTTGGCCATATAAAGTCACACTATCAAAAGCAGTTGATAATCTTGTAGCTGGTTGACCTTTTGCTAAGAAATGAAAACGTTGATTGGTTTTTTCTGGACCACCCTCTCCAGCAAACATTCTTGTTGGATCTTCACCAGTTCGTTTTAAATCAAATACACCTGCAGTATAAGGATAATGTCCTGGTACATTTTCTTTTAATTGCCACTCCGCAATATCTCCCCAATCTTTAAAATTTGGTAGGTACACTTTTTGCAAAGACAAACCAGACTCCGTTTTAAAACGCAAAGGCTGTTGAATTTTTTTACCCCTTATTTCATACACCAATGCTTCTTGCTGGTATTTTGTCTTAATTGAATCCCATGCCTGAATAGATTTTTTTACACTTGGGTCAATTGCATTCGCAACCTTATCCGCCTCTTCTTTTAAGATTGCTAATTTTTTAAGGTTGGGGTTTTGTAAAACTTGTTCATACGCATACCATTGAGAAGACAATTGTTTTTGTTCTGCAATCCAAACTTTATTTTTTTGTATCGTCTCTACAATTTCATTTAGATAATTAACACGATTTAAAGGGATGGTAGGTGTAGTAACAGTAGTTGCATCATAAGCTAGCGCATGCTTGATATTGTTCCAACTCAATTGATGCTGCTTATTTACAATCAAAATCAATTGATTGTATAATTGTTGCATACCAGGGTCATTAAACTTAGATGCAATCGTACCGTAAACAGGTAAGTCACTAGGATCGGCATTAAATAAATGACGAGATCTTGCAAATTGTTTTTTCACATCTCTAATTGCATCTAAACCTCCTGATCGATCAAATTTATTGATACCAATGATTTGAGCATAATCAATCATATTGATTTTCTCTAATTGACTTGCTGCTCCAAACTCTGGGGTCATGATATACATTGGAATCGTAACATAATCTACAATGGATGCATCATTTTGTCCAACACCAGCAGTTTCAACAATAATAGCATCATAACCTGCTTCCTTACATAGATATATAACTTGTTCTAATGAACTAGATATTGAATGGTAATCTGACCTTGTCGCGAGTGAACGCATAAAAACATTCGGGTGATGAATTGCATTCATCCTAATTCTATCTCCCAATAATGCACCACCTGTTTTTTTCTTTGTAGGATCAACTGAAATTACAGCAATACTTAAATTTGGATTCGTTTGAATAAAATAATGGACTAATCTATCACAAACGGTAGATTTTCCTGCACCACCCGTACCAGTTAAACCAATGACAGGAATATTTTTTGCAAGGACTTTTTTATCTTTTTTAATTTTCAGACTTCCATTTTGTAAAAGTGTAATATCTCTAGCTAATTTTCTTGGATCACATTTTTTATCAAAAGGTAGTTTTGAATACTTGGTTGTTTTATTAGATTTTAATTGAAAGTTTGCAAATGCAATTACCTCGCGTATCATACCCTCGATGCCCATCGCAAGACCATCTTTTGGTAAATATATTTTAGAGATTCCTTTGGCATGGATAGTCGCTGCTTCTGAAGGCAAAATTGTTCCACCACCACCGCCAACAATTTTTATATGTTGGTAGCCAGATTCATCTAATAATTTCCTTAGGTAGGTAAAAAATTCAATATGACCTCCTTGATAAGAAGTAATGGCAATTAATTGCACATCTTCCTCAATAGCTGCTTCTACAATTTCTTGAGCCGAACGATTATGACCTAAATGAATGACCTCTGCCCCTTGCTCTTGTAAGACACGGCGCATAATATTGATAGACGCATCATGACCATCAAACAAACTAGTTGAAGTAAGGATTCTTATTTTTTGCATGTCACAAAACTAACATATGTTAGCGGTATGACAAAGCATAAAATTTACTTTTTTGCGTATGCTTTAGCCGCTGCAATAAAATGTACAAATAATGGCGCTGGAGCCTCTACAGTACTCTTTAGTTCAGGGTGATATTGCACACCAATAAAGAATGGATGATTAGGTAATTCTACAATCTCAACCAAACCACTTGTTGGGTTAATACCACTATAAACTAAGCCCTTTTCTTGGAATGCTTTTAGGTATTCGTTGTTGAATTCATAACGATGGCGATGACGCTCACTAATAAGTTCACTGCCATATATTTTATAAGCCAATGTATCTTTTTCAATTGCACAAGGATAAGCACCTAAACGCATCGTACCACCTTTCATGGTGATTCTCTTTTGCTCTTCCATCATATTGATTACTGGATGAGGCGCATTCGGATCCATTTCAACAGAATGAGCACCAGCTAGACCAACGACGTTTCTTGCAAATTCAATCACTGCCATTTGCATACCCAAACAAATACCAAAGAATGGTAAGTTATTTTCTCTTGCATATTGAACAGCAATAATCTTTCCTTCAATACCTCTATTACCAAATCCTGGCGCAACTAATAAGCCATCTAAAGACCCGACTAATGATTTTACATTCTCTTGGGTAATATCTTCACTATGTACATTAACGACATTCACCTTCACCTCGTTCATTGCACCTGCATGTATAAAGCCTTCTAAAATTGATTTATAAGCATCTTGTAGTTCGATATACTTTCCAATCAACCCAATATTAACGGTCGCTTTTGGATTTTTTAATTTATCTAAGAACAAACTCCATTTTGTCAAATCAGGTTCACTAAAGTTCGTGATCTTTAATTTTTCAAGCACAATCAAATCTAACTTCTCTTGTAGCATTTTCAAAGGCACTTCATAAATCGTTGAAGCATCGGCTGCTTCTATAACCCTTCCTGCTCTTACATTACAGAATAATGCGATCTTTCTTTTAATATCATCATTCAATGGCTCTTCTGCTCTACAAACAATCACATCTGGATGCACGCCTGCTTCACTCAACATTCTTACACTATGTTGTGTAGGCTTTGTTTTTAATTCTTTAGCAGCTTTTAAATAAGGCACTAAAGTTAAATGTACAACCATCACATCTTCCTCGGGCAACTCCCATTGTATTTGTCTAACCGTTTCAACAAAAGGTAAACTTTCAATATCACCCACAGTACCACCAATTTCAGTAATCACTACATCGTATTTACCTTCTTTACCTAATAACAACATGCGATGCTTGATCTCATCAGTAATATGAGGTACCACTTGCACTGTCTTTCCAAGAAACTCTCCAGCTCTTTCTTTATTGATAACCGTTTGGTAAATTCTACCCGTAGTTACGTTGTTTGCTTGTGATGTTGGGATATTTAAAAAACGTTCATAATGACCTAAATCAAGGTCGGTTTCAGCACCATCTTCTGTCACAAAACATTCACCATGTTCATATGGATTTAAAGTACCTGGATCCACGTTAATATAAGGATCAAATTTTTGGATAGTAGCAGTAATGCCACGAGCCTGTAATAACTTAGCTAGGGATGCGGCAATAATACCTTTACCTAAACTACTTGTAACACCACCCGTAACAAAAATATACTTTGCCATAACTTTAAATTCATATAATATTGAAAAAGTAATTCCAGCAATAGTTGCCTATTGAGGACTACCCAATTCAATGGTTTTAAATGCGACCGCCTTTTATTTGGAAAATTTCTTAGAGGTCGTACAAAAATAAGTTAAAAAACACCGGCTACAAAATGTATAAAACCCACTAAACAATAAATGTTTATAAATGTTATTTAAAAGTGAACATCTTAAATCAAATTAAAATTAATTCTATGAAAAAGTCCCTATTTGCCCTATTTACCCTCCTCATTGCTGCTAGTTTATTGAGCTGGAAATGGGAAAAAACGCAACATGTCGCTGTAGACAAAGGCGATGTGATTGAATGTTTAAATATGGAGACGCAACAAGCTTACAAAATAGAAGCAAGCCAATCTAAATTTGCACAGATGCATTTGGCCCCAATCAAAGTTAACCCAGCTAACTTACTAGGTAAAATTGTCCCTTTTGATGCAGCAGATGGCAAACAAGGACAAGCCTATTTTATTCCTGCAAAGAAAAAATCTGACAAGTGGTTAATTGTGATTCAAGAATGGTGGGGACTAAATGATCATATCAAAATGGAGGCAGATCAATATTTTAAAGACTTGGGAGATGTAAACGTAATGGCAGTGGATATGTATGATGGAAAAGTTGCTGCAACACCAGATAGCGCTATGAAATTAATGCGTGGAGCAGACATGAATCGTATGGTAGCATTAATTCAAGGAGCCATAAAACATGCAGGACCAAAAGCGGCTATTTATAGTGTGGGATGGTGCTTTGGCGGTATGTGGAGTTTACAAACTGCAATTATAGCTGGTTCACAAGCAAAAGGATCTGTAATGTATTACGGACGTCCTGAATCTAATATGGATAAATTGAAATCTATTCAATGTGATATCATTGGATTTTTTGGAAACTTAGATCAATCTCCATCTCCAAAAATGGTAAGTGATTTTGAAACCAATATGCAATTAGCAGGGAAAAAATTAACTGCTTACAAATACGAAGCTGGTCATGGATTTGCAAATCCAAGTAATCCTAGTTTTAACGCTGCTGCGAAATATGATTCATACGCAAAAGCAATTGCTTTCTTGAAGGCACATTAATTTCTTATAACTATTTGAAAGAGAAAATATACCTATCCCTAGGCTCTCCGCTCACTTTGCTCGAAGGTTCGCTACGGAATAGTATATTTTCTCTTTAGTTTTTAAAGTAAAAATTAATATCGTTTACCTGGCACTAAGTAATTCGCGACATAGTCTTGCACCCCTTCCTCTAAACTTGAAAATGGTTTGTCGTAACCTGCTGCGCGTAATTTAGCCATATTGGCTTCCGTAAAATATTGGTATTTATCTCGAATATCCTCTGGCATATCCACAAATTCAATGTTTGGCTCAAGCCCTTGTGCTGTGAAAGTATTGGCAGCTAAATCATAGAAAGACCTTGCTTTCCCTGTACCTAAATTGTATAATCCATTCTTTGATTTATCCCATTGATGTGCAAACATATGATGCAGCATCCATCCAATAACAGACACTAAATCTTTTACATAAATAAAATCACGAAGCTGTTGCCCATCCTTAAAATCTGGACGGTGGCTTCTAAATAATTTTACGAGTCCTGAAGCTTTTATTTGATTGAAGGAATGGAAAATTACACTAGCCATTCTTCCTTTATGCGCTTCATTTGGACCATACACATTAAAGAATTTCAAACCTGTCCATGAAGGAGGACAAGTAGTTTGTGCAATTGCCCATTTATCAAATTCATTCTTACTTACACCGTATGGGTTTAAAGGCTCTAATTGATCTAAAATAGCATGACTATCTTCATACCCATGTTCACCTGAGCCATATGTAGCAGCAGAAGAAGCATAGATTAAAGGAATATTTTTTTTAGTTGCATAATGCCAGATCGCTTTTGAATATTCCACATTCAAAGCTTCATGAATGGCGTAATTAAATTCAGTGGTGTCTGTTCTAGCGCCTAAATGCACAATCAAATCAATATCAAATTCATCCGCATCTAATTGGGCTAAAAAAGCTTGACGTTCAATTGCTTTAATAAACTTTTTAGACTCCCAGTTAGTCCTCTTTGATTCAACACCAAAATCATCCACCAATAATAATTGATCCAACCCTTGTTCATTTAAATATTGAACAAAAACAGAACCAATAAAACCAGCGGCTCCAGTAACAACGATCGTTGGTTGTTTTGACATTGAATCTTTTTAATTAAGTCTTATAATTTTTTTTCTATTGCCGTATCGTATTCATTTTTCCAAGTAGCAATTGTACCCCAATTCTCATTTTCTACCACAACATCTCCATTTGTAACATTCCCCAAAATAGTAAATGCCACTCCTGCAGCTTTAGCCGACTGCTCTAATTGAGCAACTTGATCAGCATTGCATGAAACTACAACTCTACTTTGTGCTTCACCTAACCAATAAGCGTCTTTTCTTAAAGCACTGTTGTTTGATGCAACGTTAAACCCTTTGTGGTTATAGAATGCAGATTCTAATAAAGTAATAATCAATCCGCCTTCACTAATATCATGTGCTGATTTAATTTGCTTTGCTTTAATTAAACCTGCAACAAATTGTTGTAGTTGAAACTCTTCCTCTAAATCAAAATGAGGCGCATGTGAAAAAGCAACACCTTTAATTTTATTCAAATATTCAGAAGAACCAATATCATTTCTTTGTTGACCTAATAGAATGATTGCATCCCCTTCATTTTTAAAATCTAAAGTCATTCTATTCGCCATATCTTCTACAATACCAACCATACCAATTGTTGGCGTTGGGTATACAGGACCATCTGGATTTTGATTATAGAAGCTCACATTGCCACCGGTCACTGGTGTGTTGAATTTTCTACAAGCAGCACCCATTCCTTCTACAGATTTTACAAATTGATAGTATACTTCTGGATCATATGGATTACCAAAATTCAAACAGTTTGTGACACCAATTGGCTCACCACCAGAGCAAACAATATTTCTAGCTGCTTCTGCAACTGCAATCATTGCTCCTTTTTCGGGATCAGCAAAAACATATTTACTATTACAATCCACGGTCATTGCAAGTGCTTTACCTGTTCCTTTAGCTAACACAACAGCAGCATCACTTGGTGCATTTGTTGTGGCATTTGCAGCACCCACCATGCTATCATATTGAGTATAGACCCAACGCTTAGATGCAATGTTTGGAATTTGAACCATCGCTTTTACTGTCTCTTGTAAATTAGATGTGTCAGAGATAGTTTGCATATCAAATGCATTTACCTTATCTAAATAGGCAGGTGTTTTATATTCACGCGTATATTGAGGCGCACCGCCACCTAATACCAATTCATAAGCAGGCAAAGAAGCTTCCAATTCACCATGCATGTAAAAATTTAATAACCCATCATCCGTTACTTCACCAATATTTGAACAAGACAAATCCCACTTTTCAAACACAGCTAATACTTGTGCTTCTTTCCCTTTCTCAACCACCATCAACATTCTTTCTTGGCTTTCACTTAATAATAATTCCCAAGCCTTCATGTTTTGTTGACGTGTTGGTACTTTATCTAAATCGATACGCATCCCCACTTGACCTTTTGCACTCATCTCTGCTGTAGAACAAATAATGCCTGCAGCACCCATGTCTTGCATACCAACCACACCACCTGTCTCAATCACTTCTAAACAAGCTTCTAATAATTTCTTTTCTTGAAATGGATCACCAACTTGAACTGCTGGTAATTCTTCTACACTATCTGCTGTAATTTCTGCAGATGCAAAACTTGCACCACCAATACCATCTTTACCTGTTGCACTTCCAACAAAAAACACAGGATTACCTTTTCCTAATGCAATTGCACTCACTGTTTTACCAGCTTTAACAATACCCACACTCATTGCATTCACAAGTGGATTTGTATGGTAACAATCTTCAAAATACAATTCACCACCAACTGTCGGAACACCAAAACAGTTTCCATAATGACCAATACCATGAACCACTCCAGCTAACAATCGCTTAGTTTTTGTATCTTCTAAATTACCAAAACGTAAACTGTTTAAAGAAGCAATTGGACGAGCGCCCATTGTAAAAATATCTCTTTGAATACCACCAACACCAGTTGCAGCACCTTGGAATGGTTCCAATGCACTTGGATGGTTATGACTTTCAATTTTGAATACAACACCATAATCATTACCGATGTCCATTAAACCTGCATTCTCTTCGCCCGCTGCAACCAACATTCTACCTCCATCACGAGGTAAAGTTTTCAACCACTTAATTGAGTTTTTATAACTACAATGCTCACTCCACATGCCACTAAATGCACATAATTCGGTGAAATTGGGTGTACGACCCAGCTTTTCTTTTATACTTTCAAATTCCGCTTCTGTTAATCTTAATTGTTGGGCTGTTTTTACCGTTATTTCCATGATTTGGACTTGTGTTTGAATAGATTTAGCGAAGTTACAAAACGAGGTTCTTAAGTCATAAGGGATTTACCAACATTTAAAATGCGCACTGTTAGTAGATAAAAAATAGATTTTTTTGATTATCAATCAATTGGATGAATTATATATATTATATTATTTATTAATATTTATATTTTATACACATTTAAGAAATTTAAATAAAACATATAGTCTAAAAATTAAAAAATGACAATATCTTTGAATTAATAATTTATATATAAATAAATACTATATGTCATTAAGAACCGATGCAGTCAACCATGTAAGTCATGGACACGTGAATTCAGTTGATATCAAGGGCGCAAAAATTACAGGCGTTTTTGGAGAAAATGTATTTACACAAAAAACAGCAAGAGAATATTTAAGCGACGAAGCTTACAAAAGCTTAGTTGCAAGTATTAAAGGTGGTAAAAAAATTGACAGACAAGTTGCAGGACAAATTGCGTCAGGTATGCGCGCTTGGGCAGAGAGCAAAGGTGTAACACACTACACGCACTGGTTTCAACCATTAACAGGAACCACTGCAGAAAAGCACGACTCTTTCTTTACATTAAAAGGAGATGGTACTGCAATCGAAGAATTTGAAGGAGCTGCATTGATTCAACAAGAACCAGATGCTTCTTCTTTCCCAAATGGTGGATTGAGAGCGACATTCGAAGCAAGAGGTTACTCTGCTTGGGATCCTTCTTCTCCCCCATTTATTATTGAAATTGGTAATGGTAAAACATTATGTATCCCTACTATATTTATTGCATACACTGGTGAGTCATTAGACTACAAAGCACCTTTGATGAAAGCAGTTGAATCTTTAAATAAAGCAGCAGTTACAGTTTGTAATTATTTTGATAAAAACGTAACTAAAGTAACCCCAACATTAGGTTGGGAACAAGAATACTTTGTGATTGACGAAGCTTTGGTGAATGCAAGACCAGACTTAGTTCAATGTGGTAGAACTGTATTTGGTTTCACCCCAGCAAAAGGACAACAATTAGAAGATCATTATTTTGGATCTATTCCAGAAAGAGTATATGCATTCATGCGTGACTTTGAAAATGAATCTTATAAATTAGGTATCCCTTTAAGAACAAGACATAATGAAGTTGCACCTGCTCAATTTGAGTGTGCTCCAATTTTTGAAGAAGTGAATATTGCGGTGGATCATAATATCCTTTTAATGGATGTAATGACAAGAGTTGCTAAACGTCATCGCTTAGTTGTTTTATTGCATGAAAAACCATTTGCTGGCATCAACGGCAGTGGTAAACATAATAACTGGAGCTTGGCAACAGATACAGGCGTTAATCTATTAGCACCTGGTAAAACACCAAAGACAAACTTAATGTTCTTGACTTTCTTTGTTAACACAATTAAAGCAGTACATGATTATGCAGATATTTTAAGAGCTTCTATTGCTTCTGCTTCTAACGATTTTCGTTTAGGCGCAAACGAAGCACCACCAGCAATTATCTCAGTATTTGTTGGGGATTATTTAACGAAAGTATTGAATGACGTTGAAACACGTGTTGGCACTAAGTTTGACGAGCAAGATGAAGCTATTTTGAAAATTGACTTACACCGTAGTATACCAGAATTATTAATCGACAATACCGATCGTAACAGAACCTCTCCTTTTGCTTTCACTGGAAACAAGTTTGAATTCCGTGCGGTAGGATCTACTGCGAACTGTGCTTTGCCAATGACCGTATTAAATACGATTGTTGCAGATACCTTGAATAAATTTGCAGCAGAAGTAGATGCATTGATTGAAAAAGGTGATAAGAAAGAGATTGCAATCATGCAAGTGATTCAAAAATACATTGTATCAAGTAAGAAAATTTTATTTGAAGGCGATGGATATAGCGAAGCATGGCATAAGGAAGCAGAAAAAAGAGGCTTGCCTAATTTAAAAACTACACCTGTTGCATTAGATGCGATGGTAACTGAAAAAGCAAAAAAACTATTCTTAGAAAATCGCATTTACACGCATTCTGAATTAGAAGCACGTCATGAAATTGAATTAGAGAAGTACATTAAGAAAGTACAAATTGAAGCACGTGTGATGGGTGATTTAGCTACAAACCATATTATCCCAGCTGCAATTAAGTACCAGAATGAGTTGCTTAAGAATGTAAGCTTACTTCGTGAAGCTGCATTACCAGAAAAATTATATAAAGGTCAATTAACTTTATTAAAAGACGTAAGCACGCATATCCAACAAGTATATGATAACGTATATGAGATGGTAGAAGCGCGCAAAGTGGCTAATAATATTGAAAGCACAAGAGAAAAAGCAATTGCTTATGAAGCAAAAGTAAAGGCGCAATATTTTGATAAGATTCGCTACCATGTTGACAAATTAGAGCAATTGGTGGACGATGAATTATGGACATTGCCTAAATATAGAGAATTGTTATTCTTGAGATAGTAAATATCAAGGATGATCCCCAAAGGTGACCCCCCAAACAAAAATGCCCCGATTGATCGGGGCATTTTTAATATCATTATTGATAGTTTTATTCAATCAAGGTTACTTCATTTTAAAACTCTCTAAAAATTTAGTAGTGAAATTTCCTTTTCTAAAATCTTCATTCTGCATTAATTGCAAATGGAAAGGAATGGTTGTTTTAACCCCTTCAATTACATATTCACTCAATGCACGATACATTGTATTGATTGCTTCTTCACGAGTTTGTGCCACTGTGATTAATTTACCAATCATTGAATCATAATATGGAGGAATAACATAACCTGCATATACATGGCTATCTACACGAACACCATGTCCACCTGGCGTATGTAATACAGTAATCTTACCTGGAGAAGGTCTAAAATCATTATATGGATCTTCTGCATTGATACGACATTCAATCGCATGCAATTGTGGTTCGTAGTTTTTTCCAGAGATTTTTTCACCAGCAGCAATTTTAATTTGCTCTTTGATTAAATCGTAGCTCACAACTTCCTCTGTTACACAATGCTCCACTTGAATACGTGTATTCATTTCCATAAAATAGAAATTACGATGCTTGTCCACTAAGAACTCAATCGTACCAACACTTTCATAATTGATTGCAGCAGCAGCTTTAATAGCAGCCTCTCCCATTCTTTGACGTAAATCTGGTGTCATAAATGGAGATGGAGATTCCTCTACTAATTTTTGGTGTCTTCTTTGAATAGAACAATCACGCTCACTCAAATGGCAAACATTACCAAACTGGTCTCCTGCAACTTGAATCTCAATATGTCTTGGCTCTTCCACGAATTTCTCCATGTATAAACCATCATTTTTAAAACTTGCTGCAGCTTCCATCTTCGCATCACTAAATGCTTTCTCTATCTCAGTTTCATTCCATACCACACGCATCCCTTTACCACCACCACCAGCAGTGGCTTTAATAATAACTGGGTAAACTATTTCTTTCGCTAATTTCTTTGCTTCTTCTACACTCTCTAATAAACCTTCACCACCTGGTACAACAGGAACACCCGCTTTGATCATTGTTTCTTTAGCGGTGATCTTGTCTCCCATCTTATTAATCATCTCTGGAGTTGGACCAATGAATTTGATACCATGATCGGCACATATTTGAGCAAACTTTGCATTCTCTGCTAAGAAACCATAACCAGGATGCACCGCATCTGCGTTTGTGATTTCACAGGCAGCCATAATATGTGGGATATTCAAATAAGACTCAGCACCTTTTGGACCACCGATACAAACAGCTTCGTCTGCAAATTTTACATGCAAACTATCTTTATCAGCTGTAGAATATACGGCTACCGTTTTGATACCCATTTCTCTACAAGTTCTAATGATACGCAAAGCGATCTCGCCACGGTTGGCAATCAATATTTTTTTAAACATCTTTTTAATTTAAGTTAATAGGTTGGGGAGACCTTATGCAGGTTGCACTAAAAACAAAGGTTGATCAAACTCAACTGGGCTTGCATCTTCAACCAATACTTTTACGATTGTACCTTTTACTTCTGATTCAATCTCATTGAACAATTTCATTGCTTCAATGATACAAACTACT
Organism: uncultured Sediminibacterium sp.; assembly: GCA_964579885.1. Lineage (GTDB taxonomy): Bacteria > Bacteroidota > Bacteroidia > Chitinophagales > Chitinophagaceae > Sediminibacterium. The sequence goes on from CAZOHD010000001.1 coordinate 28,522, forward strand.
TTACCTGTACTCACTTCTGTACCCTCTTCTGCCAATAAAGGCTTGTCTGGTGCAGCTCTTCTGTAGAATGTGCCAATCATTGGGCTCTTGATAGTGATTAAATTATCTGCAGCAGGTGCAGCAGCTGGCGCTGAGGCAACTGGAGCAGCAGCAGGAGCAGCAGCTGGCGCTGAAGCATATACTGTTTGTGCAGGAGCAGAAGTAACGGTGATTTTATCTTCTTTTTGCTTAATGGTTACTTTACCATCTTTATCTTCGATGCTAATTTCTCCAATATTGCTTTTGTTTACTACCTTAATTAAATCGTGAATTTGTTTTAAGTCCATGTTTGGTTAATTTGGGCAAAAATGGGTCTTTTTTGCCAAAAACAACAAAAAAAGGGCCATTTTTTATTAAAAATGGCCCTTTTTTAAGGAATTTATACATAGCGCTCTTTTAAAAAAGAGGCTAAAACCTACTTAACGCGCTCTACGTACTCACCGTTTTTAGTATTGATCTTGATCTTCTCGCCTTCATTCACAAATAAAGGCACCATTACCGTTGCACCTGATTCAATAGTTGCTGCTTTTAAAGCTCTAGTTGCTGTATCCCCTTTTACGCCATTCTCGCAATAAGTGATCAACACATCTAATTTCTCAGGTAATTCAGCACCAATTGGTAATTCAGTTTCAGTGTTCATGAAAACGAAAACCTCAGCACCTTCAATAAGGTATTGAGGAGCATCGATCATCTCTTCTGCCATTACAATTTGCTCAAATGTTTCATTGTTCATTAAGTTATAACCACTATCGTCCTTATACAAGAACTGGAAAGTCTTTTTCTCAACACGCACTGGATATACCGTTTCACCGCTATTCCAAGTCTTTTCAATAGAGCGTTTATTGTCCACGCCTTTTAATTTAGCCCAGATTTTAGCAGCTGCACGAGCTGTCTTGTTCTCTCCAAACTCAACTACAGTATATAAACTATTGTCCAATTTTAGGATCATTCCACGTGTGATGTCTGATGTTGTTGCCATAAGTATGTTTTATTAAAATGACTATGTGAAGCGCAAAAGTAGTACTTGCGAGCCATTTAGAAAAAAACATCAAATTTTTGTTGAAAAATAAAGGTAAAAAAACCTCGTTTAGCCTATTTTTGCGCCATAAATAATAAATAGTAGACTATGTCAGTACTAGTAAATAAGCAATCGAAGATCATTGTACAAGGTTTTACAGGAACAGAAGGTAGTTTTCATGCCACTCAAATGATGGAATATGGAACGCAAGTAGTAGGTGGTGTAACCCCAGGTAAAGGTGGTACAACCCATTTAGACCGACCAGTTTTTAATACAGTAGCTGACGCTGTTAAAGCAACTGGTGCAGATGTAAGTATCATTTTTGTACCTCCAGCTTTTGCCGCAGATGCAATCATGGAAGCTGCTGATGCAGGTATTGCTTTAGTAGTTTGTATTACTGAAGGTATTCCTGTGCAAGATATGGTGAAAGCAAAGAATTTCTTAGCAGGAAAGAGCACAAGATTAATTGGACCAAACTGTCCAGGTGTAATCACTGCAGAAGAAGCAAAAGTAGGTATCATGCCAGGCTTTATTTTTAAGAAAGGAACAATTGGTATCGTATCAAAGAGCGGTACATTAACATATGAAGCGGCTGACCAAGTAGTGAAAGCTGGATTAGGTATCACGACTGCAATTGGTATTGGTGGTGATCCAATTATTGGAACAACGACTAAAGAAGCGGTTGAATTATTAATGAACGATCCTGCTACAGAAGGTATCATCATGATTGGTGAAATCGGTGGTAGCATGGAAGCAGACGCAGCAAACTGGATTAAGGATAATATGAGAAAGCCAGTTGTTGGATTCATCGCAGGTCAAACAGCGCCTCCAGGACGTCGTATGGGTCACGCAGGTGCAATCATTGGCGGTGCAGATGATACTGCAGAAGCTAAAATGAAAATTATGGCTGCATGTGGTATACACGTTTGTGCAAGTCCAGCTGATATTGGTAAAACAATGGCAGCAGCATTAAAGAAATAAGCTATTTCATTAGAATAAAGTAATCCCTTAGTATCAAGATGCTAAGGGATTTTTTATTGTAATTTTAATTTATGAAAAGGAATTTGCAAAAAATATTCGTTCCCCTATTTTGTTGTTTTGTAATCAGTACCAACATAAACGCACAACAAAAACCATTAAGTATTCATTTTACAGCGCCAACACATATGGCTCATGGCGAATCAATCAAACTAAAAGTCCAAATCAAACATCAAATAGCAAAAGAACGAACAGGACATATCCAACTTTATTTATTCAACACCGAAACAAAGCAATCTGTGGATGGATGGTTTTTAAATTTTTTTCCATTTCAATATTTTACCACTATCAAGAATGAAATTTTTGAAACAGAATTTCCTTTTACAGTACCGAACGATTATAAAGGAAAGTTTGATCTCGAGCTTGTAGCGCAAGTAGATAGTATAAAAGACAGCATTCGTATCACCATACCCACTTTGATTAAGCAATAAAAATTGAATACCATTAACAAAGTAGACTACTTAATTATTGGACAAGGCCTTGTTGGTACTTGGCTGAGTTATTATGCCCAAAAAGAAGGAAAGACATTCTTAGTTATAAATGATAGTAAGTTGCCTGCTGCATCTAAAGTTGCAAGTGGTGTGATTAATCCAGTGACTGGTAGACGGATTGTTCAGACATGGATGATTGAGACCTTCCTACCCTTTGCATTAAATGCCTATTCAGAATTAGGCACAACAATAAATAAGACGATTGTTAAAGAAGCCCCTGTTGTATTGATTCATCCATCTGCACAAATGCAAGAAAGTTTCGAATACCGTTACAACCATGATAATGTGTATTTACAAAAAAACAATACTGAAGATTTTGAAGCTTTCATGCACACCCCTTTTGGCACAGGCCAAATCAATCAAAGTATTTGGATAGATTTAAATACAATGATTGAAGGATGGGCTCATGAACTTATTTCAAAGCAACAATTGATCGAAGATCAATTTAAAATAGAGGATTTGAAAATAACAGAAGAGGGTGTTGAATGGAAAGGCATCCATGCTAAAAGAATTTTATTTTGTGATGGATTAAGCAGTATGCATAACCCTTATTTTAAGGGTCTCCCTTTTGCACCCAATAAAGGGGAAGCATTAATTGTTGAAATAAAAGGTCTTCCAAACAAATCAATCTATAAAAATAACATTTCAATTGTTCCATGGAAAGATCAATTGTTCTGGGTGGGTTCAAATTATGAATGGGACTATGAAAATGCACAACCATCCCAAATATTTAGAGTTAAAATGGAAACTGCCTTGGAGCAACTTTTAAAAATACCATTTACAATTGTCAATCATGTTACTGGATTACGTCCTGCCAATCAAGAACGAAGACCCTTTGTTGGCCTGCATCCTATTCACCCTTCCATCGGGATATGTAATGGCATGGGTACCAAAGGTTGTTCACTTGCCCCTTATTTTGCACAAGAACTAATTGCGCATTGTGAACATGGCACACCGATACATCCTGAAGCAAGTTTGGAAAGATTTAAACAACAAATTATCTTTAACTCAAAGTAAAATACATGTCTAATTCAAACAACAACAATTACAATATCCCTATTGCTTACCGCAAAATGGAAAACTTACATATTGTTTTTTGGATTTTTAAAGATATTGGATGGTGTATGGGCTTTGCTTGGTTAGGCATTTTCATGATCATACCAACAATGATCATTTCGATTGTCATTGCTTGGAGAACTAGAAATATCGTATCTGAACTATGTCATAACCTTGCCATCACTGTTTGGATTTCTGCCAATTCTTTTTGGATGTGTACCGAATTTTTTGGTGTCGACCATCTTCCTATTGGTTATGGAATGAACGTGAAACATTTAGCCATGATTCCATTTGTAATTGGTGTAATTATTTTAGCCTACTATTATCTTTGGTTTAAACCAAGACACAGAGAAGATCCCCAGACATTATAGGTATTTTTTTAATCGATAAGATTGTATAAATGTAACCAATCCTAATAAGGAGATGGTTAAGAACGCCCATCTTAACCCTAGGGCGCCAGATAAAAATCCAACAATCGGTGGACCTATCAAAAATCCAAAGAAACCTATTGAGGAAACCGAAGCCAATGCAATACTTGCTTGCCCTGGTTCGGCAGATTTACCCACGCTTCCATAAATGGTAGGGATTACAGAAGACACTCCAAAACCCACTAACATAAATCCAATCGTACTGGTTATGATGGAAGGATAAATAATAGCAGTAACTAGCCCCAGCGTGACCAACAATCCACTCAACATCAATTGCTTTCTTGGTCCCCAATAATTTATCAAAGCGTCAGCAAACATTCTTCCTGTTGTCATACAGGCCATAAAACTTATATATCCAATGGTTCTTTGACTTTCTGATACCTTAACAACAGATTGATAAAACACCCCACTCCAATCAAACATCATTCCTTCACAAACCATATTACTCAATGCAATTAAACCAAATTGAAACATCAATGGGGTTGGCTTAGTCCACATTTTCTTGATGGATTGCTTACTTGATTCACTAAGTAATAAATGTTGATGTGTCAGGAATAAAAATAAATAACCAATGGCAAGAATTACGATAAACTGCATCATTGGTGACATGGATGCAGCAATAAAATAACTTCCAATCAATCCTCCTACAAATCCTGCTAAACTCCAAAAACCATGGAAACTAGAAATAATACTTTTATCAAATAATTTAGCCAATTCTACAGCCTGTGTATTCACAGATACATTGAATAAATTACCAATCATACCAAATACAAATAAAGCAATTGCTAAGTGCCAAACAAAAGTACCTGCTGCCCATCCAATATTAACAAGTGCCAATGGATATAAAATCGATGCCATTTTAAGCATTTTATTGCTACCATGTCTTGTTGTTAAACTCCCCGAAATGGGGATACCTATAAATGATCCCAATGGAAGAAATAAGAGCATGCCGCCAAATTGTGCGTCAGATAATCCTAATGATAATTTGATATCTGGTATTCTACTAGCCCAACTAGCAAAACAGATGCCTGTAAAGAAAAAATATCCGGATAAAATAGCACGTCTGGCTTGATTGGAGATACTTGATTCACTCATGGCTCAAAGATCGGTATTTTATAGGATTTGGGCTATATTTGCAGACCATTCATTTTAATAGAAAGCTATGTATCGTACACACCATTGTGGTCAGTTAAATATTCAATCTGTCAATCAAGAAGTGACCCTCGCTGGTTGGGTTCAAACCATCCGTAAATTCGGTGCAATAACATTTGTCGATCTTAGAGATCGTTATGGCATTACACAGCTATTATTAGGCGAGTCTTTACAAGCTCAATTAGATGCTCAACCATTAGGACGTGAATTTGTTTTGCAAGCAAAAGGAAAAGTGATTGAACGTTCTAGCAAAAATGCAAATATCCCAACTGGTGAAATTGAAATTGAGGTAACAGAATTTAAAATCTTAAATGCATCCATCGTCCCTCCTTTCACTATTCAAGATGATACGGATGGCGGAGATGATATTAGAATGAAATACCGTTTCTTGGACTTGAGAAGAAACGCTGTTAAAAAGAATATTGAATTAAGGTATAGTGTAAATCGTGCGACACGTAATTATTTGCATGAAAAAGGATTCATGGATATTGAAACACCTTTCTTAATTAAGTCTACCCCTGAAGGTGCACGTGACTTTGTGGTGCCAAGTAGAATGAACGCAGGAGAATTTTATGCCCTACCCCAATCTCCACAAACATTCAAACAATTATTGATGGTGAGTGGGTACGATCGCTACTACCAAATCGTAAAATGTTTTAGAGACGAAGATTTAAGAGCAGATCGTCAACCAGAGTTTACACAGATTGACTGTGAGATGAGCTTTGTAGAGCAAGAAGATATTTTAAATATGTTTGAAGGTTTAATTAAAAGCATCTTCAAAGACGTAAAAAATATAGACTACACAGAGGCGGTTCAAAGAATGACTTGGGAAGACGCGATGTGGCATTATGGTAATGACAAACCAGATATTCGTTTTGGAATGGAATTATGCAATTTGAAAAAACCTGCGCATGTTTTTTCAGACAAAGCAGACCAAGCAGCTTTGATCAATGGTGTTGACTTTAAAGTGTTCGATGAAGCAGAGACCGTGATTGCAATTGCAGCTCCTGGTTGTAGCGAGTTTACGCGTAAACAAACAGATGAATTAACTGAATGGGTAAAGCGTCCTCAAATTGGTATGAAAGGCATGGTCTTTATCAAATGCAATGCAGATGGAAGTTTCAAAAGCAGTGTAGATAAATTCTATTCAGAAGATAAATTAAAAGCAATCGCAACTGCTGCAAATGCAAAAGCTGGAGATTTGATTTTAATATTAGCTGGTGCAGAAGAAAGAACAAGAAAAGCGATCAGTGAATTAAGACTTGAATTAGGAAAGCAACTCGGCTTTAGAAAAGAAGATGAATTTAAATTATTATGGGTCATGGACTTCCCATTATTTGAATATGATGAAGAAGGAAACCGTTGGGTTGCTAGACACCATCCATTCACCTCTCCTAAGCCTGACCATATTGATATCATGATCAATAATGCCCCTGAAATAAAAGATGCTGCTAAATATTTAGAGCATCCTTATGCCAATATCAAGGCAAATGCTTACGATATGGTTTTGAATGGTAATGAGATCGGTGGCGGCTCTATCCGTATTTTCCAAAGAAATCTACAAGAGAAAATGTTTGCTGCATTAGGTATGTCTCCAGAAGAAGCACAGCATAAATTTGGCTTCTTGTTAGGCGCATTCGAATACGGCGCACCACCACATGGTGGAATTGCATTTGGTTTTGATCGTTTATGTGCATTGCTTGGCGGTAGTGAGAGTATCAGAGATTTCATTGCATTTCCTAAGAACAATAGCGGACGCGATGTAATGTTAGATGCACCTAGCAGTATCGACGACAAGCAATTTGACGAATTGCATATCAAACTAAATTTAAAGTAGCACAATGCAGAAGCCTTCAAAATTCTATTTTGTTTTAACTTATACCTTACTTCCAATCGCCTTGTTTTTTGGCTTCATGGATAGTATATTTCTTGTTTCTGCGATTGTAAATCCAAGTGCACTAATTCTAGTTTTTGCAATGGCCTGTATTGTGATTTATAGTTTTGCTAGTTTCAAGTTCTTGAAAATGGGTATCGAAAGAGAGCAACCGCAAACAACTAAACTGAAAGACTGGATAAAAGTTAACGCTTATGTAAGTTTAATTATGTTTAGTTTAATCTTTTTAAATGCAGTTAGTATTTTAATTTCAAACGATACTACATTGATTGGCTTTATAGATGAATTCTTGGCGCAACAATCAGGCTTGCCTCCTGAATTCAACAGTCAGTTTGTATTGAAGTTAATGCGCACTGCTGCTTACTTCTTATTTATAGTTGGCGCAGTTGGAATTCTTCATATTCGAATGACTTTGAAATTAGTAAAAGAATACGACTACCTCTTCGAATAGCAAATGGTGTAACTTTATACCAATGAAACAGAACATCCCCTTAGCTGAAAGATTACGTCCGCAATCGCTTTCCGAATTAATTGGACAAGAACATTTGTCTGGGGAGCATAGTGTCCTACAAAAATCTATACAAAAAGGAAAAGTGCCCTCCATGATTTTATGGGGACCTCCAGGTGTTGGGAAAACAACCCTTGCAAATATTATCGCTACTTCATTTAACAGTTCCTATTATCAATTAAGCGCTATTAGTAGTGGTGTGAAAGAATTAAGAGAAGTGATTGAAGAAGCTAAATCTAAAGAAGGTGCGATTTTATTTATTGATGAGATTCATAGATTCAATAAAGGACAACAAGATGCATTATTAGGTGCAGTAGAAAAAGGAATCATTACTTTAATAGGTGCAACAACTGAAAATCCAAGTTTCGAAGTGAACAGCGCCTTGCTAAGTAGATGTCAAGTTTTTATTTTAAAAGCATTAGATAAAGAAGCGCTTAGTAAATTAGTCCACCAAGCAATTGAAAAAGACCCCCTATTTCAAGAACATTCGATTGAGATTAAAGACACCGAGGCATTATTTCAACTCTCTGGTGGGGATGGCAGAAAATTACTCAATTTATTAGAACTAGCAGTAGAAGCATTAATTGGAACTAGCATAGACAATGAGCCCCTTATACTTACCAATGATTGGGTGATGCAAGTAGCACAAACAAATATTGCCTTATATGATAAAAATGGTGAGCAGCATTATGATATTATTTCTGCATTTATCAAAAGCATGCGTGGATCCGACCCTAATGGTGCTATTTATTGGCTTTCTAGAATGATAGCAGGAGGTGAAGATGTAAAATTCATTGCAAGACGTATGCTAATTTTTGCGAGTGAAGATATAGGCAACGCCAATCCAAATGCTTTATTACTTGCCAATAGCTGCTTTGATGCGGTGAATAAAATCGGATATCCTGAGAGTCGAATTATTTTATCACAATGTGCGATTTATTTAGCGAGTTCTGCAAAAAGCAATGCTTCTTATGAAGCAATCAATAATGGCTTAGCATTAGTCAATAAAACAGGCAACTTGCCTGTGCCTTTGCATTTACGCAATGCCCCTACTAAATTAATGAAGGACTTGAATTATGGAAAAGAATACCAATATGCACATTTAGGCGAAAACAATTTTCTAGAACAAGAATACCTTCCGGATGAAATTAAGGGTAGCACATTATACCAGCCACAAAAGAATGCAAGAGAGGAAGAATTAAAAAAATTCTTGCATGATCGTTGGAAGGGCAAGTATGGATATTAATTCACAATCTTTTCTGGAACAGCACGACCTACAATACCACTAGCAGCACCGCGGTCACCACCCTCGTGGTATTCAGCGTCTTCGTTCACATCCCATAGATCAAATAATTCTTTGCCTGCAATAATATTTTTGGCTGCCAACATCGCAGTCATCATACTATGGTCTTGGTTATTGTATTTATGCATGCCATTACGGCCCACTAAATACAATCCTTTGTATTCCTTTATTGCTTCTCTAATTAAATTCAAATGGTCTTTGTATTCATGATCGTACACAGGATACGCTTTTGGTTGTCTAACTACATATCCATCTACGACAGCAGATGGCTTCGTTAAACCAATTTGATCTATTTCTTTTGTACCTAATGCAATCAATTCCTCATTGCTACTAGTCCATAAACCATCTCCTTCAAAACAGAAATACTCTAAACCATAACAAGCCATTTCTGGATCTGGAACCATATATGGACTCCATGATTTAAAGTTTTGAATACGACCTACCTTCACATTTGGCTCGTGGATATAAATCCAGTTGTCACTGAAGGCGTCTTGATCCTTACATATCAATACCACTGTTAAGAAGTCTCTATATTTTAATTGACTTGCGGCATGCAATACAGAAGCGTTAAAAGCAGGTGCTACTGCAGGAATTAATTCACGCATTGGAGCAGAAGATAATACATAATCAAAGCCTTCTAGTACAGCACCATTTGAAGTGTATACATTCCAGGTGCCGTTATCAAGACGTTCGATTTTGTTTACACCTGTATTCATCTCAATCTTAACACCTAAAGCTTTACTCTTTACTACACATTCCTCCCACATCATACCAGGACCACGCTTTGGATATCGGAATGAATCAATCAAAGTTTTAATCACATCGCCCTTACTCTTTTTACCAGATGGTTTAAACAATGCATTCCATACAGCACTGCTCAAAGACAAGCCTTTGATACGTTGTGCTGCCCAGTCTGCTGAGATTTCTTTACAGGGTATCCCCCATACTTTTTCCGTATAAGTTTTAAAGAAAATATTGAACAAACGCTTTCCAAATTGATTGGTTACCCAATCCTCAAAATTTTGAGGATCCTTAATTGGAAATAATTTTGCATTTAAATAACTCATCACACATAAGAAGCTTTCGAAAATACCCAACTTCATCAATGCCTCAAATGCTGCCAATGGATAAGAGAAGAATTTTTTATTGTAAAATATTCTTGAACTTCTTGGTCTTTCTAATAGCTCATCTGATAAAATCTCTGTCCAAAAATCTTCCACTTCTTTTGACTTTGAAAAAAAGCGGTGGCCGCCAATATCAAAATGGTAGCCTTTGTAGGATTCAGTTCGAGAAATACCACCCACATATTGTGGATCCTTCTCAAATACAGTTACATCTTGTGCCGCTTTACCTAATAAATAGGCAGCAGTTAAACCTGCTGGACCCGCACCAATTATGGCTACTTTTTTGCTCATGGAGAGTGATAATTTGGGCAAAATTGCAAAATAAAGTTGGGATTGCCATCATTAATCAACAATGAGTTTGGTTTATCCCCTATTTTTGTGTCTATGTCAAATCCTTCAAACATTAAATGGGTGACCAAACCCTTTTCAGCACTCACTGTAGAGGAGCTATACGCTATCTTAAGACTTAGATCCGAAGTTTTTGTGGTGGAACAAAACTGTGTGTTTTTAGACATGGATAACAACGATCAAATCGCCTATCATACCATGGGTTGGATTGGACAAGATTTAGTAGCAAGTACAAGGTTGTTTGATGTTGACCAATCTTACCCTGGCTATCAGAGTATCGGACGCGTTGTTGGCTCACCAAAATACAGAGGTATTGGTGCAGGTAAAGCTTTAATGCAATATTCGATAAGTGAGTGTGAACGACTTTTTGGCAAAGCATCTATCAAGATCGGTGCTCAATTATATCTTAAGAAATTTTACGAAGAGCAGGGTTTTGAAAAATCAGGAGAGATGTATTATGAAGATGATATTGAACATATCCCAATGATTAGGAAATAAAAATGCGTCTAGTTGAGTAGATCTTGGGGAATTCAATCTCCTTATTTCATTTCAATTTCCAAATACTGTGCTGTATGTGTTTTTGATTTTTTAATCATTTGTTCTGGCGTTCCAACAAATTGCACATTACCACCCGCAGATCCACCTTCAGGACCCATATCAATGATATGATCGGCCATTTTGATGACATCCATATTGTGCTCAATCACCAATACTGTATTGCCTCTATCTACTAAACGATTCAATACGCCTATTAACAATTGAATATCCTGAAAATGCAACCCAGTTGTAGGTTCGTCTAAAATATAAAAGGTCTTGCCTGTATCTTTTTTTCCTAATTCAGTTGCTAATTTTATTCTTTGCGCTTCTCCGCCACTCAAAGTGACTGCAGATTGACCCAAAGTGATATAACCTAATCCTACTTCTTGTAAAACTTTTACTTTTCTATAAATAAATGGAACAGCTTGAAAGAACTCACAAGCTTCTTCGACTGTCATATTTAACACATCACTGATAGATTTCCCCTTATATCTTATCTCTAAAGTTTCTCTATTGTATCTCTTACCTGCACATTTTTCACAGTGCACATATACATCTGGTAAAAAATTCATTTCAATGACACGCATACCGCCACCTTCACAAACTTCACATCTTCCTCCTTTTACATTGAAAGAGAAACGACCAGCTTGATAGCCTCTGATTTTTGCTTCAGGCACGGCAGCAAATAAGGTTCTGATATCTGTAAAGAAGCCGCAATAAGTTGCAGGATTGCTTCTTGGGGTTCGACCAATCGGCGACTGATCAATCTCAATCACTTTATCAATATGTTCTAATCCCGAAACCGATGCATAAGGCATTGGCTTTGTTTTACTATTATAGCAATGTTGGGACAAAATTGGATATAAAGTCTCATTGATCAAGGTTGATTTACCCGATCCACTTACTCCTGTTACGAGTGTCAAAGTACCTAATGGAAAACTTACATGTACATTTTTCAATGTGTTTCCTGTGGCTCCTTTAATTTCAATTTGGTGACCATTACCTTTTCTGCGTTCTGTAGGAAGGTTAATTGCTTTCTTACCTGCCAAATACAATGCTGTATCCGACTTTAATTTCAAAAATGATTTTGGTGTACCAGCAGCAACTACATGACCTCCATGAATACCAGCTCTTGGACCAATATCCACTAAGTAGTCCGATGCCATCATAATATCCTTATCATGTTCTACTACTAAAACCGTATTACCTATATCTCTTAATTGTTTCAACGCTACAATTAATCGCTGGTTATCTCTTTGATGTAAACCAATAGAAGGCTCATCTAATATATAGGTAATGCCTTGCAATTGTGAACCAATTTGTGTCGCCAATCGAATACGTTGCGACTCTCCACCACTCAATGATTTGGAAGGTCGGCTTAATGACAAGTAAGATAAACCCACATTCATCAAAAACTCAATACGATCATTGATCTCTTTTAAGATACCAGTAGCAATTTGAGTATCTTTTTTATCTAATTTTTTTGGCAGCTCTAAAAACCATTTTTGTAAATCATTCAAATGCATTTCATTCAAAGCTGCTATGTTCAATTCATTCACTTTAAACCATAGACTCTCTTTTTTTAACCTAGCGCCATTACATGCGTTGCAGGTATTTAATTCCATGAAACTCTCAACCCATGCTTTTAAATGATCTGTGCTCTGAGAAGAGGTAAACCACCTTTTTAACATGGGCACAATACCTTCATAACTACCTGTGTAAGTGTCTGGTATATTTTCGTCATTTAAATCCAAGCCCAAACTAGAACTAATATTTTTATCGCCAAATAAAAGCAAATCTAATTGCTCTTTTGGCAAACTTGCGATCGACTTGTCTAAACTAATTTTATGCTTTCTTGCAAATTGTTTTACTTGTGTAAATACACTTGCTTCTCTCGCCTCCCCTAATGGTGCAATTGCACCTTCATTAACGCTCATGGATTTATCTGGCATGATTAAATCCATGTCAATTGCATATACATTCCCAAGTCCCTTACAAGTTGGACAAGCCCCATAGGGAGAGTTAAACGAGAAGCTATTAGGTGAAGGTGTTTCGTAACTCAATCCAGTTTCGATACACATTAATTGTTTGGAATATTGAACAGCCTTTTCCTTTCCTTCTTCTAAAACAAATAATAAATCCTTGCCCATTTTTAAACTCTGTTGCACACTGTCAGCAAGTCTAGTTTTCATTGCATCCGTCACAGGAAAACGATCTACTACAATTTCAATATCATGAATCTTATAACGATCCACTTGGAATTTTGGCCTTAACTCAATGATCTCCCCATCTACTCTTGCTTTCACAAATCCTTTCTTCCTTATCTCTTCAAATAATTCTCTGTAGTGCCCTTTTCTACCTCTAACAACTGGAGCTAATAAATTTATTTTCTTATCCTTAAATTTTTTTTGAATATCCTGGATGATTTCAGCTTCTGAAAATTGCACCATCGGCTTTCCCGTTTCATAACTATAGGCCTTGCCTGCCCTTGCGTAAAGCAAACGCAAAAAGTCATATAATTCTGTGACAGTTCCTACCGTTGACCTAGGATTTTTATTAGTTGTTTTCTGCTCGATGGCAATCACTGGTGAAAGTCCAGTAATTTGGTCCACATCTGGACGCTCCATATCCCCCATAAATTGTCGCGCATAAGCACTAAAACTCTCCATATAACGTCGTTGGCCTTCGTTATATATGGTATCAAAAGCCAAAGAAGATTTACCACTTCCACTGACTCCAGTAAAAACAACTAACTGATTTTTAGGAATAGAAAGATCAAAATTCTTCAAATTATGCTCTCTTGCACCTATTACTTCTATATGATCGTTGACTTTACTCATGGGATTGCGTAAAGTTATAACAACCATTCCTATATTTTGTTGGATTAGCGCTGAAACATTTTGTAAATTTGCAGTAGCTAAAGTCGTTTTAAACATGTTTTCAAAAGCACCAATTTTATATACCAAGGCAAGAAATGGGACGATTTTAGGCGCCTTACTTCTTTTGGGAGCAAGTTTATACTTTGGGAGAATCCCTGTATTTCTTTTTTTGAACCATAACGGTGGTCCTATTTTAGATGTTTTTTTCAAATGGATCACATGGGCTGCGGAGGGATGGATTTGGATCCCTTATCTTGTTGTCTTAGTTGGCTTCTTTAATAAAGAGGTGAAGCTTATTTTACTTAACTTTTCACTCTCTACAATCATCACTCAAGTACCCAAAAATTTTATTTGGGACAAAGTGAGTAGACCAATAGCAAGTGGTATTCCATTATCAGACATACATACGGTGAAAGGAGTTGTGATGCACTCATGGAACAGCTTCCCTTCTGGACATACTGCAACTGCATTCACCTTGTTTTTACTAACTATTTATTTATTTCCAAATAAATGGGTGCTAGTAATAGGTTGTATTTATGCAATATTATGTGCTTATTCAAGGGTGTATTTAGGGCAACATTTTCCTATGGATTTGGGTGGAGGAATGCTTGTGGCCGTTTGTAGTTTACAGTTAAGTTTGATTATTGGTCAGAAAATTTCAAAAAAGAATTAAATAAAACAAAGATGAGAAACAAGTTCATGAATCGTTTTACAATAGTGCTGTTTGTTTTAGTGGGTGGCTTGTTTATATCAAATTCTTTATTTGCGCAAGACACGACAGAACAAATCAATCCTTTAACAAAGAATGACCCTAGTCAATATCAAAAACCTTATGTGATCTTAATTTCAGCGGATGGTTTTAGAGCAGATTTTACTGAAAAATACGATGCTAAATTTTTACAATCAATTAGCAAAACTGGAGTTCGTGCAAAATACATGCAACCTTCCTATCCTTCAGTTACTTTCCCCAATCATTATACCATTGTAACAGGTTTATACCCAGCGCATCATGGACTTGTAGATAATACCTACCTAGACGTTGCTTCCGGAAAACTTTATAGTATGGGGAATAAAAAAATGGTGGCTGAAGGAAAATGGTACGGAGGCACTCCTTTATGGGTATTGGCAGAACAACAAAAAATGTTAAGTGCGAGTTTTTTTTGGGTAGCATCTGAGGCCGATATTCAAGGCATTAAACCTACCTATCATTATATCTATAATGAAAAAACATCGATCAATACAAGGATACAGGCAGTTAAAAATTGGTTGACACTTCCAGAAGATAGACGCCCTCATATGATTACTTTTTACTTTCCAGAAGTAGATCATGATGCGCATACTTATGGCCCTGAAAATCCAATTGTAAAGCGATCTGTACAATATGTTGATAGCAGTATCAATGAATTGCAAAAAGCTTTAGCACCTTTAAATCTTCCAATTAATTATATATTTGTTTCAGACCATGGTATGACAACAGTAGATGTTGACAATACAATTGGACTACCTGAAGCAGTTGATAAAAATTATTTCAATGTGCCTTGGTCAGATGCCCTCTTACATTTGTATGCAAAAGATTCAAGTAAAATTGAATCTACTTACAAAGCATTAAAGAAAGACAATCGATTCTCTACCTATAAGCTTGATGAAACACCTGCTTATTGGCATTATAAAAAATCAGATGATTGGTATAATAGACTTGGAGACCTTATTTTAGTTCCAAAGTCAATTCATCAAGTCTTTAATTTAGGCACACGCAAACCTACACCTGGTAAACATGGTTTTGATAATAAAGAAGTAGATATGCGTGCAAGCTTTATGGCATGGGGACCTGCTTTCAAGAAAGGACTTTTAATTGAAGGATTTGAGAATGTTCACGTTTATCCAATGGTTGCTAAAATATTAGGATTAAAAATTGACGAAGCAAAGATTGATGGTCAATTAAATGTTCTAAAACCTATCTTAATTCATAAATAAGTTCATGTTATTGCCTTATGCATCTTACCGAAATACCACCTTCTAAAGCAAAGGCAGTAGATTCTGTAAATAATGCATCCCCCGATCTCAAGTAACGTATATAATTTGTAGAACCATTAGAAGTGGAGGTCCAAAAATATCCTTGTAAAAATAAATTTGCAGAGGAACCTGCGTCACCCATATACCCAGCAGGCAAACCTGAAAAACCAGAACTATTTGTTGCCCCTGTATTGGGTGCATTCCAATGAGCAGTTCCGGCTTCTTTTAATTTACCACCAGCAGTAGACGCAGATAAAAAGGTATTCAATGTTGTAAATTCCGCTCTTGTTGGTATCCTGAAACCAGTAGGACAAATGTTTCTTGTATCATTGACTGCATAGCCATTATATAGTTTACCATATATCGGATTATAACTTGCATCATAATTATAATAACACCAAGAAGGTAAACTAACAGATCTTGAGAATGCCAAATTTGCCCTTTCTATATTTGTTCCATCTTGATACACATCTGTATCTAAATTATATTTCATCCAAACCTGTGTTCCTATGGCAACTGTTTCTATATTCTGATTCACTAAGTATCCTTGAGGCATCACTTGAGCGTCAGATTTTATTGCGAATTGTGTAGTTATAAAAATAAATAAACTAGAAAAAATTGATCTATGCATGACTAAAAGTTTTTTACAATGGTGGCATAATAATTTGTCCCGTCATAAATCAAAGTGACAATATCTAATTTACTTGCCGTAAGTGTTAAAGTTGGTGCAATCCCTCCTGCCCATTTCCAAGCAACAGGAAATGAAACTGTTCTAGAACCTGTTGCATCTTGCACAAACTTTAATAAATAAGTTCCAACTACAGGATTCGTTAAATTAAAAGTGGCGATATTAGCTACAAGATTTATAGTGAAAACATTACCTGTACTTAAATCTAAGGTTGTTGTTGAAGCAGCTGTGGTTGCCAGAGGCATTGTTAATTTAAATCGTATAGCTGATATATCGCTATTAGATACAATTGAACTTGTTGCAGTGATTGTTCCTGTGCTAATACTTGTTGCAGATGCATTCCCTAAAATTGGCGTGATTAGTGTAGGTGTATTTTGTTTAACCACAAGGCCTGATCCAGTAACACCAATAGTACTTAAAATTCCAGCTGCAGAATTTGCAACCAATCCACTCACATTTAAACCCGAAATTGTTAACCCAGTAAAACTTGGCGAACTTGCCGTATTGACTGCCTGACCTATATTTATTGTGTTACCACCACTTAATGTTACGCCGATTCCAGCGACGAGGGTTGACTGTTTACCATTAAATAATTGCCAATCCGAAGCTGATATAATCCCACTATTACTTGTCGTTGCAGTTTGTACACTAATAGTATTGGATGATCTTAAAAGAGGTACTGGTTACTTCTCTTATTCAAACACATCTACAGCATTAGGCACAGGATTAAGCAACACTTTGAAACTTTATAATTTAACAGGCAATAATGCTGCTAAATATATTTACAATCTCAGTTATGATGGATACAATGATTGGTATATCCCTAGTTCAGCTGAATGGACGAAAATAAGTACTAATTGGTCTAGCCTGGGTATCCCTTATGGAAACTACCAATGCTCTTCTGAGGTGAGTCAGCAAAACAGCTATATTTTTAGTGCATACATAAGTTATGGATGGATTTCTGCAAGTACGAGCAATAGTGGAAAGACCAGTTTGTATGACGTGATCGGGATAAGAAATTTTTAAGTATTCTAATCCAAATGGGAGGCGGATTGCCGTTGCTTTGCTCCGGCATCCATGTGGGCTCCAAATAAAAACAAAGCCTACTCCGACAAGTCGGAGCTTGACTTTTGTGTTTATCGTCCCTTTACGAAAGCTAGCTTTCGACAGGTCCCCTAAACACAAAAGCCTCAGCATTTCTGCTGAGGCTTTGTTTCTGTTTGTCGGGAAGACAGGATTCGAACCTGCGACCCCTTGGTCCCAAACCAAGTGCGCTACCGGCCTGCGCTACTTCCCGTTCCATTATAACTTGCGTTATAAGTATTTTAAACCGGTATTGTATCAAAAAGAACTAATTGTGCGGAGAGGAAGGGATTCGAACCCTTGGTACAGTTTAACCCGTACGGCAGTTTAGCAAACTACTGATTTCAGCCACTCATCCACCTCTCCTCCGAAACCTCTTTCGAGGGGTGCAAAAATAAGCACTAGAAAGTTAAATTCCTAAAAAAAGTCCGGAATAAACTAAATAAAGTTCATTCCGGACCAATATCTTATCTATCTAAGTATCAGGAGGTTCAATTAGCCCCTAGGACTACATTGCAGCCAGCTGAACTTTTTGAGTCAACTCCATTACATTCTCTCTAAACATAGAATCAGTGTCCATTAAATCCTTCACAGTTTGGCAAGAATGTATAACCGTGGTATGATCACGTCCACCAAAATGCTCTCCTATTGTCTTTAATGAATTCTTAGTGAACGCTTTTGCAAGGTACATAGTGATTTGACGCGCTTGAACAATCTCACGCTTACGTGTTTTTTGTAACAATTTGTCATAAGGCACTTCAAAGAATTCACAAACCATTTTCTGGATTGCGTCAATGGTGATTTCCTTGCTACTTGTCTTCACAAAATTGCGTAAGACCTTCTTCGCTAATTCAACATCAATTTCTTTCTTATTCAAAGAAGACTGCGCAAGTAAAGAGATCAATGCCCCTTCCAATTCACGCACGTTTGTGTTGATATTGTAAGCAACATATTTCACTACTTCCTTTGGCATATCTAATCCATCTGCCTTCATCTTCTTCTCTAAAATCTCTATTCTTGTTTCGTAGTCTGGCACTTGGATATCAGCGCTTAAGCCCCATCTAAATCTGCTTAATAAACGTTCTTGTAATCCTTCTAAATCCTTTGGTGCTTTATCAGAAGTCAATACCAATTGCTTCCCACTTTGATGTAAGTGGTTAAAGATGGCAAAGAAAGCATCTTGAGACTTTTCGGCTCTATTAAAGAACTGTACATCATCAATAATCAAAACGTCTATTAACTGATAAAAATGGATAAAGTCGTTGATTGCGTTGTTGCGGCTATGGTCTTGGAACTGATTAATGAATTTCTCAGAACTTACATATAAAACCACTTTGTTTGGATGGATACGCTTTACGTCATTACCAATAGCTTGTGCTAAATGGGTCTTACCTAAACCAACACCACCATAAATAACCAATGGGTTGAATGAATTAGCACCTGGTTTTTCTGCAACTGTTTTACCTGCACGGCGCGCCACCCTATTACAATCACCCTCTATAAATGAATCAAATGTGTAATTATGATTTAATTGAGGATCAATCTGCATTTTCTTTAACCCTGGAATCACAAATGGATTCTTTACAGGATTGTCAATCACCAACGGGAAATTCATCTCGTTGTTATTGAATGTCTTCATGCCACTTGCTGGCACATCCATTGAACCTTTATTCTTAGAACCATTTGCACCACTATCCACCATGATACGATACTCTAATCTCGCTTCCTTTCCAAGCTCACGCTTTAGCGTTTTTGCTAATAGGTTTACATAGTGCTCCTCAATATACTCGTAAAAGAATTGGCTAGGAACCTGGATCATTAAGACCTGGTCTTTCAATTCAACTGGTTGAATCGGCTCAAACCACGTTTTAAAATGTTGCCATTCTACAATGTCTTTGATGATCTTCAAACAATTCGTCCAAACTAGTTCTGCGCTCTTAGCCATTTTGTATTTCTAAACCTTTATATAATGAATAAGTTAAAACCTGTCTTTTATCCCTGGAATAATTTCTATAAAACCAGAATGCGAATATGGTCACTTTATGTTGAAAAAAAAACTTTTTTTTTTGGTTTTTTTTACATGTGCCGTAAACACTAATTCCTGGACTACCCAATCACTTATGCCAGGCGTTCAAGGTAATGACTTTTTCTTAAAAAAACCTAGTTTATCCACTTATTTTCATGACTTTTTAGTCTAAAAATTGGACCAAAAAAACGAATGCCTATTTGTTTTTATTAAGCACCAAATAGTTATGCTCATTTAATACTACCTTTATGGCCATAAATTATACTATGAGCTACGAATTAGTCGGTAAATTAATTGCCAAATACGAGACAATCCAGAGAAAAGAGACGTTTAAAACAAGAGAATTTGTGATTGAAAAATCGGAAGATATCAATGGCAAAACCATCACGAATTACGTGAAATTCCAGTGTGTACAAGATAGAACAACAATGCCTGATAGATTCAATATTGGCGATACTGTGAAGGTATTGTTCAATATCAAGGGTTCTAAGTGGAACAAAGATGGAAAAGACAACTATATTACCAATTTGGATGCTTGGAGAATGGAAGCAGTTGCCCTTGGTGGTAGCGATATAGCTCCATCTGATGCAGGCGCCTATTTTGATATGCCAGCCGGCGATCCTGGTGATGCCAGCGATGACCTACCTTTCTAATTAAGAAAAGTAAAAAGACGCATTTTTTAGGATAAAAACCTAACCCCATGCAAACAACAATACAACTAAGATTAACTCCAGCCGACGCAGCCAATGCGTCGGTTTTATTATCCTCCATAGCGCAACATATTGGACGACCTAGTAGCCAAATTAATGGCTACCATACGCTCAAGCAATCCATAGATGCAAGAAGCCGTCAACAGGTATGGATTAACCTCACTTTACAAGTTTTTATAGAGGAGCCTGTCTCAGATAGATTAATAGAGCCCTTCGAGTTTCCTATCCTTCCTAAAACAGCGAAAGAAGTACATATTATTGGTGCTGGACCTGCGGGCTTATTCGCAGCCCTAGAATGCATACAATTAGGCTTAAGACCAATTGTACTAGAAAGGGGGAAAGATGTCCGTAGTAGACGTAGAGACCTTGCTAAATTGAATAAAGAAGGGATTGTAGATCCCGAGAGTAACTATTGCTTTGGAGAAGGAGGCGCAGGCACTTATAGTGATGGTAAATTATATACCAGAAGTAATAAAAGAGGTAGTATTGATAAGATACTACGCTTATTTTATCAATTTGGCGCAGACGAAACCGTTTTATACCAAGCACATCCACATATTGGTACCAATAAATTACCTCAAATCATTACTGCGATGCGTCTTCAAATTGAAACATCTGGAGGACAGGTTTTGTTTGAAAAGAAAATGGTGGATTTTGAAGTAGTGAATGAAAGAATAAAAAGGATTCATTGTTTAGATGGAGACAGCTTTGAAGTGGAAGCAGTGCTTCTTGCAACTGGCCACTCTGCCCGTGCTATTTTTGAACTTTTTCACCATAAAAAAGTTTTGATTGAATCAAAACCATTTGCATTAGGTGTTCGTGTAGAGCATCCACAGCAAGTGATTGATCAAATCCAATACCATTGTTTAACAAGAGATCCTAACTTGCCACCTGCTGCTTATAGTTTAGTGGAACAAGTAAATGAACGTGGTGTTTTTAGTTTTTGCATGTGCCCTGGTGGAATCATTGCACCTGCAGCAACTGCTCCTGGAGAAATTGTAGTGAATGGATGGAGTCCTAGTAAAAGAAATAACCCTTATGCAAATAGTGGCATGGTGGTACAAATTGATTTAGAAACTGCAGCTCCGTTTTTAAAAAAGGCGACGAATAAAGAAGTAGATATAAACCACCCACTCTTGTTATTGGATTTTCAACAATATGTGGAACATCAAGCTTTTAAAAGTGGAGGTGGATTACAAGTTGCCCCAGCATCAAGATTGGTTGATTTTTGTACGAATAAAATATCAACTGAATTACCTGATGCAAGTTATTTACCAGGATTAAATTCTGCTGATTTAT
Source organism: uncultured Sediminibacterium sp. (assembly GCA_964579885.1). GTDB lineage: Bacteria > Bacteroidota > Bacteroidia > Chitinophagales > Chitinophagaceae > Sediminibacterium. Next base: position 50,156 of record CAZOHD010000001.1, read on the forward strand.
CGGACGTACTTCCAAAATTCGTGCATACCACATTGCAAGATGGATTTAAAGCATTTGGCAAAAAGATGAAAGGCTACTATACGAATGATGCCATTGTTGTTGCTACAGAAAGTAGAACCTCCTCACCAGTTCGTATACCAAGAAATGCAGAAACTTTTCAACATCCTCAAATAAAAAATTTATACCCATGTGGCGAAGGCGCTGGCTATGCTGGCGGAATCGTAAGCGCCGCAATGGATGGCCAGAAACTAGCACAAAGCATTGCGGCGCAATTAAAATAAAGGATGGTCATCGAATGGCACAGCATTTATTTTGTAATCATCTATTTAATCTTCAGGCTTATCTTTTTTACTAATCAACAACCCATCTTGAATCAATTTATTTTGTTTGAAGGAAGCCATTTCTTTTGCAAGATTACCACTCAAATTTTTCGTTAAAGTTAATTCTGGTTTGCCCGCATTCACCCATGCAGTATACCAAAAATCTGCAATCATATTAGCAGAAGCAATCAATTGTACATTGACTGTATTGCCTAAAGCTTTTGCATACGCTTCTGCAAATGGTTTTGTGTAAGCTTTTACTTCCTTACCATAACGCATTTGATTACGGTACTTTGTTTCTGGTGTAAATTGTTTTGTTACTTCAGTTTCAATCGATAGCATTTGCGGTACCAATGCATGTGCTTTTCGAACATCTGCCCAAAGTGCTTGCGCAGGATATTTCACATACTTTGCCTGATGCGTATTGTACAACATGAATTGATCTAAATTAATTTCAGGAATAAAAGTCTCCCACATATGGTGTAATCCTTTTTGTCCAGTCAACTGTCCATCATAATTCATAGTCGTATGTAATGGCACGTGCAAATCTGCTACATAGTGTCCAAGGTCTGCTGCATAAAATAAAATACTGTCTTTATTCTTTGATTTAAAGGCATTGGTCAAATGCTCTAATTGCATAATCGCATTATAGGGACCCCATCCCCATTTGATCAAACTATCTTTGCCATATTTTTTTACTGCCGAATCCCATTCAGCAGGCATGTCATTGGCCGCATTTGGACCAAAAGCTTCCAAGTCTACAAAATGCTTAGTATCCTCGGTTTTATCTTTATTTCTTCTTATATCTGGACGAGGTGCATTAAAAACTAAATTATCCATATCCGCATAGAAATAACTACGCATTGGCTCAGGTAAATTATAAATTGCTATTTGGTGGATGGTGCGGTGCACTAAAAAGCCCCAACTTGAAAGGCCTACAATTGCAACCAACAACAAAACATTCAACAAGGATTTCTTTGAGAACATAAACTAAATATTTGCACGAATATAATCCAATATCCTGAGCATATTAACGCTCATATCCCCCCTTTTTCCACTCATAAAAAATGAAGGCTTAGAATCTATTAATTCGCAGTACTTTTAGGTCAAATTATATGACATGGAGCCTCTTTTAAGTTTATCCAATTTAGTGAAGCATTATGCGACTCAAAAAGCTGTGGATGATATTAGTTTCGATATACAGAAAGGTAGCATTTTTGGTTTATTAGGCCCGAATGGGGCCGGCAAAACCACCTTATTAAGAATGATCACAGGCATATTTTATCCTGATGGTGGCGAGATTAAATTAGATGGCAAGCATTTTGACCCCTTGTTAGATATTCGTGAAATTGGATATATGCCAGAGGAACGTGGCTTATATAAAAAGATGAAGATTGGAGAACAAGCTTTATACCTGGCTCAATTAAGAGGCCTTAGTAAGGGAGAAGCAATGGAGCGTATCAAATACTGGTTTGAGAAATTTGAGATGCAAAGCTGGTGGAACAAAAAGGTAGAAGACCTAAGTAAAGGAATGAGTCAAAAATTACAATTTGTGATCACCGTTTTACATGAGCCTAAATTAATCATCTTAGATGAACCGTTTAGTGGACTCGATCCTTTAAATGCAAATTTAATTAAAGATGAAATTTATGCATTAGCGAAAAAAGGTGCCACCATCATTTTTAGTACCCACCGCATGGAACAAGTAGAAGAAATTTGCGACCATATTGTACTAGTAAATCTAGGAAAGAAAATATTAGATGGCACGGTTGCAGAAATTAAACAACAATACAAGGAATATATTTTCGCTATCGAAACAACCAATCCTGAACTAGTAAAAGACAATGATTTGTTCAGTATAATTGATAAAGAAGAAAAGAATACAAACAAAGTATTAGTTAAATTAAACCAATCAGTAGCTTCTAATGAAGTATTAAAATACCTGATTGAGCAACAAGTGCCAATTAAGAGTTACAACGAAGTATTGCCTAGTTTGAATGATATTTTTATTCAATTAGTAGAAGACACCCACGCAAAAGCAAGGGCTTTTCAAAATATATAAATAATCTAGATTAAACCTAAATCGTTTATCTATTGAATCAATGTTCATTACTTTTTAAAAATATTTTATGCATAAAATTTGGATCATCATACAAAGAGAATACACCAGCAGGGTGAAAAATAAACGTTTTTTAATTGTTACTTTTTTAGTACCTATTTTGATGGTGGGATTGATTGTTGGCTCTGCTTACTTTTCGTTTAAAGGAACGGAGAAAAGAAAGATTGCCGTTGTTGATCCTAATGGCTTTTTCAAAGACAAGTTGAAAAATTCAACTCAATTAACGTTTGAATTCCCAACTGGCGTAGATACTAGTAACTATAAAGAAAAAGGCTATTCTGATATTTTATTAATGCCTCTTTTTGAAGGAGATGCAAAAGCGGATTATATTTTAAGATCTAAAAAATCGATGGGCTTCACTTTGCAAGAAAAAATTAGCAATAAAATTAACGCAGCCATCGAAGATCGTATGCTAGAAAAAGCAGGTATCCAACAAACAATATTAGACTCGATCCATAAATCTGCACAAGTCGCGGAATTAAAAGCATATGAAGATGAAGGTAAAAAGAGCAAAGAAAGTAATGCAGCTTTAGCGATGGGTGTTGGTTATGCAAGTGGCTTGCTTATTTATATCACTATGTTTATTTATGGCACCATGGTGATGCGCGGGGTGATGGAAGAAAAAACAAATCGTATTGCCGAAGTTATTGTTAGTAGCGTAAAGCCATTCGAGTTAATGCTTGGAAAAATAATAGGAATTGGCGCAGTTGGACTAACGCAGTTTTTAATGTGGATTTTACTTGTTGTCACACTAACTGGTGTAGGCATGGGCTTGTTACCTTCTGATATACAAAATCAAGTTCAACAATTACAAGAAACAAATGGTCAAATGGGCGCTGCAGGATTAGCTCAAGCTAGTGAATCTGCAAAAAATGTATATGCCATACAACACACATTAGCAACAACAAATTGGACATTAATAATTGGTTGTTTCTTGTTTTATTTCTTAGGAGGATTTTTATTTTATGCTTCTTTATTTGCTGCAATCGGCAGTGTGGTGAACGAAGATCCACAAGATGCGCAAAGTTTAATGTTCCCTGTTACTATGCCCATTGTATTTTCATATATCATTACCAATGTGGTGATACAAAACCCCAATACGCCAATGGCATTTTGGGCTAGCGTGATTCCATTTAGTTCTCCAATGGTAATGATGGCAAGAATTTCTTATGGTGTACCTTCCACAGTGCCTTATTGGGAATTAGCTTTAAGTATGGGTACTTTAATTGGAGGTTTCTTATTAACCACCTGGATGAGTGCGAAAATTTATAGAACGGGCATTTTAATGTATGGTAAAAAAGTCACCTGGAAAGAAATGTTTAAGTGGGCATTCGCAAAATCGTAGGTTTTGTGAAATGTTTTCCTAATTCGCAAAATCGTAGGTTTTGTGAAATGTTTCACACTATAAAGCGATCCTAATATTGACTCCAGCTCTTGTATTAGTAATTGGCGGAGAGGAGGATATATAAGGGGTAGCTTTTCTTTGATCAAAGAAAAATCTCAGATTGATTTTACTATTCAACACATAGTCTATAGATGGCTGAAGTGTAACTTCTTTTTGACCACCGGTACCATATGCGTTTGTTTGATCCAATCTACTATTGCTATTATAAACATCTCGCATAGCTACATCTAATCTTAATGTTAAATCGTTTGCCAATTTATTATTATTCATCCCTGGAATATTGAATGGCAATTTTAATCCTCTTTTACGAAAGCTGGTACCTACTACCCATTCGGTACTATTATTTTCACTTAACTGATAATCTACCAAACTCAAAGCCAATAAACGACTTTTCTTGTATTCGAATCGAATAGACCATTGCGAAACAGTGGTAAGATTTAAACCAATCAATGGCTCCATCCTTTCGCTAATTGTCACATTTGGTATCAAGAAATAAGGTACAAAATTACCACTAACTGTATCTAAGAAAGAAGGGGCTCCTAGTCTGTTCATGTCTGTGTACAACAAGGAGCTATTAAAACTATTCATGGACAAACTTCCATTATAGCCATGGGTTAAAGAGATATTTGAGAATACATTTGATAAGCCTGGTATATTAGTTAATCCGTTATACAAAAGGTTCCAATTTGGCATAGGTAACATGCCAGTGAAAGGATTAGAACGAATACTTGAATTCGTTTGATTCAATAAAGCTACTTTCTTTGGATCCTTACCTGTATAGGCTGCAATAAATGAAGGAATTAAAACATCCTGTGCATATTTACCATAACCTATAGCATAGCCATTAGGATCTTTTTGTTGATTCCAATATGGATTTAATGCGGCTACTCTATTTGAAATAATGGATCTATAATTTTGAAAAAGCATAAACTGAGTAGAGATGGTATTTGGATCATGTTTATCAAAGAAGGTCTTTAATGCAACATAACTTATATTAAATCCGCCAGCAGACAAAGGATTATTATGTGATCGATAACCATTCATATTTGAAGTCGTATCCTTGAACAATTCGGTATATTCTTTTGTAAAGGTCTTATCAAATTTTAAATCAATGATAAGTGTCTTTATTGGTTCGATCATTATTCTTGCACTCAATCTTTGATCAAAACCTTGTCTAAACAACATATTAAAATTGGCGTCTTTAGATATTAAACCCTTACGCTCTTGTAAATTCAACCAATTACTATCTGGTTGCTTCCCCATCGCATAATCAAATCCTGGGGCAAAACCATTAAAGTCTTTGTCAACAAATTGAACACCTGACATAAATCCTGGCAAGCGGCTATTATAATTTTCGGCATAATCTAAGGATGCATTTTGCACCATTGTCAACAAACCAACCAAAGATTTTATTGGCCTTGGAATATTTAACACTTCATTCGCCTTAAGGACCCTCATTGCAATACGCTCTTGTTTTCTTGCTTCTTTCCATTTTTTATAAGCAGAATCCCTCGCTTTACCAGTCAAGCCATTCAAGGCATCCTCCTTACTAATTATGAGCTTATTTGATAAAGGGTTTGATTGTTTGGGTGTTGGCCTAGCATTCGAAAAAGCTGAACGAATGAATTTAGATTTATTATAAAAGCTAGTAAAATTAAACTGTGCATTCACCTGATGCGAAAGCGTATTCTCAATTGTATTACCTAATGAAGTTGCTAATCTACTTGCTCCAATCCAATTATAATTTGTTGAAACATTGTAACTAGCCAAAATCCAATCCGTTAACGGGAACTTACTTGTAGGAATATCATAACGCATTGTAATACGCTGATTATATAAGGTATTACGTCCACCCCTTAATAACATTCTTGTTAAAGAATCTTTTTTCTCTTTGGTATCGATTCTGCCATCGGGTTCATCAATTCGCGAATTCAAGTTCGCTACCACATCAATATTTATAGATCTCGTTACTGGCCAACGCAGGTTAAATATCCTACCCATTGTAAAATACTTATCGTAAGTTGTTTCAACTTTTTCTGTCGTACCATCAAAGCTATTAATCATTCTTGGTGTGTACTCCCCAAATTGACGATCAAACACCGTACGATAACTAATTAAACTAGGCGCCGGTGAAAAATTAAAATCTTTAACTAAATTAAGCCATGGAGATTTTGTTTTAATCAATTTTGCAAATGGCTGATAACTCTTAGCATTATTATTAAAAGTATACCCTATTGAACCACGTTGCTTCACAACTTGATTCAATTCTATCACTGGACTTGTTTGTTGCAATTGCGAATAAGAATAACTAAAATCTAAATTACTTACGCTCAATAGAGTGTTCCTCTTGCCTGGCATAAAGCGTACATTCGTAAAGTTGATGGTTTTGATTGTCGTTTCGTCTATTGAGGCGCGCTTTATTGAATCCCTCATTGCACCTGAAGTAGACTTTATTTTATCTGCATAAAGGATGTCTTTATTGAATGGATCAAATTCTGGATTTTCTTGTGTCTTATTTATTCCAGCAAAAACAGGTAATGAGATCTTTGCTTGTTTAGGTAATAATTTTCCAGCATCAATATTTGTTGCAATATCCAATTGCGTAAATCCAGTCTTGGATCGCTCATTCATTTTTTGCTCAATGCTTCCAAATCCTGCAGTTCGATTATTGACTGATACAGCGATAGTACCTAAATCTGCTAATATTAAGTCCATCCTTCCTAAAGCAGCCCAAGAGCCACGCTCATCTAGGTTTGATAATCTTAACTCATTTACCCAAACTTCTGCATCTATAAAATTTTGACTTGAAGTATTTTCAAAAGCGATTAAGATACCACGAATTTCACCCAAGTTGGGGTTTCCCATCACCGAATAAGTGTGGTTGTTAGATTGTAATTTACTATACTTGCTATTGAAATTATAATTTAGTTTATCCCTGTCTATTTTAAGTTTAACCAAATCGTTCAAACTTAAATTCATTTCATTTTCAAGAGGCCATACATCTCTTACCTCCGCAATTGAATAGGTTTTTCTTTTTGTAGTGGTTAATGGAATACGAATTTCATAATAGTTATTTTGAAAATCTTGTCCAATACGCAAGACGGCAGTGATTACTCCTTTTTCTATAATGTCTGGCTGATTTTTATTTTCTGCGTGCAAGAACATTGATAGACTTCCATAACGACGAATGTCAATATTCATCGTTTTGAAAACACCTCTAGGCGTTGTATTTTTTTGCAAACGATTTAACTGCACACTTAATGCTTGTTCATTTTGCAAAAGGTTTACGCCATTATTACTTAATAATTGAACGCGCTCAATACCTGGAGGCACTAAATAATTAACCGGTGTTCTGCTACCATTCTCTTCCAAGCTAACTGCAATTGTATTGACTGTTGCCGTATTATTTTCAGGTGTAATTAACTTGTAGTCACCAGAACTGTCAATATCATACGCAAACTGCCTCCATTGGTTACGGACTAAATCTAATTTTGCAAAGCGTAAAGTAATAGAGTCTTCAAACCCAGTCAAATACATTCTTAAAAAACGAATCGATTTAAAATCACGAATACCGCCCATTCTATTTGAAAAAGATTTAATTGGCACCCTAAATAAATACCAATTCTCTATCGATCTAGAACCATCAGCTAAAGTCACATTAACCGTTTTCGAATCCGTCACATACCTTGTTGAATTCACACCTAATCGTCCTTTTTGCAAATCAATTTCATATTCAAAATAGGCTTCTGTTTCGTTTAGTGTATTATCTCTATTTAAATCTTCATTATCAGGCAGTAAAGTTGCAGCACTGCTAAATTGACTATTCCCAGCTAATGCAGAGTTGCCTTGAGGATTATTGAAATATTTATATCGATTTAAAATGTTTGCACCAGCTGCATCATAACTTGCATCACGATACCAAACATAGTTATCTGCTGAAGGATCTTTTAAAAACTGCTGTGTTACAGCAGGACTTCCTATTTGGTTAATTATGTAAGCTTTCTTGGCACGTTCATCCTCATCACCCAATCCATCTAGACCAACATCCTGGAATTTCCTGTCTTCTGGATTATTACTAAAAGCGTTGGTTACTTGAATTGGATTCACAGGGACTCTTCCCCAAGTTGAACTATCTATACTTGCTGGAATGGTGGGTGTTGGCATTCCATTTTCATAAAATCGTCTGCCGTCTTTTAAAATATCCTCACTCACATTTCCTAAGTTCAAATACAATTTTCCCTTAGATGCAGCAGATTTAATGAATGGATCTTGAACCCAGAATTCTACATATTCAATTATACCAGTTTCAAAATCTGTTTGATCTAAAGAGCGCATAATACCACCCCATTTGTCTGATGGGTTTTTAACCTTGCCTGTTGCATCTAAATCTTTATAATTGTAGTTATACGGGCCGCGCTCTTTTGGATAATAACTTAAATCAAAAGTGGGCAATTGAACATCTGTAATGTTTGTTGTCTTTTGAGGAAACAGTTCATTGGTAAACACTTGACGAACCCTAGGATCGCTCAATGCAGCAATATTATTAGATAAAGGATTATTGGAACTATTTCGATCTTGCAAATTTGGTTCAATAGTATACCATGCTAATCTTGCCCTGTTTTTATTATAATCTACCGAATCTGCTAAAGCGCCTTCTGGAAATCGATCTAAAGGTGTAGAAGCTAAAGTCCAAGCGGTAAATGGAAATCTTAAATCAATATTTGTTCTTGTAGATTCGAAATCATCTAAATAAACAACACCAGAACCTCCTTTGCCAATCTGTTGCGCGTGTCCTGGTTTTAAAATTGCAGCCTCTCCATATGCTACGATAGATGATTTAGCCTTTGTACTGTAAAATGGAAGCTTATCTAATAATCTGGTTAAACCTGGTAGATCTTTTTTATAGTTAAAATCAAAGCCATACATGGCATTTTTGATAGGATCTGATCCGAAATTGGTCTTGGTAAAAAATGGTCTTTCACTTAACCTTGAAGATGACAATCCAAAATTAAAATTCTTACTTGCTAAATAATCAATTCTCAAAGCCCTAAATCCACGTTCTTGAAAACCAAAACCTAAATTATTTTCAAAGGATACATTTACAGGAATATTAGAACTTAAAATACCTGGATTAATAATTCTTACTGTACCAGATCCATAATCAACCATATAATCGATGCCTTCTCTTAAAATTTGTCCTCCTGCACGAACACTAACAGAGCCAGGTGGGACATTGAATGCATTTAAACTAATCTCGGAACCTCCTGCACTGCCTTTAACCTGCCCTTCCATCACAAATCGATTCAAGTTCGCATAAGTTTGTGCCTCTGCTTTTATCGAACGATACAATTGAGAATAAATATATTTTTTAGAAATATTGGTATCAATTCCAGCAAAAGCAATGTCTTGTAAGTCCTTGCCAAAGGGTTCTAATAATGGGAAAACAATCCTTCCCATATTTGACAAAACAGTGTACCCCTCGACATAATCAAATACCCCATCCGGCTGTGGATCGTTTCTGTTATTTAACCTATCTAACTGTAAAATTTTAATGAGAGATTTACCTTCGTATGCTTTATTCGTAACAGGCATATACCTTTTCAATCCTGCACTAGGCTCCTCATATAATATATTCAACTGAAAATCTTGTTGTTGTATTGCACCAAATAAATCTAAGGAGTAAACGTTCTTCATCATTAAATCCCAAATAGGCAAATCTGTTCTTTGTGTAGTTGCCTTTAATAATTTTAAATATAAAATTTGTTGTACGCCTTTATTTGGATCTAATGCAACCCCTTCCGAAAATTCACCCACTTGATAGATCTTTCCATTGTAGGTATATTGGAAAGCTACCGCTAAAACCTCATCTGCTTGCAATGGAATGTTCAAAGTCAAGAAACCAACTTGTCCATTAAAAAAGTATTCATTTTCAGTAAGCTTTCTTGCAAAAGTTCTTTCATAATCCTCGGCAGACCTTAATCCTTCTTGCGCTAATACTGTTGACACGCCAGCAGGATTTCTTGCATTCGGATTATTAATAATTTTTGAATATAATTTGTTTGCACTATTATCAGGAAAAGGATTGTTAGGATTTGTTTCAAAAGATTTTCGTTCTGACCTTAATACAGGTTCACCTATATCTGTCAACCCCACTACATCTCTTGCATTGGTTGTTTGACCATTTCTATTGGTCACCCATACTTCGATACGTTTAATTTGAATTTGAGAATTAATGACAGGCAGAGTGCTCATTGCCTTATTATAATTATTCCTAAAATATTGTGCTAATAAAAAGTGTCGATTCTCTTCGTAATCATCTAATCTTTTTTGGAACCGCTGTGTAGATGAACCACCTTGTAAAGCCATAGATTGACGCTGTGACTTTTGATTTGCGATGGCACCGGTAATAAATAATTTACCAAATTGCAATTGGGCTTTTACTCCAAATAAATTTTGGGTAGAAGGAATGAGGGTACTTCTCGAAACATAATTAATATTACCCGCTTCAATGAATTTGATAATTTCATCCTTTTTACCCATGTAGTTTAACCTAATCTGATTGTCAAAGCCAAGATTAGATAATGAATTTAAGTTGATTGGGAACTTGAGTTTATCTCCAATACTTGCATTCAAACTAAAATTTGTATTGGCATCAAAATCAAAACCGCCATTCTTTCTAGCACGTTCAGGCAATGTAGGATTTTTCACATTCTGCCCTTGGTATCCTGCTCTGATATTGATTTCACCAACTGGCTTTATATCAATTTTTAAGTCAGATCCCGTTTTCCCAAATAATCTATCAAAATAACTGTCAAAAACTTTTGTCTTAGGTCTAGTTATTTTTCTATTAAGCACTCCTAAAGAATTTGCACGTTGCATAAAATAGGCTTGCTCGTCCTTTCTGGTTTTCAATTTCCAAAATTCATCAAATGTTAGGGTAGACGGAAAACGATTATACCCAGACCCTAATTTTTCTGTAATAAAATATTGCTTAGTAGCTGGATCATAATCTACTCTTCGCTTTAATAAGCTTGAATCTCGAATGTCAAATGGATTATTGCTTGGTTGAGACAAAAAATCGGCGCGTCTATCTGCAATAGGGTACCTTAATTTTCCAACTATCGTATCCCCTATTTTATTTATAACTGTATCCTTGAATGGAGGTTTTAAACTACTACTATCCTGAGCACGCCCATCTTGCTTCAACAGAAGTAGGCCAGATAACAAAATAATAGTTTGAAAAAATCTCAAAAATAAAAAGTTTAAGCTGATCGATTAACAATTTTTAAGTGCCAGTTTTATTAAGACCTCTAATGACACATCTGCCCCTTCTGATTGTATTGCTTTATCAATCGCCTTCTCTGCTACTGCTTTTTGAATTCCTAAAGAAACCAATGCTTGAATTGCATCTTGATGCGGTGTAGTTTTACTAAATGTAGATCCCCCTACTTGCATCACAGGTGATTTAGCAAGTTTATCTTTTAATTCTAAAACCAAACGCTCTGCAGATTTTTTACCAATCCCTTTGATTTGTTCTAACTGTCGTGCATCTCCATGAACAATTGCACGAATAATTTCATCTGGACGCATGCCTGATAACATCATTCTTGCAGTACTAGCACCTACACCAGAAACACTGATTAATTGTAGAAATAGCTCTTTCTCATCTTGTGTAAAAAAACCAAATAAGACCTGGGAATTTTCAGTGATATGCAAATAAGTATGTAATAAACCTTTCTCTTTTCCAGAGATAGATTCATATGTGTTTAAACTAATGTTGACTTCATACCCCACACCATTCACATCTACTATCAATTTAGCAGGGGTCAATTGAACAAAGTTACCTTGTAAAAATGCGATCATAATTGCTCCAAAAATAACACTTAAGCAATGAAAAATGGGTATTTGGGGCAATTCTTGGCCATTTTTTAAGATATTTGTAGCCCAATCAAACTAATTGTTATATGTCCCAAAAGCTGAAAGCAGCAATTACCTCTGTTGGAGGTTATGTTCCAGAGACCAAATTGACCAATTTTGACCTAGAAAAGTTGGTAGATACCAATGACGAATGGATAAGAAGCCGAACAGGCATTTCTGAACGTAGAATTTTAAGTGAGCCAGGAAAAGCAAGTTCTGATATGGCTGTAAAGGCAATAGAAGAAATATTGAGAAAAAAGAACCTGGATCCTTTAGACATAGATTGTATTATTTGTGCAACTGTTACACCTGATATGGTATTTCCTGCAACAGCAAATATTATAGGCGATAAAATTGGTGCAAAAAATGCTTTTGGTTTTGACCTTGGCGCGGCATGTAGCGGTTTCCTATTTGCCTTAACTACTGGAGCAAGCTTTGTAGAAGCTGGAAGGTATAAAAAAGTAATTGTCGTAGGGGTAGATAAAATGAGTTCCATCATAGATTATACAGATAGAGCAACATGTATCATTTTCGGAGATGGTGCTGGTGCTGTTTTATTAGAGCCTAGTGCAAATGAAGATGGATTCCAAGATTCTATATTGAAAAGCGATGGAAGTGGCAGAGAATACTTGCATCTAAAAGCAGGCGGAAGTTTAAAACCTGCGTCTGTTGAAACCGTGATGGCTAGAGAGCATTATGCATTTCAAGATGGACAACCCGTATTTAAATTTGCCGTAAAGGGAATGGCCGATGTGACGGCAGAATTACTAGAAAAACACAATTTAACCGGAGATGATATTACTTGGTTGGTACCGCACCAAGCCAATTTAAGAATCATTGACGCAACTGCGAATCGTGCAGGCATCCCTACAGAAAAAGTAATGATCAATATTCAAAAATATGGCAATACAACAGCAGCCACCATCCCACTTTGTTTATGGGAATGGGAATCACAACTAAAAAAAGGAGACAATTTAATATTGGCAGCCTTTGGCGGTGGTTTCACTTGGGGTGCAGCATGGGTTAAATGGGCTTACTAATTCTGCGGGATAGATTGTATATTTAAAATAATTTATTGAAATCGTTTCATGTTTAAATCCAAATTATGAGTCAAAAGAAATTTAAAGGAATCAGTACTGTAACCTTACATACTGCTGGGCATGAGAATGATAATTTTTCTCATACCACTCCTATTTACGCTACATCCACATTTACATTTGGCTCTGCAGAAGAAGGCATGGAAAGATTTAAAGGAGATGACAAAACGAAATTATATACAAGATGGGGTAACCCCACTTTTACTGCAGCAGAGGAAACAATTGCGGCATTAGAGGCTCATGGTCTTAGCAATGATAAAGGTGCACCATTAGAACTTAAAGCATTATTGCATTCAAGTGGACAAGCCGCAATGACTACTTTGTTTTTTAGTAATCTAAGCGCAGGTGACACCTTGATTTCGCATTACTCTTTATACGGCGGCTCTCAAGAATTAATGCAAAAAGTGCTTGTAGAAGCTGGCGTTAAAATTGTTTTAATAGACATCCATAATGAGCAGCTTTTATTAGATACCATTAAAGCCAATCCTACAACTAAACTGATTCATTTAGAAACACCTGCAAACCCAACACTTCAATGTGTAGATATTAAATCTATTTGTAGTATTGCAAAAGCACATGGCATAAAAGTTTCTGTTGATAATACTGTTGCTACACCCTATTTGCAACAACCATTTGCGCTTGGTGCAGACTTTGTATTTCATTCTGCGACAAAATTTTTAAATGGTCACGGAAGTGCTTTACATGGCGTATTGCTTGGGAAGGATATGGAATTCATGCGCACAAAAGCTTGGAAATGGCATGTTTTAATGGGCGGTAACAGTAATGCATTTGACGCCTACCTATTGATACAAGGTATGAAGACCTTGGAAGTAAGAATGGAAAGACATTGTAGCAACACAGAGAAAGTAGCTAACTTCTTAGCGGCTCATCCAGCAATTGGACATGTGAATTATACAGGCCTTAGTTCCCATCCACATCACGAAATAGCAAAAAAACAAATGAAGCAACATGCTCCATTGATCAGCTTCGAACTTAAAGGTGGCATTGAAGCTGGAAAAAAATTCATCAATGCAGTTGAAGTATGTACTCGTGCGGTTTCACTTGGCACAGTGGATACATTAGTATCACATCCTGCAAGTATGACACATATGTCGATTCCGAAAGAAGAACGAATGAAATATGGTATTACGGATGGCTTAATAAGAATGAGTGTGGGTATCGAAAATATCGAAGACCTTGAAGCGGATTTAGCGCAGGCATTGGCTAAAGCGTCTTTATAATTTAAATATTTCTTTTTTTCAATTACATAATTTACATCTAAGTATTAAAATATGATTATAACGTTTTAAACCCTTTCTATGGAAATAAAAATTCGCAAAGCTGTTCGTGAAGATTGTGTTCGCATGATGGAATTAATCCAAGAACTAGCTATTTACGAAAAAGCACCAGACGAAGTCACTGTTTCTTTGGCGCACTTTGAAGAAAGTGGTTTTGGCGCAAATCCAGTATGGTGGGCATTTGTAGCCGAAGTGGAAGGTGTGGTTGTTGGCATGGCATTGTATTATGTTCGATATTCAACGTGGAAAGGTCAAAGAATGTACCTAGAAGATATTTTAGTCACTGAAGCTATGCGAGGTCAAAAAATTGGTAGTCATTTATTTGATGCACTCATCATTGAAGCAAAAGAAAAAGGGTTCAATGGCATTAACTGGCAGGTATTAGACTGGAATGAACCTGCAATTAATTTCTACAAAAAATACAATGCTAATTTTGACCCTGAATGGGTAAACTGTTCGATTATTTTTTAGTTGCTTAAAGACAAACTCATTTTACTAGTCGAAAATGGTCCTAAATAGGGTATTCTTTTTTCTTCCAAAGGAAGTAGATAAAGAAAGCTCATAACTATTCGTTCTGATATTTGATGCTGTTTTATTCGCATTGAAAATATCATAACTCACTCCGAAAATAAATTTATTAGATAAAAGTGAAACAGTGGGTACAAAAGCTTCATTTTCTCTGTAATAAAAACCAAAATACATTCGTTTTATTTCGTCCTCATCCCTACTCAAGGGAACACCTATCGAAGCACCCACATTGTATTGATTTTTTGTTTTTTGATACAAAAAATTACCATGCATTGCTATAGTAAAGGCATCAATAAATGGGATTTCCGCACTCGAGAATAAACGATATTTATTTTCAGGGGCAGAATTCAACAATGAAAAAGTAACATTGGGTTTTTCAATA
This sequence comes from uncultured Sediminibacterium sp., assembly GCA_964579885.1. Classification (GTDB taxonomy): domain Bacteria; phylum Bacteroidota; class Bacteroidia; order Chitinophagales; family Chitinophagaceae; genus Sediminibacterium. Next base: position 65,222 of record CAZOHD010000001.1, read on the forward strand.
AAAAAGGAAGAAAATCCAACTTGCACAAAAGCATACTCGTCATGTTGTGTATATAAAGCACTTGCATTTGCAGAAAACGCATTTGGGTTCGGTACTAAATTTTCTAAGCTAGCATTGCCCGTTAATTGTGCGGCATAGTCATACTGATCCTCAAATCTTAACTTTGATCTATTAAGAGAGGTTTCGTTAAAACTAGTACCTATTCCTAAGGATACATTTTTGTACAAATAATCATCAAGATAAATATGGTAGGCAAGATTTAAACTTAAGGTGTTGAATTGCATTACCCCATTCATTACTTGATCTGAAACTAGCTGCCCCCCTATACCTAAATAGTTTTTACTATTATCAGTTGAATTAAATCTTGTATCAAACCCTACAACCATGGTCTTATACAAATTTTGACCATCAATCATTTGCGTTTTGATATTGCTTTGCATTCTACTTCCATATAAACCATTCCCCACCGATGCAGAACTTAAAAATTGACTAGACATAAAAGGTTGAGATAAAACAACCCCTTGCGCCTTTGTTGTGAAGGAAGCAATTAAGCAATAAAATAATATGTATGATTTTTTACTAAACATATTACTTTATTAATAAGAAGCTACCTGACTTCCTTAAGGTTTCACTTTTCTTTGTAACATATTCAGCAGTCCAGTAATAAGCATCTGACTCCTGATCAATGCCATTCACACGTCCGTCCCAGCCGGCCGTTAATTGGGTCGTTTGAAAAACAATATTACCCTTTCGATTGAAAATTTTTAAAAAATTCAGACTAGCTATACCGCTATTATAAATAGATTTAATAACATCATTTAGTCCATCAGAATTAGGTGTAAATGCATTCGGTAAATCAAAAATGAAATTTGTAGTAATAGTAATATTATAGGTATCTGTAACAGAACAATTACTGGTTGGATCTTGTCTATACAAAGAATAAGAGATATCACTATACCCTCTAAACGTTGGATCTTTATCGTTGTAAAAATTAAGATTCATTTTTGGCGACCAATCATATACTGAATAACCCGAATCAACTTTTGTTTTTATGATAGTATTAAAATCATAAAATGCTTCTTGAAAGAAAATTTTAGGTTTTACAGGGTCATACACTTTGATTTTAAACGGAGTAGAATTTTCTGACACACAACCATAAGCATCTTTTACCTTATAATAAATTGTTGCTAACCCTCCTTTTCTTGCAAATAAAATTCCAGCAGTATTGGAAGTAACGCTAGCACTATCTGAATAAACTGTAAATTGAAAAGGTGCAAGTCCGACTGACACATTGCTTAATAAACTAATACTTGCTCCCTCACATACAATAATTGATCCTGTTAAAGGTTGAACAACAGGAAGCGGATTAACAACTTGATCTACAAAAGCCGTATTCTTACAACCATTTACGTCAGTCCCAATAACCGTGTAGCGATCTGAGGCTAGAATCTTAAAACGGGCATTATTTACGACTCCTTTATCCCATAAATAGCTAACTGCACCAGTGGCAGTAAGTGTAAGGCTATCAGCATAACAAATTGGATTGGCAGAACTTGTGATTGTAATAGTTGGTAAAGCAAATGTTGTAACCCTAATACTTGCTCTTGGGCTTTCACAAGTCGTTAAATCATTTACCTGACTGACATAATAATTTTGATTTCCAACAGTATTTGTCCTTGGTATAGTAGCTATTGCTGATGGGACTCCACCAGTCGCATTGGTCTCATACCATTTTAAAGTATGAGCTAATAATGGCTGTGCAAGTAAACTTGCTGGAACATCATTTTGGCAGTAGCTAATCGCATTTACGATTGGGCTTGGAGGCAATGGATTAATCACCACACTAACCGGCTTAATATCAAAGCAATTATAACTATCAGATGCCTTTACATAATAAGTTCCAGATGCAGGAATAGATGCAGGATTTGAAATTGGTATTGTTGCACTTATATCTCTCCAATAAGTATAAGAAATAGCAGAATTTGCTAGAACTATATTTGATGCATTGGTAATATCTTGTGTCAAAGGAAAACAAACAGGCAAAGGATTGTTTGTAGCAATTATAGGAATGGTATCTACAGTAGCTACCACCGCAACCCTATTCAAACTAGTACAATTATTATTGGTTGCATCTACGTAATAAGTAGTTGTTTTTGCAATAGTAGGAGTAGAATAGGTATTGCCAGATCTTAAAGAGGACCCACCTGTACTATTTGTATACCAATTCACAACTCCAGCTGTAGGTATAGCGCTTAATAAAATAGATCCGGGACCACAATTGAAATTATCATTTTTTGTACTTATTGTTGGGATTTCTTTAACTACCGCATTTACTTGTTTTCTAGTTATTGCATAACAACCAGCGGATGATAAAGCATCTGCATAATAAGAAGTACTAGTAGAAATGGATGCTATATTTAAATTATTTCCTGCACCAACTTCAACCCCGCCAGAACTTAAGTCATACCATTTTACAGTTCCAAAATCAGTTGTAGCTGTTAAAACAATCGCACCTGTCCCACATCTATCAACCGTTGATATTGGAACTGTAACTACAGGATGTGGATTTACCACCACTGTTTCACTAGCTGTATTCACACAGCCGTTTAAATCTGTTCCTGTAACTGTATATAACAATGTGGACGATGGAATAAATGAACCGCCATTAGAAATACCATTATCCCAGGTATAGGATTGTGCGCCTACTCCAGACAAGGTTACTGCATCACCTGCACAAACTGAATTGCTCGTTGCGGTAATGGATACAACTGGCAAAGGATTGACTGTAATATTTGCTAAAAAATTTGCTCCAGTACACCCATTATTTAAAACTGAAGTAACTGAATAATTTACTGTTTGTACATTTGGAGAAGTATTACTCAATAGTTGTCTAATAGTAGAAACTGCTGTACCCTGATTTGCTTCACCATTAATATTTGCATTAGGTAGGACTGTCCAAGTATAGGTTGTACCAGCTGGTACTATATCTGCACCATTAACAGGTGTTACATTGAAAAAATTTCCAGTACATATAGCATCCGTTTTATTAGCAATGACTGAAATTGGCTTTACAGTAACTGCAATATTAAAATTAGAAGCGCAGGATTCAAGTGTTGTAGCTGTTACATTATAATTTAAAATTTGATTTGTATTTTTTAAATTATTCAGGGTTTGATTGATTCTATCTAGTCCTGTTAGTTGATTTGCATATCCATTTATATCCGGATTATTCACAACATTCCAAGTATACATTGTACCTGCTGGTACAATATTCCCAACGTTTGTGGGCAAAACATTAAATGCATCACCACTGCATATTTCCGGCGTGTAGGCTGTAATATTTGGCGTAGCTTTTACATCTACTCTTAAAGTAAATTGAGGACCAGAACAACTTGCAGCAGATGGAGAGACAGTATAATAGATCGTTTGGGTAATACTTGTTGAATTAGTAAGTGTTTGACCAATATTCACTTGTGCTACATTCTGATTTGACTGACCCAATAAATTTCCATTGCTTCCTACAATCCAAGTATACAAAGTATTGGATGGCACTAAATTACCTCCAACCCCATCCAAAGGGCTCGCACTAAAAGGCGTCACGCTACAAACTGTTGCCACCATATTGGAAACATTCGGTTTAGGTTTCACAGTAATGCTTGCAGTAAAACTTGCAGCAGTGCAACTATTTTGTAAAACAGGCGTTACGATATATGTTTGAGTTTGAATTCCACTTGTTAAATTCGTAAGCGTTTGTGTGATATTTGTTTGACCTACATTCTGTGTACTTGCCCCTGTGATATTAGCATTTACAGCGGGCACCCAAGTATAAGTGGTATTAGATGGAATAATATCTGTCCCATCATTTGTAGGCGTCAATAAAAAAGCGGCTTCACTGCAAATAACCTGTGATTTATTATTCACTGTTGCAGTTGGTTTCACCTTAACTGTTAATTGAAAAACTGTTCCAACACAACCTGGCTGAGTTGTTGGTGTGATAGTATAGATCAATGACCTATCGATATTGGTTAAATTAGTTAAGACCTGTCCAATACTTGTTTGACCAATGTTTAAATCTGATTGTCCACTTATAAAACTACTACTTGAAACAGTCCATGTATATTTTGTACCTGCTGGTACATTGTCTGTGCCATCTGTCGGCGTTACTGAGAAACTTGAACCACTACATATAGAAGGTCCTGTAAGTGAAGTAATATTTGCAATCGCTGGTTTAGGATTTACATTGACAACAATCGTAAACGCAGACGCAGTACATCCGTTAGACAAAGTTGGTAAAACAGTATACGTTATTGATTGAGGCGCACTTGAAATATTAGTAAGTAATTGCCCAACTGTTCCTTGTAGGGCATTCATATTTGTTGCACCGGTGATATTACTGTTATTTGTAACGGTCCAAGTATAAGTAGTACTTGCTGGTACAATATCCGTAAAATTAATGGGTGTGCCATCAAATGTAGTTTCACTACAGATGGTTAAATTTTTATTCGCAATGGTTGCGCCTGGCTTAATTGTTACAGCTACAGTAAAACTAGCACCTTCACAACCCAAAGAACTAATTGGTGTAACAGTGTAAGTTAAATTTTGATTCGTATTAGATAGATTGGTGAGGGTTTGACTGATACTAGCTTGTGCATTTAAATTAGATTGACCAGTCACATTTGTGTTAGCTGATACCACCCAAGAATAAGTTGTTCCTATCGGTACTAGTTCACCTGATCCTGTAAGTGGTGTAACTGAAAATGCAGCTCCACTACAAATGTCAGTTGCAGTTTTATTGCTAATAAGTGGCCGAGGATTCACTTCAACTGTAATAGTAAAACTACTGCCCGTACATCCAGGAGATCGAGGAGTAACGGTATAAGTTAAAGTTTGAACCGATGCGGAAATATTCGTTAAGGTTGGAATAATTGAGGATTGTCCTGAATTCACATTTGACTGACCAGTAATATTGCTATTTACAGAAACGGTCCAAGTATAAGTGGTATTAACTGGAACTCTATCTCCTACATTATAAGAGATTGAGAATGGCAAGCCACTACAAATTGCAGGAGGGGTTTTATTTCCAATTTGCGGTGATGGATTGACTAAAACTGTTACAGTAAATGAAGTAGAAGCACAACCATTCGTTGAATTAGAAGTTGCAGTATACACAACTGTTTGAGGAACAATTGTATTGTTAATTAAAAATTGACCAACACTTGATTGTGGAGTTGCTTCATCAACATCTCCTGTAATATTTGGATTATCCACAACGGTCCAGGTATAAGTTGTTCCCGCCAAAACAATATCACCTCCTCCATTAGTTGGAGTAACTGCAAATGAATTATTACTACAAATTGTCGCTCCCTTTGGACCAATGACAGCTTGAGGCACCACTGTTACATCTATTTGAAAAGTTGTTGGGTCACATCCATTTGCAGTGGTTGAAGTTACAGTGTAAATTACATGTTGGTCTGTATTGGTTTGGTTTACTAAGGTTTGACCAATCGCCAATTGCCCAACAGTTTGATTTGATTGTCCAGTTACATTAGTGTTTGTTGCAACAGTCCATGTGTAAGCAGTTCCAGGTGGAACTATATCCCCACTCACACCATTGACCGGCTGAATATAAAAACTACCTCCACTGCATACTACTGGCGTTTTATTTCCAATAATTGGTGTTGGCGTAATGGTAATAGTTATGGTAAAACTTGGACCATCACATCCATCAGCAGACCTTGGTATTACAGTATAAACAACAGTTTGAATAGTGGTTGTATTGTTAATTAAAGTTTGGCTAATGGATGTCTGATTTGTCTGATTGGATTGCCCTGTCACATTTGTATTTGAAGCAACTGTCCAAGAATAAGTTGTTCCTGTTGGTATTTTATCTCCACTTCCAGAACTAAAACTAAATGCATTATTACTACAAATGGAATAACTTTTATTGTCAATATAGGGCCTAGGATTTACGGGCACATTCAAAGTAAAAGTTGTACCAGTACAATTTAAATTAGACTTTGGAGTAACATGATACACAACCGTTTGGAGAGTCGTTGTTGTATTTCGGAGTGTTTGTGCTAATCCAATGGAAGATTGCGGAGATGCAATATCACTTTCACCTGTCACATTTGGATTTAGATCCACCGTCCATGTATAAGTTGTACCAGTAGGAATAATGCCGTGAGTAATATCAACTGGGGTAAATGAAAGTGTTTGATCACTACAAATTACTGTTGAAGATAGAGTCCCGATTTGTGGTGTTGGATTCACGGTAACATCAACACTAAATGGATCGCCCAAGCAGTTATTTACTGTAATGGGCGTAACTGAATAACTTATTGATTGTGGAGTAATCGAAGTATTGGTCAATGTTTGACTAATAACACTTTGGGAAATTGATTGATCAGTTGCGCCATTCAAATTTGCATTTGGTGTAGCTATGGTCCAAGTATATTTTGTACCAGTAGGAATTATATTACCGCCACCATCAGAAGGTGTAACAGAAAAAGCAGTGCCACCACATGTTACTATTCCACTAATATTATTAACATAAGGTGTTGTATAATTAGTAACATCAAGTACTTGTGGCAATATGGTATATGTACTATTGGGATCAACTGCAGGATTTACAGTAGTATATCTTAATCTATATCTTGTTGTTTGGGAAATACTGAAATTAGAAATAACAGTTGAAAAATTGGGCGAAACACCTCCAATAGTTTTTCTAGATGGATCTAAATTCCAGGTAGTACCCAAATCTTCAGACACATCAACATAAAACCAGATCCTAGTATTCGAGGATACAGTAATTGAAAAGTTATCAGAAGTACACACCCTCCCAGTAGCTGGGCCTGTCATTGTAATTGTTTGCCCTACTGCTAAATGACTACTTAGAGTCTGCCCAAATAGAAAAATGAAAAAATATAATGCCTTCTTACCCAATTACAGAAAATTTTAGAGGCCTCTCGGATTCACTCCAAAAGGCCTCTAAAATTACTACAATTAGTATAAAATCTATGTTAAATGACTAATAAACTAGCTATTGCACGCCATTTACAACTGCTTCTTTATGAACCTTTTGCACTAATCCTTGTAAAACCTTCCCTGGACCAACTTCTGTAAATTCTGTCGCTCCGTCAGCGACCATTGCTTGTACGGTTTGGGTCCATTTTACAGCACCTGTTAACTGTGCAATTAAATTTTCTTTGATTTGAGTAGGATCAGTCACAGCTTTAGCGACAACATTTTGATAAACAGGACAAATAGGGGTATTAAAAGTGGTTGCTTCAATTGCTGCTGCCAATTCGATTTTTGCTGGTTCCATTAATGGAGAATGGAATGCCCCTCCTACTGGTAAAACCAACGCTCTTTTTGCACCTGCTGCTTTCATTTGCTCGCAAGCAATTTCAATACCTTTTGTAGATCCGGAAATAACTAATTGACCTGGACAATTATAATTTGCAGGTACCACTACTTCTCCAGAATCTTTGGAAACAGTTGCACATATCTCTTCTACTTTTTCATCTGCTAAAGCCAATACTGCAGCCATAGTAGATGGTTGTAATTCACAAGCAGATTGCATTGCTTTTGCACGTATACTTACTAAACGTAGTGCATCTTCAAAACTTAAAGTTTTATTTGTAACCAATGCAGAGAATTCTCCTAATGAATGTCCTGCAACCATATCGGGGACTACAGCATCCATCGTTAAATAAGCTACAACAGAATGGATAAAAATAGCTGGTTGAGTAACATTGGTTTGCTTTAATTTTTCGTCTGTTCCTTCAAACATGATATCACTAATTCTGAAACCTACAATTTCATTGGCTTTTTCAAACAAAGCTTTTGCAGCTTCATTAGAATCGTATAAGTTTTTCCCCATTCCAGAAAACTGACTTCCTTGTCCTGGAAATACAAATGCATGTTTTGACATAGAATTTTTATTAATAGAATGTGAAATTACTTAAATAAAATTAAAAAAAATAGGGTAAGCTACATCCTGATGTTTACTTACCCTATTCAACAAATAAAATAGATGCCTATTTATTTTCTTTATTCACATGATTTTTCAAAAGTGATTGGATTGAAAATAATAATAAAATGGAAGCAATTGCTACGATTGACAAGAATGCCCCTCCAGCAAAAGTCAGAGATTTAACTCTATTTAATGCCTTCTCCATTGTTCTTAATGATTTCTTTTCTTCCGCGATTTCAACTTTTTCGTTATATAATTTTAAATATCTTTTAAAAGATTTATACAAATCATTTTTATCATAATACCCAATATCTTCATTAAATCCTTTAACTGCATTTGATAAATCATCTATGCCTAAATTTGAATCAAAAACTAATTTAGCGATATCGAAGTATTTAGCAGATGGGTATGTCTTATCCTTTAATGCAGCATGTTCTTTGATAGTAGAAATTGCAATTTCAATTTGCTGATCTGTTACACTATTTGTTACAACATAACTAATATACTGCCAAGCATCATATTGTTCATCTTTGTCTTTGATTATTTTATCTGATAATAATATTGCTTTTCTTAAATCAAATGCGGCTTCAAGTTTACTCAAACTAGCAGAAGGAAGTTCATTAATTCCATAGGCAAAATTAAAAAAGCCCTCTTTTACTAAATAAGTAGACTCTGTTTTTTTATTAAGGAAATGTAACATCTTAATAAACTCTACTTTTTCACAAATCATAGTAGAGTCATACCCTCTCTTATTGAAAATGTCTTCTAAAACATTGGGTATTGCATATGGATTTTTATTAAACCCTCTTTTCAGAATCATTACATAATCTCCATACTCATCTTGAATATAGTTACCATATTCATCTCTAGCATAATCATTATATGGCTCGGTCGAATCTCCTAATTTCGTCCATTCACTATTTGGGAGATCTTTTTTTAAAGTGTCAACCCAATTGTTGTATTCTTCTTGAGGGCAAGTGGTTGGAGTAGTTACAACTGAAGTTGTCGTGTCTACTTTATTTTCAATCACTTCAGACTTGCTAACATTTACAGAATCTCTACTTGTTGGAGTAGCATTCAGTAAGAAATACAAAATACTTAATGCCAAAACAACAAGTCCAATCAAGGATAGAACCTGCCAAGATCTTCGGCCAATTGGAAAAACAAATCGCTCTTCCATGTTGTTGAAAAATTTTTTCATGGTATATAATTTTTATTAAATATAATAAATTTTTAATAAATAAAGCTCATGCATAAAAAAATGGTGGAGTTAAGCTCCACCATTCACTAACAAACTAACCCAAACCATGAACCAATGAGATTAGACGTTGATGTCTAAATATTTTAAAAACTCAGCCTTTGTTGCTTCTTCTTGAAATTTTCCACCATAAAAACCAGTGATCGTATTTGAACTATCGTCTTTCACACCTCTACTTGCTACACAAAGATGTTTTGCATCCATCATGATCGCAACATCCTGAGTTTGTAACACAGTTTGTAGAGCTTTACCAATTTGCATTGTTAAACGTTCTTGAACTTGTGGACGTTTTGAATAATATTCTACTAGTCTATTTAATTTACTAAGTCCAATCACTTTACCACTACTGATATAAGCGACATGTGCTTTACCAAAGAAGGGTACAAAATGGTGCTCACAGTTGGTATAAAAATTAATATTTTTTTCAACTAACATTTCATTGTACTGAAATTTGTTTTCAAACAATGTCATGCTTGGCATATTTGCAGGATTCAAACCTTGGAACAATTCTTTCACATACATTTTAGCCACTCTTAAAGGTGTTCCTCTCAAACTATCGTCAGATAAGTCCATGCCTAAGGTTTCCATAATGGCCCTAAAGTGAGGCTCAATAAGCGCGATCTTCTCTTCATCAGTTTTTTCAAATGCATCTGCACGCAATGGGGTATCTACTGAACTTGCTTTATGCTCATCTCCCATTTCTTCTATCAATAAATGGCTTAGCTCAATTTTTTCTTCACTAAGCGGGATAGTCAACAAAGTTTCTTTCTGTTTCATAAAGTCGAATTTTTAATGCCAATTGCTCAGCAATACGAGGTCTTAATAAATTATAAATCACAATTGCAATATTCTCTGCAGAAGGATTTAAATTATTAAACAACTCGGTGTCTAGGTTTAAGTTTTTGTGATCGAATCTGGAGATAACTTCTTCTGCTACAATTTTGCTTAAGTCTTTGGTGTTTATTACGAATCCAGTAATTGGATCCGGCACACCAACAACTTTGACAACTAAATCATAGTTATGTCCATGAAAATTAGGATTACTACATGCACCAAAAACACGCTTGTTCTCTTCGTCTGTCCAATCTGCACAATACAATTTGTGTGCGGCATTAAAATGCTCTTTTCTATATACCGCCACTTGATGTTCCATAGGTTCCTAATTAAGAGGATAAAGTTACAATATATAGAACAAGGAAACAGCTATATTGTTTAACTTATGTCATAATTAATTAAACAAAATGGGATGAATGGCAAATTTGTTCATCCAAGTAGGGGAATATTAGCCAAAATACTCCACATAAATACGTGGGGTCTCGTAAAGCTTAATGCAATGCAATTGCACTTCAGAAGGAATATGAGGTTGTAATTGCGCCCAAATAGCGATAGCTAAATTTTCGGTAGAGCATAATTTACCTTCCATAAAAGGCACATCTAAATTTAAGTTTTTATGATCGAGGGGATCAATTACATATTGCTTAATGATGGTGCTAAGTTTCTTTACATCAAACAAAAACCCAGTTTCTGGATTAGGCACCCCTTTTATCGTTACTAATAACTCATAGTTATGTCCATGCCAATTCTCATTTGCACAAACGCCAAACACTTCCTCATTCTTTTCCTTAGTCCAATTTGGATTAGCTAATTTATGGGCTGCGTTAAAATGTTCCACTCGAGTTAAGTACACCATCACCGTTTATTTTTGCAAAGATATAAATTTGATGGAACTTTACTCTATGAGAGTCATTATATCTGCAGCTACCAATGGGGAATGGATGCCCCTTTTTCAAAAAATCAACCCAAAATTTGTGACGCCCAACAAAAAATTCTCTGTTGGCTTCCATGAATCCGGCGTAGGTATGCTTGCTAGTAGTGTTTCTTTGATGAAAATGGTGGTGCAAGAAACACCCTCTTTAATTATACAAATGGGTGTTGCAGGAAGCCTAGACCCAAAAATCACGTTAGGTAAAGTTTTTGCAATCAAGGATGATTATGTGGGTGATATTGGTGTGACCGAAAATAAACAATGGAAAGATTTATTTGATCTAAAATTAGATGCACCAAATGATGCGCCTTTTGAAAAAAAATCTTTACCAAATCATTGGTTAAACCAATATAATGTATTGAAGTTGCCAACGAAAAAAGGGGTAACAGTGAACACTATCACGACAGATAAAAAAATAATTGAAAGATACCGTACCAAATTTAAAGCACAGATAGAATCCATGGAAGGTGCTGCTTTACATTATATTGGTAGAGATTTAAGTATCCCATTTATTCAAATTAGAGCTATTTCAAATTATGTAGGCGAAAGAAATAAAGCAAAATGGAAAATGCAGGAAGCTATTTATAATTTAAATGAAACTGTTTTGCAGTATTTAGAAGCTTTGTCTAATCAAGCGAAATAACAATTTACAGAAAGCTATGCCTACAATTGATCTTGGATTTTCACCCTGCCCCAACGACACTTTTATTTTTGATGCTTTAGTCAATCATAAAATTGATACAAAGGGCTATGAATTCAATTTACATCTTGAGGACGTGCAAACCCTTAACGAGTGGGCTTTACAAGGCAAACTTCCTTATTCAAAAATAAGTTACGGTGTTTGGCCAAATGTAAAAAAACAATACCAACTTTTAGAGAGTGGCGGTGCATTAGGGAAAGGCGTTGGTCCATTATTAATTTACAAAGGAGCAAAACCGAACGCAAGTATAATGCGTGTTGCAATTCCAGGAATGAATACCACCGCACATTTATTATTTAGTCTTGCCTTTCCTGAAGTAACAAACAAAGAATTTTTAGTTTTCAATGAAATTGAGGAGGCCGTGCTTTCAGGTAAAGTGGATGCTGGTGTAATCATTCATGAAAATCGTTTTACCTATGCAGATAAAGGTTTATCTATGTGGATGGACCTAGGCAATTATTTCGAAACCAGTTTCAATGCCCCTATACCTTTAGGAGGCATCATTGCAAAAAATGACCGCCCAAAAGACGAGATACAATTATTAGATAAATTAATTCAAGAAAGTGTTGAATACGCTTTTAAAAATAGTTATGATCAATTACCTGAATTTGTAAAATGTCATTCTCAAGAAATGTCAGAGCAAGTAATGCGTCAACATATCGATTTGTATGTAAATGACTTTAGTATACAAATGGGTGAAACAGGTAAAAATGCCATTGTTAAATTAGAGGAAGTGTATAATAAATTGGTGAATAGCTAGTCAATTAAAGCTGCCCCCCCTACAGGTAATTAAGGTTTTAACGCTTTGGCATAAGCTGCTAGCACCCTTACCCTTGCCTCTTCATGCACCACAATTGGTTTCGGGTAAGATAAACTGTCTAATTCTGGTACCCATTTACGGATATACTGTAATTGCTTATCAAACTTTTCGGTCTGTAGTCTTGGATTGAAAACCCTAAAATAAGGGGCTGCATCACATCCACTTCCACTAGCCCACTGCCATCCTCCATTATTTGCAGCAAAATCAAAGTCTAATAATTTTTGAGCAAAATAAGCTTCCCCCCAACGCCAGTCTATTAATAAGTGTTTTGTCAAAAAACTAGCCACGATCATCCTTACTCTGTTATGCATGAAACCTGTTGCATTCAATTCTCGCATTCCGGCATCCACGATTGGGTAACCCGTTTGCCCCTTACACCAGGCTTCAAACTCTTTTTCATTATTGCGCCATTCTATCAAATCGTATTGAGCCCTAAATGATTTGCCCTCGGCTACATGTGGGAAATGCCATAATATCATTTGGTAAAAATCACGCCAGATTAACTCATTTAAATAGGTCGTATTCAAAGAGGCTGTTTCCAACGCCAGCTGCCTAATCGAAATGGTCCCAAACCTAAGGTGCAAACCCATATGGGAAGTACCCCCTTCAATAGCAGGAAAATCTCTTTGGGTCGTATAATTCTTAACTGTGGCTTCCTTCCATTTTTTCGCAGGCACTTCTAAATCCGTGGGTTCAAATCCCATGTCTTTTAAACTAGGAATCGGCAAAGGCTTACTGTCTAAAAAGTACTCAACGCCTTTTTCCGAAGGGCTCATTTTAGGAGGATTGGCTTCCCATGCTGCTTTCCATTTTCTGGAATAGGGTGTGAACACAGTATAGGGTTTACCATCATCTTTGGTCACTTCTGCTTGTTCAAAAATGACTTGATCCTTATAAGAATGGAAATTTATTTGACTTTTAATTAATTGTGAACTAATGATTGTATCTCTTTGAATACCATATTGTTCGTAATCCTTATTTGTAAATACTGCTTTAATTTGATATTGCTTGTTCAAAGCTTCGAATGCAGCTTCCGGCGTTCCATAATGTACCCACAAAGATTTGCCTTTTGAATTTAATTCCGACTGCAATTCGGTGATTGTTCGATGAATAAAGTCCACCCTTCTGTCTGCCTTATCCTCCAATTTACCTAAGATCATTTGATCGAAAATGAAAATCGGAAGCACTTTCAAGCCCTCTTTTTGAGCCATCTTTAACGCATGGTAAAGGCCTGTATTATCTTTTAACCTGAGGTCTCTTCGGAACCAAAATAGTATAACGGATGGACTAGTCATATTTTTATAACATTTTGGGGCATAAATAGTTGCATGACAGCCTCAATTTATCAATTAATAATTAAATTCGAAGATGCAAATTAAAGCCTTGATAGATAGCCTAGAACAATGGGCACCACTTCATTACCAAGAATCTTATGACAATTCAGGTCTAATTGTCGGAGATCCGGGGGCAAATTGTACTGGCGTTTTATGTTCTTTAGATTGTACAGAAGCCGTAGTTGAAGAAGCAATTCAAAAAGGGTTCAACCTAATTGTAAGCCATCACCCCATCATTTTCAAAGGCATTAAACAGTTCAGTGGAGATCATTATGTAAATAGGACGGTCTTGAAAGCTATCCAAAACAATATCGCATTGTATGCTATTCATACCAATTTAGACAATGTGCTTCATGGGGTAAATAGCAGCTTAGCAGATAGATTACATCTTGAAAATAGAAAAATTTTAGCCCCTATTCCAGGACTTTTTGACTCCAATGGACAAGCAGTAGGAGCCGGCATAGTAGGTGAATTACCACTTGAAACTGAACCCGAAGCCTTTATTAAATGGGTGAAAGAAAAACTTCAATTGAACGTTATTAAATACACAAAAATATTAGATAAAAAATTGGTTACCATAGCTTTATGTGGTGGTAGTGGAAGTTTTTTATTAGATCTAATAAAGACTCAAAATATTGATTGTTTCATCACTAGTGACCTTAAATACCATGATTTTTTTGAGGCAGATGGAAAGTACCTTCTAATGGATATAGGTCATGGAGAAAGTGAACATTTTGTTCCTGCACTAATTGTTGACTATTTAAAGCGTAAATTCCTTACCTTTGCCGTCCTCGAATCTGAGGTGAAAACGCAACCTATAAGCTACTTAAAATAAAACATTCATATGGCATCAGTTAAAGACTTTTCAGTAGAAGAAAAATTAGTAAATCTTTATAAGCTTCAAACCGTAGATAGCAGCATCGACCAAATCGAAATTCTTCGTGGTGAATTGCCTATGGAAGTAAAGGACCTAGAAGATGAGGTTACTGGATTGGTGAACAGACAAACTAGAATCGAAGAAGAGATTAACGGTATCAGTGAATTCATTGAAAGCAAAAAAGCAGCTATCAAAGAAAGCGAAGAATTAATCGCTAAATACGAGAAGCAAAGTGAAAACGTAAAGAACAACCGTGAGTTCGAAGCAATCAACAAGGAATTAGAAATGCAAGGTTTGGAAATCAAACTTTCTGAAAAACATATCCGTGATGCAAACGAAGAGTTGGCTGAAAAGATCAAGCAATTGGATGCAGCTAAGAAAACAATCGCTGTTAAAGATGGTGTATTAAGCCATAAGAAAAGCGAATTAGAAAAGATCATCGCTGATACTGAAATTGAAGAGAAAGAATTGAGATCAAAAAGCGAAGAAGCAAGAGCTCATATTGACGAGCGTTTATTGTATAGTTACGACCGTATCAGAAACTCTTACCGCAATGGCTTAGCTGTTGTAACTGTTGAGCGTGATGCTTGTGGTGGTTGCTTTAACTCTATTCCTCCTCAACGTCAAAGTGAGATCCGCTTACACAAGAAGATCATTGTTTGCGAAAACTGTGGTAGAATCTTGGTAGAAGGTGAATTAGCTGGTAAAGAAGCTTAATCACATTTAAGTTTAAAATATTCCCAGAAAGGGTAGCCAATCGGCTACCCTTTCTTAATTTTACACCATGAGAAAATGTTTTGTGTTTGCAGGTATACTATTTCTTTCAATCCAGTCTTTTGGGCAATACCAATATGCATGGACTCCAAGGACACAAAAGATTTATGAATCTATCACAAGCTTGCGTATTCCAGAGGCAAGGGCTTTAATCAATCAAGATAAAAGAACGAATAGTCCCAACCTTATCTATCCCCTACTCGAAAGCTATGCAGATTTTTATCAACTATTCTTAAATGAAAATAGCGCCGAATACAGCCTTATCTACCCAAGCTTTGAACAAAGGATAAAACTATTGGAAGGTGGTCCAAAACAATCTCCTTATCATCTTTATAGCCTTGCAATAGCCCATCTTCATAAATCACTCATTGCAATACGCTTTAATAAGAACTTTGAGGCGGCACTTGATTTTAGAAAAGCCTTCTTGCTTTTTAAAGAGAATAAAAAAATCTACCCCAATTTCATTCCCAATGATGTATACCTTGGTTTAATGACCACCGTGATTGGCACCATTCCAAAAGGTTATCAATGGATGGCCAATATCCTTGGAATGACAGGCAAAATTGCGGACGGAAATGCACTCGTATTGAGTTATATCAATAGCAAAGACCCCTTGTCCATTCAATGTCGCAATGAGGCTCTTTTTGTCTACCCTTATCTAATCATGAACTTTGAAGGAAATAAGAAAAAAGCTTTTGAATTTATTGAGAAAACAAATTACGATTATACCAATAATCACCTACACGCATACATGGCGACCAACTTGTATTTAAATAACCAACAATCAAAAAGAGCATTAGAAATTGCTTCAGGGATTAATCCTTCAAATATGTATTTAGAGCTGCCATTTTGGGATCTAGAAAAAGGATACGCTAATTTGAACGATTTGAAATTGGATGCCGCAAAATCAGCTTTACAAAATTTCATTGCGCATTTTAAGGGCAAGTTTTATGTGAAAGATGCTTACGAAAAATTAAGCTGGATTGCATTTATACAAGGAGATCAATCTAGGGCAAATGCTTACCGAAACAAAGTGCTTTCTCAAGGCAACGATATTACAGATGCGGATAAGCAAGCCTTACAAAATGCTAAAAAAGGAACATGGCCACATCCAATTTTACTTAGGGCTAGGCTATTGAGTGATGGTGGCTACCAAAATCAAGCATTGAATGTATTAGCAGGTAAAACGAGTAAGGATTTTGAGAAAGATGCGGATAAAACAGAATTTGCTTACCGACTTGGCCGTATCTATGATTTAGCTGGTCAACCTGACCAGGCTATTCAATTTTATAAATCGGCCATTGAAAAAGGGACAAACCAACCTGAATATTTTGCTGCAAGAGCTGCGCTTCAAATTGGTTTAATTTATGAACAAAAGGGGAATCCCTCTATGGCAATTAGCTTTTTTAACACCTGCCTAGAAATGAAAAACCACGCCTTTAAAAATTCCTTAGACCAAAAAGCAAAAACAGGTATTCAGCGTTGTTTGAGGAAATAAAATTGGGTGTATATTGCATTCATTCATGTTGACACAATTAGACATACAAAACTATATTTTAATCGACGAGCTTCAGATTAATTTATCTAGCCAACTCTCTGTGATAACCGGAGAAACAGGTGCGGGTAAGAGTATTATTATGGGTGCTTTAGGATTGATTTTAGGGGATCGAGCAGATAGTACTGTTTGCAGAAATCCAGAAAAAAAATGTGTCATAGAAGGGACTTTCATCCTTGGGAATAAAAACAATTATGCTTCATTCTTTGAAGCGAATGATTTGGACCTTGCGGATGAACTAATAATTAGAAGAGAGATTAATGCTCAGGGTAAGTCTAGGGCTTTCATTAATGACACACCAATCAATTTAGCAGAATTGAGACAACTCACTTCTCAATTGGTGGACCTGCATCAACAATTCGATACCCTTACATTGGGAGATATGGAATTTCAGAGAACTGTATTAGATGCACTCGCAAATGTTCAAAAAGACCTTGAAGCCTATCAAAAAGAATTCCTTCAGTGGAAAGCTGATAGCAAACATTTAACCGAATTGATTGAGCAAAAAGAAAATTTTGATCAGACCGTTGCTTATAAATCGCATTTATTAGAAGAGCTTACAATATTAGACTTACAAGAGAACGAATTAGAACAATTGGAGATTGATTTGAAATTCATGGAAAATGCAGCTGAGATAAAAGCGCAACTCTCTCAAAGCATCCATGTATTAGATGAATCTGATCAGCCGATTGTTCAGCAAATAAAACAGATTGCAAATAATTTAGAGAGCATTGCAAAATTTCAGCAAGATTTTGAGCCACTTTTAGAAAGATTAAAAGCTGCTCAAATAGAACTTGGAGATATTGCTAGTGAACTAAATACCTGGCAGGATAAAATAGATTTTGATGCTGCAAAGATTGCAAGTATACAGGAACGTTTATCTCAGGGTTACCATTTGCAAAAAAAGCATAAAGTACAATCCACAGCTGCCCTATTAGAAATCCAACAAGGACTTTCTAAAGACCTTGAAGCCGTATTGCATATTGACGAAGCCATTGAAACTTATACAAAAAAGGTAGCTGGAGCAGAAAAAGCAATTTCCGCTTTAGCAAATGATTTAAGTGAAAAAAGAAAAAAACAAGCAGCCCCTTTTACCAAACAAGTAAACACATTATTGAAACAAGTGGGCATGCCGAATGCACAATTAAAAGTGCAAATAGATACTGTGCCATTTAATCAATTTGGTATCGACAAAATAGATTTCCTTTTTGATGCGAATAATACGCAAAAATTTGAGCTTGTAAAAAAAGTAGCTAGTGGTGGTGAACTAAGTAGATTGATGTTATGTATTAAATCCTTAGTAGGAAAATCAATTGATTTGCCTACCATGATATTTGATGAAATTGACTCAGGTATTTCTGGCGAACCTGCAAAACAGGTTGGATTATTATTACAAGAATTAGGACAAGCACGTCAGGTGCTTTGCATCACCCATCAACCTCAAATTGCTGCTAAAGGCCAAGCTCATTTATACGTTTACAAAGCACAAGAAGGTACTACTACCCATACTCATTTGCGTACATTAGCAGCAGATGAACGTGTGATTCATATCGCCCGTATGATTGGCGGAGATCCTCCATCGAAAGCTGCAATGGAGCATGCCCAAGAATTACTTGCCTAAGTCATATTAAGCCGTTTGAAAGGCTATTTTATTGGGTATTATTATTATTTTTACAAGAATTAAATAAACCCATAAGATGGCATACAATTTATTAAAAGGTAAGAGAGGAATTATTACTGGCGCTTTAGATAGCAATTCAATTGCTTGGAAAGTAGCTGAGCAAGCACATGCAGAAGGTGCTACATTCGTTTTAACAAATGCCCCTATTGCAATGCGTATGGGTGAGATCAATGCATTAGCAGAAAAAACAAATTCTAAGATTGTCCCTGCTGACGCAACCAATGTAGAAGAGTTGACGAACTTATTTACACAATCTCAAGAAATATTGGGTGGCAAAATCGACTTCGTATTACATTCTATTGGCATGAGTGTCAATATTAGAAAAAATATCCCTTATCCATCTTTGAACTACGATTACTATGCAAAAGGCGTAGATGTTTCTGCAATGTCTTTACATAAAATGTTAAGTGTTGCTTATAATATGGATGCCTTGAATGAACACGCAAGCGTTGTTGCATTAACTTATGCTGCAGCTCAAAGAACCTATCCTTTCTATACAGATATGGCAGATATCAAAGCATTATTGGAATCTATTGCGCGTAGTTTTGGCTACCATTATGGTTTAAAGAATAAAGTTCGTGTAAACACCGTATCTCAGTCTCCTACTAAAACAACTGCAGGAACAGGCATTAAAGGCTTTGGTGATTTCTACGATTACGCAGATGCTATTGCACCATTAGGAAACGCAAGTGCAGAAGATTGCGCCAACTACTGTATCACTTTATTCTCTGATTTAACAAAGATGGTGACGATGCAAAACTTATTCCATGATGGTGGTTACTCTACAACTGGTGTAAGTGATTTAGTAATGCAAAAAGCAGGTATCACAGAAGGATAAATTCAAAGTTTAAAACAATCTTTGATCATATTAAAATTATGAGCGATAAACAAATCAATCCAAAATTAGTAGAAGCCATTGGCTACCTTGGTTCTTTTTTGAGCTGTGTTACTTTTATACCTCAAGTTTATTTAACCTGGGAATCAAAGAATGTAGAAAGCTTAAGCCTTCTAATGATCTTGATTGTTAATTTTAGTTGTATTGTTTGGCTGACTTATGCCTATTTAATTAAAAGCAAACCAGTGCTTGTTGCCAATACCATTGTATTGACATTGAGTTTAATGTTGCTTTATTTTAAATTGACTTTCTAAAAGAAAATTTAGAGCATAAAATAAATAGAGGATTAATATCTCAAGAACTATTTTACCCGATTTAAATAAAAATAGACCTCATAAAAAAAGAGCTAACACAAAGTGTAGCTCTTTTTTATTGCTTCATCATTAGAGACTAATTTTTTGTGGACTTAGCTTTTCAAGCAGTCCACAAAAAATTAGTACTCGTCTTCGTTAAACATAAAATCTTCTTGGCTTGGATAATCCGGCCAAATGTCTTCGATACTTTCATATACTTCGCCCTCGTCTTCCAACTCTTGTAAATTCTCAACTACTTCTATAGGGGCACCGCTCCTGATGGAGTAGTCAATCAATTCATCTTTAGTTGCTGGCCAAGGCGCTTCTTCTAAATAGCTGGCTAATTCTAATGTCCAAAACATAAGGTTCTTTTTTGCAAAAGTAGCCGTATATATGATATGACCAAATCTGATTTTTCTACAACCTATAAACATTTTATTAATTTTTGGCAAAATTGACCGGGTAATCGTAGGTTTGTAGCATGGATATGGAGCCAAAACTACTTGTAGCAAAGGATATATGGAAGCAATATGGGACAGTGCCTGTTCTTAAGGGCGTATCCATGGAATTATCTAGAGGCGAGCTAGTTTCTATCGTTGGGCCATCTGGTGCCGGCAAATCAACCCTCTTATACATAGTAAGTAGTCTAGAAAAAGCGGACAAAGGGCAGATTTTGTTTGACAACCAATCCATTGATCAAATGGACAATCAAGCATTGGCACAATTCAGAAATACCAAAATTGGTTTTGTATTTCAGTTTCATCATTTATTGCCAGAGTTTACCTCAATTGAAAACGTATCAATTCCAGGTTGGATCGGTCAACAAAATAAAAATATAGTGGCAAAAAGAGCCATTGAGCTCTTGGACTTCTTAGGACTAGCAGACAAAAAAGATAAAAAGCCACATCAATTATCTGGGGGTGAACAACAAAGAGTCGCTGTTGCAAGGGCATTAATCAATAATCCAGCACTCATTTTTGCGGACGAACCTACTGGAAATCTAGATAGTGAAAACGCACATGCAATGCATGCCTTATTTCTTCAATTGAAAAAGGAAATGAACCAAAGCTTTTTAATCGTAACCCACAACGAAGCATTGGCAAAATTGAGTGACAGAACCCTTACAATGAAGGACGGACACTTTATTTAGTTGAACTAGATACGAGGCTTCCAAGGGATGTCTTCTACCCCATTCAAATGACCTATATACCTGGCTAAAGTGAATAAATAATCACTTAATCTATTTAAATATTTGATCACTAAAGTCTCTACGAATAAATCTTCCTCTTGCATATTAACACAAATACGCTCTGCTCTTCTGCAAATACATCGAGCGATATGCGCAGTTGAAATTGCTTGATGTCCACCAGGAATAATAAAAGATTTCATTGGAGCAAGTACTTCGTTCATCTTGTCCATCGCCAATTCTAGTCCTGTAATATCTTCTTCTTTTAAGTCCGGAATTTTTAATGCTGATTCTTTCTCAGGATCACAAGCCAAACTTGATCCAACAGTAAATAACCTATCCTGAATTTCTTTTAAATCTGTTTTGATTTTTGTATCCTCCACTAAATCACTCAATAATCCAATAAATGAATTCAACTCATCCACTGTACCATAAGATTCAATACGAATGTGACTTTTAGGCACTCTTGTCCCTCCAATTAATGAAGTTTTTCCCTGATCACCTGCCTTTGTATAGATTTTCATACCATTATAACAAAACTAAACTGAGTTAGTTCAGCAATTATTAAATTAAATATGTTTTTGATTCAATGTATCGGTCTCCACATTACCATCTCTCAAACGTACCACACGGTGCGCATACATTGCAATATCTTCTTCATGGGTAACCAGAATAACGGTGTTACCTGCAGCATGAATCTTACCAAATAACTCCATTACTTCTACAGATGTTTTTGAATCCAAATTACCCGTAGGTTCATCTGCCAATAAAATAGATGGATTGTTGACCAAAGCACGCGCGATAGCAACACGTTGAATTTGTCCTCCACTCAATTCATTTGATTTATGATGACTTCTTTCTGCAAGACCTACTTTTTCCAATGCGACCAATGCTCTTTCCAATCTTTCTTTTTTAGGAATACCAGCGTATACCAATGGCAATGCCACATTCTCAGCTGCAGTTAATCTTGGCAATAAATTGAACTGTTGGAAAACGAATCCAATCTCAATATTTCTAATACCTGCTAATTCATCATCAGGCATCGCACTTACATCATGACCATTTAAATTATAAGTTCCCCCAGTTGGAGAATCTAGACAACCTAAAATATTCATTAAAGTACTCTTACCACTACCTGATGGACCCATCAAAGCGACATATTCATTTCTATTGATATCGAGGTTAATTCCTTTCAAAACAGGGATGGCTTGGTTGGCCATAAAATAACTCTTCTGAATATTTCTTAGTTCAATAACTGCTGACATAATATTTTTATTTACGAATGACTTTTGGTACTTTAAAATAAGGAGCTGCTGCTTCTGGTGCATTTGAGAGCGCCTCTTGATTGGTGATAGATCCTTTTACTTGGTCTTGTCTTAAAACATTGTATGCTTGTCCCATATGCATTAATGGTTTAATTCCAGTTGTATCTAAAGCATTTAATTGCTCCACAAATCCAACCAAATCTTGCATATCCTGCACTAATTTGTGCATTTTTTCTGGCGCCACATTTAACCTAGATAGGTGCGCTAAATGGTTTACTAAAGTAGTGTCAACTTGCATAGTACAAATGTAATCTAAAGCTTGGAACCCTCCTCCTGGTTTTGTTAAAAGGTTTAAACAGGCAACCAAAGGCGTTTTTGACCTTTTTTTGGTTAAAATCAAAACATTTTTTTGAAAATAGTTGCATAACTAACTAATTTTACGAAAAGCTATATTTATGCAACCAACAATTAAGCAGGTCGTAATCCTTGGAAGTGGTGTGATGGGGTCTAGAATTGCATGTCATTTTGCTGGAATTGGTGTGCAAGTTTTATTGTTAGATCGTTTACAACCTGGTACAGAAGAAAGTACAAATAATAAAGAGCGTAATAAATTGGTGAACGATGCATTGCAAGCAGCAATTAAGTCTAACCCATCTCCTATTTATACAACTGCTGTTACTAAAAATATTAAAACAGGAAATTTCACAGACGATATGTCCAAAATTGCAAATGCAGATTGGATCATTGAAGTTGTTGTAGAAAGATTAGATATCAAAAAAAGTATTTACAATCAAGTTGAACAGTTCCGCAAACCAGGTACACTAGTAAGCTCGAATACTTCAGGTATACCAATCCATTTAATGGCAGAGGGACGTTCAGAAGATTTTCAAAAACATTTTTGTGGTACCCATTTTTTTAATCCACCAAGGTATTTAAGATTATTAGAAATCATCCCTACTCCTAAAACAGACCAAGCGGTGATTGATTTTCATATGCATTATGGGGATGTGTTTTTAGGAAAGACGACAGTTTTATGTAAAGACACGCCTGCGTTCATCGCCAATAGAGTCGGCGTATTTAGCATGATGAGTGTTTTGCATATCATGGAAAAAATGGGATTGACAATTGACGAAGTAGAATCTTTGACTGGCCCAATTTTAGGCCGTCCAAAATCTGCTACATTCAGAACAGCAGATGTAGTGGGCATTGACACTTTAGTAAAAGTAGCAAATGGTGTGGCAGAGAATTGTCCAAATGACGAAGCAAAAGCGACCTTTAAACTACCTACATGGTTAGAGAAGATGGTGGAACAAAATTGGTTAGGCGACAAGACTGGTCAAGGATTTTTTAAGAAAGTAAAGACAGCAACGAGTAAAGAAATATTGACTTTAAATTTATCTACACTAGAATATGAGCCAAGAAAGAAAACAAAAATGGCTTCTATTGATGCAGCAAAAGCAGTAGATAATTTACCAGCAAGGCTAAAAGTATTATACAATTCAAAAGACAAAGCAGGTCAATTTATACAATCATTTCATCATGCGCTGTTCTCTTATATAAGTCATCGTATCCCTGAAATTAGTGATGAATTATACAGAATAGACGACGCCTTGAAAGCTGGATTTGGTTGGGAGATTGGTGCATTTGAATCTTGGAATGAATTAGGAATTGATGCTGTCATAAAGGATATGAAAGCTGCTAATATTGCAGTTGCACCATGGGTAGAAACAATGGTAGCAAAAGGCTTACACTTTTATACCACAAAAAATGGCAAACGTTATTATTATGATATTCCAAGCGCAGATTATAAAGTTGTGCCAGGAGCAGAATCCTTTATCATTCTTTCGGATTTTAAAGAGAAAACAATTTGGAAAAACAGTGCTTGTAACTTAGTGGATATAGGAGACGATGTTTTTGGATTTAATTGGAACACTAAAATGAATAGCATTGGGGGTGAAGTTTTAGAAGGACTAAACAAAGCCATACAATTATCTGAAGAAAAAAGTAAAGGCTTGGTGATTGCAAACGAAGGAAACTTGTTTAGTGCCGGTGCAAATGTGGGGATGATTTTCATGTTAGCAATTGAGCAAGATTATGAAGAATTAGACATGGCTATTCGTGCATTTCAAAATAGCATGATGCGTGTTCGTTATTCTTCTATTCCTGTAGTAACTGCGCCACATGGCTTATGCTTAGGAGGTGGGTGTGAAATGAATTTACATGCTGATGCAATTACTGCAGCTGCAGAAACATATATTGGACTAGTTGAATTAGGCATTGGTGTCATTCCTGGTGGGGGTGGAACAAAAGAATTAGTGCTTCGCGCATCTGACGAAATGCATTCAGAAGAACCAGAAACAATTACGCTAAAAAATAGATTCTTACAAATTGCAACAGCTAAAGTTGCTACTTCTGCGCATGAAGCGATGGAGATGGGTATCTTTAGAAAAGGGCAAGATCAAATTGTTTTAAATCAATCTAGACGAATTGCAAAAGCAAAAGAACAAGTACTTGAATTGTTTGATGCCGGCTATACTCAGCCAATACAACGCAATGATATTAAAGTAATGGGTAAAGCAGGACTAGGTGCATTGTATGCAGGAATCAATGGCATGTGGCGCGGTGGATATGCTACTGACCACGATGCTTTGGTTGCACGCAAATTAGCATATGTAATGTGTGGGGGCGATTTAAGCGAAGCAACAGTTGTGAATGAGCAATATTTACTGAACCTAGAACGTGAAGCTTTCTTAAGCCTTTGTGGTGAAAAGAAAACCTTAGAACGTATCCAATCAGTGATCACTTCTGGTAGTCCAATTCGAAATTAATAAATCATCTAGGGCTTCATCCATACTTGAATAGTCAAAAGTAAATCCTGCTGCAATCACTTTTGCTGCACTCACTTTTGCGCTTTTCAAAACTTCTACACTCATCTCCCCTAACATTATTTTTAGAATAAAAGAAGGGACTTTGAATGGGATAAAATATTTATGTATACGTTTGGCAATCGCTTTAGTTAATGTTTCATTATTAACTGGATCTGGCGCAACTGCATTATATACGCCTTCCATCCTTTCTTGTTCTATTGCAAACAACATTAACCTATTGAGGTCTTTCTGGTGTATCCAACTGACCATTTGTTTTCCATCCCCTAAAATTGCAGCCATACCCATTCTAGCGGGTTTTATAAATTCTGCAAGCGCGCCTCCCTTTTTATTCAATACAATACCAATACGTAAAGAAACTAATCTAATTCCCAATGCTTTAATTGGATGTGTACTTTCCTCCCATTTTAAACAAGTATCCCCCAGATAGCTTGTATCCACCTTATCAGTTTCTACAAAACCAGTTTGTAAACTTGTAACAGTATCAGGTCCATACCAACCTATTGCAGATGCCGAAACAACAGCTTTTACTTTATTTGGATGTGTTTTTAACGCATTAACTAATACGGCTGAAGAGTTTACACGGCTATCAAGAATAGCTTTTTTTCTTGCAGTAGTCCATCTTTTATCTGCAACACCCTCTCCGGCTAAATGTATAATAAAATCGGCGGTAGCGATTGCTGCTGGTTCAATCCAATTTTTATTGATATCCCATTGCGCATAAGAGAAATTAGTACGGCTAGATTGTTTTTTTTGCCTTGTTAAAACAATGACTTTATACCCTTTGTCTAACAATAAATTAGTTAAGGATTGTCCAACCATGCCTGTTCCTCCTGTAATAAGTATAGTTTGCATATATAAAGGTAAATAAAAAACCCTGCCTTTACAGGCAGGGTTACAACTAAATCAACTGTTCTATAAAAACGACTTTAATCTGGCTTTTTACCATCTAAGAAAGAATTGATGGTAGAGATTTGAGTTTGATTGTTCTCATCTTGTTCAACGGTATACTTACTATAATAGTTTTCTACCGAAGCCATGGTGTTACCAAATAAATCCAAATTTCTTCTAACATAAGCAGGAACTGCGTCAAATTCAGTACCAGGATCTGCTCCATTGTTAATATTGAAAGACAAATTTCTTAATTTTTGAATACGCTCAGCAACTTTTCTTCTTTGCTCTTCTGAGTTATCCATTGAGATATCAAAACTTGCATGTTGTGGTCTGCTTTGTTGGTCACCCAATGATTCTTCACGCATTACTAATTGCATTGTTGGCTCTTCTTCTACAGCCATTTCCACATTTCTAAATGAAGTTTCTACCTCTTCGATTACAGGAGATTCATTCACTGATTCTATTTCTTTCGGTGTTTCCTCCACTTCATCATTACTTGCATAAATATTAACCGGCTTATTCAAAACAAATTCAGCTGTGTAATTTGTTTCCTCAGGTACTTCCATATTTAATTCAAATACTTCGGCAGCTTCATTATTTTCGACTTCTGTTATAGGCAATTCCATTTCCACTTCTGCAACTGGTAATTCCTCCGCTCTAGGTAATTCATCTGCAAAATTTTCATTTAAATCAAAGTTCAATTCAAAAACATGAGCTGTTTCTTCTTCGATTGAATTACTTGATTCAACTTCAAAATTTTGCATTGTCTCTTCTTCAAAATCCGGTGCTGAAACATACACATTGCTCATTTCTGGCATCGTGTATTCCTGCATTGTAGGCGCTAATTCATCTATTTCGTCTAAATGAACTTGTTCTTCAATGATTTGTTCTACTACTAATTCAGCAACTGGTAATTCTTCTGTTACAATAGCTTCAGGCTCAGCTGTAGGTGCCGGAGCAATTGGTTCAATAGGAGCCGCTTGCTCTGATTGTAATGTCATTACAATCTTTTCTTCCACTGGCAATTCAACTTCTTTCTCAGCTTCTTTTTTAAACGGATCTTTATGTTCAAAACCAGTAGCAATTAAAGTAATCCCTAATTTATCGCCTAAAGATTCATCATAACCCATACCCATAATCACATCACTGTGTTCACCAGTACGAGCACGTAAAATAGTATTGATTGTTTCTAACTCATCCATACTACATTCGTAGTCTCCTTCTGCACTGTTGATATTTAATAAGATCCATTTTGCACCTTTGATGTCGTTGTCGTTTAACAAAGGAGAATTCAATGCTTCTTCAATCGCTCTCTCTGCTCTATTTTCTCCAGCAACTTCTGCCTTCCCTAAAATTGCTACTCCGCCATTTTTCATTACAGTACAAACATCCGCGAAGTCTACAATAATATGACCACGGCTATTAATGACATCGGTAATACATTTTGCAGCCGTCGCCAATACATTATCCGCTTTAGTAAAGGCTTCTTTCATTTTCAAATTACCATATTGCATGCGTAATTTATCATTAGAAATAACCAATAAGGTATCTACATAAGGCTTTAATTCATTGATGCCTTCTTCTGCTTGCTTTTGACGACGAGGTCCTTCAAAACCAAATGGAGTTGTCACAATACCTACTGTCAAAATACCTAAGTCCTTACAGATTTTTGCAATAATTGGGGCACCACCAGTACCTGTTCCACCTCCCATTCCTACAGTTATGAATGCCATTTTGGTATTCACCTCTAGTATTCTCTTTATCTCTTCTAAAGACTCTTCCGTCGCCATTTTACCTACAGAAGGATCTGCACCTGCACCCAATCCTTGGGTCAAATGTGGTCCTAATTGAATTTTATTTGGAACAAGGCTTTGTTCAATCGCCTTAGAATCTGTATTGCATATGATAAAATCAACCCCTTCAATATCTTGTTGGAACATGAAGTTTACGGCATTACTACCGCCACCACCAACACCAAGAACTTTGATGATGGATGATTTTTGCTTGGGTAAGTCAAATTGAATCATTCGAAATTGTTTTTATAGTTAGGTTAGGTTAGTTGTAATTGGTTCTAAATTACTTGATTTCAATCGATTATATTCTATAAGTTATAAACGATATGTGGGTAATTTTTATCCCAAAGGCTTGTCTTCATCTTCATTGAAAATCTCGATCAAATTGTTTTTGAAACGATCCCAGAATTTGCTCTTTCTTTTTTCAATTTGCTCCTCTGGAATAGTTGTTTCTGCCGGCTGATTGATCACTCTTTGATGTTTAACTTCTGCAAGATGAGCTGGATTTACAGTCAATGCCTTAGGCACTTCTACCTTTTTGTAGGTCTCTGTAAATACTTTATAGTTTTGCTCATAATCATTGTATCCTTTCAAGATCAAACCGATACATGTAGAATACATTGGTTTCTTTAATTCATCGATATGATTTGGCGCTAAATGCTCATTTGGCAAACCAATTCTTGCATTTAAACCAGTAATATATTCAGTCAACTGAATTAAGTGCTTTAATTGAGAACCCCCACCAGTTAAGATAACACCACCATTTAACATGCGGCTATCTAATCCAACTTGCTTTAAATGGTAGGTTACGAAATCAAGGATTTCACTCATTCTTGCTTGTATAATCGCAGCTAAATTCTTTACACTGATTTCTTTAGCAGGCATTCCTTTTAATCCAGGTATTGTTACATAAGCATTTGCCTTTGCTTCATCCGCTAATGCACTACCAAACTGCACTTTCATTGCTTCTGCCTGGCTTTTCAATACACCCAATCCCATTCTAATATCATTAGTGATATTTTCTCCTCCAAAAGGAATAACAGCAGTATGTTTTAAAATGCCATCATAGAAAACAGCAAGGTCACTTGTACCACCACCGATGTCTAAAATAGCCACACCTGCTTCCATATCGATATCGCTCATTACAGCACTAGCAGAAGCCAATGGTTGTAACACTAAATCCTTTGTGATTAATCCACTTCTTTCAACCGAACGATTGATGTTGCGGATGGCGTTTCTATCACCAGTAATAATGTGGAAATTGGCGCCAACTTTAACACCATTTACACCAACTGGATCTTTAATATTTTGATTATTATCAACATGGAATTCCTGAGGAATCACATCAATAATTTGATCACCAGCAGGGATAAATGTTTTTCTTTGATTATTAATCAATTGCTCAATTTCCCATGCTTGTATTTCATTTTCAGCATCTTGTCTAACTTGATCTCCTCTAGTTTGCAAGCTCTTTATATGGTGACCAGCGATACCTACGTATACTTCATGAATTTCTAAATCTGGATTGCTTAAATGGCAATTTTGTAAAGCTTGTTGAATCGCTTTTATCGTTTGATCAATATTTAATACTTGACCATGTTGAACACCATTGCTATTTGCACGACCAAATCCTAGTATTTCTAGTTTCCCAAATTCATTTTTTCTACCAGCAATCGCTGCAATTTTAGTTGTACCAATGTCAAGACCAACAATGATTGGAGAATCGTTTTGACTCATTTTTTATAGGTTTTAGTTGTTAGTTGTTTTTAGTTGGAGACTTCGACTTCTTAGGCATAATAGCCTTTGCAGTCTTATTCTTTTTATCTAACGAATTATTTTTAGGTTTATTGTTCAATTTTGACTTTGATTTGACTGCTTTTGATTGAACTTTTGACTTTGTTTTAGGAGCAGTCGATTTTACTTTTACATTTAAAGAAGGAGGTGTTTTAACCGTAGGCTTTTTGACAGCTACCACCGGCGTTTTGGATGCTTCAGCAGGCTTAGCTTCTGGTGCAACAGCAGGAACTACCAAAGCGGGAGCTAATTTTAGGGAACTATCTATTTTTTCGACTGTAGGTGGCATCGGTAAAGTAGAATCCCCTGTTGGCCATACGAAATTTCCAGAAAATTCTATTGGCTGCAATCCTTTTTTCAATGCAACTACCTGGTGATCAAAACGACAATCAATTACTTGATAAGCATTGATACCAGATCCAACCCAAACTTTCTTGTAGAATGTAAATAAACGGTTTAATTTATCTTCTAATTTGTCGATAGAGCCTAATAATACAAGGTGATCTCCTAAAGTAGGAACCATTTGAAAATTACCATTTGGTTCAATATTCACCTGTGCGACCTGAGCCATGAAAAAGCTATCTTTTTGAATGGTCTTCGCAAATGTTAATACATCTTTCAATAAAGTACTATCAGGTTTTGATAATTTTGGCTGATCTGTTGGGAATCCAGTAAAAACCGGCAAATTCAAAACCGTCAATTGCTTTAATGGAAGTCTCCATCCTTCATTATCAATATAAAAAGAAGCGCCATTCATAGTAAACACCCTAGCAATAGGAATTCTTTGTTCAATCTTTGCTTCTAAAACCAATTTATTATCAACAAAAAACTCTGCATTTTTTACCCATTCCTTCTTTTCAATAAATCGCTCTAATTCGGTTAGATTCAATTGCTCAAGAGGAATACCAACATGTACACCTTGTTCATTCAATATAGCACGGATCGAGATCTCATCCATAAATAATGCTTGAGCACTTTCTCCCACCAATTCAACTTGAATGTCAGTTAATTTCTTTTGACTTTTTGCTTTCCATGAAACTACAAAAAGCACAATGAGTGCGGCAGCTGATAAGCTCCACAAAACTCTAATCACTATTTTTTGCCATTGCTTCATGTACTAGTTTGAAAGGATTTCTTTAATCTCATTGATACAAACATCTATATCACCTGCACCAGCCATCACAATTAATTTATCATCTGTTGTAGCCGCCCATGCTAATAGCTGCTCCTTTGTCATCACACGCTTTTTATCCAATTTCATATTTGCTAAAAGCATATCACTTGAAACACCCGGAATTGGCAATTCTCTTGCTGGATAAATTGGCAACAAAATCACTTCATCTGCGAGGTCCAATGTGGCAGAAAACCCTTCAGCCTGATCCTCTGTTCTGCTGTACAAATGCGGTTGAAAAACGACCACCATTTTTTCGTTCGGATAAATACTTCTTACGCCACTAATTAATGCACTTAACTCTTCTGGATGATGCGCATAGTCATCAATTAAAACCTTACTAGCTGTTTTAACCTTATATTCAAAACGGCGTTTAACCCCTTTAAATGCAGCAACAGCCTCGATTATTTTTTTGTCATCAATACCAAGATTCAATGCTATCGCAATCGCTGCAGTTGCATTCTCTACATTATGCAAGCCACCCATATTCAATACCACGTTCTTTAATACTCCATTAGGATGAACTAGATCAAAAATATAAGAACCATCCACCACTTTTAAATTACTGGTATGAAAAGATGCTTGATCCTGGTTATATCCATAAGTTGTAACTGTTTTATTGTTTGCATTCGTATCTACAGTTGTACCCAACTTTTGAATCAACACGCCACCAGGTTTAATTTTATCAGCATATTGTCCAAAGGCTTTTAAAACTTCTTCTGCGGTTCCATAAATATCTAAATGATCTGGATCAACAGCTGTTATCACTGCAATATTCGGAGATAACTTTAAAAAGCTCCTATCATATTCATCTGCTTCAACAACAACAACATTTTTTTCATGACTCCAAAAGTTCGTGTCATAATTAGACGCAATACCTCCTAAAAATGCATTACAACCATACCCAGTGTGTCTTAAAATATGGGCAGTCATTGATGTTGTAGTTGTCTTCCCATGTGTTCCTGCAATACCAATTGTAAATGCATTTTCAGTAACCCATTGAAGCACATCACTTCGTTTAACTACTAAATAGTTATTGTCTCTATAAAAATTCAACTCCTTGTGATCCGCTGGAATTGCCGGAGTATATACAATGACTGTAGCCTCCTTGTCAATTTGGTTTAAATCATCTTCAAAATGAATTTGTATACCCTCTTCCACTAAACTATTTGTTAATGTAGTAGGCGTTTTATCATAACCAGCAACTTTTACACCCTGTGTATTAAAATATCTTGCCAAAGCACTCATTCCAATTCCTCCAATACCAATAAAATAAATTCGTTTTAAATCTGTAAGTGGATTCATATTTTTTTAGCTATTTAGAGTCTATTTCTTTAATTATTTCTGACGCAATTACTTGATCTGCATTTCTCCAAGCAAAGGATTGAATTTTTGTACCCATATCATTTAATAAAACCTTATTCGAAACAAGTTTCTCAATCATTGGCACTAATTCATTTGTCACATTTTTATCAGCAATCATTAAAGCTGCGTTGTCATCAACTAATACTTTAGCATTGAATGTTTGATGGTCTTCGGCAGCATGAGGATAGGGTACAAAAACACAAGGTTTCCCAGTAATTGCAATTTCTGCAACAGCCATTGCGCCCGACCTACTGATCACTAAATCAGCAGCAGTATAAGCTGCTTGCATATCATTGATGAAACTATCAACGAAAACATTGCCATATGAATTTGCAGATTCTTTATAATCTGATGCATTAGGTTTACCTGTTTGCCAAATCAATTGCAGATCCAATGTTGCGCATTTGCCAAGCCCTTCTTGAATTGCTTTATTGATTGATGCCGCTCCCAAACTCCCGCCAATAATTAATATCGTAAACTTATTGGGGAGTAACCCAAATTTTAATAATGCCGCATCTTTTTCTATAAAACCATTTGCAATATTTTGCCTAACAGGATTGCCAGTTATCATTAATTTGTTAACCGGGAAAAATTGCTCCATTCCTTTAGTTCCAGTAAATATTTTTGTAGCGTTTTTACCTAACCACTGATTTGCTTTACCCGCAAAAGCGTTTGCTTCATGAATAAAAGTTGGTATCCCTTTTGACTGCGCATATTTTAAAACAGGAAAACTAGAATAGCCTCCCACTCCAAAAACAGCATTTGGTTTAAATTGATTAAAAATTGTTTTTACTTGAATAAAACTTTTAATCAACTTAAATGGCAAAGTCAAATTCTTCAAAAGGTGTTGTCTATTGAACCCCGCTATGGTTAACCCAACAATTTGATAACCAGCTTGTGGCACTTTTTCCATCTCCATTTTACCGGAAGCGCCCACAAATAAGATAGAAGCATCTGGCAATATCTTTTGGATAGCTTGCGCAACAGCAATTGCAGGAAAGATATGTCCTCCAGTTCCACCACCTGCAATAATGATGCGTAATTTCGTATTTGCTTGATTAGGCATTTACAGGTTCTATGTTTTCGTTAGGAATTTCTATTTCTGTTTCAACTGGCGCCTTACCTTCCATCTGCTCCACATTTCTTGCAACACTTAAAATCAACCCTATAGAACAACATGTAAAAATAAAAGAGCTACCACCCATGCTTAACAAAGGCAAAGTCACACCAGTAACAGGCACAATTGCTACATTCACTGCCATATTTGCTACCGCTTGAATGATCAATGTAAAACTTAAACCTAAGGCCAAAAACGCACCAAATGCATAAGGACATTTTCTAAAAATTCGAATACATCTAAATAAAAAAACCAAATAGATGAAAATAATAAATGCCCCACCTAACAATCCGTATTCCTCAATGATGACCGCATATATAAAATCATTATACGCTTGTGGTAAAAAATTTCTTTGTTGACTATTCCCAGGACCCAATCCAACAAAAATTCCTCCATTGGCAATCGCAATTTTAGCTTGTTGAACTTGATAAGGCACTTCATTATCTTTCGCATACATAAAATCTTGTACACGATTCACCCAGGTACCAAAACGTCCCCAACTTTTTAATGATTCTGCTATCACAGGCTTACTGCCGTTTGTGGTATTATCATTTGATTTATGTGTGGCAATTGCTACACTAATAATGATCACTATTGGAATCATTGCAATACCAATAGTCAATAAAATATGCTTAAAACTTACCCTTCCAATGAATAACAATAATAAAGAAGTGGCACCAGTTAATAATGCATTAGACAAATTAGCTGGCATGATTAACCCGCAAATAATAAACACCGGGATGATCACAGGTAAAAATCCTTTTTTAAAATCCTTGATTACTTCTTGTTTTTTGCTCAGGACTTTTGAGAGGTACATGAATAAAGCCAATTTAGCCACATCACTACTTTGAATAGTCAAGTTGATAATTGGTAACTTAATCCATCTACTTCCTTCGTTAATTTTAGCACCAAAGAATAAAGTATAAATCAATAATGGTATAGAAATAATAAATAAAATTGTTGCCACCCTCGAAAAAACAGTATAATTAACCCTATGCAAACCAAAAACAACAGACAAACCGATCAAAGTGAAAATAATCTGCTTAAATAAATAATAACTTGTATTCCCACGATACATTTTATATGCCAATGATCCAGTTGCACTATATACTACCAATATAGAGATCAATGACAATAAAATAACCAAACCCCAGATATATTTATCCCCTCTGGTTCTTTGGTCTAAATGCTCTCTCATGCCGCCAATAGAAGGCATTTGAGAAAACAATTTATCTGTGGTTTCCTTAAACATGCTTATAATTCTTTTACACTTTCTTTAAATTGACAACCTCTATCCTCGTAATTTTTGAATAAATCAAAACTTGCACAAGCAGGGCTTAAAAGAACTACATCCCCCTTTTCTGCAAATTTAAAAGAAGCATTCACTGCTTTTTTTGCAGAATCAACTTCAACTATTTGATCCACCTTACCTTTAAAAAATTCTACAATTTTAGAATTATCTGTACCCATACAAATAATTGCTTTCACTTTTTCTTTGATAAGATCAGCTATTAATTCATAATCATTGCCTTTGTCAACGCCACCTAAAATCAAAACAGTTGGTTTTTGCATGCTTTCTAATGCATACCAAGTACTATTTACATTTGTAGCTTTGCTATCATTAATAAAATCCACTCCTTTTACAGTTGCAACGAATTCCATTCTATGTTCAAGACTGTGAAAATTGCTGACAGCTTCTCTAATTTTTTCCTTTCTGATACCTAATGTAGTAGCAGCTATGCTTGCAGCCATAGTATTATATGCATTATGCTTTCCTTTTAAAGCAAAATCATAGATACTCATAGTGACTCTTTCTTCTTGGATTTTTAACATCATTTGATCATTCTTGATGTAGCCTCCTTTTTTTAATTCTTGTTTCATAGAAAATGGTAGTAGGTTAGTATTTGTAGTTAGTAGTTCTAGTTGTTTTACGATCACTTCGTCATCAATACAATAAATAAAGCAATCCTTTTCAGTCTGATTCTCAATAATTCTGAACTTGCTTTTTATATAATTTTCAAATTGATAGTTGTATCTATCTAAATGATCTTCTGTAATATTCAATAAGATTGCGATATCTGGTCTGAAACTTTTTATATCATCCAACTGAAATGAGCTCACTTCAATTACATATAACGCTTTTGGATCTTCCGCCACTTGTCTTGCAAAGGAGAAGCCAATATTGCCAACAATTGCAGCATCTTCCTCTGCCACTTTACAAATATGGTATAACAAAGAAGTTGCAGTGGTCTTGCCATTGCTTCCGGTAATAGCAACAATTTTACTATTTCCTTTATATCTATAACCAAATTCAATTTCACTAATCACAGGTATACCCTTTGCACGAACTTGTTTTACAAGTTCATTCTTCTCTGGAATGCCTGGACTCTTCATAACTTCATCGGCAGCTAAAATTCTTTCTACATCTTGCGCTCCAGACTCAAACGAAATCGCATTCGCTTCAAGTTCTGCTTTGAATACAGGTTTTATTTCCCCTGCATCAGACACGAAAACATCGTAGCCCTTTTGCTTCGCTAGTAAAGCGGTTCCTACTCCGCTTTCCCCTGCCCCTAATATGACGATCTTCTTTGACAACTTATCTTGTTTTTAAGGTTAGGATAGATGTAACAACTAATAATATGGTGATAATCCAAAAGCGAACAGCGATTTTACTTTCATGAAATCCTTTCTTTTGATAATGATGGTGTAAAGGACTCATTAAAAACACACGTCGACCTTCTCCATATTTTTTCTTTGTATACTTGAAATAACCAACCTGAATAATGACACTTAAATTTTCAATTAAGAATACGCCACAGAAAATCGGAATCAATAATTCCTTGCGAACAATAATTGCTAAAGAAGCAATGATTCCTCCTAATGCTAAACTTCCCGTATCACCCATAAAAACTTGAGCTGGGTAAGCATTGTACCATAAAAATCCAATACATGCTCCAACAAAAGCACCAACAAAAATGGACAACTCGCCCAAATTTGGGATATACATTACATTTAAATAATCTGCAAAAACATAGTTACCACTCACATAAACAAATACCCCCAATGCAGCACCAATTATTGCACTTACACCGGCAGCCAATCCATCTAGACCATCGGTAATATTAGCACCATTGGATACAGCCGTGATAATAAATGTGACAACTAAAATATATACGATCCATGTGTATTTCTCAGCACCAGGACCTATCCAGCTAATTAATTTGCTGTAATTAAATTCATGGTTCTTTACAAATGGAATGGTAGTTATTGGCGTTTTAACTTTTACAAATCGACGCTCTTCACCATTGATATTTCGGACAACCACATCTGCTCCTTTTGCAATTTTTTCGCCCTTCGCTAAACTTGCAGCTACATTTGTTGAAACAATTTCACGCTCTACAGTAACTGAATTACTAAAATACAAAGTCACTCCAATAATGATGCCTAAACCAACTTGACCAATTACTTTAGAAATACCAGCCAAGCCATCACTATTCTTCTTTTTATATGACTCCCCTTTTTCTTGAGCTTCCTTTCTTGCACGAATTTTGAAATAGTCATCTAAAAAACCAATCATACCTAGCCATACAGTACAAAGCACCATCAATCGGATATATACTTTATCTAAATTCGCAAATAATAAAGTAGGGATCAATACACTCATCAATATAATTATACCACCCATTGTTGGCGTACCTTTCTTTTGTTGTTCACCTGCTAAACCCAATTCTCTAACACTTTCTCCAATTTGTTTTTTCTGTAAAAACAGAATCATTTTCTTACCATATACAGTAGCAATAAACAAAGACAATAAAATAGCCATCGCAATTCTGAAAGTCAAAAATTGAAACATGCCTGTACCAGGAATGTTAAAAGATTTGTCTAACCATGAGAATAATTGATATAACATAGTGTCTTATTTAGCGAATGAGTTAAATATGTCTTGTAAAATTTGCTTATCATCAAAATCATGCTTTACACCATTGATATCTTGGTATTTTTCATGACCCTTGCCCGCAATTAAAATAATATCGCCAGGTTTAGAAAAGCTTACTGCAGCTTTAATAGCTTCATAACGATCAACGATATTGATGTACTTTCTTTTTGCAGCACTAGTCAAACCCATCTCCATATCTTTAATGATCTGATTCGGATCTTCTGAACGCGGATTGTCACTAGTAAAAAATACTTTATCACTCAAATCGCATGCCACTTGACCCATGATTGGTCTTTTTGTCTTATCTCTGTCACCACCACAGCCTACAACAGTAATAACCGTCTCACCACCTTTCTTTAATTTTGCGATAGTCTCTAAAACATTTTGCAAGGCGTCAGGGGTATGTGCATAATCTACAATTCCAATTGTATTGTCTACACTTACGATATAATCAAATCTGCCTTCAGCTCCAGTCAATGCACTTAAAACAGTTAATACAGCTTCTGAATTTTCTCCCAACTGAATAGCAACACCATAAACAGCTAAGAAATTATAAGCATTGAAAGTGCCAATTAATCTGCAATGCACTTCTATTTCATTCACATTAAGCACTAAACCAGTTAATTGGTTTTCTAAAATCTTCCCTTTATAAGTTGACGGCGCATGTAAAGCATAACTGTATTGATGCGCTTTTGTATTTGCTAACATCACAGCTCCATTCGCGTCATCTAAATTTGTAATTGCAAAAGCGCTAGAAGACAAATGATCAAAGAATGCTTTTTTAACACGAACATACTCTTCGAATGTTTCGTGGTAATCTAAATGATCATGTGTAATATTTGTAAAAGCTGCACCAGTGAATTCTAAACCTGTAATACGATGTTGGTGTATTGCATGACTACTGCATTCCATAAATACATGAGAACAACCGGCTTCAACCATACCTGATAACAAAGCGTTTAAACGAATTGCGTCTGGTGTTGTATGGGTTGCAGGAATAATGGTATCTGCAATTTGATTTTGTACAGTGCTTACCAAACCACATTTATAACCCATTTGTGAAAACAACTTGAACAATAAAGTAGCTACTGTTGTTTTTCCATTTGTTCCCGTTACACCTACTAATTTAATTTTAGTTGAAGGTTGACCATAAAACTGATGCGCCATTAAGGCAACAGCCTCTTGTGTGTTCGAAACTGCGATATAGGTTACACCCTCTTTTATACCTGCAGGCATTTGCTCACAAACAATTACTGAAGCCCCTTTTTCAATTGCTGTTTCAATAAATTTATGTCCATCAACTTGCACCCCTTTAATTGCAATAAATACGGTGCCTTTTTGAACCAATCTTGAGTCTATCTGTAAATCAACAATATCGATATTTGTGGATCCTATCACTTCTCTCAAAGCAACTCCAAATAAGATATGTTGTAATGAATGCATCATATTAATTAGTTCAATTCAATGAATATTTGTTGTCCTCTTTGAATATATTGACCTTGTAAAATACTCTGACGTACCACTTTGCCCTTTCCTGCACATTTGACAATCAATCCTTTTTTCTCACACAACCACAAGGCGTCTTTTAATTTCATACCACTAATGTTTGGCATGATACTATCAGAAGCCATTTGTAATTCTTGACCAGCCTTAACGTTTCTACCAGCGCCTTGAACTTTAGCCCACTGTGCATTATTAGGTGTAGAATCCTGATAAGGAAGCGACAATTGTTTAGCAATAGATTTTAAAGACGTTTTAGAAACTGTGTAATTAAAAATTTGTGAATCTTTTAAATTCAAAGTTGGCGCCTTATCCATTTTATTTTGGATATAGGTAACATATAATCTATCTGCAATTTCTTTAAACACTGGACCTGCAACAGATGCACCATAAAATGGATAAGCATGTGGCTTATTTTTAATATTCACTACAATGGTATATTGAGGATTGTCTGCCGGGAAATAGCCTGCAAAAGAAGATTGATAAATTTTATCTTTATACCCTTTATTTCCATTTGCAACCAATGCTGTTCCTGTCTTACCTGCCACTTTATACGGACTATTTTTAAATAAAGTTTTACCTGTTCCATTAATACATACTCCTTCTAAAGCAATTTGTGCAGCCTTAATGGTAGCAGGACTATATACTTGTGGGTTATATACTATAGGACTAATCGTTTTAATTACTCGACCTTCTTCTTGAATTTTATTCACCAAATATGGACGCATCATTACACCATTGTTCGCCACCATATTGTAGATCATCAATGTTTGTATTGGGACAATCGCGACATTGTACCCAAAAGCCATCCATGGTAAGGTAGTAGGACCATACAATTTATCGCCTGGTCTAGTAATTTGAGACCTTCTTTCACCAACCAAATCGATTCCTGTTAATGAATCCAATCTTAATCTAGTTAAGTGTTTATAATAGGCAGGAACATTATTACTATAATGCTGCATGGCAATTTTTGCCATCCCCACATTTGAACTTTCTTCAAATGCTTCTAATACTGTAGATTGAAATTTTCCATGTTTTTCTGAATCCCATACAGTTTGACCTGCCACTTTCCAAGCACCGCCTTCTAAATTGATAGGAGAGTTTAAAGTTACTTTCCCGTCTTCCAATGCCTGCATCAAAGTCACTAATTTGAATGTTGACCCTGGCTCAGAAGGCGTGATTGCATAATTTAAATTTTCAGCATAAAAGCCATCTCTTATCTTTCCTAAATTTGCAATCGCCTTAATTTTTCCTGTCTTTACCTCCATCACCATCGCAACTCCATGCTGAGCTTCGTTACCAATCATCATCTTCATCAATGCATTGGTAGTCACTTCTTGAATATAGACATCCAATGTACTTACAATGTCTTTCCCCGTTTCTGGCTCAATTTCAAATTCACCTTCTTGAACTGGAACTGTTACCCCACCTGCAATAGCACGAACCAACTGCTTTCCGTTACGACCGTTTAAAACTGTATCATAGGACAATTCTAATCCAACTTTATTTTGATCTCTTGCTAAACCAATTGTTCTATAGCCCATATTTTGATATGGATTCAATCGGATGTTTTTTTCTTGTGCAATAAATCCACTTTTATACCTTCCCAATCGAAAAAGTGGGAATTTTGCCATTTGCAAATACTGCTTGTAGTTGATTTTTTTCTTTAACTCATAGTTTGGCTCTTTTGCCTCAAAAGCTTTAGTAAGTCCATCTTTGTATGCACTTGCCGATTGATCATTAAACATATCTGCTAAAGCAATACTTAAAGAATCAATATTTTCTCTAAACGATTTGCCGCCTTTTTCATGTAATGGCTCTACTCTAAAGTCAATATATATATCAAACTGAGGCACGTTCGTACTCAACATTTGTCCATCTTCGCTATAGATTGTTCCTCTATCCGCAGGAATTTCAACAATACGTTGATGTAAACTATCACTCAATCCTTTCCAATAAGCACCTTGAACTTGTTGAATGTAAAATGCTTTACCTAAAATAAATAGACATACGATTACCACTAAAATATAGCTTAAGTAAACTCTCCAAAGTATGTCGCGTTTTACTTCCATTATTTAGTTTCATTTTTTGTATTAGTAGAATCAAAACGTTTTTCTAAAGGAATACGAATAGACATTTCTTTAGAAACTTGTAAGCCATATGGCGCCATTGCTTTTTCAATATGTATAGATTCACTCTTAAGCATCAAATCTGCTTTAAGTGTTTTATACTCAAATTGCAATTGCTTAATTTCCCTCTTTGTTGTGTTGATATTACGGATCGTCTTATCGGTCAAGTGTCCGTTAGCGATATAAAGTATCGCTAGTACTGCCAAGAACAAAAAGAAACTAATGTTCACGACAATCCATTCGTAGTTAAGTATGCTTTTGATAGCAGACTTAGGGGTGTTTTTTACAGGTACGGACATACGGTTTATACTCTTTCGGCAGCGCGCAATTTTGCGCTTCTGCTTCGGTTGTTTTCTTTCATCTCTTTTTCAGAAGCCACAACAGGTTTTTTTGTTATGATCTTCCAAAGCACTTCTTTCTTTATCGAAAGAAATGGGTTGGTCACGTCGTCTTCATCAGGTCCTACTTTGAATGCATTTTTTACCATGCGGTCTTCGATTGAGTGGAATGTAATAATCACTGCTCTGCCATATGGCTTGATCAGTTCTGGCAATTGTGTTAAAAATTCGTTCAACACAACCATCTCTTCGTTTACTTCCATTCTAATAGCCTGGAAAACTTGTGCCCAATATTTATTTGGATTTCCTTTTACTACAGGCGCAATTAAAGTTTTAAAATCTTGTACGGTAGATAACTTTAAAAGACGTCTTTGTGTGGCAATATGTTTCGCTAGGGTTTTAGCGTTGGTGACTTCACCATATTGTTCAAACATTTTATGTAGTGCTGCTTCAGAATAGCTTTCTATAATTTGCGCTGCTGTTCTTGTTTGACGTTGATCCATTCTCATATCAAAGGGACCATCAAAACGAATAGAGAAACCTCTTGAACCTTCATCAAACTGATGGCTACTTACGCCCAAATCGGCTAAGACACCATCCACTTTGTCAATTTTATTCAAGCGAAGGAATCGTTGGATATACCTAAAGTTTTCAGGTATAAAAACAATTCTATCATCATCTGGCAAGTTGTTCTTAGCATCCGCATCTTGATCAAAAGCGATGAGTTTTCCTTTCGGGCCCAACTTTGACAAAATACCTCTACTATGCCCTCCTCCACCAAATGTGGCATCTACATAAATACCATCAGGTATAATATTAAGATGCTCAATGGTTTCATGAAATAAAACAGGTATATGGTAATCTGTGTTTAAGTTGGATGTAGGGTAAGTCATCTTCCTTAATCTTGATTTTTAATACCTGCCATTACTTCCTGCGCTAGATTGCTAAATGCATCTGCAGAGAAATCCTCAAAGAGCTGTTTATAAGTACTTGCATCCCAAATTTCAAAACGATCCAATGCTGCCGCTAATACAATTTCTTTTCCAGGCAATGCAAACTCTCTTAAAGTTGGAGGCAATAACAAACGTCCTGCGCTATCCAACTCTACTTCTGTAGCACCGCCCAAAAATTGACGACGGAATTGTCTCACTTTGGGATCAAAGTCATTCAATTGGCTAATTCTGTCCAAAATAGATTGCCAGCTTTTTAACGGATAAAGTGTCAAGCACTTTTCAAATCCCCTACTAACGATAAAGCGCGTCTCTCCTTCTGCCAGCTGCTTTTTCAAGCTACCTGGAACCAGGAAACGCCCCTTTGCGTCTATAGTTGATTGATATTCTCCGTGAAAACCTGTCATTGTTAATAATTTGGTGCTTATTTTACCACTTGTTCACACAAAATAACACTTTTTACCACTTTTAAAAGCTAAATGGCACCTTCTAGTTTTCCACAAGAAATAAACCGCCCTAATAAGTATACTGTCATTGAATTGTAGCCAAATCTGCCCCTAATTATCATTTTATGGGTGTTAAAACATGTGGATAACCCAAATTATAGGGTTTATAAGCTGTGAATCAAGGCAAAATCAGGACTTGAAGACTCAAACCAATGCCTAATCAATGAGATTTGGTACTTTTGCGGCATGAAAATGGACGCATTTGACTATAATTTACCTGAGGAACGCATCGCTTATACCCCGGCTGAAAATAGGTCTGATAGCAAATTATTGGTTTGGGACCAGTCAATCATAGCAGAAGCTCAATACAAAGACATTGCAAACTTCATTCCAAGCGACCATTGTTTGATTTTTAATAACAGCAAAGTCATTGCTGCAAGAATTTTATTTGACAAAAACACGGATCAATCAGCGCCAGAAAAATCTGTCTACACCGAAGTTCAATCTGTAGTTAAAAAACAAAAGATTGAAATATTTTGTCTAGAACCTACTGCTGCATATACGCCTGTTCAATTAGCAATGCAAGCAACAAATAAAGTGCAATGGAAATGTTTAGTAGGTGGTGCAAAAAAATGGAAAGCGCCATTATTAGAAAAGAAATTAAAATATGAGGATAGAACAATCCAATTAACTGCAAAAAAAATTGCACAGGAAGATGGTCATTTTATCATTGAATTTTCATGGGATCATCCAACAATTGTTTTTTCTGAAATCATTTCTATGGTTGGTCAAATTCCATTACCTCCCTATATTGATAGAGAAGCAAATGAATCTGACAAGGATAGATATCAAACAACCTATGCAATTGCAGAGGGCTCTGTAGCAGCTCCTACAGCTGGCTTACATTTTGACGAGCTTGTTTTTAATTCATTAGAAACTAAAGGAATTGATAAAAAATTTATCACCTTGCATGTTGGTGCCGGTACATTTATGCCCGTAAAAGTTGACGATTTTCATGATCACTTAATGCATGCAGAATTCATAGATGTGGCTATTCATACGATTGAGTATTTAGCAACAACAACAAATAAAATATTAGCTGTAGGAACAACTTCACTTCGAACATTAGAGTCTTTGTATTGGCTCGCCATTAAAATAAAACAAACAGCTTCTAATGATGTGAATGAATTAAGCTTACATCAGTGGGATGCATATACATTAGATTCTGAAAACTTAAGCATGCAGGATGCAATGCATTTTTTGAAAAGCTGGATGGTGCAAAATAAATTGAGCACACTCATAGCGACTACTCAATTAATGGTAAAACCAGGTTATGCATTTAAAATTTGCAATGGACTAGTCACAAATTTTCATCAGCCAAAGTCTACTCTATTATTAATTATTGCTGCAATTGTTGGGCCTGAATGGAAAGCTGTTTATCAACATGCATTAGACAATGAATACCGTTTCTTAAGCTACGGTGACGGCTGTTTATTTTGGATGAACCATCGGTAAGCTAATCTCAACTTTCGTCCCTTTGTCTAATTCACTTGTAACTTGAATCGCACCCTTGTGCATATCAATCACCCAACGCACATAACTCATACCCAATCCAAATCCTTTTACATTATGAATATTTCCTGAATGTGCCCTGTAGAACTTTTCGAAAACATGCTTTACTGTATCACTACTCATACCAATTCCTTTGTCTTGGATCGTAATGATCATTTTATTGGAAATAGTTTTAGTGCTGATGGTTATATCAATTTCACTCTTGGCATATTTAATTGCATTGTCAATTAAATTAGACAAAACATGTAAAAAATATTCTTCGTCAATATAAATTTCAGATGGATCAGCTTCTAATTTTGTATGAACATTAGAGGGCTTGGCATCTAATTGTAATTTAAAGCTCTCAATGACACCTTGTATCAAATCGTGCATGTCTACTGACTGCCTATTAATCTGGTATTCTCTCCTTTCCAATTGCGCAGCTTGTAAAATTGTTTCTACATGCTTATTCATTCGCACATTTTCTTCTTTAATAATCGAACTAAAATAATCCACAGACTTTACGTCCGACTGAACTTTAGCAGACTTTAATGCATCTACCGCAAGAGAGATAGTTGCCAAAGGTGTTTTTAATTCATGTGTCATATTATTGATGAAATCACTCTTGATTTCACTCAACTTTTTTTGTTTAATTAATGATCTAATTGTGATAAAGAAAGCAGCTAATACAATA
Source organism: uncultured Sediminibacterium sp. (assembly GCA_964579885.1). Taxonomy (GTDB): domain Bacteria; phylum Bacteroidota; class Bacteroidia; order Chitinophagales; family Chitinophagaceae; genus Sediminibacterium. The sequence goes on from CAZOHD010000001.1 coordinate 110,164, forward strand.
ATAATAAATAGTGCTGCTCCTAAAAATACCCATTGTAAGGTCCTAAACAAATAACCATTCACATTTGGGATGACAATGATCAAAGTTTCAAATGGCCCTGTAGTTTCTAGCAGTTCTTGAGGCACTATGGAAACCCTTGTTTGCAATGTATTCAACTCGTCTACAAAAAAGTCTTCAAACTTTTTACTTTTAATTTCTATGTATCCTTTCTTGTCTTGCAAAGCAAACTCATAAGACAGGTCTTTTAAACCATACTTATTTAATGCCTCTTTCATTTTTTTATCTAGGTCTTGAAAGCTATATAGATCAGACAAAGTCGCTTCTTCAAAACTATGTGAATGTCCGCCTCCTGATAAACTCAAAGATTTTTTAGGGAAGTGGAAAGACAAGCCACCATTTAATTTTTTACCCAATTCATTGGATACAATTACACTAGCTTGATTTACTTTCTCCGCTAATTGATTTTTCTGTAAAAGAAAAAGCCCCTGCAACCAGGTCACCTGAATAAACAAGATTCCAAGGATGGACAATCCAATTAATGTAAATAAGAAAGGGAAAGTTTTTTTCATAATCTCGTCCTAGATGTTGTACTGCTTTTTGCTATGTGAATATAAATAAAAATCCCTCTCGATATATCGAGAGGGATTGCTATACTTGGTAAATTTTTGTTATTATAGATGTGTTATAAAACACCCTCAACTAAAACAGTCGCTTTATTATCAATCACTTCTACAAAGCCACCTTGTATTGCATAAGTTTCTGAAGCAGCACCTTTTTGTAATACTTTCACATTGCCAATACCTAATGCACTAACCAATGGGGCGTGTTTGTCAAGGATTTCAAATAAACCATCTACACCAGGTAATTGCACTCCTTGTACATTTCCACTAAACAACTTCTTCTCTGGTGTTAATATTTCTAATAACATGAATGAAATTTTAATTTATTAAGCTTGAGCCATCATTTTCTTTCCTTTCTCAATTGCATCTTCTAATGTACCAACTAAGTTAAATGCTGCTTCTGGATACTCGTCTACTTGACCATCCATAATTGCATTGAAACCTCTGATTGTATCATCAATAGAAACAAACACTCCTTTCAAGCCTGTAAATTGTTCCGCAACGTGGAAAGGTTGAGATAAGAAACGTTGAACACGACGTGCGCGTGATACAACTAATTTATCTTCATCACTTAATTCATCCATACCTAAGATGGCAATGATATCTTGTAATTCCTTATAACGTTGTAAAATCATTTTTACTTTCTGAGCAGTATCGTAGTGTGCATCACCAACAATTGCAGGTGTTAAAATTCTTGAAGTAGAATCCAATGGATCTACCGCAGGATAAATACCTAAATCGGCAATCTTACGAGACAATACTGTTGTCGCATCCAAGTGCGCGAAAGTTGTTGCAGGAGCTGGATCCGTTAAGTCATCCGCAGGTACATATACCGCTTGTACAGAGGTAATTGAACCATTCTTAGTTGAAGTAATACGCTCTTGCATCAATCCCATTTCTGTAGCCAATGTTGGTTGGTAACCTACCGCAGATGGCATACGACCTAATAAAGCCGATACCTCAGAACCTGCTTGTGTAAAACGGAAGATATTATCTACGAAGAATAAGATATCCTTTCCTTTTCCAGTACCATCACCATCACGGAAATATTCTGCAATTGTCAAACCACTCAAAGCCACACGAGCACGTGCACCTGGAGGTTCGTTCATTTGTCCAAATACGAAAGTAGCTTTTGAGTCTTTTAATTCATTCAAATCTACTTTACTTAAATCCCATCCACCTTCTTCCATACTATGCTTGAAAGCATCACCATATTTCATGATACCTGCTTCAATCATCTCACGCAATAAGTCATTACCCTCACGTGTTCTTTCACCTACACCAGCGAATACGGATAATCCACCGTGACCTTTTGCGATATTATTAATCAATTCTTGAATCAATACTGTTTTACCTACACCCGCACCACCAAACAAACCAATCTTACCACCTTTTGCATATGGCTCAATCAAGTCGATTACTTTGATACCTGTAAACAACACTTCTGTTGCAGTACTTAAGTCTTCAAATTTTGGAGGATTCGCGTGAATTGCACGACCATTAGATTTATCTAATTGTGGTAAACCATCAATTGCATCCCCTGTTACATTGAACAAACGACCATTGATTCCTTCACCAACTGGCATAGAAATTGCCTTACCGGTATCCACTACTTCCATTCCTCTCACTAAGCCTTCGGTACCATCCATTGCAATTGCACGAACGCTATCTTCACCTAAGTGTTGTTGAACTTCTAGTACTAATTTTTCACCGTTAGGACGTGTGATTTCTAGGGCATTGTATATTTCTGGTAATACACTTTCAGTAGAAAAATGTACGTCTACAACCGCACCAATAATTTGTTTGATTTTACCTGTTGTTGCCATATTGTTAATTGTTTTTACAACCCCCTTTTAAGAGGCGAAAATAGATATACTCCATTTCGGCTGCAAAGGTATGGCATTGGTAGTTTATTGCAAAAAATGTAGGTAGATAATACTTGCTAAAATTCCTCCCACAATCGGACCTAGTACCGGAACCAAGGAATAACCCCAGTCACTAGCCCCTTTTCTATTGATAGGCAATAAGTTATGCATGATTCTAGGCCCTAAATCTCTTGCCGGATTGATAGCCCAACCAGTAGGTCCTCCTAAGCCAAAACCTATTCCAGCCACCAACAAAGCTACTGGCAGTGCCCCTAAGGCACCCATTTCAACTGAAGCAGGTTGGATGTAGAAAATGGATAGCATAAATACAAAACTTGCAAAAGTCTCTACGATAAAATTTTGGGGCAAATTCCTAATAGCTGGCCCGGTAGAAAAGCATGCTAATATTGTGGCTTGATCTGAAGTCTCATTGAAATGGTCTTTGTACAACATCCATACTATAAAAGCCCCCACCATGGCGCCCAATAATTGAGCAAGGATATAAGTGGGAACTAAAGCCCAAGCAAATTTTCCAGCGCTTGCAAGGGAAATCGTCACCATTGGATTTAAATGTCCCCCACTTATTTTACTTGAAAAATAAACGCCAATAAAAACTGCCATCGTCCATCCAAGAACAATGGCTACTAATCCTCCGTTTTGCCCTTTGGTTTTTGGCAAAATTACATTTGCGACTACGCCATTGCCAATCGTTATTACAATGGCAGTACCTAAAAATTCAGCTAAAAATGGTGTCATACTTTTATTGATTTGTCATTTGAATTGCTTTTTGCCAACCCTTAATTTCTTTTTCTATTTTTTCTTTATCCTGTAATGGTTCAAAAATTTGATCTACCACCCACTTTGTAGACAAGGTTTCCTCGTTCTTCCAAAATCCAATAGCAAGTCCTGCTAAATAAGCGGCTCCTAAAGCCGTTGTTTCGATCATTGTTGGACGAATTACTTTTGTGTTCAACAAATCGGATTGAAACTGCATTAGTAAATTATTTTTTGTTGCACCGCCATCCACTCTTAATTCTAAAATTGGAATTTGCGCATCTGCTTCCATCGCTTTTAAAACATCATAGGTTTGGTAAGCAATACTTTCCAATGCTGCGCGCGCAATATGTGCCGATGAAGTACCTCTTGTTATTCCAACAATTGTCCCCTTCGCATGTTGGTTCCAATAAGGTGCCCCTAGTCCAGCAAAGGCAGGCACCATATAAACGCCATCCGTATCTGGCACTGATGCCGCAAGCGATTCTATCTCGTCTGAATTTCTGATTAAATGTAATCCATCTCTCAACCATTGCACGACGGCGCCACCAATAAAAACACTGCCCTCTAATGCATAAAATGTTTTACCATTAATCTGTAAAGCAATGGTGGTTAATAAATTATTTTGAGAGCGCACTGCTTTTTCTCCAGTATGCATTAGCATAAAACAACCTGTTCCATAAGTGTTTTTAACCATACCCGGCTTGGTACAGATTTGTCCAAATAAAGCAGCTTGCTGATCTCCAGCAATGCCGGCAATTGGAATTTCCTGATTGGTCACTAATAAATTAGTACTTCCATAAATTTCTGAACTACTTTTTACATCGGGTAATATTGATTTAGGAATCGTAAATAAATCTAATAAATCTGTGTCCCACTCAAGCGAATGAATATTAAACAACATGGTTCTTGATGCATTAGTAGCATCCGTTACATGCACTTTACCATTGGTCAACTTCCATACCAACCAACTATCTACAGTTCCAAAACAGAGGTCCCCATTTTCAGCTAAAGCTCTAGCGCCTTCTACATGATCTAATATCCATTTTATTTTAGACGCCGAGAAATAGGCATCAATGATAAGCCCAGTTTTTTCTTGTATGAGGGTTTGCTTCCCGGCTAATTTTAATTCATCACAATAATCAGCGGTTCTTCTGTCTTGCCAAACAATCGCATTGTATATTGGAAGACCTGTTTTATTATTCCAGAGTATCGTCGTTTCTCTTTGATTGGTAATTCCAATTGCTTTAATACTATCCTCCTGAATACTTTGTTTGCTAATAACTTCGGATGCAACTCCAATTTGTGTACTCCAGATTTCTAAAGCATCATGTTCTACCCAACCTGGTGTTGGAAAAATTTGTGTGAATTCTTTTTGTGCAATAGATACTATTTGACCCTCTTGGTTAAATAGTATAGCACGACTACTTGTAGTCCCCTGATCGAGTGACAGGATAAATGTTGACATGGCAGCAATTTTTAATGCCTGAACCTGGTTATCTTCTTGCTTTCAACCAATTTTCAGGATCAAAATATACAACTTTTTCATTGTTTATTGAAAACAACAATGCGCCTTCTCCATCCAAATTGATACCTGATCTGCCTATGACAGTTCCTGCTCTAACTTCTTGACCACTACTTACACTTGCACTACTTAAATAAGAATAGGTCGTAAAATACTTGCCATGTTTAATGAATACGGTTTGATAGCCATTTACATCCCCTACATATACCACAGTTCCATTTGCTACACTTTTAACAGCCGTGCCTTTTGGAACAGCTACTTCTATTCCATCACTTTTACGGTCCAATTTAGTGCCAGGAATTGATTCAACACCAAAACGAACATATACGCTTCCTGTTGATACCGGCCAAGGCAAACCTCCTTTGTTATTTTCAAATGAAATAGAAGTTTCTCTACCTTCCTCTGATGTTTCTAATGCAGAATAAGGTCGGTTATCAGAAGTGCTTTTTAAACCACCTTGTACTTTACCAACCACTGGAGTAGATTTTGGTTTGTTATCCGCTGTAGATGTGTTTTTATTATTTGCCGCGTTAGCCGCTTTTAATTTTGCCAAACGATCGTTTTCACGCTTTTGCGCCTCTTGCATTTCTCTTTTAATTACTGCAGCGATTGCAGATTGCATTTTTCTTCTTTGTGCTTCTTTCTGTCTTACTTGTGCAGTAATCTCTTGTTCTTTATTCTTTAATTGCTTCACTACTTTATCCTGTTCTTTTCTGTCTTCTTGCAACACTTTCAACTGAACAGTTTGAGCAGACAAAGTCTTCATTCTATCCTGTTTATTTTCACTTAAAATAGTGATTTTTGATTTTAAATTCTGCTCCGACAAGCCAATAGCCATTGCTTGTGCTTCTCTATTTTGACGATAACTCTTTAAATAAGTAATTCTTTTAACGGCATCGTTAAAACTGCCTGCCGAGAATAAAAAGTTTAAATACTCATACCCGCTTCTACTCTGGTATGCAAACACGATACTTTTTGCATATCGATACTTCAAAGTATCTAACTCATTATTCAAACGCTTTACATCTTTTTGATTGGTCTGAATTGCATCATCCAAAACTTTAACTTGCTTTGCGATGCCATTGATTAAGGATTCTCTTTTTGAGATTTTACTACGAATCAAAGCAAGCTGAGCCAATGAACTTTTTTTATTCTTCTTAGTTTGTTCTAATAAATTATTTAGCGCATCTAACTCTTTTTGTAATGACTGGGCTTGTTTCTGCAAATCCTCTCTAGAACTTGCATTCTGCGCAATCGAATCAGTCAAGAAACAAGCAAGAAATAAGCAAATAAGTATAACACTCTTTTTAATCATAGCAGTCATTTTTTCACTTTAATTATTTACGTCTGGCCAATTTAGGAACAGAGAAAGTGTATTTTAAAGGTTCGTCAAAAGAAAATTCCTTGATCTCCATCCCAATATCTAATTTCGTTTGGGCATTGATAGAGATGGTTCTGAACATAGGAAATTGAATGTTATTCACCATTACATGTTGGCTGTAATTGATGTCACAAGTTCTATGCTTAGTGATATCAACGTCATCCAATTTTAATTGAACAAGTTTGGTATTGTCTTCACTTAGAATAATTAAATTCTTAAATAATTTACCTATTAGACTTACTTGCAGTCTTTCATTGATCACCTTATAGGAAACAATATTAATAGTATCCATGAAAATTGGATTACCTACAACAAGGTCTTCGATAGTTTGATAGGTCAATGGTATTTTAACTACTTCTTGTAAATAAGTTAATGGATGGCGTTCTATTTTTTTAGACAAGGGGAAAACCAACACAACACTGTCTTTATTAATAAAAGCTTTTAAGCCAATAACACCCATTGCGCCACGAATGGTAATATACATACCACTGTCTTTTTGTATGCTTAAATTGGCTATGTAACTATCCTTGTTTTTACTTGTTTCATAATCCATTTTCAACTTCGCATTCATTGTTTTGAAGTTGATTTTTGTATGGGAAATATTATGCACTAAGCCTTCAACCATTAGGGCAGAGTCCAACCTTGCTTTTTCGGCTAATGCTGCAGAATCGGGTAAATTTTTTACCGTTAATGCATCTTGAATCACTTGAACTTTCTTAACATTTGCACAGGCAAAACTAAAAAGTACAAGCATAAAACCGACTGAATATTTTACTATCTGCATTGCATTATATTTTACCTGTATGCCCAAAGCCACCAGCGCCTCTTTGAGTTGCTTCTAAATTTTCCACTAATTGCCATTCCATTTTTTCAATCTTTTGAAAAACAATTTGAGCAATACGATCCCCGTCTTGAATCACTTGTTGTTCATTAGACAAATTGATCAAAATAACTTTAATCTCCCCTCTATAATCTGCATCTATTGTGCCAGGTGAATTTAAACATGTTAGCCCCTGTTTAATCGCCAAGCCACTCCTTGGTCGTACTTGCGCCTCCCAATAATCAGGCAAGGCAATATGTAACCCAGTTGGAACTAAAACACGTTCTAAAGGCGCTAATTGAATTGGTGCAGGAATAAACGCACGTAAATCTAAACCAGACGACCCTTCGGTTGCATATGCAGGCAAAGGATGGTGACTGTGATTAACAATGGGTATAATTGTAGACATGTGCTACAAAAGTAGTTAAAAAAGCAAGTAAACAGTGCCGAAAACTTTAGTTAACAAATTATTTAGAAGTAGAATATAGAGCCAAAACGCAAGGTATTTGACAATGGATTCTTGGTGATACCCCCACCTGAAGGAACTAGATAGGAGATGTTGAATCGAGATTGTTGGTATTGAAAGCTTGATCCAATTGTAAAATATTGCATACTACCTAAGTTCTTATTATTGTCAACAAAGTAGCCCGCTCTCAAATAAAAACGATCCGTGTAATTATACTCCATACCCAATGATATTTTTAGAGACTCAGATAAAGGCATTCCATACTTATTAGAAAAAGAGTTGAACCAACTTGATACGACTGATTGGGAGAAATACTGATCTACTAATTCAGGATCACTACTTGTTGGACTCGCAGGCACCATCAATCGATTCACATCCACCCCCATTTCTAATGAATTGTCTTGGTCAAACTTATTTAAATAAGCGACCCCTAAACCAATGTTTGCAGGTATAAAATATTTATTTTTTGACTCATTAGAATAACTCACTTTACCGCCTAAATTAGATAAAACCAAACCAGCGTGAAACCCCTCTAGATCTTCATTTTGTTTATAAAATAAACTGATGTCTCCCGCCAAAGTATTGCCTGCTTTGTAATTGGTTCCATTTGTACCATAAGAACCTTGTACCAATCTTGAATGTATATACCTTAAAGTAACACCCATGCTTAATGCATCGGTTAATAAAATATTGTACCCAAAATCATAACTAAATTCTGAAGGCCTTTGAGATGGTAAAGTAGATGTACCAGACTCATCTGTAAAATCAATATTTCCCAAACTAAAAAAGCGTAAAGAACTATTAATCCCGCTATAACTATTCAACTTTTTGTAAAAACCAGCACTTGCTAAATACACGTCATTCAATCCTAAATCCTTTAACCAAGGGGTATAGTTTATTAAAAATCCACGGTCATTTTTCATGTATGGAATCTTAGCAGTGTTGCCAAAAAGATCATTTGCTTCAGGAGACATCGCTATAGATAAGTTCCCCATACCACCCGATCTTGCATCTGGAGAAATCATCATAAATGGCACAGCAGTACTTTGAAGTTTTAAAGTTGTCTGCGCACTGATGGTTTCAACAACAAAATATAAAACAAATAATAAAGCTAATTTAATGGGGGTTGTCTTAATCATAGTCGTATACATTAAATGTAATTAGGATAAAGATACCCCTTGTATTCAATATTTAAAACTTTAATAAGGTATTTATCAGTTGTTCTGAAAGGTCTTTCTGCTGGATTTGAACCCTATAATAATACATGCCGGCCGGCAATATGCGACCTTGGTTATTTCTTCCGTCCCAATCAATTATAATTCTGTTGGAGATAGGTTGAATTAAGGCTTTGGTTGAATAGTGTATCATGCCATTTACATCAAGTACCTCTATTTGATATTGCAAAGGATCTACAATATTCTTTATTTCAAAGCTGAACTTAGATTGATTTATAACAGGATTAGGCATGATCGACAAATTTCGAATTTGGCTATTTTTTATGCCCGGCACATCTACCAAAATTGTATCCCTTGAAATATTTCCTAATAAATCTGCTGCTTTAATAATCAAACGATGTTTACCTTCTGTCATCATTGGCAATGGGTATTGAATGATACCAGACTGATATTCGTTTAAATTATAAGTGAAAAAGGGATTTAAAATATAACTAACGGGAATCGTATCATCAATGATTAGCTTTAGATCCTGCCCTAATTCATTGCCGGAGGATTGAATACCAGAACTATCCTTTAGAGTTACCAATAAAGTTGACGGCGTAGAAACCCAATCTCCTGATTTAAAATAATTTGAATTGACCTTTGAATTGATTTCAGGACCAATTGTATCTGATGAGTTTGTTTTTGATGCGGATTGAATAAAAATAGATTGGAGTTGCTTGCTTGCATCCACCGAATCATTATATGCATAAAGTTGCAATTTTAAAGACGCCATTTTTGAACTTGGCATTGCTGTTGGCATTAAAAAACGAATCTCAAAGCGACCGTCTTTTACTGTCGCCTTCCCTCTAAATAATGCTTGCTCCTGTGTTTCAACAGCAACCGATTGGCTAGTAGATTGATTCGCTAATGTTTTTCTAGAACTAGGCGCATCCCACAAAACAAGATCAATAAAACCATTGAATGAAGACAATATTTGTCTCTGATTTTTGACATACCCATTTAACTTATACTTCTCCCCTATTTTAAAATAAATTGAATCAGAAAGTGGAGCATCATTCAAAAAATCACATTCAATACCAAATTTAGGTTGTGCAATACGCATTGCAGGATCGCCCATCAAACCAAATTTGAAAGCGTTTAAACGATCTCCATTTTTACTAAAATTATACTTTTTAGCTACTTGTAAAGCCACTCCAATTCCAGGATAAGCTCCAGCAGAATTAGACACTAATAAAGCCTGCATAAAAGCATCGTTTATTTGCTTGTTACTATAGGCAAAGACCAATCTATTTGCTGCAACCAAAGCAATAATACCTTTTTCGTTTTGCATCAATGCATCAAATCCAATAGGACTTAACGATGGTTGATCATAAGGAGCAAAGTCACATGACGCAGTAACCATCACAGGCAATTTTCCTGCATTGTTCCATAATTGCATCTCGGATTTTGAAATCACTGCCTCTTCTGAAAGTCTTAAATAATTCCCGTGTCCTGTATAATTTAACACCAAAGTGCCCGCTTGTATTGATTCCTGTATTCCTTTATTAACCTCTGGATAAACAGCTCCTGTAAGGGTTTGATTAGATTTGAATAAATCTAAATACAATTTCTTGTGATTCCAGTTTTGTGTTTTTGATTTCAAGTTATTTACAATCTCCTCTGCATCTTGTAGATGTAAATTATAATCTGCATCATCTGCAACCCAAGTCAATTGATTTTGCCAAATACCCATTTTTTTATTTGACTGGTATTGAATTAATTTGTCCACCATCATGGACGCCTCTGCAATTGTTCTTGCAGGGATTCTACCTATGGCAATATCGATAGAATCAATAGACTGGGGATTGCTTATTTGATCTCCTGCTTGCTGAATAGCATAGAAATCATCGGTACTGTAGGAGGTTAAAATGGCATTCGATAAATCACTTGTATAGACAGGCAATTCTTTATTCAATTGAAGTTTAGAAGGATTAAAATTGCCTATTCCAAATAATAATAAATAGGTTGGCTTGGGTTGACTTTTAATTTTCGATTGCTCTAAAATGTACTTAATATAATTTCTTATAGCAATTGGAGATGCTTGACCACTTGACATTTCATTGAATAGCTGTGTAGATTTAATCAGACTAACTTTTAATCCATTTTGCTTTTCATGAAAAGTTTTAAGTCGCATTGCAGCTGGTAAATAATCTGGGGCAGAAATGATGATATAATCTACTGGGTTGAACGAAAAATTAGGATCGTTGTTTACAAAAGAGGTGATCTCTGCAGCAGGTATTTTATTGGACTCAAAAGCATAAAAGTATTTTTGAGTAGTATCCTTTGTTTTAAATGTGGCAAGGGTGTTTTGCACTAATTGTGTAGGTAACTCCTTGGGGTCCAAACATTGAGTGACATCCCATACCCTAGTTTGATTACTAGCATTCTGTATTTCAAATTCAATAATTTGTTCGGTTGTATGAGTCGATATATAATCAAATCCAAAACTTGAATTACCCCAAAAGCCAATCTTTCTTTGGCCTTGCAATGCCAGGTAATCTATCCATCCAGTGGCAGTTGAAGACGCATTAAAATCAACTTGCACATTCATTACTGCTTTTGGATTATCCAACCAAAGAGAAGTACTATCAAATCTTATTTTATACGCATCATCAAATAAAAATCCTGATACTGGATTTAAAGCAATCGTTTGATACAATTTATCATTCAGTTTTATACTAAAATTTGCATTTGCTTGATAACTGGTAGCAGCTAATTGAGTTTGTAATAATACTGGAGAACTTGTTTCTAATCCATCGATATTGATAGGAAAAACTAAACTTGATTTTTTTGCAACTCCAGTTCCCATTGGGTCTCCTAAAAATGTCTTTCCACTGTTTATAATATTGATACTATCTTTTTCAATCAACCATTTTGCAGGATATGTTTTTATAAATTTAGTAGCCGTATTTAAATTGGGATAATTTCTAAGCCTTTTTCCAACTTGACCGACTGTTACAAAAAAATACAAAGAATCATTTGGAACTATTTTATTTCGAATAGCTCCTTCGTTGGTATTATTTTGCACCCATTTGATTTTTCCCTGCGCATAAAATAATAAACGATCTTGGTCATCGAAAATGCCATCTCCCCCATCCTGCATTTCGATTGCTAATTCAGTTAAACTATCGGGTAATCCCGCAGGTACTTTCTCGGTCAATTTAGACAAATCCATTCCGAATAACTGTACCTGATTGGCATTGATTTTTGTACCTAACCCCAAACCTTTTAATTGCGCTCCAGAAAGCTGGTAAACCCCTTCTGTTGGAACAGCTATTTTAACCCAATTGCCCTTAGAAAGCAACCCCACTTGTCCCATAAGACCTGTAGAAAAGCAGCAGCCAATTAAAAGAAATGTTAAAACGCCATATCTCATAGTATAAAAATAGGCTTTTAGGCACATAAGAATCTACTTGCAATTGAATAAATGAGTAAAAAAGCAAGTATATTCGCAAAAGATTTTCAACCGAACAGATTAAACAAAACAGATGAATTTTATTAATAGCATTTTATTATTTTTTGGGGTTCTATTTCTTGGCCCAAAACTGGTTTCGCAATTTGAAAGCAATAAAAACAATAAAGTTGCTTTTGCATCAAAAGATGACCCATATGATAGCACCATTTTAATCAGAGGAGGGACTTTTGCGATGGGTATGAACCAGGAAAATATCATGGGCGATTGGAATAATAATTTACGCAGAGTGACTGTGAGTTCGTTTCGCATTGACCAATATGAGGTAAGCAATCGACAATACCGTACTTATATCAAATGGTTAGAAAATGTTTTTATTCCAATGGGCAAGGATTCTATTGTGAAAGCTGCTTTACCAGATACATTAGTTTGGAGATCAGATCTTGCCTACAACGAACCAATGGTTGAAGGTTATTTTAGAAATAAAGCATTTAACGACTATCCTGTTGTAGGCGTAAGTTGGGAACAAGCAAATGCTTATTGCAGATGGAGAACAGACAGAGCTAACGAAAAGACTTTAAAAAAATACGGTTTAATTGACCCAACAAAACCATATATCGGGAAGATGGAAGCTAGCAATAGCTTAGTTGATAGCAATAAAAGAAATACTACTTTCCCAACAAGAACTAAACTAAAAAGTAAAGAGTTAGATGATTATGTTTTAATTCCTGACTTTAGATTACCTACAGAAGCAGAATGGGAGTATGCAGCGAAAGTTTCAAGTGGTAAAAATTATATTTCTAATTTCAATAACCCAAAAGCTGGTTCAAATTCCGGCACCCCTAATGCAAGTATCGTATCATCTGATTCTCCTTATCCATGGAGTTCAAATGGCAATGATGGCTTAAGAAGCAATCCTACAGGTCGTATTAGCAAGAAAGAAAAAGATAGTCGTGGCATGTTCATGGCTAACTTTAAAAACGGAAGTGGCGATTACATGGGGATGATTGGTTATACAAATGACGGTGCTGGCTTTCCTAGTAAAATCAATAGCTTTTTACAAAATCCATTGGGCTTATACAACTTGAGTGGCAACGTAAACGAATGGGTAGCGGATATTTATCGTCCAATGAACAGTATTGATATGGATGACTTTAATCCATACAGAGGCAATACCGTATTAGATGGTGACGATCCAAGTATTTCTAGTTATGAAACTGGCACGAATACTTTGATATCAAATAAATCGAGAGTTTATAAAGGAGGTAGCTGGAAAGATCGTCCTTATTGGCTAAACCCTGGCACAAGAAGGTATTTAGATCAAGATAAATCTAATAGTACCATTGGTTTTAGATGTGCGATTTCTGCTTTTGGAATGGATACACCAGACGCAAAAGAAGATCAACCCGGTTTATGGGAGAAAATCAAAAACATCTTTTAATGAAATTACGCATAGGCTCGGGTATAGATTTTCATCAGTTAGTAGAAGGTAGAGATTTATGGATTGGAGGTATTAAAATACCCCATCATAAAGGCGCATTAGGGCATAGTGATGCAGATGTTTTATTACACGCTATTTGCGATGCCTTACTTGGCGCTTTGAGCCTTGGAGATATCGGCACGCACTTCCCAGACACAGACAACGCTTTTAAAAATATTGATAGTAAAATTTTACTAAAGAGAACATATGATTTAATTAGAGCAGAAGGATATCAAATTGTCAATATTGATGCGACCCTTTGCTTAGAAGCCCCAAAGATTAAACCGCATGTAATTGCGATGCAAGAATGTATTGCATCTATTTTACAAATTGGAAATAAAGATATTTCCATCAAGGCTACTACCACAGAAACTATGGGTTTTACGGGTAGAGAAGAAGGCTTAGTGGCAACTGCTACTTGTTTATTGATGGCAAAAAGCTAAACATTATTAATATGACGCTTGGATCAATTGAGGAATTATACAAAATATACAGTGCGCATCCTTCAGTCGTAACAGATACAAGAAAACTTAAACTAGGAGATTTATACTTTGCATTAAAGGGACCTAATTTTAATGGTAATTTATTTGCATTAGCTGCATTAGAAGCGGGCGCTAGTTATGCTATTGTTGATGAGGAAATTCCAAATAGTGTAGCAATACAAGATCGAATCATTTTAGTGGATGATGTATTAACTACTTTACAAGATTTAGCAAAATACCACCGCCAACAATTCACTATTCCATTTTTAGCAATAACTGGTAGTAATGGAAAAACCACCACTAAAGAATTGGTCTATGCAGTTTTAGCAAGTCATTTTAAGACCTATACTACGCAAGGAAATTTAAACAACCATATTGGCGTACCATTGACTTTATTAAGCATCCCAAAAGAGGCAGAATTAGCAGTCATTGAAATGGGCGCAAATCACCAAAAAGAAATCGAAAGTTATTGTTCTTACACCCTACCAACACACGGCATGATTACCAATTGTGGTAAAGCGCATTTAGAAGGATTCGGAGGTGTAGAGGGTGTAAAAAAAGGGAAAGGTGAACTATATGATTTCCTTAGAGCAAATAATGGCACGGTGTTTTTAATGGAAGATTACAACTACTTAAATCAAATGGCTCAAGGTATCCCCCATTTAATTGGATATGGGGAAACTAGTGGACAGATTCAAGGCGATGCGATTGACCAAGAGGGCATGTTGAAAGTGCAAATAAAAAAAGGAATAGAAATTGAATCTATACAAACTCATTTAGTTGGAAACTATAATTTACCAAATGTATTAGCTGCTATAACGATTGGACAATATTTCAAAGTGCCTAATGATAAAATTAAATGGGCAATTGAAAATTACAACCCTACCAATAGTCGTTCTCAACTTCTGACTTGGAAAAACAACGAAGTAATTTTAGACGCCTACAACGCGAATCCTTCGAGCATGAAATTAGCTGTAGAAAATTTTGCTAAATTAAACAAAGAAAATAAAGTTGTTTGCCTTGGTGGTATGAGAGAACTTGGCGAAGACACACTGAAAGAGCATCAAATTTTGATTGACCAACTAAATCAAACTCAATGGAAGCAGGTGATTTTAGTTGGCTCTGAATTCAAACCATGCGTTCACAACTATTTATATTTTGATACCGTTCTTGAAGCTAAAGACTGGCTTCAAACGCAACAATACACTGGCCATGCCCTATTAATCAAAGGTTCTAGGGGCATACAGATGGAGCAATTGATAGCTCCTTAATTTTTGGTATCTTTGTTCCATGAAAAAGAGTTACTTATACAGCACCTTAACAAACAAGTGTCCTAGATGTAGAGAAGGCGCCTTGTTCACTACTACGAATCCGTACGAGCTTTCTAAGGTTACTAAAATGAATGAGCACTGCCCTGTTTGTGGTCAACCTACCGAAATTGAAGTTGGATTTTATTATGGTACTGGCTATGTAAGTTATGCTTTAACTGTTGCCTATTTTGTTTCCATGTTCGTTGCTTGGAAAGTGTTGATTGGCATGACTTGGGAATTAGACGACAACAGAATGTTTTACTGGTTAGGTACAACTATAGTTTTATTAATTTTAATACAGCCTATTTTAATGCGTCTATCACGCTCCATCTGGTTAGGTTGGTTTGTTTCTTATAATAAAAATTGGAAGGACGAGCCATTGGAATACAATGAGCGCATGGATGAGAATAGGAAAGAGATCTAAATCAATAAACCAATTATTTATTTTACATTTGCAATCCTAATAGAGAGGTGTCCGAGTGGTTTAAGGAGCACGCTTGGAAAGCGTGTATACGGCAACGTATCGGGGGTTCGAATCCCTTCCTCTCTGCAAAGCCTATCACGAAAGTGATAGGCTTTTTTAATACGATCAGGCGTCAAGAGCTCGCTCTTGTAAGCTTGGGCGTATGAAAAAAGCCAAATGAATGCGCAGCATTCGTTTGAAAGGCTTTGGTAAAAGAGAATTTGTTGGATGACACCGAACATTGTGAGGTGGCAATCAAAATTCGTTTGAAAGGCTTTGGTAAAAGAGCATTTTTTGGGAGGACGGCGAAGCCGGCTATCCCAACTAGTTTGTTTCTGAAAAGCTTTGGTAAAAGAGAGTTTTTTTGGGAGGACGGCGAAGCCGGCAATACATGATTAAATTCCAAAAAGATTTCGTGCATTACTACTAGTCACCTCTGCAATTTCATGCAAGGGCATTGATTTAATCTCTGCTAATTTTTTGGCTACTTCTAACATGAACGCAGGTTCATTGGTTTTACCTCGATAAGGCACTGGCGCTAAATATGGCGCATCCGTTTCTAAAACTAAATACTCCATTGGGATATCTTTAACCGCTTCTGCGACGCCAGCATTTTTATAGGTGAGGACCCCACCTAATCCTAAATGAAAACCCATCTCAATAATTTGTGCTGCAGATTCTTTACTCCCGCTAAAACAATGAAAGACACCGCGTAATCCTTTTTTCGCAAAAGGCTTTACTAATTCAATGGTCTCACCCATTGCATTACGTGTATGAATTGCAATAGGTAATTTAAAATCGAGCGCCCATTGCATTTGTGTTTCAAAAACAAATTGTTGTTCTTTGGCAAAAGTTTTATCCCAATAATAATCCAAGCCAATTTCACCAATGGCAATAAATTTTCTTTTCGCTAACCAGGTTTCAACTAGGGCTAATTCTTCTTTAAAATTTTCCTTTACATAACAAGGATGCAAACCCATCATCGCAATACAATGAGCTGGATATTTTGTTTCTATTTCTAGCATAGCTTCCAAAGAGCTGCTATCGATCGCAGGCATTAGTATTTTATCTACCCCATTGGTTATCGCATTTTTCATAACCAAGTCAATATCAGACGCTAATTCCGCAGCATAAACATGGGCATGAGTATCAATAAAATGCATAATCAATTGAATTTAAGCACAAAAAAAGGACTTTTTTAATGAACCACATACTAAAAGGCCTCATTTATGCGTTTATGAATAAAAATTACTAACCCATCCCTTCTATTGGATGTAAACTTTGTTTTTTATAGGGTACGGATTATACAGGCCGGGGTTTCTACCCTGGCCTTTTTTATGTCTTTTCTATAAAGCTTTAAATTGATAACCCAGGTTTGAAAAATGCTTTAAAACTTTTGGTAAAGCATATTGCAATCGATCCATCGCTTTTGCGCTATCATGAAATACAATAATGGATCCAGGGGCTGCATTTTGAATCACATTTTGTGCGCATTTTTCTCCAGAAATATGGGTATCAAAATCACCACTTAATACATCCCACATGACTATATTTTGTGGCAAGTCTGGTCTAGCGCTCAAAGCTTTTATTTGAGAAAATTTGATCCTTCCATAAGGTGGTCTAAATAAATTAGATCGAATGTGGGCAGTTGCTTTTTGGATATCCTCCATATATACTTCAGTACTATTATCCCAACCATTCATGTGATTTTGAGTATGATTTCCAACTGTATGATTTGCTACAATGATTTCGGAATAAATGGAAGGATACAATTCAACGTTTTTGCCGATACAAAAAAAGCTTGCTTTCGCATTAAATTTTGCTAATTCTGCTAAGACAAATGGCGTAGCTTCTGGGTGTGGCCCGTCATCAAAACTTAAATAAAGTACTTTTTCCTTTGTAGGTATCCGCCAGGTACAAGACCTATAAATAAGGCGCAACCAAAAAGGGGTTTTAATCAAATACATACCCAAAGATAAATGGTTCTTTTGCCCGTTTGCAACTTATCTTTGTAAAAATAAAGTTCAAATGGAAATATCGGCTGATCAAAAGGTTAGAGTAAGGTTTGCACCCTCTCCTACTGGTGGCTTACACTTAGGTGGTGTTCGTACTGTTTTATTCAATTATTTGTTTGCAAAAAAATACAATGGTGAATTCATATTAAGAATTGAAGACACCGATCAGTCTCGTTTTGTTCCAGGAGCTGAACAATACATTTTGGACACCTTAGCATGGTGTGGATTAACCCCAGACGAAAGTCCAATTCATGGTGGTGCTTATGGACCTTATCGCCAAAGCGAAAGAAAACCCATGTACAAACAATATGCATCACAATTGATTGAACAGGGCAATGCTTATTATGCATTTGATACAGCCGAAGACTTAGATGCAAAAAGAAAAGAGATTCCTAATTTTCAATACAATCGTGCAACAAGAATGAGTATGAAAAACTCATTGAGTTTACCTGATGCCGAAGTTACTCGTTTGTTAAATGAGCATACACCTTATGTGGTCCGTATTAATATGCCAGAAAACGAAGAAGTTGTTTTTGAAGACTTAATTCGCGGCGAGGTAAAGTTTGATACAAGCATGGTTGATGATAAAGTTTTATTGAAAGCAGATGGTATGCCTACTTATCATTTAGCAGTAGTTGTAGATGATTATTTAATGAAAATTACACACGCTTTTAGAGGCGAAGAATGGTTGCCTAGTGCACCTGTACATATTTTAGTTTGGAAAAATTTATTCGGATTAGATAAAATGCCTAAATGGGCGCATCTTCCTTTAATCTTAAAGCCAGACGGTAATGGTAAATTAAGTAAGCGTGATGGCGACAGATTAGGCTTCCCAGTGTTTGCGATGGATTGGACAGATCCTAATTCAAAAGAGACCACGATTGGATTTAAAGAAAGAGGTTTCTTACCGGAAGCATTTATAAACTTGTTAGCGATGTTGGGTTGGAATGATGGAACAGATCAAGAAGTTTTTTCAATGCCAACTTTAATTGAAAAATTTAGTTTAGACAGAGTACATAAAGGGGGCGCGAAATTTGATTATGAAAAAGCTAAATGGTTTAACCATGAATGGATTAAACAATCTGATAATACAACTTTAGCAACACTAGTAGCACCTTATTTTCAAGCAGCCAATATTGAGATTCATGAAGCAAGTTATTTAGTAAAAGTTGTCGGCTTAGTTAAAGAGCGTTGTCAATTACTTACAGACTTTATAACACAATCTGCTTTTTTCTTTACCCCTCCTACTGAAATTGATACCGCTTCTATCCTGCCGAAATGGGATACTACAAAAGCAGCATTTTTTACAAGTGTAATGGATGCTTATAAGAATCAGTCGGTAGCAAATGATGCTACTGAATTAGAAAGCCATTTTAAAGGACTAGCAGCAGAGCAAGGACTCAAACCAGGCGACTTGATGTTGCCTTTTAGAATCATGCTTGTTGGTGGTAAATTTGGACCTGGCGTATTTGATATTGTCGCAAATATTGAAACAAAGGATGCAGCAAATCGTATACAATTTTGTTTAGATTTGTTATCAAAATAATCATGTAAATTGTACTTGATGCAAACAGAAAGACCCATAAGAGTATTAGTAGCCAAAGTAGGATTAGACGGACACGATCGTGGCGCTAAAGTAATTGCAACTGCGCTTAGAGATGCAGGTATGGAAGTAATTTATACAGGACTCAGACAAAGTCCCGAGATGGTGGTTCAAGCAGCTTTACAGGAAGATGTGGACGCAATCGGCATTAGTATTTTATCGGGTGCACACATGACTGTTTTCCCAAAAGTATATCAACTAATGCAAGAGAAAGGTTTAAAGGATGTCTTGCTTACAGGTGGAGGTATTATTCCTGAGGAAGACAATCAACAATTACATGATATGGGTATCGGTCATTTATTTGCACCTGGCACCAATACGACGGATATTGCTGCCTACATTAAAAAATGGGTTGCAGAAAACAGAAAGCACTGATCTATCTAAATATCTCTTTCATCTATAAAATTACTTGTTATGTCTTTTCAAACTTTGTTTACAAAAATGGAAGATCATACATTGATCATTACCATCAATCGTCCAGAGAAATTAAATGCATTGAACCAACAAGTGATGCAGGATTTGGATGCAGTATTTGATCGAGTATACAAGTTCCCTGAAATAAAATCTGTCGTTATTACTGGTGCAGGATTAAAAAGTTTTGTTGCTGGTGCCGATATCAAAGAATTCCAAGATTTATCTAAAGCAGAAGCAACTGCACTTGCAAAAAGAGGCCAGGATATTTTCTTTAAAATTGAAAACTCCCCTAAACCAGTCATTGCATGTGTCAATGGATTTGCATTAGGCGGTGGTTGTGAATTAGCAATGAGTTGTCATTTTATCATTGCATCTGAGAACGCTATTTTCGGACAACCAGAAGTGAACTTAGGTATTATGGTAGGCTATGGTGGCTCTCAAAGATTGACCCAAAAATTAGGCAAAGCAAGAGCGATGGAATTAATCATTACGGGCAATACAATCAATGCCGAACAAGCTTTACAATATGGCTTAGCCAATTATATTGTTCCTCAAACTGAATTATTAGACAAAGCATTCTCTTTGCTGGCTGCTGCTCATACCAAAGCACCACTTGCTATTGCGAACTCAATCAAAGCAGTGAATGCAGCATGGGACGAGTCAGTAAATGGCTATGAATTGGAAGCCAACTTATTTGGCGACTGTTTTATCACTGCAGATTGTAAAGAAGGAATCCAAGCCTTTATAGACAAAAGAAAACCTCATTTTACTGGGCATTAATCTCTTTTTTATTCGAATTTAACAGGCAGAACTGACCCAATTTAATCATTGCTGTATTACCTTTGCGGTATTAAAACTGCAAGTATGGAATATAGAATTGAGAAAGACACAATGGGCGAAGTTAAAGTACCCGCTCATGTTTATTGGGGTGCTCAGACACAAAGAAGTATCGAAAATTTTAAAATTGCACAGGACATCAACAAGATGCCTAAAGAAATTATTAAAGCTTTCGCCTATTTAAAAAAAGCTGCTGCATTAACCAATTTTGATGCAGGTGTTTTGCCTAAAGAAAAATGTGACTTAATTGGTCAGGTTTGTGATGAAATTCTTGCAGGTAAATTAGACGATCAATTCCCTTTAGTAGTTTGGCAAACAGGAAGTGGCACACAAAGCAATATGAATGTGAACGAAGTTATTGCTTACCGTGGTCATGTACTTCAAGGTGGAAGCTTAACAGATAAAGAAAAGTTTTTACACCCTAATGATGACGTTAATAAGTCTCAATCTTCCAACGACACTTTCCCAACAGCAATGCATATTGCTGCTTACCAAATTTTAAAAGAAGTAACTGTACCTGGTATCACTACTTTAAAAAATACATTAGACGCAAAGAGCGCTGCCTATATGCATATTGTTAAAATTGGTCGTACCCATTTTATGGACGCTACACCTTTAACATTAGGCCAAGAAATTAGCGGTTATGCAAGTCAACTAAAACACGGATTAAAAGCGATTCATAATACTTTAGAGCATTTAAGTGAATTGGCATTAGGTGGTACTGCAGTTGGTACTGGTATCAATACCCCTAAAGGTTATTCTGAAAATGTTGCAAAACATATTGCAAATTTGACAGGATTGCCATTTGTGACAGCAGAAAACAAATTTGAAGCATTGGCTGCACATGACGCCATTGTAGAAGCACATGGTGCATTAAAAACTGTTGCGGTTAGTTTAATGAAAATTGCCAATGACGTGCGTATGTTGTCTTCTGGACCACGCTCTGGTATTGGAGAAATTTTTATCCCAGACAACGAGCCAGGATCTTCAATTATGCCAGGTAAAGTAAACCCAACGCAATCAGAAGCATTGACAATGATTGCTGCTCAAGTAATGGGCAACGATGTGGCAATCAATGTGGGTGGATCAATGGGGCACTTTGAATTGAATGTGTTTAAGCCATTAATGATTTACAACTTCTTACATAGTGCAAGATTAATTGGGGACGGTTGTATCAGCTTCAACGATAAATGTGCTGTTGGCATCGAACCAATCGAAGCAAATATCAATAAGCACGTAAACAATAGTTTAATGCTAGTAACTTCTTTGAATACAAAGATTGGCTACTACAAGTCTGCTGAGATTGCACAAAAAGCACATAAAGAAGGTACTACTTTAAAAGAGATGGCTGTGAAATTAGGCTATGTTACCCCTGAAGAATTCGACGCATGGGTTATTCCAGCTGATATGGTAGGACTTTAATAAAACGAATTTTACCACATAAGTAGAGTGGTAGAAATTATACTATTCCGTAGCGAACGTTCGAGCTTGCGAGCCGAGCCTAGGGATAGGTATATTTTCTACCACTTTGTGTTAATAATAATTTGATATTTTAATGTACTCTTTCTCCATTAGAGTAGGTCTTCAACACCTTTACGTGTAGGATACTATCTGTAGAAACTTTCATTAAGTCTTTGTCAAGTAGAATGAAATCTGCTTTTTTCCCTACTTCGATAGAGCCTACTTGCTTTTCCATGCGGTTGGCTTTTGCAGCCCAGATTGTCATCCCTCTAATGGTTTGTTCACGAGTTAATGCATTTTCCATTTGGAATCCACCAGCTGGAAAACCTTTAGCATCTTGTCTTACAACAGCAGCTAAAAATGTTTTGAAAGGATTGATTTCTTCCACAGGGAAATCTGTGCCTAATGGCAACCACCCATTTTGTTTTAATAATTGTTGGAATGCATAACCACCTTTTAATCTTTCTGCACCTAAACGATCTCCAGCCCAATACATATCACTTGTGGCATGCGTTGGTTGTACCGAAGGAATAATATTATACTTGCCAAAATAATCAAAGTCAATAGGATTTAAAATTTGTGCATGTTCGATACGCCATCTTTTTTCGTTCTTACCTTTTAAATATTTCTCATACACTTTTAGTACAACCCTATTTGCGCTATCGCCAATAGCATGCGTACACATTTGAAAATCCGTGTTGATTAATTTAGCCGCAACAGAATCAAAATGTGCTTGGCTACTTAATAAAAACCCACCCCAGCCTGGTTGATCTGAATAATGTGCCAATAATGCTGCACCTCTAGAACCTAATGCACCATCCCCATATACTTTTACGCCTTTCACCATCAATCGATCAGTGGTATATCCTCCATTCGTGAAATAAGACGAAGTATATGAACTTGGCTTATCACTTAACATCACATACAAACGCATTTTTAATTCATCGCTTTTTTGCAATGCATCAATCATGTCAATATCATTTGGACTCAAACCGCAATCAGTGATGGTTGTTAATCCTGTTGCGAAACAATTTTTCTGTGCAGCAGTCAACCAATTTTTATAATCTTCCTTAGTGGCTGCTGGCACATTTCGCTCTACCACACCAACAGCATTATCAATTAATAGACCAGTAAGTTTTCCACCAGCCGTAACAAAGTCACCACCCTCCATTGTTTGACCCGCTTTCACGCCGGCTATCTGTAATGCTTTTTCATTGGCAATACTTGCATGTCCATCTACACGTTCTAATAGAACAGGTCTATCTGGGAACAATGCATTTAATTCAGCATTGGTTGGGAATGCTTTACCAGGGAATCTATTTTGATCCCATCCTCTTCCACGAATCCATCCATTACCTGGATGAGTTGCAACGAATTCTTGAACACGACGTAATACTTCGTCCCAAGAATCAGCAAACATTAAATCTACTGCGTATAAAGATTGTCCATAACCCAAAAAGTGTGCATGCGCATCCACAAAACCAGGATATACGTTTGCTCCCTTTGCATCCACCACACTATCTGCTTGATAATTTTTAAGAATCTCATCGTTTGTACCTACTGCTACGATCTTTCCATCCTGCACAGCCATGGCTTCTGCGACTGCAAATGCCTCATTGACAGTATAAATTTGTGCATGGTGCACCACTAAGTCTACTCTTTGATTGATACATGAGCTAAAGAAAACAATAATAGCAATCGCAAATAATTGACGCATAGAATTTATTTAGAAACTAAAAATAAGGAATTAAAATAGAAATTGACACTAGGTTTAAAGAAGCCGCTAATAAAGACAATTAGGCTTCAACTAGTTCAATAATTCACAAGGCTTTAAGCCAGTGTGTTTTTTAAAAGCCGCTGAGAAGTGCGAAATAGAAGAGTACCCCAATAAAGCAGATACATCTGTTACGCTCAAAGACTTTTCGTACAACAAATACTTAGCGTGCTCCATTCTTTGTTGTTGATAGAAGTCAAAAATGGTGGTTCCAAAAACCTCTTTAAAGCCTTTCTTTAAATAGCATTCATTCATGGCTACTTTTCGGCTCAACTCTTTAATCGTAATTGGATCGCCAATATGCTGTAATAAAATTTCTCTAGCTAGATAGATGCTTTCTCTACCACGTTCGTCTGATAAAAATTTACATGAAAAACCTTCTTCTTTCTCATCTACAATACACTCCAAGCTGAACAATAATAATTCATGGATTTTTGCATTGATAAAAATATTTTCCAATGAGCCAGTATAACTATAATTCAATAAAGAATCCAATGTGCCACGCTTACGCATACACAGAGGAAATGTTTTGACAAAAGCATTAGGATGCTTGAACGCTAAAACCTCATCTTTACGATTATTCAATTTTACATTATGTACAAACTGATGTAAAAAAGTAGAGGTAAAATGAAATGAAAATACATCGATCGTTCTAAGTGGACCAGCACAATCTTCGGTAGGTAATTGATTACAATTACCACACAGTTTATTTTCACAATATCGATTCCCTGAAATACAAAATCTTAACTCCAAATAATTATCAGCAGGACGGCTAGCATTATAGTGGTAAATGAACATACCCGTATCTTCCAATTCTGCAGGTGATTGCGTATAGTAACGATTAATTTTGTACTGTGTAGAGCCAGGAATTAACTGCTCTTTTTGGTACAACATAGCCATCCCAGCAAAGCCATTGGGTTGGTTAACCTGTTTTAATATATCGTTTGCTAACATCATTGAAGCACAAATTTAAACTATAAACAACAAATGATGTAAAAAGGTTCATTTTATGACTTAAAAATGACGCAAAATAAAGCCCAAATTTTGACTCTATTTTTAATTTTTCCATACAGATCCAGGTCCTATTTAAAAATCGATTTTAAGGCCATTTTTAGCCCCATTTTTCGACTTTGCGAAATTTACAAAACAAGTTTAATGGGGATAACTATTCAGGCGTTTACAAGTCCAAAAAGGCGTAAATTTTATTAAGTTTGTATGCGTTCAAAACGCCTTATAAAAACAAAAATTTCACTGTTTATGTCAGAAGATTTACAACACCCAGACTCGGCCGAGAATAAGAATTATGGCGCCGATAGTATCCAGGTATTAGAAGGATTAGAAGCGGTAAGAAAACGCCCAGCAATGTATATTGGCGATGTGGGCATGAAAGGTTTACACCACTTAGTGTATGAAGTAGTAGATAACTCAATCGATGAAGCATTGGCCGGCTATTGCTCTCATATCGAAGTGACTATTCATACAGACAATTCAATAAGTGTTCAAGATAATGGTCGTGGTATCCCAACTGCGATGCATACTAAAGAGAAAAAGTCTGCATTGGAAGTCGTAATGACTGTTTTGCATGCGGGTGGTAAGTTTGATAAAAACACGTACAAAGTATCTGGTGGATTACACGGTGTGGGTGTGAGTTGTGTAAATGCATTAAGTACTAAATTATTAGTCACTGTTGAGCGTGAAGGCAAAATATTTGAGCAAGAGTATTCCATCGGTGTTCCAAAATATGCAGTTAGAGAAGCTGGCACAAGTGAAAAAACAGGTACTAGAGTTCATTTCTGGCCTGACCAAACTATTTTCCAAGAAACAGTTTACCGTAAAGAAATATTAGAAGGTCGTTTACGTGAATTGTCTTATTTGAATAAGCGCATCAGCATCACCTTAACAGATTTAAGAGAATTAGACGAAGCAGGAGCGCCTTATGTAAATCATTTTTACAGCGAAGGTGGTATAGTTGAGTTTGTTCAAATGTTAGATAAGAACGGAAATAGAAATCCAATTATCGCCGCTCCATTGTATGTTGAAGGTTTAGATGAAGCTTCTAATGTTATGGTAGAAGTTGCGTTGACTTACAACGATGACTTTAAAGAGAATATTTTTTCTTATGTAAACAATATCAATACCATTGAAGGTGGTACACACGTAACTGGTTTTAGAACAGCCTTAACTCGTGTATTCAAAAGCTATGGTGATAAAGAAGGTTTGTTTGAAAAAGCAAAAGTAACAGTTGAGGGGGATGACTTTAGAGAAGGTTTAAGTGCGATTATTTCTGTGAAAGTGCCTGAACCACAATTTGAAGGTCAAACAAAAACGAAATTAGGTAATAGCGAAGTGAGTGGTGTGGTGCAAACAACAGTAGCACGCGTATTGGAAGCCTATTTAGAAGAGAACCCTAAGGAAGCGAAATATGTAATTTCTAAAATCATTCTTGCTGCCCAAGCCCGCGTTGCTGCTAAGAAAGCGCGCGATATGGTTCAAAGAAAAACTGTATTGTCAGGTGGTGGATTGCCTGGTAAATTAGCCGATTGCTCTGAACGTGACCCCGAAAGTTGTGAGTTATACCTTGTCGAAGGAGACTCGGCGGGTGGTACAGCGAAACAAGGTCGTGAAAGAAGTTACCAAGCGATTTTGCCATTACGTGGTAAAATTTTGAACGTAGAAAAAGCAATGGAACATAAGATCTATGAGAACGAAGAGATCAGAAATATGTACACTGCATTGGGTGTAACGGTTGGTACACCGGAAGATCCAAAAGCATTGAATATTGCAAAATTGCGTTACCATAAACTAATCATCATGACCGATGCCGATGTGGATGGATCGCATATTGCTACTTTGATTTTAACCTTCATCTTTAGATATATGAAAGAATTGGTGCAAAATGGTTATGTCTATATCGCACAACCTCCTTTGTATTTAGTAAAGAAAGGTAAAGACCAAGAATATGCTTATAGCGAAGAGCAAAGAAAGGGCTTAGTTGAAAAACTAGGTGGTGGAAATGATAGCTCTGTGACGATTCAAAGATATAAGGGTCTGGGTGAAATGAACGCTGATCAATTATGGGAAACAACCATGGATCCAACTAGAAGAACCCTTAAACAAGTGACCATTGACAGTGCAGCTGAAGCCGATAGAATCTTCAGTATGTTGATGGGAGACGAAGTGGCTCCTAGAAGGGAATTCATTGAATCTCATGCCAAATATGCAAAAATTGACGTTTAAGGGCCTCAATTGAGGAGAATTTATAAACATTTAACAAAAAAACGTATAATTCAAACCTTGAATATCAATAAATAAACTACTTTCAATTAGCATTTTAAAAATTAAAATATATACAAAATGGACACTTCAAAAATGATCAAAGCATATTGCTTGAAAACAAAAGAAAAAAACGTACCAATGCATGACGCTGTAATTACTAAAACTGCTAAAGGCGGTTATATGGCTGGCGGTCACGATGGTAAAGGAAATAAAATGGCAGCAATCATGAGCGAAACAAATGCTTTAAAAGCAATCGCTGATGGTGTAGCTACTAAGGGCTTTTAATTTTAAGTGACCCCTTAATGAATTTTTTTTAAGGCCACCCATAAACGGTGGCCTTAATTATTTTAATCCCCTATCTTCACTACGCCGTGGTGGATTTTTGTCAATGTCGCAAAGCAATGTTCCATACTCTTAATGTCTTTAATAATTAAGATAAATGTTTTACCTACTTGTTTAAAATGGGCATTGTTCATGGCTGTTTGTGTAAAGTTTAATAAGCCTTTGAAAATAGCACTTTCATAATAAGGCGAATCTGGACGATTGATAAAAAAACACCTCAATGTTTCGTCCTTCAAAGTCATTTTTTCAAACCCTAATGAAATTGCCAGCCTTCTTGATTGAATGGTCGTAAATAAAGCGGCTACTTGTTTTGGCATCGGCCCAAAACGATCAATCAATTCAATTTTCATTGCGTCTAATTCTGCATCATCCTCAGATTGATCCAGACGTGTATATAATGAAAGCCTTTCACCAATACTTTCTACATAAGCATCTGGTATCATGATTTCTAAATCCGTATCAATTGTACAATCTGTGACAAAATCATCTTGTTTGCTTATTTCTTCTTCAAATAATTCTTTAAAGTCGGAGCGTTTTAATTCACGCACGGCTTCCGCTAAAATCTTTTGGTACATTTCAAACCCTATCTCAGCCATAAAGCCACTTTGCTCCCCTCCTAATAAATTTCCTGCACCACGAATATCTAAATCACGCATTGCAATCTGGAAGCCAGAACCTAATTCACTAAACTGTTCAAGGGTTTGTAAACGCTTACGGGAATCATCGGGCAAAGTAGTCATTGGAGGAGCCAATAAATAACAAAATGCTTTTTTATTGCTTCTACCCACCCTACCTCTTAACTGGTGTAAATCACTCAATCCAAATTGATGTGCATTATTGATGATGATTGTATTCACATTCGGAATATCTACACCACTTTCGACAATATTTGTACAAACCAATACATCATACCTGCGTTCTATAAAGTCAAATATTTTTTCTTCTAACTGATGTCCTTCTAATTGTCCATGTGCAAAGCCGATACTCAAGTCTGGACAAAGCTTTTGAATCATCGCACACATCTCAGCCAATCCTTGTACCCTATTATGTATAAAAAACACTTGACCACCTCTTTCTGTTTCAAAATAAATTGTTTCGCGAATCACATCTTCATGAAACACTTGCACTTCTGTATGGATAGGTTGTCGATTGGCAGGCGGTGTATTGATAATGCTTAAATCCCTTGCACCCATTAAACTAAAATGCAGGGTTCTAGGAATAGGTGTCGCAGTCAATGTCAAACAATCTACATTCGTTCTTAATGTTTTTAATTTTTCTTTATGCGCTACACCAAATTTTTGCTCTTCATCTATCACCATTAAACCTAATTCCTTGAATTGGACTTCTTTTCCTAATATACCGTGCGTACCAACAAGAATATCAATCTTACCCTCTTTGACTTTGGCGATCGTTTCTTTTTTCTGAGCAGCAGATTTGAACCTGTTTAAGAAATCTATTTCTATAGGAAAATCTTTCAGCCTTTCTTTAAAGGTCTTATAATGCTGGAAAGCTAAAATGGTAGTTGGCACAAGTACTGCAACTTGCTTGCCATCTATTGCCGCTTTAAATGCAGCACGAATAGCTACTTCCGTCTTCCCAAAACCTACATCACCACAAACCAAACGATCCATCGGAGCAGGTGCTTCCATGTCTTTTTTCACATCTGCAATTGCTTTTGCTTGATCAACCGTGTCTTCGTAAATAAAAGAAGCTTCTAGCTCATGCATCATATAATTATCTGGCGTAAAAGCAAATCCAGTTTGTGCTTTTCGTTGCGCGTACAATTTAATTAAATCGAATGCGATCGCTTTCACTTTCGCCTTGGTCTTGTCTTTTAATTTCACCCAAGCATCAGACCCTAACTTATTCACCTTTGGTGGCGTACCTTCTTTTCCTGTGTATTTGGAGATCTTGTGTAATGAATTAATATTCACATAAAGGATATCACTGTCCTTGTAAATTATTCTTACCGCCTCTTGCATCATGCCGCTCACTTCGATTTTCTGTAAACCACTGTACACGCCCACTCCATGGTCAATATGTGTCACATAATCACCCGGATGTAGATCGCTTAATGTCCTTAAGGTAATTGCCTTATTCTTACTGTAGGCCTGTTTTACTTTATACTTATGGTAACGTTGAAAAATTTGATGATCCGTATAGCAAACCATTTTATGATCATGGTCCACAAATCCTTCATGTATATTTTTTACAATAGGGGTAAATTGTATCTCGGTTTTTAAATCCGAAAAAATCGCATGTAATCGCTCTAATTGTTTTGCTTGTTCTGCAAACAAAAACAAATCGTATCCTTTTTTTTCAAATTCTTGTAAGTTGGCTATCAAGTATTGAAACTGCCTATTAAAACTGGGTTGCACTTGTGTACTAAACGCCAATTTAAGTTCAGTTAAGTTTGCCTGAGAACCCCATTCAATAATATTTTTCTTTAATAACTGTTCCGTTACTGTATCCACAGGCACTAGGTCGTCTAAATTCGTATGCTTCTTATGTGTATCTAAATCATCTATTAATTTAGTTACAGGCGCATGTAATAAAAACGCCTCCAAGGCTTCCATTTGATCATTCCCTTTCTGTTGTATGAATGTCCAATCCTTTAACCAAACTATGGTATTGTCTGCAATAAATTCCATTATAGGAATTTTTGCTGTGTCTTCGAATTGAGTAGTGACATTTGGAATGATATTCACCTGCAATAACTTACGCTCACTTAACTGCGTCTCTGGATCAAATAAACGAATACTGTCTACCTCTTCGCCAAATAATTCTACCCTATATGGTTTTTCGTTACCAAAAGAATAGATATCAAAAATGCCGCCTCTTAATGCAAATTGTCCAGGCTCATATACAAAATCAGTTCTTTCAAAACCATACTGAACAAGACTTTCCATTAAAGCTTCTAAACCCAGGGTATCATTCGTTTTTATTTGAATGATATGTTGCTGCAAGGTCTTAGGCATGATTACTTTTTCAAAAAAAGCTTCCGGATAAGTCACTACGATTTTTTTATTTCCACCCATCGACAATTTAGTCAAAGCCTCCGTTCTCAACATTACATGAGAAGGATTTAGTAAACTAAAATTCTGTGCAGTCTTAAAAGAGGAAGGGAAATAAAATAAATCTAAAGCGCCGGTAATACTTTCAATAGTATTATAGAAATACGCAGCTTCCTCTGCATCATTCAATACAATCAGATGATTATAAGAAGCGGTTTGAACATTTGTAAAAACATGTTGTAAAACAAAAGCAGGGGCCGATCCGTTGAGATTTTGCAAATGAACTTGAAAAGGCTTTTTTGTAGATTCGGACATAGCAATCCCATCTACTATTTTTTTTAGGAGGGGGGATACATTGTATCGTTCAAACAAAGATTTTTCATTCATGATTCAGTCTACAAAGATACAATCAAAAAATAGACGACGCAGCGATACTTAAGTCAATTTCCTGAAATTGATGCTTTATTACCTCAATATGTGCGACGCCATTCATGCCAGAAAAAAAAGGAATATACATACCCTCTTTATAACCCAGCAGGATGGTATATTTTCCAGGTTTCAATTTTAGCTTAAAACTTCCATCTACCTCCGACCTCACCTGCTTAATTAATTTTGCATTCAATCCTTTTGCAAAATGACCTTGTTGATCGATTAACTGATTTACCATGGCATATTCATAGACAAAAATAATGGTCGATATTGGCGTACCCGACTGTTTAGACCCTCCCTTTAGAGGCATATTTGTTTCTTTTTCAAGCAATACAAATCCTTTAATACCTTGACTTTGGATACAAAAACTCATTAGAATTGGTACTAATAATAGTATTGAGACCCAGCGAAATGAATTGGTACACATTGTTGATGGTTTGTTTAAAGTTACACCAAAAAATGGAGGCTAAATAAACTAGCCTTTTTAAACTAGAAGATGTATGAATTACAAAGTTTTGATTGTAATTTAGAAGCATGAAAAAACAACTTTTACTACCCCTATTTTTTGTTTTCATATTGAATACAATTCATGCACAAGAAGCAACCAAAAAAGAGATCTTGATGGAGACCTCCAATAAATTATCATTGGAAGCGAGAGAAAAGTTTTCTAAAGCAGTTCTTTTAGCAAAGCAGAATGGATGGCCATTAAAATATCAATCCAACAATCAAAATAATGCGAGTCTAATTGGCGTCGATGCAAAAGGATGGCCTAAATATTATATTGGATTTGCAGACCCAGTTGCTGCAATAACGATTAATGCAAATAAAGTTTGGCCTGGTGCTGCCTCTAATTTAAACCTGAGTGGGTCAGATGACGCAATGACAAATAAACTTGGTGTATGGGACGAAGGAAGTCCAAGATTAACACATAAGGAATTTCAGAATAGAATTACGCAAAAAGACAACTCGACTCAAGTGGTTACCCACAGCACACATGTGGCAGGTATTGTAATGAGTAAAGGGTTAAATCCATTATCAAAAGGAATGTCTTATAATGTAAAAGGAATTCTTGATTATGATTGGAACAACGACTTGTCTGAAATGTCTGCAGCTGCCGCGAATGGATTGCTTTTCTCCAATCACTCTTATGGAACCGTAACAGGATGGAACTACAATAGCGATTCTTCCCGTTGGGAATTCAATGGCAGATGGAATGAAAAAGAGGATTTTAGATTTGGAATCTATGACTCTGATGCAGAAATACAAGACTCCATTGCATACAATGCCCCTAATTATTTAATTGTTGCTGCCGCTGGAAATAATAGAACAAGTACTGGCCCTGCAGTTGGACAAACCTATTGGAGAAGAAATGAAACAGGTAGAATGATCAATGCTGGTGCTAGACCATCCGATATTAGTAGCAATGATTCATATGGAAGCATCTCTTCTGATAAAAATTCTAAAAATATTTTAACCGTAGGGGCAGTGAATGGTATACCATCTGAATACAATAAAAAAGAAGATGTTGTCATTAGTAATTTTAGTTCATGGGGCCCAACTGACGACGGAAGAATAAAACCAGATATTGTAGCACAGGGCGTTGCTGTATATGCTCCTATCGCAACAAATGATTCAAGTTATGGGTACCAGAATGGCACTTCAATGGCGTCTCCAGGTGCAGCCGGAAGTTTAATGTTATTGCAAGAATTAAGTCAACGATTTACGATTAATGGTGCGCCTAAAATTTTAAAATCTGCTACAGTAAAAGCATTAGCGATACATACAGCAAATGAAGCTGGAATTTATCCAGGACCAGATTATAAACATGGTTGGGGGTTACTTAATATAGGAGAAGCAGCACAGGTATTAAATACTTCATTAACAAATAACAATAGTGCCAATAGTCCTCATTTTGTATACGAAAACACTTTGTTAAATGGGGATAGTGCCTCCTACTCGTTCACTGCATCAGGAACAAGACCGGTAAAAGCGACACTAGTTTGGACAGATATTAAAGGAACTGCAAGTACTGTTTTAAATGACAATAGCCCTGAATTAATCAATGATTTAGACCTTGAAATTAAGCAAGGCAATAAAAAATTCAATACATGGAATTTGGATCCGCGTACACCAGAAGATCCTGCATTTAGAGGTATCAATAATATTGATAACGTAGAAAAAGTAGAAGTAGACACCAGCTTAGTTGGCACACTTTATACAGTTACAGTCAAGCATAAGGGGACATTAGGAAGAGGACAACAGAACTACTCCTTAATTATTAGTGGTGCTGGAGGAACGGCCTATTGTAATTCAGCAGCGACATCTGGTGTAGGAACAAAGATTGATAGTATACAATTAAACAATGTTAAATTCTCAAAAACAACTGCAGACAATTACGTTGATAATACTGCAAAATTTATCAATGGGGAATTAAATGGAACATTGTATTTATTCATGAAATTAAGTAGTGCAGACGCTTCAAATAATAATCGATTTGTAAAAGTATTTATTGATTATAATAACAACGGCGTATTTGATGCGAATGAATTGGTGCATACGAGTGCAGGAATTGCAAATGGAGATTATAGCAGTTCAATCAATTTAAATGGTAATTTAATTATTAATCAATTGACGAAACTTCGAGTTGTTGTGGCAGAAGCAAATGCAGCATCTGATGTGAATGCTTGTGGTAATTATGCTGCAGGTGAAACACAGGATTACACACTTAAAGTAGTAAATCCCTCAAACGATGTACAAATTACAGAGATAACGAGTCCTAATGGAGGTGCCTCAGAAAAATCGGTGCAATATGTGACTGTAAAAGTTGCAAATAATGGTACAACAAGACTTACTAATCTACCTTTAAGTTTAGAAGTAAAAAAAGGGAATACCACTATTTTAAACATTACTGAAACATTTACTGGCAGATTATATGGTTCAGAAATGATGTCCTATACTTTTCAAAAGCCAATTGCAATTGAATTAAATCAGCAATACACTATTACTGCAACTGCAAGTATTAGCAACGACCAACAACCTGCCAACAACACTATTACTTCTGTATTCAATAGCGCGAACTCAAGCCCTGCATTAACAGGCTCTGCAACTGGATGTAATGATATTGTTCAATTATTGGCCAATATTGCAAATGGCGAAGACCAGTATTTATGGTATGATAAAAACAATGATATAAGCAGACCTATCGCCATGGGTTCGGCAATTAGAACTTCAACAACCGCTTCAGATGTCTATTTGGGAAAAGGATGGACAGGATTTATAGGACCAAAAGACAATACAACATTAAGTAATTCTGGTGGCTATAATAACTGGGGCAGTAGTTTTGGAGAGTTTGTTAGATTCAATACAAGGGGACCAATAGTTTTAGAAACAACAAAATTATATACTGGCTATGCTGGTAAAATAGAACTTGAATTAAGGGCTTTAAGCACATTCACCGATACTACTTACTCTTACTACCCTTCGCAAACACAAAAAACTATTTTACATGTGGTAGCTAGTAGCCCAAGTCCTGCACAAGCCACCGGCTCAGCTGGATCTGGCGCTCCTACTCCTTTTGTACAAGGCGATACAGGAAGGATTTATGCAATCAATATGAATATTCCACAAGCAGGGAATTATATTTTGATTGCACGTTGTTTAGATAGTGCAACTATTTTTAGAAATAATAATATCACAACAAACAACCATCCATTTGGACCAACTGTGCTTGCATCCATCACTGGAAACTGGGCTGGAGCAAATTTTGAGAAATTCTATTATTTCTTTTATAACATGCAAATCAGTACACCACAGTTTGAAAAAGCACTGACAAAAATACCTGTGGTTTTAACTGCTAAACCAATCATTAGTCAAATAGGTATTGATAGTTTGAGCACCACAGTGGCAGATAGCTACCAATGGTTTATTAATGATGAATACATTAATGGTGCAACAAGCCGAGGAATTAAAATTAGTAAAAATGCACTTTACAAAGTGAGTGCCACTACTGGAACATGTACGAATTACTCAGAAAACAAACTTGTTTTAATAACAGATATACCTCAAGCCCCAACAAAAGAAATTGGATTAAAAATTGTATCAACCGATTATGTAGAGAATATAATTAAAGGAAACCAATTTTATATCCAGTTTAATAATGTCAAAACCAATACAATTGGATTGAGTATCTTAAATAGCAATGGTGCAACCGTCTTCCAGAGAGATAAACTTAACAATCAGACATCTACACAAGCGGTACAAATACCAACATTGACAACCGGCATCTATTTTGTGAAAGTTTTTGCAAACAATAAGGTTTACGTTCAAAGCGTATTCGTTACTAATAATTAAAAATTATGCTTCAACCCTGGCAAGACGCTGTAGTTACAAAAATTGTGCAGGAGACACCTCACACAAAGCGTTTTTGGATAAAGATGTCCAGCGTTACGGTGTTTGATTTCACGCCAGGACAATTTGTGACCTTAGATCTTCCAATACATGAACAAAAAAATAAACGCTGGAGAAGTTATTCCATTGCATCCGCGCCAGATGGCAGCAATGAAATTGAATTAGTAATTGTATTATTGGAAGGCGGACTTGGCACAACCTACTTATTCAATGAGGTAACTGTAGGTACTATCCTTAAAGTACGAGGCCCTCAAGGTGTTTTTGTTTTGCCAAAAGAAATTACAACAGATCTTTATTTCATTTGCACAGGAACAGGGGTTGCTCCTTTTAGGTCCATGATTTTAGATATTCATCAAAAGAAAACTAGCCACCAGAATATTCATTTATTATTTGGCTGTAGAAAATACACGGACTGCTTATACGGACATGAATTTAAATCTTTAGAAACCAAAGAACCTCAATTCTTTTATCACCCTAGCTTTTCTAGAGAGACAGAAATTCAAGAAGGCGCAAATCAAGGATATGTCCATGCAACTTATATAAGGCTTTTAGAAGAAGGCGCAAGCAAAGAGGCCCAATTTTATATTTGCGGCTGGAAGGATATGGTGGACGAAGCAAGGAACACATTAGCCACATTGGGGATTCCCAAAAATCAGATTCATTTTGAACTTTATGGATAAAAAGAAAGCGCCCAAAATTGGGCGCTTTCTTTTTATGAACTTTATGCATAACCGCTCGGTAAAAGCATAAGGGTCTAATAATATTTAAGCAATATGCTTTAATACCAAGGCCTTTACTTCGCTCATTGGTATTCTTTCTTGTTGCATGCTATCTCTATAACGAATAGTTACTGTATTGTCTTCCTTAGTTTGATGATCGATTGTTACACAGAAAGGTGTACCAATTGCATCCTGTCTTCTGTATCTTTTGCCAATAGCATCTTTTTCTTCATAGAAGCAGTGGAATGAAGGCTTACACTCATCCATCAAGGCTTTTGCTAATTCAGGCAACCCATCTTTCTTTGTCAAAGGCAAAACAGCCAATTTCAAAGGAGCTAATTTTGCAGGCAAATGCAAGACCACTCTTGAATCAGTAGTACCATCTTCTTTATTAATTACTTCTTCCTCGTAGGAATTAGATAAAATCAATAAGAACATTCTATCTAATCCAATAGATGTTTCAATCACATAAGGCACATAGTGCTGATTAATTTCTGTATCGAAATATTGTAATTTCTTTTTACTGAATTCCTGATGACGAGATAAATCAAAATCAGTTCTTGAATGAATTCCCTCAACTTCTTTAAACCCAAATGGAAATTCGTATTCAATATCTAAAGCTGCGTCAGCGTAATGCGCTAATTTAATATGGTCATGAAAACGATATTTATCCGCTTTAATGCCTAGGCTTAAATGCCATTTCATACGCTCTTCCTTCCAATGTTCGTACCATTCTTTTTGTGTACCAGGTTTAACGAAAAATTGCATTTCCATTTGCTCGAACTCACGCATTCTAAAAATAAACTGACGTGCTACAATCTCATTTCTAAATGCCTTACCTGTTTGTGCAATACCAAAAGGAATTTTCATCCTTGCAGTTTTTTGCACATTCAAAAAATTCACAAAAATACCTTGTGCCGTTTCAGGTCTTAAATAAATAGTATTCGCATCTTCTGCTACGGAACCTAATTCCGTAGAGAACATTAAATTAAACTGACGAATTTCTGTCCAATTACTTGTACCGCTAACGCTACATTGAATTTTATTCGCTTGAATTAACGCACCTAAGCCTGCAAAATCATCATTGGCTAATAAGGCATCCATGTCGGCTAGTAATTTATCAGCGCCAACTTGGTCTCCTTTTTCAATTAATTTATCTGCATGTGCTTCTATCAAATGATCTACACGATATCTTTTTTTACTATCCTTATTATCAATCAATGGATCACTAAAGCTATCAACGTGTCCGCTTGCTTTCCATGTTGTTGGATGCATAAATATAGCAGCATCAATGCCTACTATATTGTCATTCATCTGTGTCATGCTATTCCACCAATAGTCACGAATATTCTTCTTCAATTGTGCACCATAAGGACCGTAATCATACACTGCACTTAATCCATCATAGATTTCACTACTAGGAAACACAAATCCGTATTCTTTGGCATGCGAAATGATCGCTTGTAATGTATTGTCTGTAACTGTCTTGCTCATAGTTTGCAAATATAGGACGAGAAAAGATTATGGTTGTAATTTTTCGTTGTTTTGGTGCCTTTCTTTGTCTCGATTGGTTTTCTTTTGAAGATTCTTCTCCAAAGCAGCCGTTAAATCCACTCCAGTTTGATTCGCCAAGCAGATTAAGACAAAAAGGACATCTGCCATTTCATCTCCTAAATCTGCATCCGCCTCCTTGTTTTTAAACGACTGATCGCCATATTTACGTACCATTAATCTAGACAATTCGCCTACTTCTTCCATCAATACTCCTAAATTTGTTAATTCGCTGAAATACTTTACACCAATGGTTTTGATCCAATGGTCAACTTGCGATTGAGCTGCTTCTATTGTTAATTGGTTAGACATATTATTCCTTATTTTTTGAATCAATAATTATAGTGACTGGACCATTGTTTAAAAGTGACACTTTCATATCTGCACCAAACTGGCCTGTGGCAATTGGCTTACCTAATTCCTTATTTAATTGAACGATCATCTGCTCATAAATAGGAATTGCTATTTCAGGCTTAGCAGCTCCAATATAAGAAGGTCGATTGCCTTTTTTAGTAGCTGCATAAAGGGTGAACTGGCTAATCAAAAGAATTGAACCACCAATGTCTTTCACACTTAGATTCATCACCCCCTCAGAATCATCGAAAATGCGCATTTGAACAAGTTTACTGGCAATCCATTGAATATCCTCTGCGGTATCCTCATTTTGAATACCTAATAAGACCATTAATCCTTCTTGAATAGCCCCAATAACGGCTCCATTTACTTTCACATTGGCCTCTGTAACTCTTTGGACGACAACTCTCATATAAATGCTATTTACTGCATGAAGATAAACAAAACTATTTTCACTAATTTAGCTGTAATTTCAACGCCTTGAGTAGTATTAAAAAATTAGCCAGTCAAACCGCATGGTACGGACTTAGTTCAATAGCCGCAAGGTTTATTAGCTATTTGCTTACCCCCTATTTAACCTATAAGCTTTCAGATATTGCTTATGGAGAGAATTCGATTGTCTATGCTTTTATACCATTTTTAAATGTACTAGTGACGCATGGTATGGAAACAGCCTATTTCAAGTTTGGTTCTAAAGAAAATGAAAAGGAAATCTACAATACAAGTAGCCTCTCTATGATTTTTGTAACTGCACTCGTTCTATTTGGATTGTATACATGGAGAATACCTTTAGCAGATTTATTACAAATCACAATCCATACCGAGTATATCAGTTTGTTAGCATGGATCGTTGCATTAGATGCCATCACGACGATTCCTTTTTCTAGGCTTAGATTACAAGGAAGACCGAAAAAATTTGCATTGATAAAAGTTGGAGGAATCTTATTGAATATACTAGCAACTTATGTTTTAATCAGCAGTCTACCACAATATGTACAAACAAATCCAACTAGTTTTTTAGTATCCATTTATAAACCAAATTGGGAAGTAGGTTATATTTTAATTGCTGGTATAATACAAAATGTTTTTGTGTTGATTTTATTGCAAAAAGAAATTAGGTCTATTCGTTTTAAATTCAATTTTAAATTATGGCTTTCAATGATGGCCTATGCCCTTCCACTTATTTTAGTTGGATTTGGTGGCATGATCAATGAAACATTAGATCGTATTATGTTAGGATGGTGGGCGCCAGGAGGTAGTCCAGATGCGAACAAAGCACTTGTTGGAGTTTATAGTGCTTGTTATAAACTTGCTATATTAATTACCATTTCGATTCAAGCATTTCGCATGGGTGCTGAACCATTTTTCTTTAAACAAGCAGAATCAGATCAGGCTCAGAAAACCTATGCTAGGGTGATGAAATTCTTTGTCATCACTTTATGTGTGATGTTCTTATGCGTTGTATTATATATTGACATTTGGAAATTGTTTATTCAAAATCCAGCAATGTATGTTGGCTTAAAGGTGGTTCCAATTTTACTAATTGCAAATATGTTTTTAGGCGTTTATTATAACCTAAGCATTTGGTATAAACTAACTAATAAAACAATGGCAGGTGCTTGGATCACTTTACTGGGTGCACTTATAACTGTCATCATCAACTATATTGCCATTCCTCATTTTGGATATATGGCGAGTGCTTGGGCAACTTTCTTTTGCTATGGCACTATGATGGTCGTTAGTTATCAATGGGGTCAGCGCATCTATCCAGTGCCTTATGCAACAAAAAAATTAATTGCCTACTTTGTAATTGCAATATTGATTTATGGCATCAATGTTTTATTACATGCAGTTTCAGACAATCAACCTTTCAATTATTTATTTGCAACTATATTACTTTTCGCATTTATATTTTTTGTTATGCGCATTGAGAAAAAAGAATTGCAATCTATCCTTAGAAAATAAAACAAATGGCAGAAGATTTAACCCTGCATCAGGGCACAAAAAAAGAACAATACGAATCCTTAATACCTCAAATCAAAGGTTTGATGACTGGTGAGGATAACTTAATTGCCAATCTTGGAAACATTGCTGCTGCATTAAAAGAGCAGTTCAATTGGCTATGGGTTGGTTTTTATTGGGTTATTGACGATGAATTAGTTTTAGCGCCTTTCCAAGGGCCCGTAGCTTGTACAAGAATAAAGAAAGGACGAGGTGTTTGTGGCACAAGCTGGGAAAAGGGCATTACTTTAATCGTAGAAGATGTAGAAAAGTTCCCTGGACATATTGCATGTAGTAGCGCTTCGAGATCTGAAATAGTAGTCCCTGTTTTTCAAAACGGCAAAATTGTAGGCGTTTTGGATGTTGATAGTACCGAATTAGCGCATTTTGACACCACCGATCAGCAGTATTTAGAGGAAATTGTCGGGTTCTTAGACCAATTTTAAAAATAATCAATTAAGTTTGCAACCCCTAAGCGGATGTGGCGAAATTGGCAGACGCACTAGACTTAGGATCTAGCGCCGCGAGGCGTGTGGGTTCGACCCCCTCCATCCGCACTAAAGGCCCCAATTTGGGGCCTTTTTTATCTCAAGATGGCTTAATTAAGGTCAAAATTTGTACCTTCGCACCCCTTAAACCCTACAATTAAGTAGAAAAAGTAACTAATATGGCAACGATAAAAAGAACCAACATTGCACCTTTAAATGATAAATTAACGGTGACTATTTCAAAAGCAGATTATTTTAATGCTTACGAAACAAGTTTAAAGAAGCATGCCAAAACGGCAAACATCCCTGGATTTAGAAAAGGAATGGTACCTGCAGGTATGATTAAAAAAATGTACGGACAATCTGTTTTCACTGATGTGATTTTAAAGACAGTTGAAAACGAAATGAACCAATATATCGCTAAAGAGAAAATTGACATCTTTGCGCAACCACTTCCATTGGAGACTACTTTTGCGAACATGGATCAAAATAATCCTACTGATTATGATTTTTCTTTTGAAATTGGCTTAAAGCCAAGCTTTGAGGTAAAGACAAAAGACATCAAAGT
This sequence comes from uncultured Sediminibacterium sp., assembly GCA_964579885.1. Lineage (GTDB taxonomy): Bacteria > Bacteroidota > Bacteroidia > Chitinophagales > Chitinophagaceae > Sediminibacterium. The sequence continues at coordinate 151,232 of CAZOHD010000001.1, forward strand.
TAAAAGATATAAAATCCAAGTAACAGACGACATGATTCAAAACGAAGTAGAGCGTTTGCAAATCAGAAATGGTAACATGACTGAACCAGAAACAGCTACTAGTGAAGACAATGTGTTAAATGTAACTTTCATTGAGTCTGACAAAGAAGGCAATGAAGTAGAAGGTGGTATCAAAAAAGACAACTCTTTATTGATTAAATATTTTAGCGAAAAACAAAGAAAAGAATTCATTGGCAAGAAGAACGACGATACGGTTGTAATTCAATTGAAGAAAGCTTTTGAAGACAAAGAGTTAGATATTATTTTGAACGACTTGGCATTAACAAAAGACGATGCTGAAAAGTATTTCAAATTGGTGATTACAAAAGTTGGACTAGTAGAGAAAGCACCTCTAGATGAAACCTTATTCACTGTTTGTTACCCAAATCAAGCCATCGCAAACGAAGCAGAATTTAAAGCAGCTATCAAAAAAGATATTGAAGGATATTACGACCAACAAGCAAAGAATCAAGTGCACGATCAAATTTACCATAGTTTGATTGAACAAACTAAAATGGACTTCCCTGCTGCTTTCTTAAAGCGTTGGTTACAAAAAGGTGGAGAGAAGCAAAGAACAGAAGAAGAAGCAGAAAAAGAATATCCAATATTCCAAGATCAATTAAAGTGGACTGTAATTAGTACACAATTAATTGCAGATCATAAAGTAGAAGTGGTTGCAGAAGACTTAAAGAATTTTGCAAAGCAACAATTGATGAGCTATATGGGTGGACAATTGGGTGCATTGGGAGACAATGACCAATGGTTAGAAGATTATGCTGCAAGAATGATGCAAGACAGAAAATTTGTAGAAGATAGTTACCATAGAATTAGTACGGATAAATTATTCAATGCTTTGGAGGCAGAAGTAACTGCTAAAGAGGAACCAATCGCTGCAGAGAAATTTGCCGATTTGTTGAATAACCACAAACACTAATCAAAACAGAACTCTTAGTTAATAAATTGACTCAAAGCCCCGTATTTCGGGGCTTTTTTTTATAAAAACCAGGCCTAAATCACGAAGCGCTATCCCATCCCCTATTTTACTTGTCTTTTCACCCAAATTTGGCACCCTTTTTGCAATAGCTTAGAAGAATAGGTTTTACCTTTACACACTGAAAAAAGCAAATATGAACATAGGAAAAGAATTCGAAAAATACGCGATCAAACACAGAGGGATCGGAAGTAACAGTCTTCATCAATACCAAAATAGTGTGACTAATTTGACACCCTATATTATTGAGGAACGACCAATGAATGTGGCGAGCATGGATGTATTTAGCCGTTTAATGATGGATAGAATCATTTTCTTAGGAGAGGGCATCAATGATTATGTAGCGAATATTGTTACAGCGCAGTTACTTTTCTTGGAAAGCACAGATCGTACCAAGGACATTCAAATGTATATCAATAGCCCAGGTGGAAGTGTTTATGCAGGCTTAGGCATTTATGATACCATGCAATTTATCAGCCCTGATGTGGCTACTATTTGTACTGGCATGGCAGCAAGTATGGGTGCCATTTTATTATGTGCTGGTGTAGAAGGTAAAAGAACTGCGTTGAGACATAGTAGAATTATGTTACACCAACCTAGTGGTGCAATTGGAGGTCAAGCTTCTGATATCGAAATCACAGCAAGAGAAATTAAAAAATTGAAACACGAATTATACGAAGTCATTGCAACACACACCCACAAGGATGTTGAATTAGTTGCAAAAGATTGCGATAGGGATTTCTGGATGACTGCAGCAGAAGGAAAAGAATATGGATTGGTAGATGAAGTTTTATTAACCAACCCAAGAAAAGTAAAGAAATAATTAATAATATTTAAACTGTTTATATGATACTTACGAATCGTTTTTTAATGGAAGAGGAGGAAGAACCAAAAGGAGATAAGAAAGAAGATAACGGACCTTCTTTTTTGAATAAAAAAATGGAACAAATCTTTTTTGAAAAAAGATCTATCTATTTATGGGGCGTAGTGGATGATAAATCTGCAAGAGATATTGTAACTAAACTTTTATTATTAGATGCCGACAAGCCAGGCGCTGAAATTAATTTTTATATCAATAGCCCAGGGGGTGTTGTTACGAGCGGAATGGTTATGTTTGATACAATGAACTTGATTAAGAGTCCGGTGCATACTATTTGTATGGGATTGGCAGCAAGCATGGGTTCTATTTTATTGAGCATGGGTGAGAAAGGAAAACGTACCATCTTCCCTCATGGCGAAGTAATGATCCACCAACCAAGTTTAGGTGGTTATTTCCAAGCAACAAGTGCGGATATCGAAATTCAAGCAGAACAAATTAGAAAGACAAAGGAATTAGGTGCAAACATCTTAGCTAAAAACTGTGGTAAATCAATGGAGCAAATAATGGCAGATTTTGACAGAGATTACTGGATGAACGCAAAAGAAGCTGTAGAGTATGGCATTGTAGATAAGATTGCAAAGAGTTTATAATAAAACGGATTCAATGAAAATGAGTAAGACAGATAATATACATTGTTCTTTTTGTGGCCGCAGCAGAGAAGAAGTAAAAATTCTTATCGCTGGACAGGAAGGTCATATCTGTGAGCATTGTATTGAACATGCTCATGAAATTGTAGATAAAGAATTTCACCAGAAAAAAGAAGCTGGAAAAGCTGGCACGCTGAATATTCAAAAGCCGATGGCTATTAAGTCCTTTATGGACCAGTACATTATTGGCCAGGATGAAGCGAAAAAAATTCTTTGTGTAGCAGTATACAATCATTTCAAACGTATTAATCTTCCAACTAATAATAAGAATGAAGTTGAAATTGAAAAGAGTAATGTGATCATGATTGGCGAAACTGGGACAGGTAAAACTCTTTTAGCAAAAACCATTGCTAAATTGTTGAATGTGCCCTTTGCAATTGTTGATGCTACTGTTTTCACAGAAGCGGGTTATGTTGGAGAGGACGTAGAAAGTATGTTAACCCGTCTATTACAAAACTGTGATTATGACGTGGAGGCTGCAGAAAGAGGGATTGTTTATATAGATGAAATTGATAAGATTGCACGTAAAAGCGATAACGCTTCTATCACACGCGATGTAAGCGGCGAAGGTGTTCAACAGGGCTTATTGAAAATGCTAGAAGGTACAGAAGTATTGGTACCTCCTCAGGGTGGTCGTAAGCACCCTGATCAAAAAATGATTAAGGTTGATACAAAGAACATCCTATTCATTTGTGGTGGTGCATTTGATGGTATCGATAAAATTATTGCAAGAAGGATTAATACGAACGCGATTGGATTTAGCGTAAACAAAGACGAACAAGAACTACAGCGTAAGAACTTGCTAAGATTTGTCAATGCACAAGACATTAAAACTTTTGGTTTAATTCCAGAAATGTTAGGTCGTCTTCCAATAGTAACACATTTAGAACCTTTGGATGCTGCTACATTAAGAAGTATCTTGACTGAACCAAAGAATGCATTAATCAAACAATACACACAATTATTCGAGATCGAAAATATTAAACTTTCTATTGACCCAGAAGTGTATGATTTTATTACTGCAAAAGCGATGGAATATAAACTTGGAGCAAGAGGTTTAAGAAGTATTTGCGAAAGCTTGTTCACGCAAGCTATGTTTGAGCTTCCAGGGACAGACACTAAAGAATTTAATGTGACTTTAGCTTATGCAAAAGACATGTTTGATAAAAGTAAATTAAGCACTTTAAAAGTGGCTTAAATAAACACAATCATTAAATTATAAATTATAAACAATGCAAGAATTAATTGACCGTTTAGTAAAAGAAGCAGGTGTAACACCAGAACAAGCAAAACAATCTATCGAAACCATTGCTGCTTTTGTGAAAGAAAAATTCCCAATGTTGGGTGGTGCTGTGAATCAAATTTTCAAGCATAAGTAAAATAAAAAAGGCCCCTTTATTCAAGGAGCCTCTTAAGCAAGCAATCGATTTGTAGGATTAAATCCTTTTCTAAACTTAGGAAAATATTTTTATATAAATCTTATTTTTTAGGAGAATTTTATAACCTTCTTTAATACCAATCTATCTAATTGTTTTTCAATTACTTAGATTGGTTTTGTTTTTTAGCACCATGGCTTCAGTTTCGGTAAGGTCAAATTGAATGACTATTTCGGACCAACTCAATCTCCCCTGCTGTTTCTTTTGTTTTAAGATTGCCCATACTGTGCGCTCATCAAAGATGCCGAGTGACATCCAATCTTCATAACGCATCGACTGATAGTTCATTTTCTTTCTCTTAATATTTTGATACTTTAGGTAGGGCTTAATCATATCAAAATCGAAAGCAGTGATCCCATATACTTTTTTCAACCCAACAATACTAGTAAAACCCCCTGACCATTTTTGATAGGTTAAAATTCGTTTTACTTTATATGCCGGTAAGCCGGTAATTCGGATCCAATCTGCCGCAACAGGGTTATTTACATCAATTTTTTCTAGCGCTTGTCGCTCATAAGAATGCTTAGCCCATCTTTGTTTTTCATTTTTTCTTTTTCTTGCGATTGAATCATGAATTCGAACCCATGGCAATAAGCGCTTACCTTGATTTTCCGATACACCATACCATTTTAACAGATCTTCTTTCTTGTAAAACCTTCCACCCTTTTCTCTATAATGCAATAAAGTTGTCATTTGCTTTTTAGTAAAGCCAAGCACATATCCATTTGTCGTATCTAAAGTATTTGGATCAAAATAAAATAAACTTTTAGGTACGCCCACTAGCCTATTTGGATTGGTATTGTCTAATTTACTACCAGGTAATAGGTAATTTAAAAGCAAACTAAAAAAAAGAATAAAGCCAAGTACGATTATTCCTTTTTGCTCTTTAGAAGTAAAAATAAAATAGGGCTTCCAATCAAATTTCATGGGTGTTTAAAACAAACCTATCCGATTAGAAGCAACTAATTATAGGTATTTATACCAGTTTTTTAAAATGCAGCAAGAGGTAAAAAAATGAAAGAAAAAAACAACGCAACTTGATTTCACCAAAACAACTAACAAATGATTTCAAGCCCGTCGTAAGCCATTGATATCCCTTGAGGAAGCATCGACTCCGTTATTGCATGCAAGCCAATCTGATGGCTAAAATGCGTAAAATAAGTTTGAGGAATCTCTAAAGATTGCGTCAATTCGATCGCTTCTGATAATGTAAAATGGGTAGGATGTGGCTCAGGTCTAAGCGCATTAAGAATAAGCACTTTGGATCCCTTTATTTTTTCTAATTCTTGGGGGTCAATAAAATTCGCATCTGTCACATAGGTAAAATCACCAACTCTAAATCCAAGCACGGGCAATTCTCGATGCATCACTTGTATAGGTGTTAATTCGATATCCCCTATTGTAAAAGGTTGCTCCTGCGCTATGGTTTTTAATTGCATTTCGGGCAAGCCTGCGTCTTTATTCGCTTCAAAAGCATAGTAAAAATCTCTCTTTATAGCCACCTGAGTTAGCTCGTTAGCATAGATTGGCATCGATTTGCCAGAAAAGAAATTGAAGGGTCTTATATCATCTAAACCTGCATAATGGTCTCTATGCGGATGCGTAAAAACCACTGCATCAATATGGGTGGTTTTAGTGCGCAACATCTGATACCTAAAATCAGGCGTGGTATCAATAATAATACAGGTTGTTTCAGATTCAATCTTAATACTTGTTCTTAACCGATTGTCTCTTGGGTCTGAAGAAGTACAAACAGGACAATTACATCCAATTAAGGGAACCCCAGTACTGGTGCCTGATCCTAATATGGTGATTTTTAACAAAACAAGTTGCTTGAATAATTATGCTTCTGTCAAAGCAATACGCTTCACTTCCTCATATAATTTCTGAGAGTCGTGCGTCAATTTATCGAAATCGATATCTAATTGTGGAATCAATTCAAGTAAGGTATTGATTCTTGCTTCTAGGTTTAGAAATTTATTTAAGACAACAATTTTCTTAGATTCAAGTAAACACCATCCGCTTTGGAAATTGCCTCTTTCGTATCTTACTACGTATTCTGATTCTCCTAAAATATCTTCTAATTTATCTAAAGTGCCTTGTGTAATTTTCATAAAAAAGGGCTGTTTTAAGTATGGTTAATCTTAATATAGCTGTGCTACAAAGATAGTTTTTTGGCAACTCAGGGGTTTAAATAAAACGCAGGAGTTATTCACATTTCGTACCTTTGTCAACACATTTAGCTTATGGAATTTTTAACCCGAAAAATGATTAATGATCCAGTTCATGGATTTATTACGATAAACGACCCATTGATTTTTGCCATCTTCAACCATCCTTTTTTTCAAAGGCTTAGAAGAATCCAGCAAATGGCTTTGGCCCAGTTGGTTTATCCAGGGGCAGTGCATACCCGATTACATCATTCATTAGGAGCCTACCAATTAATGTGTAATGCCGTGAATGAGCTAAAGGACAAAGGCATTGAAATTACGCAAGAAGAAGCACAAGCAGTAAGAGCCGCTATTTTAATGCATGATATTGGCCACGGCCCTTATTCACATGCTTTAGAAAATGTTTTAATTAAAGGAGTGCACCACGAGGAGCTATCCTTATTAATTATGCAAAAGCTAAATGCAGATCCTAATCCGGCATTAAATGGCAAATTAGATCTTGCGATTAAAATTTTCACCAACCAATATCCCAAAACATTTTTACACCAACTAATTAGTGGTCAGTTAGATGTAGATAGACTAGATTATTTATCTAGGGATAGCTTTTTTACTGGCGTAAGTGAAGGTGTGATTGGATATGAGCGCATTTTGAAAATGCTTAACGTTAAGGATAATTTATTACTTGTAGAAGAAAAAGGCATTAATAGTGTAGAGAAATTTTTAGTTTCAAGGCGTCTTATGTATTGGCAAGTATACCGTCACAAAACGGTTATTGCTGCAGAAAACATGTTGGTTAAAATTATTGAAAGAGCAAAACAATTGGTTCAATCTGGAGACAGCTCAATTTCAGTGGGCGGAATTTTAGATTATTTTTTAAGCAATGAATTTATTGCGCTGGAACAAATTGACATCTCTGCTTATTGCCAATTAGATGATACGGACATTCTATTTGCTATAAAAAAATGGCAAGCTCATCCCGATCCAATTTTATCCCTTTTGTGCAATAGATTACTAAATAGAAGAATTTATAAATGCCGTTTACAAGCAGAACCAATTTCTGAAACTGCCTTAAAAGAAGCATTAGAAGCTACAAAAAATAGGTTTCATGTCGACGACAAAGCAGCTGCTTTTCTTTGTTTCAAGGGCGAAACAAGCAATACTTTATACAAAAAAGACAGTGAGAATATCCATATTTTGCTAAAAAAGGGTGAAATTTCGACCATTTCTGAGGTTCAAAACGCATTAATTGTCGAAAGTCTTTCTACCCCGGTTAAAAAATTTTACATTTGTTCGCTAAGCGAATAACCCCCATTCATTTAAACCAAGCAACGCATGCTAGAATTTAGTGCCCAACAGATAGCAATGATGATACAAGGACAGGTCGAAGGTGACGCATCTGTAACCGTAAAGAATTTTGGAAAAATAGAAGAAGCTACAAAGGGCCAAATTTCATTTTTAGCAAATCCTAAATACGAAGAATTTTTATATTCAACTGCTGCTTCTATCATTATCATTAATGATAAACAATCATTGAAACAAAAAATTAATGCTACTTTAATTAGAGTTCCTGATGCTTATGCGGCATTCGCAACTTTACTAACAAAATACCAAGAATTAAAAGCACAACATTTAGTAGGTATACAAACCCCTTCTTTTATTGCACCAACAGCTCAATTAGGGGAGCAACATTTTATTGCTGCGTTTGCCTATATCAATGAAGGCGCTGTTTTAGGTACGAATGTGAAAATATTCACCAATGCAGTAATTGGAGAAAATGTAAAAATTGGAAACAATGTTACAATTCATCCAGGTGTAGTAGTATACGCCGATTGCGTTATTGGAAATAATGTTACGATTCATAGTGGATCAATCATAGGAAGTGACGGTTTTGGATTTGCACCAAAAGAAGATGGTAGTTTTCAAAAAGTACCACAGCTTGGAAATGTAGTCATTGAAGATGATGTAGAAATTGGCGCTAATACCACTATTGATAGAGCAACTATCGGATCGACTATTATACGAAAAGGCGTCAAGCTAGATAACCTTATACAGATTGCACACAATGCAGAAATTGGATTCAATTCAGTGATTGCTGCACAATCGGGCATCAGCGGAAGTACCAAAATCGGGAAACAAGTTATGGTGGGTGGTCAAGTAGGCTTCGCCGGACATATTTCAGTAGCTGACGGGGTTAAAATTACAGCACAAAGTGGTATTACTAAGTCTGTTAAAACACCAAACCAAGTGCTCACTGGCAATCCTGCTGCAGAGCAAAAACAGAGTCTTAGAAGCCAAGTTTACGTGAAAAACCTCCCAGATTTGGAAAAAAGAGTCCAAGAACTGGAAATATTAGTACAACAACTGTCTCAAAAAGCCTAATTCGGCCGTATTTTTGCTTAAAATCAAGCTTTTAAGTAAGCTATTCTAAATTTTTATAAATGGATCAACATTTCAATCCCGATAAGCAGCATACTTTAACTCAAAGTTTAAGCATTAGTGGTACTGGTTTACATACAGGTGTTTTAGTCGACATGACACTACATCCTGCCAATCCGGGTTTTGGCATACAATTTCAAAGAGTAGATTTACCAAACCAACCCGTGATCAAAGCGGATTGTGACTTAGTAACCGATACAAGCCGTGGCACTACATTACAAATTGGGGATGCAAAAGTGAGCACAGTTGAGCATATTCTTGCAGCATTAGTTGGCTTAGGTGTGGACAATGCTTTAATCGAATTAAATGGGCCTGAAATTCCAATCATGGATGGTAGCTCTGCTCCATTCATTGAAGCAATTGAAAAAGTAGGTGTATTGGAACAAGATGCAGCAAAAGCATGGTATAGTATTGATGAAAATATTTTTCATTACGACGAAGATAAGCGTGTCGAAATGGTCGCATTACCTGCTTTAGATTATCAAATAACTACATTGATCGATTTCAATAGTCCTGTATTAGGCACACAGCATGCTGCACTTAAAACGATCAAAGATTTTAAATCTGAAATTGCACCATGTAGAACTTTTTGTTTTTTACATGAATTAGAAACTTTACTTGAACATGATTTAATTAAAGGCGGCGATATCAACAATGCAATCGTAGTAGTAGACAAGCCTGTTACCAAGGAAGAGATGGGCAGGTTAGCAAAAGTTTTCAAGCGCGAAAAAATTGAAGTTAAAAGCGAAGGCTATTTAAATAATTTAGAATTAAGATTCCCAAATGAACCTGCACGTCATAAATTATTAGACGTTGTTGGAGACCTTGCATTGATTGGCTATCCCATTAAAGCAAGAATCATTGCAAATCGTCCTGGACATAGTAGCAATGTGGAATTTGCAAAAAAAATTAAACAGTATATCAAAAAAAACAAACACGTTAAAGATGTACCAGTTTATGATCCAAGCGCTACACCTGTTTATACCTTAGAGCAAATTGAAAAAACCTTACCACATCGTCATCCATTTTTATTGGTCGACAAAATCATTGAGTTAACAGACACTTGTATTGTTGGTGTAAAGAACGTAACATTCAATGAGTGGTTCTTCCCTGGACATTTTCCAGGAAACCCAGTTATGCCTGGTGTATTACAAATTGAAGCATTAGCGCAAACAGGAGGTATTCTTTGTATTAACGCAATGCCTAAAGGCACTTACGATACTTATTTTTTAAAAATCAATAATTGTAAATTTAAACAAATGGTAAAACCAGGTGATACCATGTTGCTTAAATTAGAATTGATGGCTCCAATTCGCAGAGGTATTTGCGAAATGCGTGGCACTGTCTATGTAAATGGAAAAGTTGCTACAGAGGCTGAACTTGTTGCTCAAGTTGTAAAAAGAGCAGAATAAAATTATACCTATGACTCATCCATTTACTTATATCGATCCAAATGCTAAAGTAGCATCGAATGTAAAAATTGATCCATTTACAGTGATCCATAGTGACGTTACTATTGGCGAAGGTACTTGGATTGGTAGTAACGTGACCATCATGAATGGTACGACTGTTGGAAAAAATTGTCGCATTTTTCCTGGTGCTGTAATTGGCGCTGACCCACAGGATTTAAAATTTAACGGAGAAAAAACAACTGTCGAAATAGGTGACCATACAACTATTAGAGAATTTGTGACCATCAATAGAGGTACATCCGACAGGTGGGTAACAAAAGTGGGAAGTCATTGCTTGATCATGGCTTATAGTCATATTGCACACGACTGTATCATTGGTAATCATTGTATATTAAGCAATAGTGTTCAAATTGCAGGGCATGTTACCTTAGGTGACTATGCTTGGATCGCAGGTGTAAGTGCCGTGCATCAATTTGTGCAAATTGGTCAACATGCTTATATCGCAGGAGGTAGTTTGGTGAGTAAAGATGTGCCTCCTTATATCAAAGCGGTTCGTAATCCATTAAGTTATGGCGGTGTAAATAGTGTTGGATTAAAAAGACGAGGTTTTGATTTAGAAAAGATCAATCATATTTTAGATATCTATCGTTACATTTTCAATAAAGGCATGAATACAACACAAGCATTGGCATTTATTGAAGAAGAATTGCCAGCAACAGATGAACGCGATGAAATTGTGACTTTTATTAGAGATAGTGGCCGAGGTATTATTAAACGTTTTGTCAAAGGTGCAGTAGAAGAAGATTAATATGCAAATTCACCTTACAGCAGCTGCTAAGAGATTTAATAAGGAATGGATTTTTTCCAATCTTGATTTTAGTTTTGCTCAAGGTCATCATTATGCGTTAGTTGGAAATAACGGTTCAGGAAAAAGCACCTTACTACAAATCATTGCAGGTTATATAGGACTAACGAAAGGTCGAATTAGTTGGGAGGACGCGCAACAACAAGCTATCGACAATACAAACATATTTCAAAGTATCAGTATCGCAGCACCCTATTTAGAATTGGTGGAAGAATTAACAGCGATGGAACAGATTGCTTTTCACCAACAATTCAAATCTTTGCATCCAGCTTTAAAACCAATGGAGATTTTAGAAAAAATTGGACTTGGAAAAGCCGCAGATAAACAAATAAGAAATTTCAGCAGTGGTATGAAACAGCGATTGAAATTAGCTTTGGCTATTTTCGACGCATCCCCAATCTTATTATTAGACGAACCTTGTAGCAACCTGGACAAGGAGGGCATTGAGACCTACCAAATGCTAATTAAAGATTATGCAATGCATAAATTAATCATTGTAGCAAGCAATGATCCTCAAGAATACCATTTTTGTGATCAACAATTAGCACTGACAGACTTCAAAAATAGTTAGCCTTAAGAAGGCATAAGTTTTAAACTGATAAAATTGAATTAAAAATCAACACTTTAAAACAAGCACTAACTTCTGCTCGCAATCAACAAATTCAAATCAGTGTATTTTAAATTGCATTTTTCACTGATAAAAAAATCAGTCAATGCGCCTTTGTATAAATAAACACCTTCGCGCAAATGCACATGGCGCCAAATAATTTCTTCTAACCCTCCGTTATCTCCTATCTCCACCATTAAATGCATTAGTACATTACTGATTGCTTGACTCGCTGTTCTTGCAAAACCACTTGGAATATTAGGAACGCCATAATGAATGACATCATGTTTAATTACGATTGGCTTTTCATGATTGGTTAATTCTGTGGTTTCAAAACATCCACCTCTGTCCACTGCTACATCAATGATAATACTACCTGGACGCATATTCATCACCATCTCTTCGGTCACCACAATCGGCGCTCTACCTATTTCATTTCTTAATGCACCCACTGCAACTTCACAGGTCTTTAATTGTTTTGCTAAAATGTTGGGCTCAATCACCGAAGTCCAAACACGTTGGCCTAAATTATTTTGTAGTCTCTGTAATCTAGAAACATTGTTATCAAACACTTTTACACTTGCACCCAATGCCAATGCATTTCGAACTGCAAATTCACCGGTAATATCTGCGCCAATAACAACCACTTTTGTGGGTGGCACACCGCTGATACCGCCTAATAAAACACCCTTGCCCTGATTAAAATTACTTAAGTATTGCCCTGCAATCAGCATCACCGCACTACCCACTATCTCACTCATACTTCTTAGAATGGGATAGTTCTGATTTTCGTCTTTAATATTTTCAATAGATAAGGCCGTGATTTTTTTTGCCATCAATTGAACCAATACTTCTTGCTTAATAGCAGAAAGATGTAAAGGAGAAATAATGGTTTGATTCATTTGTAAAAAAGGCAAATCAGATTCAACAGGAGGCGCCGTCTTGATTAAGATGGGACATTGATACACTGCAGCTTTTTCAAATACAATTTCTGCTCCGGCTTCTGAATAATCTTTATCAGCATACCTACTTCCTAAACCAGCGCCAGATTCTACCATTACACGGTGTCCATTTGCAACTAATACAGCAACAGCTTCGGGTATTAGACCAACCCTATTTTCTTGAAAAGCAGTCTCTTTAGGAATACCAATGAATAATGGCTTGGCACTATGAGGAATATCCAACACTTCTTCCTGTGTTTCATAGGAAAATGAAGGGTGGATTTGTGGTTTCGTTACGCTCATAGTCATTATTTTATTGAAGATACAAAATTAGTATAGATAGATGTGTTGGATTAAGTCTGTTCCTAGGCTTCCTTTTGGTAGTTTATAAAAATTCTACGTAAGCTTGGATCAAGTACTTCGATTTTCAAAAACAAAGCGTCTTCTGGCACCAAATTAGGTGCTTTTTCTGGCCATTCTACAAGGGACAAATCTGCTTGGTCCATGGCAGCCTCTACACCAGCCTGTCTTGCTTCTGCCTCATTTTCTAGACGATACCAATCCATATGATAAATAAGCTTGCCCTTGATTTCATACTCATTCATGATAGAAAATGTTGGACTGGACATAGCCTGTTGGATACCCATTGCCCTACCAATGGCTGCAATTAGTGTTGTTTTTCCAGCACCCATTTCTGCCTGGAAGACCCAAACATGCTTAGCTGCAAATTGATTGACTAAATCTGCAGCAATTTGGTCTACCTGATCTAGTGTATAAACTGTATCCATATTGCAAATATAAAGCTTCAAATACAATCCTAAAATGGTTTCGTACCTTTATGTTATAAAAAGAAGGATTATGGAAAACATACAATGGAAAGTGGATGGAATGAGTTGTACCAATTGTGCGTTGTCAATCCATAAATATTTAAGCAGCAAAGGCATACAAGAACCTAAGGTGAATTTTATGGAGGGCGAAGTGCAATTTGAACTAGTGGATACTGCTCAAAAGCCCGCATTAATTAAAGGCATACAAGATTTAGGATATAAAGTAAGAGGACAAGAAACAGAAGCAGCAGGAAAAAAATGGTTGGATAATAATAAAGACCGTGCTTTCTTTTCTTTGATTTTTACCATCCCACTTATGATGCATATGATTCCAGGCTTGCACTTGCATTGGCTCATGAATCCATATGTACAATTAGCGTTGACGATGCCCGTGTTTATTGTGGGCTTGAGTTATTTTGGAAAAAGTGCAATCAACAGTCTAAAGCATGGCATTCCAAACATGAATGTGTTAGTGTCCATTGGAGCAATTGCCTCTTTTGGTTATAGCTTATACGGCACACTGATTGGCCAAGGCGCTCAATTTGCTTACTATGAAACTACCGCCACTATTTTAACTTTTGTTTTTTTTGGTAATTACTTAGAAGATGCTTCTATCGCTTCTACTCAACGTGCATTAAAGGATTTAGTGAAAGCGCAAAAGGTGATGGCAAATATGATTGTATTTGACGAGCACCATAAAGAAATCATTTTCAATGTTGCTGCTGACACTTTAAAAGTGGGCGACATTTTATTAATTAATTCTGGAGAGACAGTCCCGATGGATTGTAAAATATTATCTGGAGAAGCAAATGTAAACGAAGCAATTGTTACTGGAGAAAGCGTACCTGTGCATCGAAAAATGAAGGATATTTTATTAGGAGGAAGCACCATCGAAAACGGGACAATTAAAGCCTATGTAACTGCAGTTGGAGATCAGACTGTTTTAGCAAATATCATGAAAATGGTAAAAGCGGCACAGGGCGAAAAGCCACCCGTGCAAGTTCTAGCCGACAAGATAAGTGCCATTTTTGTTCCTTTAGTAGTTGGCATTGCATTACTTACATTATTAGGAAATTACTTCTTTACAACTATTGGTTTTAGTGAAAGCATGTTGAGGTCCATTGCAGTGTTAGTTATTTCTTGTCCTTGCGCAATGGGCTTAGCTACACCAGCTGCAATTGCTGTTGGATTAGGCAGAGGTGCCCGCAATGGAGTATTATTCAAAAATGCAAAAAGCCTTGAAACATTTAAAGACATTAAGCAAGTAGTATTTGATAAAACAGGTACTTTAACAACAGGACATTTTGAAATTAATCAATTCCATATTGACGCATCTCAAAAGGGACAAATGCCTGAGCAGGAATTTAAAAATCTTGTGTACGCATTAGAGATGCATTCCAATCATCCAATTGCAAACTGCATCAAGGATGCATGGAAAACGAACGAAATATTAAAATGGAGTCAAGTAGAAGAGGTAAAAGGAATGGGTATTAAGGCGACTGATAAAGAGGGCAATACTTATTGGGCTGGTTCCTACAAAACATTAGAAAAGCCAGGTGTAGAAGACGGACACAATATATATATCCAGAAAAATAATGAATTCATTGGATGGATAGATGTGGCCGATCAAATTAGACCAGAAGCAAAAGAGGTTATTGACCAACTACACAGACAAGGCATTACAACCATTTTATTAAGTGGTGACCGATTAGAGAAATGTAAAAAGGTAGGTGACGCTTTAGGCATACAACAAATTATCGCAGAACAAAGCCCTGCTGATAAACTTGCAAAATTAGATGAACTTACAAAAGTTGCGCCAACTGCCATGGTTGGAGATGGTATAAATGATGCTCCGGCATTGGCAAAAGCAACTATTGGCATATCATTAAGCAATGCATCTCATATAGCTATTCAAAGTGCTCAAGTTGTTTTAATGAATAATGGCTTAAAGAACTTGCCAATGTCATTGGTATTAGGAAGGAAAACCTACGAAACCATCAAAGAGAATTTAGCTTGGGCTTTCTCTTATAATATCATTGCCATCCCTGTTGCAGCACTAGGTTTCTTAGGAACATGGGGGCCAACTTACGGGGCAATTATAATGGCATTAAGCGATGTAGTATTGGCCTTGAATTCATTGAGATTATTCAAAAAGAAATTAAAATAATTTTTGCAAGCCTTAGAAGATATATTAAAAAAGCATTGGAATTACGATTCATTTAGGCCACAGCAATTAGCGGTGATTGAATCAATTATTGCAGGCAAAGACACACTTGCTTTGTTACCAACAGGCGCAGGAAAGTCTATATGCTTTCAGGTACCCACTATTTTCCAAAGAGGCATTTGTGTTGTCATAAGTCCTTTAATTGCATTGATGCAGGATCAAGTTAAAGACCTCATCTCAAAAAATTTAAAAGCTGTTTTTTTAGGTAGTCAATTGAGCGCTTACGAAGAGTCCATTGTTTTTAAAGATATTGAAGCAAAAAAATACCAATTCATTTATTGCTCTCCCGAAAAATTAGCACAAAAACATTTTCAAACACTGTTAAGTAGTCTACCTATTCAACTATTTGCAATTGACGAAGCGCATTGTATTTCTCAATGGGGTTATGATTTTAGACCAAGCTATAGAAAATTAGATTTCTTAAAAAAGACATTCCCTAAAATACCCATTTTAGCAATGACCGCATCCGCAATACCATTGGTACAAAAGGATATGCTGGTTCAACTAGGTATACAAGAAGCCAATGTAATTACGGATCAATTCTTAAGACCAAACTTAAGTTATCAGGTTAGAAAAGAAACCGTAAAATTGTTTGTACTCAAAAACTTATTAAAAGAAATTACCGGCTCTGTCATTATCTATTGCAATACAAGAAACAATGTAGCCCAACTCACTAGTATGTTAAAGAGTTACGGGTTCTCTGTTGAGGGATACCATGCTGGAATGGAACTAGGAGAGAGAAAAAAAGTACAAGAACAATGGATGCAGGATCAATTACAAATAATGGTTTCGACTAGTGCCTTTGGTATGGGCATTAATAAAACAAATGTGCGCGCGGTGATCCATTTTGATATACCTGGAAGTATTGAACAATATTACCAGGAAGCTGGCAGAGCAGGGAGAGATGGCTTACCAGCTAAAGCAATCCTACTCTACCAACAAAACGATTTAGATTATTGGAGTCAATTGCAAGAAAAGAAAATACCGCCAATCCCTATAATAAAAAAAGTATTTCAAGACCTTGCTGATTTTGTACAATTGCCAGTAGGTATGGGTGAATTACAACAATTCTTATTTGACTTTGAGTTATTTTGTTTGCAATTTAAGTGGGATAAAATAATAGCAAGAAATGCATTACAATGGATCGAACAAGAAGGGCATGTTAAGTTCTCCCCTAGTTCATTCAAACCAACCTTAGTTCAAGTCATTGAAAATAGGATCACAATACAATTATTCGAAAAACAATATCCTGAAACTGGTTTTGTTTTACAAACCTTATTAAGAACCTATGGAGGCATTTTAGATAGTCCTCAATATATCAATGAAGGAACGCTAGCCAAATTATTACAGAGAGATGTTGAATTTGTTCAATCACATTTAAAACAACTGCAACAATATGGCATGATTAGTTTGGAACAAAAAGCCAATCAACCCATTGTGCAATTTAAATGGAATAGAGCGTCGGCTGAATTTATGACCTTAAACCTAGATCAATACAAAGCAAGAAAAGTAGCATTTGAAGATCGAATACAAGCTATGAGGGACTATTTAGGCAATAGAACAATGCTGTGCCGTAATGTTTTTTTGGCTAAATATTTTGGCGAAAAAGACCCACAAAACTGTGGAATTTGCGACCTTTGTGCAAGTACGAAGGTTTAGGTATATTTTAACAAAAGATTGGAAGCCCATTTTAAAGGTTAAAAATTAAAATGTGTTTCTTTACACAAAGCAATCAATTATGGAAGACAAAAAGAAATATAAAATCCTTTTATGTGAGGATGATAGCAATTTAGGGATGGTTCTGAAAAACTATTTAGAACTAAACGAATACGATGTTACATTAGAAAGAGATGGAAGATTAGGGTTAGGCGCATTTCAACGCGAAAAATTTGACCTGTGCTTATTGGATGTAATGATGCCTAATGTAGACGGATTTACACTAGCAGAGGAGATTAGAGATATTGATCCAGATGTGCCATTGTTCTTTTTAAGTGCAAAAACTTTAAAGGAAGATATCCTTCATGGTTATAGATTAGGAGCAGATGATTATATCACTAAGCCATTTGATAGCGAAGTTTTGATGCACAAAATCAAAGCAATTATCAAACGCAACGAAGAAGATAATAAGGTTACAGACAACCAAGAATTTGAATTAGGATCTTATCATTTTAATCCAAAATTGAGAGAATTAAAGTTAAACGAGCATACTCAAGTACTTTCTCCAAAAGAAAATGACTTATTGAAAATGCTTGCCGAACATAAAAATGATTTATTAACTAGAGAAAAGGCTTTAAAGAAAATTTGGGGCAGCGACACTTACTTCAATGGAAGAAGTATGGATGTCTACATTGCAAAATTGAGAAAATATTTAAAGGAAGATGGTAGTATTGAAATTGTCAATATACATGGGAATGGCTTTAGATTAGTCGTTCAATAAAGACCAACTTTATAAATTCGAATAATTGGATTTAATAAAAAAACCTCCTATCGGGAGGTTTTTTTATGCGCTGAATTTAAGGCTTATAATAAATTATCTAAACAGCTCAGGATTTTCGCCAAAACCTTGTCCTTTCTGCTTTCCCAGGTGCTCGTATGCTTTATAAGTCACTTCTCTACCTCGAGGGGTTCTTTGTAAGAAACCTTCTTGAATTAAAAATGGCTCATATACTTCCTCAATTGTACCAGACTCTTCCCCAACGGCAGTTGCAATCGTTGTGATACCCACTGGACCACCTTTGAATTTCTCAATAATGGCAAGTAAGATGCGATTGTCCATTTCATCCAGTCCATGCTCATCTACATTCAATGCTTTAAGTGCATGTTGTGTGATGCCTAAATCAACAATACCATCATTTAATACCTGAGCGAAATCTCGAACCCTTCTAAGTAAACCATTTGCAATTCTTGGCGTGCCTCTACTCCTTCTTGCGATCTCTCCAGCTGCACTTGAATCTACTTTAACTTCTAATATGCCTGCACTACGCTCTATAATTTTTTGCAATACAGTAGATGGATAATATTCCAATCTTGATTTAATACCAAAGCGAGACAATAAGGGCGCAGTTAATAAACCACTTCTTGTTGTAGCACCAACTAATGTGAATGGATTTAAATTGATTTGAACTGTTCTTGCATTAGGACCACTATCAATTAAAATATCAATCTTATAGTCTTCCATCGCAGCATACAAATACTCTTCAACCACTGTACTCAAACGATGAATCTCGTCTATAAACAATACATCATTGGGCTCCAAGCTCGTCAATAAGCCAGCCAAATCACTTGGCTTCTCAATAACAGGACCAGATGTTTCTTTAATCTGTACACCCATTTCATTCGCAACAATTCTACTCAATGTCGTTTTACCTAAACCTGGAGGACCATGAAATAAAATATGATCTAATGCCTCGCCTCTTAGCTTTGCAGCTTTTATAAAGATGCTAATATTTTCAATTAACTGTGGCTGACCAGCAAATGCATCCATCGCTGCAGGACGAATCGTATTTTCAAACTCTCTGTCCTGAGGTTGTACATTTTGAAATGGTCTATCCAAGTTGAGGTTTGACATGTGTTAAATTATTTTGAAGCAGGCATTGCCTTTTCCAATAAGTGCTTATAAATAAATTGATTCTTTAAGTCTGTAAAATGTTTGCCCTTGGCACCACCCCATCCATGACGACCACCTGGATACAACATGAATTCAACTTGCTTTCCTTGATCTTGCAAAGCACTTAATAATTGAATTGAGTTTTGCATATGCACATTGTCATCCATGGTGCCATGCACTAATTGTAGGACGCCTTTGAAATTCTTAAGATGGGTCATCACATTGCCAGACTTATACCCTTCTGGGTTTTCTGCTGGCGTATCCATGAATCTTTCTGTATAATGCGAATCATATAATTCCCATGCAGTTACACTTCCACCAGCCATTGCATGCGTGAAAACAGAAGCACCATAAGTTAATGCATAACAACTCATATAGCCTCCATAACTAAATCCAGTAATCGCAATTTTTGTTGGATCAGCTTGTCCGTTTGCTATAAACCATTTTGCCATGGTCATATAATCTTGCATTTCCCAATAACCTAGATTGCGATACATATAATTCACGCCTTCTTTTCCAAAATGTCCACTCGCGCGGTGATCAAATGCAACTTGAATCAATCCCTCTTCTGCCCAACCTTCTTTAGTAGGGTTAGAGCTCCAACTATCCATTACAGTTCCAGCATTTGGTCCACCATAAATACTCACTAACAATGGGTACTTTTTATTTGGGTCCATATTCTTAGGCCAAGTCACTAAAGCAGGTAATTCAAATAAACCATCTGCACTTTTGATGCGGATTAATTCCGTCTTCGCCAATTTTGTTGGGTCGAAATTAGCAGCAGTTGCTGTTCCTAATACATCTACTGTCTTTTTTTGTGCATTGATTACTGCAATCGTTGTTGGTGTTTGAATATTACTATAGACAGTAACAAAATGTTTTGCATCTGGTGCTAAATACACTTGTGCGTTATTATATTCTCCAACTGTCAATCTTTTTTGATTTTTACCATCGAAACCAATTGAATACAAATCTATTCTTGCACTATTTTCCAAGCCTCTTGCAGTAAAGTAAATAGTTTTATTTTTTTCATCGATTTGACGAATACCTAGAACAGTGAATTTTCCATTAGTGATTGGATATTGTAATTTACCCTCCATGTCATACATATATAACTGATTCCAACCACTTGCGTCTGACTGAGCTATATAACCTTTGTTATTAGGAATGAAATTGATTCTACCTCCGTTTCTGTCTTCAAGATCAATCCATGTTTTTTGATATTCTGTATACACAGGTTTTTTAGCACCTGTTGTCATATTCAATTCATAGATCTTTAAATTATTTTGACCACGATCCATCCAGCTTAACCACATTGTATTGTTATTTGGATTCCAAATAGGCCATCCAAAATATTGGTCTTCTTGATCGTTAAAGTCTGCCCATGTAATTGCTCCACCTTCGGGCGTAGTCCAACCAATTTTTACAGTTGGGTTTTGGTCACCTGCTTTTGGATACCTTGTCTCTTCTACAAAACCGTGCTGACCCTCGCTATTATAGATAGGGAACATAGGCACTTTTCGCTCATCAAAACGCATAAATGAGATGAATTTGCTATCTGGACTCCACCAAAATGCACGATACTGTGTTGGTCTTCCAAATATTTCTTCAAAATACACCCAGCTAGCATAACCATTTAAGATACCTGTAGCGCCATCATTTGTAATTGCGACTTCCTTTTTAGTAACCAAGGATAAAGTATATAGGTTATTGTTTTTTGTATAGCCAACATAATTGCCGTCAGGTGACAAAGTTGGATTTTTTTCCTCCGCATTGTCAAAAGTCAACTGAACTTCTGATCCATTTTCTTTCAAATAAACATCACCCTTTTTCACGAATACCACTTTTTCAGTCGGCACAGCGTCTGCAGGTGCAATCGTATATTGCTTAGTTACTACATTATAAATGTAATTTTTTGGTGCAGCATCCTCCCCTCTTTTTGTGTTCACAACTACTTGCGTATTGTCAACCCATTTAATAAAACGAGGTAAAGCACTTGGAGCCATTTGTGCAATACTTGATAACGAAAGCACGCATAAAACTGCTGAAATTGAAATCGTTTTTTTCATAGTGTTTCTTTTTTGTAGTTTAAATCACCACATTGATCATTTTTCCTTTTACGAATATGAGTTTTTTTATTGATTTTCCTTCTATCCATTTTTGAACTAATTCATTTCCAAGAACAATTTCATGCACTTGCGCCTCTGTGGCATCTAAAGCAATGGCAATATTGGTTCTAACTTTGCCATTGATACTTACTGGATATTCTTTTGAAGTCTCCGTCACATACTGCGCTTCGAAAATTGGGAAGGATGCATCTATCACAAATCCTTGATTGCCTAATAAAGCCCAAAGTTCCTCACTAATATGTGGCGCATATGGTGCTAATAAAACAAGCACTTGTTCTAATACTTCTTTTTTATGACACCCTAAGTCAAACAATTCATTCACACAAATCATAAAGCTACTGACTGCGGTATTAAAGCTATGACGTTCAGTGTCTTCTTCTATCTTTTTAATTGTTTTATGCAATACTTTTAATTCTTCTGGTGTTGCTTTATCATCTACCCAAACCTTGCCCTTCATCTCATCATAAAACAGTCTCCATAATTTTTTTAGGAATCTATGAACACCCTCTATCCCCTTTGTATCCCAGGGCTTGCTTTGTTCCACAGGGCCTAAAAACATTTCATACATTCTAAAAGTATCTGCGCCATATTTATCCACTAAGTCATCTGGATTCACTGTATTGAATTTAGACTTAGACATTTTTTCTACTTCCACACCACAGATATATTTGCCGTCTTCTAATTCAAAAGTTGCTTGCGCATAATCTGGCTTCCATTTCTTAAACGCTTCTGTATCTAATTCAACGCCATCTACAATATTTACATCCACATGCAATTGATCTACTTCCATCGACTTTGCCAAACCTGCAGAAACAAATACCTGCGTGCCTCTTTTACGATAGACAAAACGAGAACTACCTTGGATCATTCCTTGGTTCAGCAATTTTTTAAACGGTTCATCAAACCCAATATGTCCTAAATCATACAATGCTTTGGTCCACATTCTACTATACAATAAATGACCCACTGCATGTTCGGTTCCACCAATGTATAAATCTACCTGCCCCCAATAGTCACTCACTTTACGATCACAAAAAGCGGTTGTATTATGAGGATCCATATACCTTAAGAAATACCAACTACTTCCGGCATAACCTGGCATGGTATTGGTTTCAAAATGATTTGCTTTCCAGTCTTCAATATTTGCCAAAGGACCTTCACCATCTGGACCAGGACCATAATTTTCAACAGTTGGCAATAGCAACGGCAATTCGCTTTCTGCTAAAGGATAAGCAATACCATTTTTCCATTGAATTGGAAACGGCTCGCCCCAATAACGTTGTCTACTAAAAGCAGCATCACGCATACGGAAATTAACTTTCTTTTTGCCAATGCCCATTTCCTCCAATTTTTCATTGACGATTTTGATCGCCTCTTTTTGAACCACCCCATTCAAGAAATCACTATTGCTTAAAACAGCCTCCTTGGTTGGATTAGCAGCCGTTCCATCAAAAGCGTCTCCAATGATATTGGTAATTGGAATATTAAAATGTTGTGCAAATTTAAAGTCACGATCATCCCCACATGGCACGGCCATGATAGCCCCAGTACCATAACCAGCTAATACATATTCAGATATCCAAATAGGTATTAATTTTTGATTAAAAGGATTCACCACATAAGCACCAGTGAAACAACCTGTAATTTTCTTTTCTGCAATACGTTCACGTTCACTCCTACTTTTAACATAGGCAATGTATTCTTCAACTTCCTTTTGATGACTAGAAGGTGTGATTTGTTGAATCAATTCATGTTCAGGCGCAACCACCATAAAGTCTACACCAAATACCGTATCAGGACGAGTTGTGTACACACGTAAATTCGCGTCATGCCCGTCAATCTTAAAATCGATTTCGGCACCATAACTTTTGCCAATCCAATTGGATTGCATTTCTTTCATCGCATCGCTAAACTGAATCGTATCTAAGCCCGTTAATAATCGATCTGCATATTCAGTAATCCTCAAATACCATTGACGTAATTTTTTCTTTTCTACCGGATGTCCACCTCTTTCACTAAACCCATTAATCACTTCGTCATTCGCAAGAACGGTACCTAATGCTGCGCACCAATTTACTTCCCCAAATCCACAGAAAGCCAATCGATATTGCATCAATACATCCTGTTGTGCTTTTTCATCCCAACCAGCCCATTCAGTTGCAGTGAAATTTAAATTCGCATCTGCCGGACAAACATGATTTGTATTTCCTTCTTTCTCAAAAGTCGCAACCAATGCAGTAATTGGATTTGCCTTGTTCAATTGACGATCAAAATAGCTATTGAATAACTGCAAAAAGATCCATTGCGTCCATTTATAATACGTAGCATCACATGTTCTAACTTCTCTATCCCAGTCATAGCAGAAACCGATATTATCCAACTGACTTCTAAAATTATCAATATTAGCATGCGTACTTTTTGCAGGATGAACACCGTGCTCAATCGCATATTGTTCTGCTGGTAATCCAAATGCATCATAACCCATTGGATGCAATACATTAAATCCTTTCAATCTTTTATACCTACTGTAAATATCAGAAGCAATATAACCTAGGGGATGCCCTACGTGTAAACCTGCTCCACTTGGATAAGGGAACATGTCTAAAACATAACATTTTGGCTTATTGCTTTGATTCGGAACCTGATATGCTTTCTGATTTTTCCAGTTCGTTTGCCATTTTTTTTCGATCGCTCTAAATTGATACTCCATCTGCTAAATTTTCTTAAAAATCTGTAAATATTCGGTTTTAAAACTTTATGCCCCATACACCCCCTATTTTTAACAAAAAAGGGCATAATTCGACCTATGCAAATGTAAGTCTTTAGCGTTCAAAACCCTACATTTGCAGAGCGAACAAGTAAAATTTTAATGCTATGGCAGTATCCGGTAATGGATCTTTAAAGAGAAGTAAACCAAACTATATCTACAGCATTGTGGGGGTGGCGATTGTGTTGTTTATTATGGGCATCATGGGCTGGTTTTTCCTAAATCTTCATGCAATTGGAGACAACTTCAAAGAAGATATCAGAATCAGTGTTTATTTAAGAACTGCTGATAAAAATACAGTAGGTAAAATCCAATCTTTTATTGCTCAAGCACCCTATGCTAAAAACGTAGAGTATGTAGATAAGGAAAAAGCGAAAATCATTTGGAACAAGGAAAATAACGAGGATTGGTCTAAAATTTTAGACGTGAACCCTTTACCAGAGAGCATTGACTTTTTTGCAAAGGCAGACTATGTGAATCCAGATAGTTTAAATAAAATAAGTGCAAGCATTGCATCTAATTTTAAAGACGATGTTGCGGATATTCAATATCCAAAAAGTTTGGTGACGAACTTAAATGAGCGTGCCACAAAAGTGGGTTTAATCTTTTTAGTCATGTCTATTATTCTTTGTGCGATCGTGATTATCAGCATTGACAACACCATTCGTTTAGCTATGTTTAGCAATCGTTTTTTGATCAAAACAATGCAAATGGTAGGCGCTACAAGAAACTTTATATCAAAGCCATTGGTTATTCGTGCACTGTTAAACGGCTTAATCAGTGCATTCATTGCTATCTTTTTATTATTTGGACTAATCCAATGGGCAAGTGCACAATTCCCTCAATTAAAAACTTTGCAAGGGATTGGTAATAGCATTTTATTATTCGGAGGAATCATCCTTATTGGTGTGAGTATATCTGTTATTAGCACTTACCGTAGTGTAGTGAAATATTTAAAAATGAAATTAGACGAACTTTATTAATCAACTTATTATGAGTCAAAAAAATACGAAAAGATCATTAGACCTATTTGGAAAATCTAATTACACATGGATGTTAATTGGAGCAGTTTTAATCATTGCTGGCATGTTATTAATGGCTGGTGGTAAAAGTGCAGACCCAAATGTTTTTAACGAAAATGAAGTGTATAGTTTTAAGCGAATCACAATTGCGCCATTATGCATTATCGCTGGATTTATTATTGAAATCTACGCCTTATTTAAAAAAGATTAAGCCCTTATAAAATTTAGTAGAGCGATGCCATGCATCGCTCTTTTTTTAATCTATCCTATGAATACAATTCAAACAATTATCATTGCGATCATTGAAGGTATTACAGAGTTTTTACCAATTTCTAGTACCGCACATATGAAATTCGCAAATCCATTTTTAGGGATTACAGATAGTCCATTTGTGGATCTCTATGAAATTGTAATACAATTAGCTGCCATTTTATCTGTTGTAGTTATTTATCATAAGGTATTTTTTAATTTCAAAGACTACCGCTTTTATTTAAAATTATTAGTAGCAGTATTGCCTGCTTTAGTTTTTGGTGCCTTATTAAAAAAATATATAGATTCAGTATTGGATAATCTTTGGGTGATTGCAACCGTAATGGTTTTAGGTGGTATTGCATTAATATTAATTGACCGTTATTTCAAAAAACAAGTGGTTTCTAAAAACAACGAGCCTATTCAATTTAAACAGGCGTTTTGGGTGGGTTGTTTTCAAGTATTAGCAATTGTATTCCCTGGTTTAAGCCGAAGCGCAGCAACCATTATAGGCGGATTGAGTCAGAAATTAACAAAACAAGCAGCAGCAGAATTTTCATTTTTTTTAGCTGTACCTACCATGTTGGCAGCTTCTGCAAAAAGCACATTAGATGTGTACCAAGACCATCCAGAAGTTTTTGTTTCAGATAATATTATGAATTTATGCCTTGGTGGGTTTGTCGCATTTCTTGTTGCCTTAGTAAGCGTTAAATTTTTTATACAATTTGTACAAAAAAGAGGCTTCGCAATATTTGGTTGGTACCGTATTGCACTTGGCATTTTTATGCTCATTTGGCTCTTCACTCAAAAAGGCTTATAGATTTAAAGATAGATTAGCAATTATTCGTATTTTGGGTACAAACCCCTTGAAATATGCAAACTGCTTCTAAGAAAGTAATCAATAGTTGGGCTATGTACGACTGGGCGAATAGTGTCTATAGCTTAGTCATCACATCCACTATTTTCCCTGCCTTTTACGAAGCTGTCACAAGTGACGGCAATGAACAAACGCTGATTGACAAAGTAAAGATTGGACCCTTTGAATTTGTAAATACCGCTTTATATAATTATGCCTTAGCAATCGCCTTTGTGGTGGTGGCAATCATGTCCCCAATCTTATCATCAATTGCGGATTATCGTGGAAACAAAAAGCAATTCCTACAATTTTTTTGTACTATGGGTAGCCTTGCTTGTTGTAGTTTGTATTTTTTTGATGGCGACCATATTGAAACAGGCTTACTCTCAGTTATTATAGCTTGCATTGGCTTTTGGGGAAGTTTAGTTTTTTATAATTCTTATCTTCCAGAAATTGCAGCACCTGAAGATAGAGATAGGATTAGTGCAAAAGGATTTACAATGGGCTATATTGGTTCTGTTTTATTACAAATCATTTGTTTTGTTTTTGTATTAAAACCCGACTTATTTGGCATCACTGTTAGCAAAGCTTCACAAATTTCTTTTTTATTAGCAGGCATTTGGTGGTTTGGATTTGGGCAATGGTCCATTGCTAGATTACCTAATAGTTTATCGGTTATAAAAGAAGGACATACCGACAATGTTTTTGTGGGTGGTTATAAAGAATTACATAAAGTGTGGAAACAACTCACTCATTTGCCCATCTTAGATCGTTTTTTAGGCGCATTCTTCTTTTACAATATGGGCGTTCAAACTGTGATGTTAGCCGCTACATTATACGGAAAAAGCGAATTAAATATTCCTACAACAAATTTAATCATTGCTATTTTGATCATTCAATTAGTTGCCATACCAGGTGCTTTATTAATGGGTAAAATGGCAAGTACTTTTGGCAATTTTAAAACATTGATGGTTGCTGTGGCTGTATGGATACTCATATGTATCATTGGTTATTCTATCCCAAGAAATGGAGTAACTGAATTCTATTGCTTGGCCACACTAGTAGGCTTTGTCATGGGTGGTATACAATCTGTAAGCAGAAGTACTTACGCTAAATTAATGCCCACCACACATGACACGGCTTCTTTTTTCAGCTTTTATGATGTTACAGAGAAAGTAGCCATTGTGATAGGTATGTTTAGCTTTGGTTTTATTATTGAACTAACTGGCTCGCAAAAAAATGCCGTATTAGGATTATGCGTGTTTTTTATGATTGGTTTATTTTTGTTATTTAGAGCCTCAAAAAAGATGAAGCATGCAAATTTATAGTATCCATACAGGTAATTTTAAATTAGATGGCGGTGCCATGTTTGGTGTAGTGCCAAAATCTATCTGGCAAAAGACCAATCCTGCTGATGAAAATAATTTATGCACTTGGGCATTAAGATGCATGCTAATTGTTGATGGAGATCGTAAAATTTTGATTGATACTGGGATGGGGAATAAACAAGATGCCAAATTTTTTAGTCATTACCATCCTTCTGAAACTAAAACAATCGCTGAAGCATTAGCTGCTCATGGGTTTACGATAGATGAAATCACAGATGTCCTTTTAACGCATCTTCATTTTGACCATGTGGGTGGCGCAGTGAATGAAGCTAATGGCAAATTGACATTGGCTTTACCTAATGCTACTTACTGGGTAAGTGTACCACATTGGGAGACCGCCATGCAACCTAATAGAAGAGAAAAAGCGAGTTTCTTAAAGGAAAATATCATGCCTCTAAAAGAAAGTGGTCAATTAAAACTAATTGAGATACCTCCATTTAAAAGTGATTCAAGTTTACAAGAAATTCATTTTGCAGAAAATATAAGTTGTATCGTAGTAAATGGACATACACAAGGCATGTTGCTACCTAAAATACAATTTGGCTCAAAACAAATCGTGTATATGGCAGACCTACTTCCTTCTGTCGGTCATTTGCCCATTCCATTTGTAATGGGCTATGACATGCAACCACTTTTTACATTGAACGAAAAAGAATTATTCTTAACTGAAGCTTGTAAAAATGGGTATGTTTTGTTTTTTGAACACGACCCAGTCAATGAATGTTGTGATTTGCAATATACCGAGAAAGGTATTCGAGCTAAAGATTGTTTTGATTTAAACCATGTTACAGCTTAATCTATTTCGATCAAGGATGTGAGTGGATACCTTAAACCCTCATAGCTTTTCATGTCCACTTTAATTGTACCCACAATAATGGGTGTTTCAATCCTAATTGGAATATGGTTTTCGTCGTCTGTAACCCATATGGACATTTGTTCTCCTCCTTTAAACATGGTCCCTTTTACTAGTAGGGGCGCAATTTTAATGGCATTAAATTTTCCAAATTTAGTTCGGATTGTCTCCTTCCCTAGGTATTTAAAATAAGAAGGGAACATTTCATTGTCGAGAAAGAAATTCAAATACACTTTATCATTCACTTGTAAGTTCCTGAAATCTAAATTTCTTGCTGCGTAAATTGCGCTGATAACATCGAATGTACAGTCTGCTGCTTTAAAAGTATTTCCCCTATCATTCAAAACTTCATTCAATTTTTGATTAAATGTTAGATTTTGATTTTGATGAAAGCCCCCTTCGTTGATGGTTCTACTAAAATAATAAGGCAAGAGTGTTTTTGTATCCACAATCGATTCATATTTATCGCGTACTTTAAAAATCCAATCATAGCGTTTATTGGAATTTCCTAAAGCTGTAAAAGCATAAGCATTAGCCCCCTCCCATTTAGTTGGAGATACAGTAAATTGTGCATTACCCGCATTTACGTACAATCCAATTACATTGTAATAGATCGTGTAACTAATCTTTTCGCCCACATTAAAGGATGTATTAGATTGACTACATATCTCTTTTGACTGCTTTGGTGTAACAGATAAAAAGATAGTCATCCAAAATTGAAAAAGAAATAAAATCATACAGGGGTTGTCTTATCTAAATTTATCGCTTTATTTTAAAACCAAGCAATAAAATGGAGCCTATAATTGAGGGTATTAAAAAATTAACAATCCATATTAACGTCGTTAAGGCAATCAACATGATATCATTATGATAAAATGGCGCCATTAACAACAAAAAAAGTTGACCCCTAATCACTAGGTCTGTCAAACTAATTGCTGGTATCATACTAAGAAAAAATAAGAGCGCCATGATCGCAATACTTAAATCTATCGCATGTACAGGAATAGAAAGCATTTCCGATGCCCAATTGTATTGTAAAATGTAAACTAGGTACCTAGAAAATGCTAATGCGATTAATTTCCACTTTAATCCATTATCAATTTGCAAAAGATTGATTTTTGACAACCATCCTTTTAAAGATTGATTGTAGAAAAATAAAAACAAAGCCAATACTGCACCCCAAGGTGCAACCCATTTTAACCAAGGTAAAAAAGGCAGGTTCCAAAATATAGCAATACTACCAAAACAAATAGTCATTAATAGCTGTGCATAAGAAGCCCAAGCCATTTGCGTGATTCCTTTTAATTTAGTTCCAGGAGCTAAGAACAAAGTCCTGCCAACATAATCGCCTGATCTTGCAGGGGTAAAAAATGAAAATGCTTGTCCAACAAGTACAGCACGTAAGGCTTGAAAAATATTAAACTGATTTGTAGAAGCAACAACCGTTTTCCATTTTAGTGCTTCGATAGTATAATTCAATGCCATTAATAAGCCCATCAATAACCAAGCACCCCAATGAATTTTTGTTAGTTGTACTTTTAGCTCCGCACCATATTGGTTTAGATTTTCATTCTGTAAGACCTTATTGTAAATCGCAAAAGCACAAATAACAAATAAGATGAGCCCAATTAGTTTGTTACCGACAGAAAGAATTGGCTTGAGTTTGCTGAAATTCATATTTTGTAAAGATCGTATTTTGAGGGGATATCTGTAACTTTATCCCTATGTCAAAAACGCCCATCATCATAGGTATCGACCCAGGCACCCAAATCCTTGGATATGCTGTTATTCAAGGGGGAAGCCAACCAAAGATCATTATGATGGACGTGCTAAAGCTTACAAAGGAAAAAGATATTTATGCCCGTTTACAAATGATCCATGCAAAGATCATGGATCTAATGACCACTTATAAACCCGAACATTTTGCAATTGAAGCGCCATTTTTTGGTAAAAACGTACAGAGTATGCTAAAATTAGGCAGGGCTCAAGGTGTCGCAATTGCTGCAGCAATGCATTTTAATACCCCGGTGACCGAATATGCTCCAAAAAAAGTAAAGCAATCCATTACTGGCAATGGTAATGCAGATAAAGAAATGGTATGGAAAATGTTAGAACGTATTTTAAATGTAAAAGAAAAGCCTAAGCATTATGATGCAACAGATGCATTGGCTGTCGCTCTTTGTCATTGGAATCAAGTCAATCGAACTGTGGTAAGTACAGGAAAAGGCTTAAAAGGCTGGGATGATTTTATTCAAAAGAACCCTGGTCGTTTAAAGAAATAATTAAGCCAACTTACTTGTAATCGTTTCTTGAATTGCTAAAAATTCTTCCTTCGTTAATTGCAGTTTTGGATTAGAGAAATTAATATCGGCTGCTTCATGAATAGGCACTAAATGCAAATGCGCATGCGGCACTTCAAGCCCTACCGTGACCATACTTACTCTATTACAGGAAAAACTAGCTTCAATCGCTTTTGCAATAGGTTGTGCGAATACCAACATTTCGGCTAAATAATTTTGAGGCAAATCAAATACTTTATCTACTTCAATTTTTGGCACTATTAATACATGCCCTTTTTGCAAAGGGAAAATATCTAAGAATGCGAAGAACATTTCATTCTCCGCAATCTTATAAGAAGGAATTTCTCCTTTAACTATTTTAGAAAATATTGTCATTGAAAAATTAAACAGGTCTTTATAAAAGCATCAAATAGCTATTAAATCTAAATTGAAATATTGTCAATGCTAAATTTCATCACCCCATTTGGTGCTTGCACTTCTGCAATCTCCCCTATTTTTTTACCAATTAAACCTTTACCAATTGGAGATGAAGCTGAAATTTTTCCTGCTTTTAAATCCGCTTCTTTCTCTCCAACTAATTGATAAGTGACTGTTTTCTTAGTCGCCAAATTTGTGATTGTAACTTTGGTTAAAATAGTCACCTTACTTGTATCAATCGTACTAGTATCTACAATTTTTGCATTAGATACAGCAACCTCTAATTGTTTAATTTTTGACTCCAACATGCCTTGCGCTTCTTTAGCAGCATCATATTCAGCATTTTCTTTTAAGTCTCCTTTTTCTCTTGCTTCAGCAATCGCTCTTGATGCCGCTGGACGATCAACAGATTTCATGCGTTGTAATTCCTCGCGCATCTTATCAAAAGTCTCTTGGGTTACATATACGTTTGTTTCGCTCATACCTTCTGTTTTATATAAAAAAAATACAACGCCACATAATTGAAGCGTTGCATGGTACAAAGATATAAAATTAGGCTCAAATGATGCCTAATTTTTCTAATAGGATCTTGGCCATTTTTTGGTATGCTTCATGGCTATAACCAGCAATATGCGGGGTTAAAATGAAATTTGGATGGGCAAACAAGGCCTCTAAATTGCCTTTTTCAACCTCATTATAGGTGCCTAGCCTTTCATTTTCTAATACATCTAGCCCAGCACCTCTAACTTGATGATGCTCAAGGGCATATAACAAGGCGGTAGTATCTGTTACAGCGCCCCTACAAGTACTTAAAAAATAAGGCTGTTTCTTAAATTTTGCAAAAAAAGCTTGGTTGGCTAAATGCCTGGTTTCATTTGTTAAAGGCAGGTGCAAACTTACCACTTCGGCTTCCGCTTGAATGGTCTCGATGCTTGCTAATTTAACATTTGGAAATTGTTTAAAGCCCAATGCATTTGGATTCAAATCATTTGCCAATAATTCTACTCCAAACCCAGTTAATACTTTTGCAAAGGCAGTTCCCGTATTTCCAAAACCAATGATGCCTACTTTCTTTCCTGATAATTCATCTCCACGATTTGCATCTCTTATCCATTGACCCAACTTTACTTGGTCATAAGATCGATTCAAACGGTGCATTAAATTCAATAATAAGCCCAAACTATGTTCTCCAACAGAACCACAATTACCTTCGGGACTACTTACACATAGAATACCTTTTGATGTAGCAAAATTAGTATCAATTAATTCCATGCCACTTCCTAAACGTCCAATCCACTTTAAATGTTGGGCTTTAGATAATAAAGCAGCGTCAATCTTTAATCTAGTAGTTACAATTAATCCAACTGCCTCTTTTATTTTAATAACCAGCGCGTCGTACTCAATAGTTGGTTCATACATCACCTCGAATCCTTTTTGAGCAAGTGTCTCTAATAAAAAAGGATGCGCAGCTGCAGTTACAATAACTTTATTAGACATAGATTAAGGATTGTGCATTTTAAATGTAAGATCAGCAAAATCTTGATAGGTAAGATTTTCAGCTCTTTTGGTAAAAATTGGATCCTGTAATTGCTCGGTCGTGAAATAAGGCTTCAAAGGATTTCTTAGCATTTTACGTCTTTGTCCAAATGCCATTTTTACAATATGGTAAAAACTTTTCAAGGAACTAAATTCAGGAAAAACTTCTTTTCTTTTTAAACGAATTACCCCACTCATTACATTTGGCGGTGGTGTAAATGCAGTAGGTGGCACATCAAATAAATATTCTACCTCATAAAAGGCTTGTGTTAAAACACTCAAAATACCATAGGCTTTTGAGTGTGGCTTTGCCGCAATTCTTTCGGCAACTTCTTTTTGAAACATACCAATCATCACCGGTACTTGTTCTTTCCAATCCAACACTCTAAATACAATTTGCGTAGAAATATTGTAAGGGAAATTCCCAACTAAAGTAAATTGATCCTCAAAAGGAATAGCCGTTTCTAAGAAATCTTCATTAATAATCTTACCCTCTAAATTGGGATAAGTATGCAAAAGGTAGGCCACTTTTTCGCGATCTAATTCCACCGCTTTAAATGCTTTTAGGGGCAGGTCCATAATATGCTGGGTCAAAGCACCTGCTCCAGGACCAACTTCTATTAATTGGTCTATAGGCGTATCGGCTAAAGCTGCTTTAATTTGTAAACAAATTTGGACATCATTTAGAAAGTGTTGACCCAATGACTTTTTAAGGGTGTATTGCATGAAGCAAAGTTAGGTTTTTGTGCGTACTTTTACACCCTAATCAACTGGATATGAACCAAGACATCAGAAAACCAATTATAGGCTTTACTTGCGGAGATTTAAACGGTATTGGAATTGAGTTAATCATCAAATCTTTGTCTGATAGCAGACTTTTGGAGTTTATGGTTCCAGTCATTTTTGCAAACAATAAGGCAATCAATTTTTACAAAAAAGGGCTTCCAGATTTTCAGATGAATTTTTCGACAGCACCAGATCTTGACAAGTTAAATCCTAAACAAGTTAATTTGATTCAATGTTGGGAAGAAGAAGCCGCAATTCAACCAGGAGAATTAACAGATATAGGCGGGAAATATGCTTTGATTTCTTTAGAAAATGCAGTTGCTGCCTTAAAAAATAATAAGATTGATGGCCTAGTAACAGGGCCAATTCATAAAAAAAATATACAGTCTCCTAATTTTAATTTTAGTGGGCATACCCCTTATTTACAACATGCTTTTGGCAATACTGAGAACTTGATGTTATTGGTTGCTGATAATTTAAGAATGGCATTGGTCACCGAGCATCTTACTATTCAAGACATTGCACAACATATTACCAAAGATAAGATCAAGCAAAAATTACAAATTCTTCACAGGAGTTTACAAAAAGATTTTGGCGTAGACAAGCCTCGTATTGCGGTACTCGCTTTAAATCCACATGCAGGTGATGATGGTTTAATTGGAAAGGAAGAAATAGAAATCATCCGCCCGGCCATTAAAGATGCGAAGCAGCAGATGTTGGTATATGGACCTTATTCTGCAGATGCATTTTTCGCAAGAGGTCAACATGAAAAATTTGATGCGGTATTAGCGATGTATCATGACCAAGGTTTAATTCCATTTAAATCATTGGCATTCGGTGAAGGTGTAAACTTTACTGCAGGATTACCCATTGTAAGAACAAGTCCAGATCATGGAACTGCTTTTGATATTGCTGGGAAAGACAAGGCCGATGCGAGTTCATTTACAGCAAGTATTTTTGAATGTATACGCATTATTCATGCAAGACAAGGCTACAGAGATATGCGCCTGAATCCATTGAAGAAAGTAAGCCATAAGATGTTTGCTAATGCTGTGGATGAAAGATTAGACGAGAATTAATTAAAAAGGGCAAGCGGACTTAAATTCTACCAAGGACTGATTTCCCCATCCAGGCATATTTATATTTTGTAAGACTTGCGCATGTAATAATTGCTCTGCCTTTTTAGCCATGGGTATCGCAGCCTTACAGCCCCCTCCAAATAAAACGGGTAGTTTCCTTTGAATATTCGCCTCTAGTAAATAAATCCTAGGGTTGTTTGCATTTACTTTTTTTGCCAATTGTAAAGGTGTCTTAATTTTATCTTCATAAAGTAACCACCTCATTGTAGGATTTACTGACATCTTAGCTGTGTTCGCTAAGCTTTCGGCGCAATATATTTCATCGTTATTTGTAATGGACTTCGCTCTTGAAATCCATAGTATTGCATCATTCGCTAATTGATCCCTGTCTCCCATTTTCATCAAACACATTCTTGATTTAAGTATGGAGGCATAATATGGAATTAGCCAGTTCTTTTTATCTGCATTGTACAATTTTTCAAACTGTATATAAACAGATTGATAGGCCGCCGTGCCACTCAATTGATTAAACTGCGCTACAGCTAAGTCCAAAGCTTTGTCCGTGCCCATATTTTGGGCAGTAAGATGAATGGTTGATAAGAAAAGAAATATAATAAGCGTGTAGCGCATACAATACAAATCTAGAACATCGAATTGGAAACGCCTTTATTTATGACATAATTCGCATAAGTAATTTCAATGGTGCCCTTTTTTTGTTTTAAAGCTTTTTGCTTGGCTGCAGGATCTTCGTCTCCAAATTCCAAGGTAATCCCATTCGGTAATTTATAATCCTTTGTGTTAAAGCCAAATATAATCTTACTTGGTAAGCCGTAACTAGCATATTGACCATACTCCATCGTAATCTCATAAGTACCATTTTCTTTTGTGGTCGTAAAAGTTTTGTAAACCAAGGCGTCTACTGGATCAATCCATAAAGTGGAAATAACCCAGTCTAATTTATCATCTGTGGGGATTAACTTAATGGCTTGCAATTGTTTTCCTTTAAACATTTGCACACCAGATTCAATCGCGATATATTGTTTATTGTTCAACAAGGAATTAATAGTCACAGAAACCCCACCTTTTGGCAACAAAGAAATACCCCCTTCTTTTTTAACCTTTAATAGATTAGGTTTCTTATAATACACTTTCACTTTCCCTAAAGATGCTTTGATGAATGCCACATCTGTTTTCATGACACCAGTCGCAACATAGTCATTTACTGTGTTTAATTTCGCACTCACTCTTTCAATTAAAGCATTTGACTGCGCTTGCGCTAAGCTATGCACTAGAACGACCAACAATAAAACCAACTTCATTTTTTTCATATCAAACAAATTATGTGCTTTTATACTGCAACAGCTTAACTTAAAATATCTTTCTTTTTCATAATCCATACAGAAGCGCCGACGAATAATCCTATATGCACCGTGAGCACAATGATGGAATTTTTGATCTTAGCTACGTTTAAAATACTTCCAGTAATTGCATCATTACTTTCGTTTACTTGTATATCAAAAAACTCTTTCCAATTGTTCATATGTGTGGTAAACAAATAAGGCTTCACTACATTAAATAATGGAATATTCAATGTACTTAAAATCGTAAAAAATACAATGGCGCTAATTGTTGCCACAATCGGGCCAATTGAATTATTTGCAAGGCTTGACATTAAAAAGCCCAAAGCTGCTACCGTCAATAAAGAGAAGCTTGCAAAAACAAATGCACCAAGGTATCTCCAAAATACATCCTGCTCTTGAATCAAAACAACATAATTAGATTTCATAAGAAATAAATCGTCCGTTCCGAAAATCCACATGCTCAAAAACAAGGCTAAAAATGCAAGCCATATTAACAACAAAATAGTATAAATGCTTGCTGCTATAAATTTTGCTAAAACCCATTGTGTCCTACTAAATGGCGTCGTAAACAAGAGTCTTAAAGTACCTAAATTGGCCTCGCCAGAAAGCATATCTGCAGCAATCAAAGCGACCAATAAGGGCACATGTACCAACAATAATTGTAATAGGATATAGCATATTAAATAGCCATTCAATACTTTACCGTCTACCGTTAAAGTATCGTTGATGTCCTTCATTAAGAATGCTGCGTAGGCTTCCCCGTCTATTTTTAAACCCATTTGTATCACCAATATCAAAGCAGCAATTGCACCAAAAGCAATATAGGTTCTTGGCCTTTTGTAGATTTTAAATAATTCAATTTGAATGATTGGCCACATATTAATAAGTTGAAGTAAGTTGTAAGAAATAATCTTCTAAAGAATTTTTTGTCTCTAAGGATAGTACAGCAATATTGGATGCAACTAAAAACGCATTCAATGCCGGAATGTCTAATGTAGGTATCGTTAAGTACAATCCCTCTGTCCTATTCAATAAATGAGACTGGTAATTCGAATTCATAATTTTTTGCTTCGCATCATGGTCATTCAAAGTTTTGATTTGAACAATCGTTTTATTAGGATCTAATAAACTTTCCGTTGTTCCTTCGGCCATTTTTTTACCTTGATGAATTATCAATATATGCGTAGCAATTTGTTCAATTTCAGTAAGCAAATGCGATGAAACTAACACTGTTTTACCCTGCTCTCTTGAGAGCGATTTGATTAATGCACGAATATCCGCAATCCCCTGTGGATCCAATCCATTGGTAGGTTCATCTAAAATAATTAAAGATGGATCGTGTAATAAAGCAATGCCAATTCCAAGTCTTTGTTTCATTCCCAATGAATAGGTCTGTACTTTATCATTTGCCCTAGCAAGTAATCCAACCTGCGCCAATGTCGCTTCTATTTTTGCAGCTGTAACTGGCTGCTTACGCAATTTGGCAAACAATGTCAAATGCTCCTTGGCTGTTAAATAAGGATATAAGTCTGGACGTTCTATGACAGCACCCACTTGCTCTAAAATAGCAGATCGATGCTCGGATAGGGATTGCCCAAAAATTTCGATATGTCCTTCTGAAGGATGGATCAAGGAAAGCAACATACGGATTGTGGTGCTTTTGCCTGAGCCATTTTGACCTAAGAAACCATAAACCTGTCCAGCTTCTACTTCAAAAGAAAGTTGATCGACTGCTTTTAAGTTGCCGAAGTTTTTGCTTAATGCTTGTACTTTAATAACTGACATATATCTATAACAATCAATTGAATTATTTGTTGCAAATCAACCCCCTATTCATAAAAAAACCCCGAATGAATCGGGGTTTTATATCTTTAAGTTTTACCTTATTTGTACTGAGGGATAATGCTATTCGCTAAATCTAACATTTGCTTTAATCCATCTTCAGGTAAATTACCTTTTTTGAATTCAGCCAATACATTTGGTAATTTATTAGTCATCTCTAATAAGAAATGTGCTTCAAAATCTTTCACATTCTTAACAGCTACTTCTTTCAACAAACCTTGTGTACCTAAGTAGATAATTGCTACTTGTTTTTCTACCGTGAACGGAGTGTACTGCGCTTGCTTTAAGATTTCTACATTTCTTGCACCTTTGTCAATTACGTTTTTAGTTGCTGGATCTAAGTCACCACCAAATTTAGAGAAGGCTTCTAACTCACGGTATAAAGCTTGGTCTAATTTCAATGTACCAGATACTTTCTTCATTGACTTAATCTGCGCGTTACCACCTACACGACTTACTGAGATACCAACGTTGATAGCTGGACGGATACCTGCGTTGAACAAGTTACCTTCCAAGAAGATCTGACCATCAGTAATAGAGATTACGTTCGTAGGAATATAAGCAGAAACGTCACCAGCTTGTGTTTCAATGATTGGTAATGCTGTCAATGAACCACCACCTTTTACCAAATGCTTGATAGAAGCTGGTAAGTCATTCATGTTTTTAGCGATATCATCGTTTGCAATTACTTTCGCAGCACGCTCTAATAAACGGCTATGTAAGTAGAATACGTCACCTGGATAAGCCTCACGACCTGGAGGACGACGTAATAATAATGATACCTCACGGTATGCTACCGCTTGTTTTGATAAGTCATCAAATACGATCAATGCTGGTTTACCACAATCTCGGAAGAACTCACCAACAGCTGCACCCGCAAATGGTGCGTAGAATTGTTGTGGAGCTGGATCCGCAGCAGAAGCAGCTACGATAGTAGTATAAGCCATTGCACCATTCTCTTCTAATGTCTTCATAACACCAGCGATAGTAGATGCTTTTTGTCCGATTGCAACATAAATACAATAAACTGGTTGACCAGCATCGTAGAATTCTTTTTGATTGATAATCGTGTCTACGCAAATTGCTGTTTTACCTGTTTGACGGTCACCAATTACCAATTCACGTTGTCCACGTCCAATAGGAATCATCGCGTCAATCGCTTTGATA
This sequence comes from uncultured Sediminibacterium sp., assembly GCA_964579885.1. Lineage (GTDB taxonomy): Bacteria > Bacteroidota > Bacteroidia > Chitinophagales > Chitinophagaceae > Sediminibacterium. Next base: position 190,067 of record CAZOHD010000001.1, read on the forward strand.
CCAGTTTGTAATGGTTCTTTAACGGGCTCACGAAAGATAACCCCTGGTGCTTTACGCTCCAAAGGCATTTCATACAATTCTCCTTTAATTGGACCTTTACCATCAATTGGTTCACCCAACATATTAATAACACGACCTACTAAACCATCTCCTACTTTAATAGAAGCGATTTGACCGGTTCTTTTTACTTTATCACCTTCTTTGATTTGTTTGCTATCACCCATCATTACCACACCCACATTGTCTTCCTCAAGGTTCAATGCAATAGCTTTGGTTCCGTTTTCAAACTCAACCAACTCACCACTACTAACACCATTCAAACCATATACACGGGCAATACCATCACCAACTTGTAATACAGTTCCTACTTCTTCTAAATCAGCTGAAGCATTGAAGTTGCTCAATTGCTGTCTAAGAATTGCGGATATTTCATCAGGTTTAATGTCCACCATAAATACTTATTTAATGTATGATTGTTATGTTATTTTAATTTTGCTTCAAACTCATTAGATAAAAATTGCTTCTTAATATCTAATAAATCTCTTTTTATACTTGCGTCAATTAAGTTATTGTCGAATGACAACACAAATCCACCAATCAAATCTTCGTTGGTATATGTTGTTAGTTCAACAGTTTTAAATTGAGTTTCGGTTTTAATTTTTTGTTCAATAGACTGCTTTAAATCTTCGCTAATTGCTACTGCTGTAGTTAAACTAACTTGATGAATTCCATTTAATGCATTGTATTGCTCAATGAATGCAGTTGCTATTTCCGGCAATGCACCTTCTCTACTTTTCTTAACTAGTAAAACAATAAAAGATAATGACAATACACTTACTGCATCTTTAATAACAGCATGTATGATGGCATTCTTTTGATCTGCTTTAATAATTGGGCTTCTTAACACATTCACAAAATCATGACTTTGTGTACAAACTGATTGAAAATATTTCATGTCAGCATATACCGCATCCAATTGATTTTGTTCAATGGCTAAGTCGAGTAAGCTCTTTGCGTATCTTCCTGCTAAACGTACGTTGGGCATTTCTTACTTTTTAATTTAACTTAACTCCTTCAGCAATTTGTTTAATATAGCTTTCTTGTTCTGCTTTATTAGACAACTCTTTTCTTAATACTTTCTCAGCTACTTCAACTACTAAATTGCCTACTTGATTTTTAACATCAATTAATGCAGCATTTTTTTGTTGAGTGATTGCCAATTGAGCATCATTGATAATGCGCTCATATTCAAGCTTCGCTTTATCTTTTGCTTCAGAAACCATCTTGTCAGCAGTTTCTTTTGCGTCTTTTAACAATCCAGCTCTTTCCTCACGTGCTTTAGCTAACAATGCTTCATTTTCATTTTGCATCGCAGCAATTTCTGCTTTCATCTTATCTGCACGTAATAATGCTTCTTCAATTCCGTTTTCACGATCTGCGATTGCTTTTAACATTGGTTTCCAAGCAAACTTGCCTAAAACAACTAAAAGCACTACAAATGCAATGGTGTTCCAAAATACCAAACCGATATCTGGTAACACAAGTGGATTTACTTCTAATAAGAACATACTATTCGTTTATCTTAATTAATAATTCAATTTAAAAAATAGGCCTTTCGCCCTGTGCTTGGGCCTATTTATTTTCTTAAGGAAATCCTCAGCAGATTATCCGTTACCCAAAAGGGCAACAACCACAGCAAACAAGGCAACGGCCTCTACGAATGCAGCAGCAACAATCATGCTTGAACGGATTTCGTTCGCAGCTTCTGGCTGACGAGCAATACCTTCAACAGCACCTTTACCAATCATACCGATACCTAATCCAGCACCGATAGCAGCTAATCCAGCGCCAATTGCAGCAATACTTCCTACCATTTTTTTACGTTTTAATTGTTATTGAAAAAAAGTTAAATATTTTTTAGTGATGTGCTTCTTCTTTATGATCATGGTGATGCTCTTCGTTTGCCATTCCAATATACATCGCAGTTAACATCGTGAAGATATAGGCTTGCAAGAATGCAACCAATAACTCAATCATGCCAATAAACACTGCGAATGGAACTGCGATTGCAGAAGCATACACTGTTTTGAAGATAAATATGATACAAATCAAACTCAATACTAAGATGTGGCCTGCTGTAATGTTCGCAAACAAACGAATCATTAATGAGATAGGCTTTGTAAACACACCAATTAATTCAATTGGTGCTAAGAACAATTTCATGCTCCAGTGCATACCTGGCATCCAGAAAATGTGTTCCCAATAATTTTTATTTGCACTTAAATTCACCACAATGAATACGCAAACTGCTAAAGTCATTGTGAATGCGATATTGCCGCTTACATTGGCGCCTCCTGGGAAGAAAGGAATCAATCCTAAGAAGTTATTGACCAAGATTAAGAAAAATACAGTCAATAAGAAAGGCATGAATTTCGCGTATTTCTTTTTGCCAATATTTGGTATCGCTAATTCATCTCTTACAAACAAAACAATTGGTTCCATCAATGACTGAACGCCTTTTGGTGCAGATGTAACACCTGTTTTCTTATAGGCAGATGCTGCTGTCAAAATAACCAATAAAATAATGAATACAGAAACCAACAAAGAAGCTACGTTCTTAGTAATGGAAAAATCCCATAAAGTTTTAGTTGCCGCTTCGTCAATTGCACCCGTTGCATCTACTACTTTTACTTTGCCTTCTATGATTTTATAATCAAAATTGCCTTTGTATACAATTGGTTCATGGTGTTCGTCCATGAATTTAGCAGAAGAAAAAACTTCAATACCTTTTGGTGTGTATAAAATAACAGGTAAGTGAATTGAAGTATGACCCCATAAATGCCAGCTATGATCATCCTTGATGTGTTCTAAAATGGTCTCTGTAACATTGAATTCTTTTTCTTCATGTCCAGTAGTAGCATGTGTTGCAGTAGCTAAATTCGAATCCACGGTTGTATGTAATGAATCCTGAGCAACTGCATGATTGTCTGCATGCGCTACTTTTTCGTTCGCAAATGAAGCACTAGCAAAAGCCAATGTAAATAAGCTCAAACACAATACCAGTAAAGATTTAATACGTCTAGATGCCATAGGGATCTCAAAATTTGCGGCAAAGATAGGAATAAACCTGCTGAAATATTAGAATATTTAACAGAAATATAGGCTTAATTCAAATGTTTTAGAAAGTTACAATCTATTGAAATTCAATTGATTGTAAAATTACACCCCTTTTTTAGGGTCTAATTGCATTTCATTCAAGGCTTTATAAAATCCTCCCTGCTCCATCAAGGACTGGTGTGTGCCTTTTTCAATGATTTTACCCTGCTCTAAAACTAGGATCTGATCGGCCTTCCGAATGGTAGATAAACGGTGGGCAATAACAATTGAAGTTCTACCTTGAATAAGGGTTTCAATTGCTTTTTCTATCAACTGCTCACTCTCTGTATCAATAGAAGAAGTTGCTTCATCTAATATCAAAATGCTTGGATTGTATAACAATGCACGAATAAAACTTAGTAATTGTCTTTGGCCTAAACTAAGTGTCGCGCCCCTTTCCATCACCTGATATTGGTAACCACCAGGCAACTGCATGATAAAGTCGTGCATGCCAATCATTTTTGCCGCTTCCTCCACTTGTGCTGGAAGAATTGCTGGATTGCGAAGGGTGATATTGTCGTAAACAGAACCGGAAAATAAAAATACATCTTGCAAGACCACTCCAATAGATCCTCTTAGCCTGTCCAAAGAATATTCCTCGATTGCTACTCCATCTAATAATATTTGTCCTGCTTGATAGGGATATAGTCGATTCAAAATACTGATGATGGAAGACTTTCCACTTCCAGTTGGTCCAACCAATGCCACAGTTTCACCAGCTTCTACTTTAAAGTTGAGTTGATTTAAAATCCAATTGGGGGCATCGTATGCAAACTGTACATCTTTAAACTCTATAGCTCCGACAATTTTAGCTGGATTATATTGCCCTTGATCGGTCGTAATATCTTCATTGTCTAAAATCTTGAATACTCGCTCAGCGGCCACCATCCCCATTTGTAGCACATTGAATTTATCTGCAATCATTCTTAGCGGTCTAAAAATTTGATTCAGAAATAATATGAAAGCAACTAACAATCCCGCATCCAAAGTTTGGTCTGCTACCCACCAAACGATCAATCCAATACTTAAAGCTAAAACAACTTCTACCACAGGAAAGAAAACTGAATAAGCAAAAATGGCATTGATATTTGCTTTCTTATGCTTCTCATTAATGGTGTCAAATTTCTTCATCTCTTTTTCTTCTGCAGCAAATGCTTGAACAACTTGCATTCCAGAAATATGTTCTTGAACAAAAGCATTCAGCGCAGCAACTGCATTTCGAACTTGCACAAAACTTTTGTTTACACTTTCTTTAAAAAAATAAGTAGCGATAAGCATGATAGGAAATGGAATTAGACAAATCAATGTCAATTTCCAATTAATAAAAAACATCGTAGTCAAGGTAACTACAATGGTTAAAAAGTCTGCAATAATTGGAATTAATCCATCTGAAAAAATATCGTTGATACTTTCTATATCATTGATTGTCCTAGTTGTTAATGTGCCAATTGGCGTTTTATCAAATTGACGCATTTCCCAGAACATTATTTTTTGATAAACCTTATTCCTTAAATCTCTGATCACTTGCTGCCCTAACCAAGCCATACCATATGTGAAACAAAAACGAAATAAGGTTTCAATAATTATAAAAGCAACCTGAAAAAGTGATATGGCCAAAATAAGCTGAATAACAGAATTAAAAGCATCCGTTGGTAAAACATAATGCACCCATTCTGGAAGTGGAACCGATTTCCCAATAGCTAGGTTAACCGTTGCTTGAATTAAATAAGGTCGAACCGGGGTTGCGAATGCTAAGAAAATCCCTAAAAATACATTGATCCAAAAAATTAATCGATAGGGCCCAACAAATGAAAACACCCTCCTTAAAATAGAAGATTTAAATATGGGTTTAGGCTGGGTAGTTGACATAGCGGATCAAAGTTACACCGCTTTTACGTATTTTCGTAAAAGCATGGAAAGTACAGAGCGCGAATTAGTGAATACAGTTGTGACACCCTACAACTTGAACGACGAACAAGAGAAAAAAGAGATTGTTCGACATTACCGTGCCCTGCTCAGAACCCTAAGAACAAAACTTAAAAAAGGCGATAGAGAATTACTAAGAACTGCCTTTGAAATGGCAGCAGACGCTCATAAAACAATGCGTCGTAAAAGTGGCGAGCCCTATATTCTACATCCTATCGCAGTGGCGATGATAGCTTCTGATGAAATTGGATTAGGTGTTCGAAGTACCATTTGCGCATTACTTCATGATACAGTCGAAGACACCGATATTACATTAGACGATATTAAAAGAGAATTTGGTAACGAGATTGCTAAAATTGTTGACGGGTTAACAAAAATCTCTACGGTGATGGACACCAATAGTAGTCAGCAAGCAGAGAATTTCAAAAAGATCTTACTCACTTTAACAGATGACCCAAGAGTGATCTTGATCAAACTTGCAGACAGGTTGCACAATATGCGTACGATGGATTCCATGAAGCAAGAGAAGCAATTAAAAATTGCCTCTGAGACAATCTGGGTATATGCGCCATTGGCTCATCGTATGGGGTTGTACAATATCAAAACAGAATTGGAAGATCTTTCCATGAAATATTTGGAGCCGGATAAGTACAAAGAAATTGCAAAGAAGTTATCAGAGACAAAGAGAGAACGAACCAGGTATATAAATGAATTTGTTAGACCATTAAAAGAAAAATTAAGTAACACAGGCTTACAATTTGAAATATTTGGCAGACCAAAAAGCATTCATTCAATTTGGAATAAAATCAAAAAGAAAGGTGTAAGTTTTGAAGAAGTGTACGATCTTTTTGCCATCAGGATTATTCTTGACGCACCACTTGAAAAAGAAAAAGAAGAATGCTGGAAAGTATACTCAATGGTGACAGACGAATACCTGCCCTCTCCAGAAAGACTAAGGGATTGGTTGAGCAATCCAAAGAGCAATGGATATGAAGCTTTGCATACAACAGTGATGGGGCCACAAGGAAAATGGGTGGAAGTGCAAATTCGAAGCAAAAGAATGAATGAGATTGCGGAAAAAGGTCTGGCTGCGCATTTTAAATACAAAGAAGGCACACAAAGCGAGGATCGTTTTGATAAATGGTTCGTACAAATTAGAGAAGCCTTAGGCAACCAAGAGGAAGAAAGTATAGATTTTTTACAAGACTTTAAAACTTCTTTTTTAGCAGAAGAAATTTATGTCTATACGCCTAAAGGCGAAGTAAAGATGTTGCCGGTGAATAGTTCTGCACTTGATTTTGCATTTTATATTCATACTGCTATAGGTTCTAAGTGTATTGGCGCAAAAGTGAATCATAAATTAGTGCCAATTAGCCATAAATTAAGAAGCGGAGATCAGATAGAAATTATCACAAGCAATAAACAAAAACCCACAGAAGACTGGCTGAATAATGTGGTGACCGCTAAAGCAAAAAATAGCATTAAAGATGCTTTGAGAGAGGAAAAGAAAATCATTTCAGAAGAAGGAAAATATACTGCTCAAAGAAAATTAGAGGGAATCGGTGCCGCATATAATCCTTACAATTTAGATCAATTGGTCCACTTTTATAAACTAACAAGTCAACTGGACTTATTGTATAAAATTGCTACTAAGTCTATCGATTTAAAGGAGCTTAAAACCTTTCAAGTCCTTGGAGATAAAATTGAAGCACCAAAACCAATTGTAGCGCCAGTCGATCCAAATGCAGAAGTACCTACGTACAAACCTTTACCAAAAAAAGGCGATTCTGAATTAATCATTTTTGGAGAATCCAGCGACAAGATTAAATATAACCTTGCAAAATGTTGCAATCCTATTCCTGGGGACGATGTATTTGGATTTGTGAGTACAGGAAAAGGGCTAATCATTCATAGAACGAGTTGCCCTAATGCAACACAATTATTAGCCAATTATGGACACCGAGTTGTTAAAACTAAATGGGCTAAAAATAAAGAAATTTCCTTCCTTACAGGCCTTAGTATTATTGGACTAGATGATGTGGGTGTAGTTAATAAAATTACTACCATTATTAGTGGAGATCTGAAAATCAACATAGCTGCTTTAACAATCGAATCAAAAGATGGCATGTTTGAAGGTACCATCAAGGTTTTTGTGCACGACAAGGACGAACTAGAAGAATTAGTAGCCCGTATACAAGCACTGAATGGCATACAAAAAGTGACTCGTTTTGATACAGAGGCGGTCTAAAATCAAGTAATCAACATCTTGGGAAAAATATGTGTGAAAACATTTCCTATTATTTTCAGGTTAAATAGGTAATCAAATTTTCTAGACTTATTTTTGTCACTCAAATTCAAACTTATGGTAGACGTAATTTTAGGACTTCAATGGGGTGACGAAGGCAAAGGTAAAATCGTGGATTATTTCGCACCAAAATACGATGTAATTGCACGTTTCCAAGGTGGCCCAAATGCTGGTCACACCTTATATGTAAATGGTACTAAAATGGTCTTGCATCAAATACCATCTGGTATTTTTCATCAAGATAAAATCAATATCATTGGAAATGGTGTTGTGTTAGATCCGGTAACTTTGAAAAAAGAATGTGACGCAGTTGCTAGCATGGGTATTGATGTCAAAAAGAATTTATTTATCTCCGAGCGTACGAATATTATTATCCCAAGCCATAGAGCTTTAGACAAAGCATCTGAATTGTCTAAAGGGGAGGCTAAAATTGGATCTACCTTAAAAGGTATTGGACCGGCTTATATGGATAAGACAGGTAGAAATGCATTAAGAGTTGGTGATTTATTAGACAAGAAGTTCATCAGCAAATACATTGCTTTAAGAATGAAGCATCAGAAGATTTTGGATAGTTATAATTTCAACGAAGATATTTCTGAGATGGAATCAGAGTTTTTTGAAGCGATTGAGTTTTTGAAAACAATGAATATCATTAACTGCGAATATTTTATTAACGACCAAATTAACAAGGGTAAAAAAGTATTGGCCGAGGGTGCACAAGGCTCTATGCTAGACATTGACTTTGGAACCTTCCCATTTGTTACTTCTAGTAATACGATTTCTGCAGGTGTTTGCACAGGACTAGGTGTTTCACCTAAACAAATTGGAGAAGTATTTGGCATTTCTAAAGCCTATTGTACGCGTGTTGGTAGCGGCCCCTTCCCTACTGAATTGCACGATGAAAAAGGAGAAGAATTAAGAAAAATTGGTAGTGAATTCGGCGCTACTACAGGTCGTCCTCGCAGATGTGGCTGGATAGATTTAGTGGCCTTAAAATACACATGTATGATTAATGGCGTAACCCAGATCATCATGACCAAAGCAGATATTCTAGATTCTTTCAAAGAATTAGAATTAGGAATTGCTTATGAGATGGAAGGCAAACAAATAGACTATGTTCCATTCCAATTAGTTGGCACACCTGTTACCCCTGTTTGGAAGAAAATGGCAGGTTGGGAGGTAGATACTACACAAATGAAGAAAGACGCAGAATTACCTGCTACCATGAAAACATATATCGAATTTATTAATGAATATTTGGGTGTGCCAGTAAAATATGTTTCTAACGGCCCTGGCAGAGATCAAATCGTTCATTTATAATCAAAAAAAAGCAATAAAAAAAGTCACATTATTTTTGCTAAATAAAATTTTCATTTGAAATTTACATAAATATTTTGATTGAGTTATGGCAGTAAAATCTACAAAAGAGAAAAAGACAGCGACACCAAAAAATGGCGTAGTAAAAGCTGAAAAATCAAGCAAGACACCAACTAAGAAAAAAGTGGATGACGAGGACGATGATATAGAGGAAGAAGAGGACGACAACGATGATTGGGGTAAAACAGAAGATGAGGATGACAGCTGGGACCCAGATTTCGCTGAATTTGATTTACCAAAAACAACAAAGAAAGCTGGTAAAGCTAAAAAAGGCGAAGACGATGATTTCGGATTAGAAGAAGACTTAAACTTAGAGGACGATGATTTGTTTGACGACAAAGATGAGTTCGATGATGATTTCTAAAATGGTTTAATCATTATCCTGATATAAAGATTGTATTGAGGCCTGTAAAATTTGATTTTTATGGGCCTCAAATATTTTAGCCTCTTTCGTAGGCAGCACTAAATTGTATGTTTTCCCTGATGCCAATTGCTTATCCATGTTTGGATTCAACTCCTTTAAATAAGCAAGGGGCATTTTTAAGAAGCTTGCGATTGTTTTTGCATTAAACCTACCTGAGATAAGCAAAGCCTCCATACCTATTTGAGTTGATTTATTTTGAGGTACACTATTTGGACTATACTCCTCTTTTATAACCACTCCTTCGAAAATAGCATGCGTTGCTATGAATTTCTTTACATGATTTCTAGTCTCTAAAGGAAGCTCGTATTGCAAAGCCCAGAAATCTTTTGTTTTCTTTTTTTCAATCGCTTTGCTCAGTCTACCTGCTCCTCCATTATAGGCTGCTACGACTAATAACCAATCTCCAAATTGTTGGTACAATTCTCTTAAAATAGTTGCAGCTGCTTGTGTACTTTTTTGATAATCCATTCTTTCATCATTGGGTAATAATTTCAACCCCAAGCGAGTTGCTTCTGCCGGCATGATTTGCCATGGGCCTGCAGCGCCTGCCCAAGAAACAACCTGCGAACTTAAATGACTTTCTATGACACTCAAATATTTTAACTCTACAGGAATGCCATTCGCAATTAATATTTGATCGTACAAATTAAAATAAGGCTTAGCCCAAGTTTTCATTTTTCTTAAACCTGGTCCTTCTTTTTCCATATAAGATTGAACAAAACTAATCGCTTTAGGATGCATCTCTATCACAAACGACTTGTCATTATTTGGAACAGCTTGTACCGTAAACAAACTACTAAATCCAATTCTATTCATAGTAAGACTGTCTTGAGCAATTAAACCACTAAGACAAGAAAAGAAACAAAAAATAGAAATGTATATTCTCATATGAAAGGTATTATGCTTCCATTAAGGAATTAGAGAAATTAAGTAAGATTGACTCTTTAAAAGGGGCACTCATAATTTGCAATCCAAAAGGCATGCCATTGGAATGTGTAAACAAAGGCAATGAGATGCCAGGTATCCCAACTAGATTAGCATAGACGGTAAAAATATCGGCCAAGAATACTTCTGTTGCTGAATGATGTTTTGTTCCTAATTTAAACGCGGTTGTTGGTACAGTTGGAGAAATGATAAAATCATATTGTTCAAAAACCTGGCTCGTAAAGTCGACTAATTTTTGACGGACTTGTTGTGCCTTGGTAAAATAAGCATCGAAATATCCTGCACTTAAAACGAAAGTGCCTAATAATATTCTACGTTGAACTTCTTCACCAAAACCCTCTGTCCTAGATAATTTATACACATCTGCAAGATCGTCTACCTTTTCTTTAGTTCTATGTCCAAATCGGATGCCATCAAATCTTGACAAATTACTAGAAGCCTCTGCAGTCGTTAAAACATAATAAGTAGGTACAATAAAATTCAATAAATCAAATTCAACAGATTCTACTGTATGTCCCGCTTCGCGTAATTGAGCAATTTTATTTTCGATTTGATTTTTTATCTCGGGATCTAAGCCTGGATGCGTTAAAGTTTCTTTGAAGTAGGCAATCTTTTTTGTACCCTCATTTAAACTTAAAGATTGACTATATGCAGGGACTTTTTCAGAAGATACCGTACTATCAAAATCATCTGCTCCCGCAATCACTTCTAAAACCAGGGCAGCGTCTAGCACTGTTTTACTAAAAATGCCTATTTGATCAAAGGAGGATGCATAGGCAATTAGTCCATACCTTGAAATCCTGCCATAACTTGGCTTCAATCCAATCACACCACAAAAGTCTGCAGGTTGACGCACCGATCCACCGGTATCGGATCCTAAACTCACCATACATAATCCGGCTTGTATAGCAACGGCAGAACCACCAGAAGAACCACCTGGAACAAGTGCTTTATCGGCTGCATTTTTCACTGGACCAAATGCAGAGTTTTCGTTACTACTACCCATTGCAAACTCATCACAGTTTTGACGACCAATAATGATCGCGCCTGCTGCAAGTAAATTTTCGATAGCAGTAGCAGAATAAACAGCTTTATAATTTTCTAGTATTTTAGAGGCTGCGGTAAGTGTATGCCCTTTATAAGAAATAACATCTTTAATTCCCACCACTACACCATGCAAAGGACCCATTGCATTTCCTGCAAGACGTGCTTCGTCTAGTTCATGTGCACGCGACAAAGCATCGGTTTCAAAAACTTCTAAAAATGCATTTAGATCTTTTTGATTTTTTATTTGTTCTAAATAAAATTGAACAGCCTGCACACAGGTTGCTTCTCCGGTCTTTAATTGACCATGGTAAGTTTGAATGTCTGAATAAGAGAACATTTGGAATTAAGAAGCTTTCTCGTCTTTCTCTTTAATGCCTTCTTCTAATTCTTTTTTCACGTTATTTTTAGCATCGTTGAATTCACGAATTCCTTTACCTAATCCACGCATGAATTCAGGAATTTTTCTTCCGCCAAACATTACTAAAATAACTACGCCAATAATTAATAATTCTTGAAATCCTAAGTTGCCCATAATATATCGTTTAGAATAGTAAAGGTAATGTAATTAGCACAAAAAAAGGTCCTCGAAAAGAGGACCTTTATATAATTTAAGCACTTAGGCTTAGAATCTTTTTTCTTTAATACGAGCGCTTTTACCGCTTCTGTCACGTAAGTAGTACAATTTAGCACGACGTACTTTACCAGATTTGTTTAAAACGATACCATCAATGTTTGGAGATAAGAAAGGGAACAAACGCTCCACACCTACACCATCAGAGATTTTACGAACAGTAAAAGTAGCTGTTGCTCCAGTTCCTTGGGTTTTGATTACATCCCCACGGAAACTTTGGATACGCTCTTTACCACCCTCTACAATCTTGTAGTTTACGGTAATATTATCACCAGCCTTAAATGCTGGATATTCTTTCTTTGCTGTTAATTGCTCGTGTACGAAGTTTACTGCTACGCTCATAATTCATGTTTTTTTGCGGAGGGCAAAGGTAGGGTTACCCATGCTATTCTCCAAATTATTTGACCCAAATATTAAAATCAGTGCTTTTCAGGGCTTTTTTAACCTATCTAGCGATGTTTACAGCTCTCTTTTCACGGATCACCGTTACTTTGATTTGACCAGGATAGGTCATTTCTGTCTGTATTTTTTGAGCTATTTCAAAGCTTAACTGATCAGATGACTGGTCTGTCACCTTTTCTGCTTCTACGATAACCCTTAATTCACGACCAGCTTGGATGGCGTAAGCCTTCTCAACACCTTGATAACCAAGTGCTAAGTTCTCCAAATCCTTGATACGTTGAATATATTGTTGCATGATCTCACGTCTAGCACCTGGTCTTGCACCACTGATGGCGTCACAAGCTTGGATGATAGGAGAAATCACATATTGCATTTCCATTTCATCGTGGTGGGCTCCAATGGCATTTACTACCGCTGGGTTTTCACCGTATTTTTCAGCCAATTTAGCACCTAATAATGCGTGGCTTAATTCAGTTTCCTCGTCAGGTACTTTACCAATATCGTGTAATAAACCTGCACGCTTAGCCAATTTAGGGTTTAAACCTAATTCAGCCGCCATGATACCACATAAGTTCGCAGTTTCACGAGAGTGCATTAATAAGTTCTGTCCATAAGAAGAACGGAAACGCATTTTACCAATGATACGAATCAACTCTTTATGTAAACCATGAATACCTAATTCAATCACAGTACGCTCTCCAATTTCAGCGATTTGTTCTTCTAATTGACGACGGGTTTTCTCTACCACTTCCTCGATACGAGCTGGGTGGATACGACCATCAGCAACCAATCTTTGTAAACTTAAACGAGCAATCTCTCTTCTTAATGGATCGAATGAAGAAAGTAGAATTGCTTCAGGTGTATCATCTACAATCAAGTCTACACCAGTAGCAGCTTCGATCGCACGAATGTTACGACCTTCTCTACCAATGATCTGACCTTTCATTTCATCTGATTCCAAATTGAATACAGTGACTGTATTTTCGATCGCTACTTCTGCAGCTGTTCTTTGGATAGATTGAATAATAATTTTTCTAGCTTCTTTATTTGCCTTTTGCTTCGCTTCTTCAATGATGTCTTGTTGTAATGCCAAAGCTTGTGATTGTGCTTCGTTCTTTAAACTTTCAATCAATTGTTGCTTTGCATCTTCTGCAGTTAAATTTGCAATTTTTTCAAGACGACGGATATGCTCCTCTTGGTGTTTTTCTAATTCACCACGTTTGATATTCACTAAATCGATTTCACGATTTAATTTTTCTTTTATCGCTTCGTTGTCTTTGATTTGCTTTTCTAAAACAACCGACTTTTGATTAATCGTTAATTCGTGTTGCTTAATTCTGTTTTCCGCCTCCCCAATTTTTTTGTTTTTCTCTAACAATTCACGATCGTGGTCTGCCTTCAGTTGAACAAAACGCTCTTTCGCTTCTAATTGCTTTTCTTTTTTAATGGTTTCAGCTCTTAATTCTGCTTCTTTTAAAATGCTAGCGGCTTGATTTTCTGCATCTTCTATTTGCTTTTTCGTGTTCTTGGCGAAAGCAAAACGCCCTACGAGTAATCCGCCTATTCCAGCGCCTACTCCGATGATCAATAATAATATGGTTTGGTCCATTGTTTAATCTTGTTGTGTTTAAAAAAATCACCCTACTTCTCCACTAAGGTTCGGCAACGAAGATAAACAATTAATGTAAAGATTAGACCGAAAACGGCCAATAATGTGTTATAAGTTGGTATTTACGAGCACTTTATCAATGGATGCGGACATGCCATCAATTTGAGCCTGAATGGACTCTATTTCGTATAGGTTTTGGCCATTGTCCTGCTGTTGGGTGGTGAACCAAAGAAGGACCATTGAAATATAATCCTGGGTGTCACTTCCTGCATACATTGTCTTGTACTCCACCATCTTTTGGTTGATCAAAGCGGCGGTTTTACGAACAGCCTCCTCGTCCTTGGGGCTAATTTTGACCCTATAATTCCTGTCTGCAATCAAAATGTTGACAGGAATCAAGTTTTCTGGGTTATCGACAAGGTTTTCTGACATGGCTAAGGATTCAAGTTTTGAATACAAGTATCGATTTCTTTGATATAATGGTCAATTTTTTTATTCAAAGCAGCTTTTTCTGCCGGATCCATTTGCTCAGAAGGACGCATTTGAGCAGTAATTAAAGCAGCTTGTTCTTTTTTTAGGTCATTTTCAAGCTTTTCTAAAGCAGCTTGTTGAGTTGCCAAAGTACCCTTTAATTGAATATTCTCTTTCTCCAAGGCATGCTGACGCTTTAGCAGTAATTGCAGTTTCTCTTGTAGGCCTAATAAAGAAGTCTGTAAATCAGACATGGCGCTTTGTTTATTACTTGAAAGTTAATTATTTTCTTATTTCTGCTTGAATATTTTTTTCGAAGGCAGTGATTAATTTTTTCATCATGCCATCAATTTCCGTATCGGTTAATGTGGTAGAAGCCGCATTGAACACAAAATTTATTGCAACGGATTTTTTATTAACACCCAGTTTGTCACTTTCAAAAATATCGAATACTCGGGTTTCTTTTAATGAATCCAATTGAACAGATTTAATGGTTTGTTCAATCGCTGCATATTGCACCCCCTTGTCAATCACCAATGCCAAGTCACGTTCAACCGAAGGGAATTTAGAAACCTCCTGGTATTTTACCGTGCCTGATTGATATGCTTTTAACAAAGTAGCTAAGTCAAAATTTAAATAAACGACCGGCTGTTTAATGTCAAACTGCGCTAATTTTTTTGACCCTACTTGTTCAATTGTACCTAAAACTGTTTTGCCTGCAATCACTTCGAATTGACCATTCCCAATTGGATTCCAATTGATTTTTTTCAATCCCAATAATTCACACAAAGCCAATGCAAGTCCTTTAAGTACAAAGAAATCCTGTGTAGTTGATTTTGTTCTCCAGTTATCTTGGGTTTGTTTTCCAGCAAGATAAACGGCTAACACTTCTTGCTCTTGGTATTTCCCAGCAGCAGTTTTAGCATACACTTTCCCCATTTCAAAGAAAGAAATGGAATAGTTTTTTCTATTGTTATTATAAGCAATCGTTTCTAATCCTGTCTCTAACATTGTTGGGCGCATCACATCAAGATCTGCACTCAAACTATTCAACATTTTAACAGTTGTTTCCAACTGAGCTTCAGAAAAATACTTACTATTTGTAATTGAATTCGTAAGGATTTCTGTAAATCCTCTTCCGACTAGATAATTGGCAATTTTATTTTTAAACTGCTCCTTCGCTTCCAGTAAATCGATAGAGGGGCTAATGGTAATTGAAGTTGGGATTTCAATATTGTCTAATCCATCTATGCGTAAAATTTCTTCCACTAAATCTGCCGCGATGCTTATATCAGGCTTATTATAAGGCACAGCAACTTGAATGCCCTCCGCATCTTGATGCAAGATATCAAATCCTAAACTTGATAAGATAGCAACTGCCTTATCTGCAGCATATTGCTTCCCACTTAATTTTTTTAAGTAAGCAAAAGTCATCGCTACTTTTACTTTTTCTGCAGGGTTAGGATATACGTCAACTACATTGCTGCATTTACCTCCTGCAATTTCTTGAATCATTGCCGCAGCTTTCTCTAATACATTTACAGTACTTGCAATATCTACTCCTTTTTCGAAACGAGTTGCAGCATCTGTTCTTAAGCCATGATGTACAGATGTTTTACGAATATGAACATTTTCAAACCAGGCACTTTCTAAAAATATTGAGGTAGTAGTTTCTTTCACACCGCTATTCAAACCACCAAAAACCCCTGCAATACACATTGGCTTTTCGGTATCACATATCATTAAATCTTGTGCTGTTAATTTTCTTTCTTTTTCGTCTAATGTAATGAACAAAGTATCTTGTGGACATTTTTTTACAACCACTTTTTGACCTTGAATTTTTGCAGCATCAAAAGCGTGCAACGGCTGACCCGTTTCGTGTAAAATATAATTGGTAATATCTACAATGTTATTGATAGAACGTACCCCAATGGCTTGTAATTTATTCTTTAACCAAACTGGAGAAGGACCTACTTTCACATCCTCTATTAAAAGACCGCTATACCTAGCACATGCTTCGGTATTTTCTATAACAACATTAAATGGCGCTAAGGCAGCATCCAATGTTGGCTTCTTTGTAAATGGACTAATTGGTATTGCCTTATCTGCATGGTAAGTCAAATAAGCACAAACGTCTTTCGCCACACCAAAATGACTCATTGCATCCATCCTATTTGGTGTCAAACCTATCTCATAAATCCAATCTTGGTAGTAATCAAATAATTCAGCTACTGGTTTCCCAACAGGAATCGCAGGGTCTAATACCATAATACCTGCATGGTCCTCACTTAAACCAATTTCATCTTCTGCACAAATCATCCCCTCACTTTCTTCTCCTCTAATTTTAGCCAACTTCATTGTAATTGGACTACCGTTTTTAGGATAAATTGTCGTTCCTACCTGAGCCACCACCACTTTTTGACCTACTGCCACATTAGAGGCGCCACAAACAATATTCAAAGGGCGGTCCCCACCAACAGCTACTTTGGTCAATTTTAATTTATCGGCATTAGGATGTTGCGCAGTTTCGAGTACTTCTCCTACAACCAATCCTTGCAGGCCACCTTTGAAATTTTCGTATAATTCCATGGACTCTACTTCTAGTCCAATTGAGGTCAAAATAGTAGATAATTCTTCTTTGGGAATGGGTGCTGGTAAATATTCAGATAACCAGCGATAACTAATGGTCATGATGCTACTTTAAGGTATGGTTCAAAAGTACAATTTTATGTTTAAATCTCCCTGCATAACCCGTGAATAACTCTATTTTTGATGTGCAAATCCTATTCAAACCGCTTGTGGATAAGCCAATTGGATAATTAAATTTCGGGATGCCGAATTTTGAAAGGATTTTCGCAGTAAGAAAAGCAACAATAATATGGCACTCTCCAACCTAAATACAAGATCAACTACGAGGAAAAAAACAAGCTCTGTGGATGTGAGCGCCATGATGTATGGAAAAATTCCACCACAAGCAAGAGAACTGGAAGAAGCAATCCTTGGAGGTATATTATTAGAGAAAAGTGCATTTGATACAGTGTCAGAAATTTTAAAACCTGAGTGTTTTTACGTTGAGGCGCATCAAATGATTTTTCAGTCAATGCAAAGCTTACAACAAAAGAACATGCCTATTGACATGTTGACGGTTGTAGAAGAATTAAAAATGCGTGAGTATTTAGACCAAGTGGGTGGCGCATACTATATTTCAAAATTGACCAATGTCGTTGTTTCTACCGCAAACATTGACGCACACTCGAAAATTGTTTTACAGAAATTTATCCAAAGAGAATTAATCAGAATTAGTGGCGAGATCATAACTAATTCTTATGAAGATAGTACCGATGTATTTGATTTGTTGGATGAGAGTGAAACAAAAATGTTTAACATCACCAACAATTACCTAAAGAAAAACTTTGTGGACATTGGAAATGCATTAGCAGAATCCATCACACGTATCGACGAATTAAGAACTAAGAAAGATGAGATCTCTGGTGTGCCAAGTGGATTCGCTTCATTGGACAGAATCACTTTTGGATGGCAGCCAACAGATTTAATCATCTTAGCAGCACGTCCTTCTGTAGGTAAAACCGCATTTGCATTGAACCTTGCGCGTAACGCAGCCTTGCACCCTACTAAGCCACAAGGTGTTGGATTCTTTAGCCTGGAGATGAGTGCATCGCAATTAGTGCAACGTATTTTAAGTGCGGAGAGTGAAATTAAAATGGAAAAAATCTCTAGAGGTAAACTAGAAGATTACGAATACCAACAACTCCATACCAAGGGTATAAATAAATTAGAATCCGCACCCATTTATATTGATGACACAGCCGCTTTAAATATTTTTGAATTTAGAGCGAAAGCAAGAAGATTGGTCAATAAGCATGATGTTAAAATTATCATCATTGACTACTTACAATTAATGAGCGGATCGGGTGATAGAAATTCAAACAGAGAGCAAGAGATTAGTAATATCTCTCGAAGTTTAAAAGCATTGGCAAAAGAATTGAATGTGCCAATCATTGCACTTTCTCAGTTAAGTCGTGCGGTGGAAACCAGAAAAGAAAGTAAGATGCCTCAGTTGAGTGACTTACGTGAATCGGGTGCGATTGAGCAAGATGCGGATATGGTTATGTTCATTTACAGACCAGAGTACTATGAAGTAATGAGTAACGAAATGGGGGAAAGTACCATGGGTGAAACACATATTAGAATTGCAAAACACAGAAATGGTTCTTTGGATTTAGTGAAGTTGAGAGCTAGATTAGATGTTCAAAAATTTGAAGAATGGGATGGTGACGCTGGCATACCAGGATTAGGTAGCAACTACAAGCCGCTTACACAAAATCTAGGAGGCAACGATGCGCAAGACGGCGGAAGATTCTTTATACAAGGAAGTAAAATGAATGGTGGTGAATTTGATGATGGTATTAATGACGAACAACCATTCTAAATAGATTTTATGTCCGTTCCATTTTTCTACGAACCTCAAATAGCTGCTGGCATGACTCAGTTCACATTGAGTGAAACTTCGAGTAAGCATTGCATTCAAGTTTTAAGAATGGAAGCAGGCGATTTGATTGATATCACCAATGGACAAGGTGGATTATTTCATGCAGCTATTCAAGTGGCTCATAAAAAAAATGCAATTGTTCATATCACCGAATTTATACAAGCTCCTGCTCCAACTCAGCAATTACATTTAGGTATTTCACTATTAAAAAACGCAGTAAGGTTAGAATGGCTTTTTGAAAAAGCAACCGAAATGGGTGTGACAAAAATAACACCGCTAATTTGTGATAGAACCATACATGAACGTTTTAAGACGGATCGAATGCAACAGATTATTCAGTCGGCAATGATTCAAAGTCAACAAACATGGCTGCCAGTATTAATGGAGCCTACCCCATTTGATCGCTTTATTCAAGAAGCGAAAGCGACACAGAAACTAATTGCGCATTGCGAACCTGCAGATAAAACATCTATCAAAGCAATCGTTCCTTCCAATAATTTATTATTACTAATTGGTCCTGAGGGTGACTTTTCACCCAAAGAAATTGAGGGCGCATTGAACAATCAATTTGAACCAATTCAGCTTGGCCCTACCCGACTGAGAACAGAGACCGCAGGTATTTTTGCCCTAAGTGTCTTAAAAAATTTCTAATTTGCAGGCATGAAAATCCTTCAAGTCAATACGCCAGAATTAGATAAAGCTTTTGTTGTCATTAATGCAACTATAAACAAAGACAACCCTAATTATATTCGACCACTAGACAATGAGGTGCTGGCTACATTTGATCCAGAAAAAAATAAATTATTCAAAGACGGTGCAGCAAAGAGATGGATTGTACAAGACGATGCAGGAAATACAATTGGACGTATCGCCGCCTTTCATTATTCTAAATACAAAAACAAAGGCACTGATTTTGCAACAGGCTGTGTAGGTTATTTTGATTCAATCAACGACCAAGCAGTTGCTAATTTATTATTTGATACAGCAAAAGAATGGCTAAAGTCAGAAGGCATGGAAGCGATGGATGGACCCGTTAACTTTGGAGATAGAGACAAATGGTGGGGATTAATGGTTGAAGGCTTTGACAAAGAACCGATGTATGGCATGTCTTTTAACCCTGCCTACTACGAAAAATTATTTACTAATTATGGCTTCGAAAATTTCTACAACCAATATTATTACCATATTTCACTTTCTACTGGTTTACCTGAAAGATTCAAAGAACGCTATGAAAAATTTCAAGCCAAAAAAGATTATTCTGTACAGCATTTAGATAAAAATAATTTAGATAAATATGCAAATGATTTTGTGCATATTTATAATTCAGCTTGGGCACAACACGGCGAAGCAAAAGCCATAACACATGAGCAAATCATGAAACTTTTTAAAACCCTAAAACCAGTGATGGACGAAAGGGTTATTTGTTTTGCTTATTACAAGGAAGAACCAATTGCCATGTTCATCAACATCCCCGATGTAAATCAATATTTCAAACACTTTAATGGACAGCTAGGTTGGAAACAAAAAATCCATTTAATGTGGATGAAATGGATGAAGTATAATACCAGATTAACCGGATTGGCATTTGGCGTTGTTCCTAAATTTCAATCATTAGGGATAGACAGTTTCTTAATTTATGCAAGTTCGTTGGTGCTAGACAAAATTGGCATTTACGAAGAATATGAAATGGGATGGGCTGCAGATTGGAATCCCAAAATGGTGAATATTTACAAAAGTTTAGGCGCCAATCCTAGTAGAAGAATGGTCACTTGGAGGCATATATTTGACACCCAAAAACACCCTTTTGAGCGCCATCCAGTGATGGAATACAAGACCCCAGGTCAAGACAGTTAAGGATTTCAGAAATGGGGGATAAGATTTGTTCCCTAGCTCAGAAAATTACCTTTTGATGCAGTATATTGCAGCTCAAGTATGGAGAATTTTATCGTTTCAGCAAGAAAGTATCGTCCTCAAAACTTTAATACAGTGGTGGGTCAATCTCATATTACCACTACTTTAAAGAATGCGATCTTAAACCAACACCTAGCACATGCATTTTTGTTTTGTGGTCCTAGAGGTGTGGGTAAGACAACTTGTGCACGTATCCTCGCAAAAACGATTAACTGTACTAATATCACAAAAGAGGGGGAAGCTTGTAACCAATGTGAAAGTTGTGTCTCATTTGAAAAAGGGGCAAGTTTAAATATCCATGAATTAGATGCTGCGAGTAATAACTCAGTAGACGATATTAGAACACTTGTGGAACAAGTTCGTTTTGCGCCTCAAGCAGGTAAATACAAAGTATACATTGTGGATGAGGTCCACATGTTAAGTGCAAGTGCCTTCAATGCTTTTTTAAAGACATTAGAAGAGCCGCCACCCTATGCTATCTTTATTTTAGCTACGACCGAAAAACATAAAATCCTGCCTACTATATTAAGTAGATGTCAGATTTTTGATTTCAAAAGAATTGTGCCAGATGATACTGTAAAGCATTTAGAAGAAATTGTAGAGAAAGAACATATTAAGGCAGAAAGAAACGCTTTACAATTGATAGCTCAAAAGAGTGAAGGTTGCATGAGAGATGCTTTGAGTATTTTAGATAAAATTGTAAGCTTTTCGAATGGCGCCTTGACTTATGACAATACATTAGAGCATTTAAATATTTTAGACGAGGGTTATTTCTTTAAGTTATTGACCCACTTAACAGAGCAAGACCTTACAAGCGCAATGTTATTGTACGACGAAATCAACCAAAAAGGTTTCGAAGGCGACACAGTGCTTTATGGCATGGCCGCATTCATTAGAAATATCCTTGTCTGCAAGGACAAAGCCAGCGCGCATTTGCTTGAATCTATCGAAGGCTGGAGAGAACAATATATTGCTGCGGCAGAAAAAACAGGCACCCCTTATTTAGTGAGTGCATTGAATATTTTAAATGAAGCCGAGATTCAATTTAAGATGGCACGCAATAAAAGATTGCACGTAGAATTAGCGTTGATTAAACTCAATTTTCTACAACAAGCAATTGAATTAAGTATGGAAGATGGCCAGCTAGTAAAAAAAAAACTAGTTGATACACACTACCCTATTCGCACAAAAAAAATCGTTCCTTTAAGTAATATCGTTGTTAACGCAGAAGCTAAATTAGTTATAGAGAAACCTGTCATAAAAAGTGCAAATAAAACTACTGAACCAACGACTGCACCAACTACTTCAATTAAATCAATTGAAACGCCCGAGATTACAAGTGCAATAAATACTCCTGAAACAGCGCCTACTGTAAATAAACCAATCGCCAATCCTGCCTTAAATAATGTTCAACCTAATCTGGGAGGCAAGAAAAGTCTATTAGCCGTATTACAACAAAAATATGGTAGTGAATATAATATCGAAGAGGTGAAAGAAGCCATTTCTTTGGACATGGAAACACTTCAGGCCTGCTGGAATGAATATGCCAACAAGATGGAGCAAGACCTAAAACACTCTGTAGCAGGCACTTTCCGAATTGCAACCTTACAAATAGAAGATCCAACACATTTTACAATAACTGTTCCGGCGCTTACTGCACAGAAATTTGTTGAACAAGAAAGAATGAGCTTAATGGAAACAATTTGGGAGCGCTTTCAAAACCGTGCCATCCAATTTAGTATTCTTGTTGATGGTGGAGAAAAAGAAGATGTACCATTGCATTTAAAATTGAACAGTAAACAGAAATTTGAACATATTGCAAAGCAATTTCCACTCGTTCAACAATTAAAAGAGCGATTGAACTTAGAAGTGAATTTCTGATTTACAATTTTACTTTTGAATAGCCCTTTTGTTTCAGGTATTGGAAAACTTTTTGACGGTGATCTCCTTGAATAATTATTTCGCCATCCTTTACAGATCCGCCTGTACCACAATAATTTTTTAATGCTTTCCCAAGCGCTTCCATTTCTGCATCTGCACCTTCGAATCCATACACGATTGTAACAGTCTTACCTGCTCTATGCTTTGTTTCTAGGATGACCCTAAGAGGTTGTTCAGCTGCCGGTAAAGTGATTTTTTCTTCCTCTTCCTTAGGCAACATGTAATCTGGATTAGTGCTATACACTAAAGGAATATTAGAAAAACTATTGAATGTATTTTTAGGCTTTTTACTCATGTTTACATTTGTTTATCACTAGCTCACCCTCATACTCACAATCACAAAACCTTTCTTTGTTGATTGAAGTAATAAAGTCAAATTAAATTTTTGTTGGCTAGACAAAAGCTTGCCAGTTAGGTACAATGTATTACCTAATTTTCTTTCTGCACTTTTCTCAAATCCTACAATATTTTTTTTATTAAAAAACGATTGTAAGTTTTCATTGGCTTGTGCTGCAGTTAATGGCTTCGACGAAACTTGATCTAAAATGCTAGACTCTACTTGGCTGTCCCAAAAGCTTTGCAAGGCATTGAAGTTGCTAGTTTGCAAGTGCTGAACCAATAATTCGGTTTCATTTTGCGCTTGAACGGCAATGCTGCACTGCAAAAGAGCCAATACGACAAGTATTTTTGAGATTAACTTCATTTTTATCTTTTAATAGTAGGATAAAGTTTGTAATGTGCCTAGTATTTTGAAACTTTGAGGTATAAAAATAAAGAATTTATAAGCAACGCTATAAAAAGTTAGAGAATATGTCAAAAAAAGTAATACTAGTGATCATGGATGGTTGGGGATTGGGTCAGATCTCTAAAGCAGATGCAATTCAACATGCGAATGTTCCTTTTGTAACTAGTCTTTATAAAAATTATCCAAACAGCACTTTAGTGACTTGTGGCGAAGAAGTGGGTTTGCCAGATGGGCAAATGGGAAATAGTGAAGTAGGACATTTGAACTTAGGTGCAGGAAGAATTGTATATCAAGAATTACAAAGAATTAATGTAGCTATAAAAACGGGTGAGTTTGCAAGCAACCCCATACTACTTCAATCTATCCGTTATGCAAAAGAACATAATAAACCTTTGCATTTAATCGGTCTAGTTAGCGATGGTGGCGTGCATGCACATACACAACATTTAAAAGCACTTTGTGACTTATGCAAGTCCGAAGGTTTGAGTAATGTGTTTATTCACGCGTTTACAGATGGACGTGACACAGACCCAAAAAGTGGCCAATGTTATGTTGAATCTTTGGAGATGCATTTAAAAAATTCTGTTGGAAAAATTGCAACAGTAAGTGGAAGGTATTATGCCATGGATAGAGATAAGCGATGGGAAAGGGTACAATTAGCCTATAACGCAATGGTGAATGGCATTGGGAGTAATTCATCATCTGCAATTGAAGCGATACAAGAAAACTACGCAAAAGATATTACAGACGAATTTATATTGCCAACAGTTATTTTAGAAAATGGACAACCAGTAGCAACCATTAAAGAGGACGACGCAGTCATCTGTTTTAACTTCAGAACGGATCGTTGTAGAGAAATCACGGAAGTATTAACTCAAAAAGATTTCCCTGAACAAAATATGCATCCACTTAATTTGCATTATACCACCATGACCAAGTATGATGAGACCTTTAAGAACGTGCATGTCGTCTTTGAAAATGATAACCTAGAAAATACGCTGGGTGAAGTGTTGGCAAAGAATAATAAAAAACAAATTCGTATTGCTGAAACAGAAAAGTACCCACACGTTACTTTCTTTTTTAGCGGCGGAAGAGAACAACCTTTTGAAGGAGAAACTAGGATCATGGCTGCGTCTCCTAAAGTTGCCACTTATGACTTACAACCCGAGATGAGCGCAGTTGAGTTAACAGATAAAATCTTGCCAGAAATCAATACAGGCAACCCTGACTTTATCTGTTTAAACTACGCAAATGCAGATATGGTTGGGCATACAGGTGTATTTAGTGCAGTAGTGAAAGCGGTTGAAACTGTTGATACTTGTGTTCAAAAGGTAGTCACTGCTGGATTGAACAATGGTTATACCATTTTTTTAACAGCAGACCATGGCAATGCCGATTTCATGATGAATGAAGATGGTAGTCCTAACACTGCACACTCTTTGAATCTGGTTCCATTCTTTATTATTGATAAAAACTGGAAAGGCACTATCAAGCCAGGTAAACTGGGCGATCTTGCACCCACTATTTTAACCATGATGGAATTGCCTATTCCTAAAGAAATGACAGGAACTGTTTTAATTTAAATTTTAAAACAATCCTTCAAACGAAACAATGAAAATATATAAATCTACCTACTTAATATCTAGTCCTAACTACGACCAATGTCCTTCATTAACTGCACCAGAATATGCTTTTATTGGAAGGAGTAATGTAGGCAAGTCCTCTATTATTAATGCCATTTGTGGACAGAAAGGATTGGCAAAGACATCTTCTGCACCAGGTAAAACTCAATTGATAAATCATTTTGAAATCATTAGTAATGAAGTGGTGAAGGGTCGTCAGGAAAAATGGTACATCGTGGATTTGCCTGGTTATGGCTATGCAAAAGTGTCCCAAAGTAGTCGTCGTCGTTGGGAGCAAATGATAGAAAACTATTTACGTAAAAGGCCTAATCTAAATCGAGTATTTGTATTGATTGACTCTAGGCATAGTCCACAAAAAATTGACCTTGAATTTATTGAGCAAATATTTCAATGGCAAATTCCCTATACCCTTATTTTCACAAAATCAGATAAAGAAAAGCCAGGTGTGGTAAAAAGAAATGTGGAAGCATTCTTTGAACAATTAAAAACCATGTTCCCTTACTTGCCGGAAGGTTTTGTAACTAGTGCAGAGAAAAAACAAGGTACCGAAGAAGTACTCGACTGCATCGCTAGGTATAACTTACTTTTTAACGAAGACAAAGCATCCTCTTAATATGAAAATACTTATACAATACATTAAGCCTTTTAAAGGCTTAGTTTTTTTAGCATTCATCCTTGCTGCAATAAACCAAACCTTCTCCCTTTTTGACCCAATGATTTTTGGTAAACTAATCGATGGATTTGCAAAGAACCCATTTTTGGATCCTGCAGGTAACGAGCGCACGCAAGCGATGTTCTTAAAAGGCGTTGGTAATATGTTATTACTCTTAGTTGGCACTGCCATGGTGAGTAGAATCGCTAAAGCTTTTCAAGACTATACGGTGAATGTCATTATTCAAAAATTTGGCGCAGCTCTATTTACAGATGGCTTAAAACACTCAATGCAATTGCCTTATCAAGCATTTGAAGATCAAAGAAGTGGTGAAACTTTATCTATTCTAACTAAAGCAAGAGCAGATTGCGAGAAATTCATTAGCTATGTGATCAATGTGGTTTTTGGGATTGTAGTAAGTGTGATTTTCGTATCTGTCTATGCAACAAGACTGCATTGGTCAATCATTCCTATCTATATTGGTGGCGCCAGTATGATTGCCTATGTCACTAACTTATTGAGCAAAAAGATTAAAATAATTCAAAAAAATATCGTTCAAGAAACAACAAGCTTAGCAGGAACAACTACAGAGAGTTTGAGGAATATTGAACTGGTAAAAAGCCTTGGATTAACTACACAAGAAATAAACAGACTTAATAATAACACCTATAAAATATTAGCGCTTGAATTAAAAAAAGTGAAAAATATACGTTCACTTAGTTTTATTCAGGGCACGATGGTCAATGCTTTAAGACAGGTGATTACTTTTACTTTAATGTGGTTGATCTTTAAAGAAATTCTAACAGTAGGTCAATTGATCTCCTTGCAATTTTATAGCTTCTTTATTTTTGGACCTTTACAAGAAATTGGAAGCATCATTATGAGTTATAGAGAAACTGAAGCTTCTCTAAACAACTTTGATGCTTTAATGAAAAAGCCAATCGATACCCCGCCTAGCAATCCTATAGCTGTTGGTGCCATTGAACAATTGGCATTTAAGCAAGTGGGCTTTCAACACCAAACTGCAAATTTCAAAGCAATTGATCAAATTAGCTTTGAAGCAAAGAAAGGTGAAACTATTGCATTTGTTGGACCATCTGGTGCTGGTAAAAGTACCTTAGTAAAATTATTAGTTGGTCTTTATGAACCACAGGAAGGTGAAATTTTAGTAAACGGTGTGAATACGGCAAAAATTGATATGAGCGCTTTGAGAAATCAAATAAGTTTTGTGACGCAGGATACACAACTTTTTGCTGGCACTATAAAAGAAAACCTTGCATTCGTTGCACCAGATGCAAGCGAAGATGAAATGCTATTGGCTTTAACCAAAGCGAGTTGTGCCAATATTTTAGATAAAGGCGGAAATGGGTTAGCAACAGTCATAGGTGAAGGCGGATTGAAACTAAGTGGCGGTGAAAAACAAAGACTCTCAATAGCTAGAGCCTTGTTAAGACACCCGCATTTACTGATTTTTGATGAAGCTACTTCTTCATTGGATAGCTTAACCGAAGAATCAATCACGGATACCATTCGTGACTTATCTAAAGAAAGAGAACAAATCACCATCATGATTGCGCACAGACTTAGTACCATAATACACGCAACAAGAATTTACGTATTAGAAAAAGGGACTGTCATTGAATCTGGCAACCACCAAAGTTTATTGGATGAGAAAGGGTTGTACTATGCTATGTGGAGACAACAGATTGGAGAAAGAAAAGGACAATAAAAACGACTATAATACCTCAATAAAAAAAGATCGTCAAATGACGATCTTTTTTTATTATTTTTCTTCTCTTTCGAACTTTTTCTTTAGGTATTCCATAACAGAAGGATCTTCAAGTCCTTC
Organism: uncultured Sediminibacterium sp.; assembly: GCA_964579885.1. GTDB lineage: Bacteria > Bacteroidota > Bacteroidia > Chitinophagales > Chitinophagaceae > Sediminibacterium. The sequence goes on from CAZOHD010000001.1 coordinate 217,611, forward strand.
CATGTCGCTTAATTCTAATTCGATCGCCTTTGTACTTAATCTAATTTCAATCAATGAAAAGAATATAGATACAGAGAAACTAATTAGACTGGATGCGAAAATAAATTTTGCAATGCCTTGGTATTGTATAAAAATAAAAAACATGGAAAGCAAGGATAATAATAACGCTGCTACGCCATAGGTCTGCATTCGCTGAATGAGCTTAATTCGGTATTTTAGGTTCTTGATTTGACCAAAAATAACCAACCGTTGTTCCTGCTGTTGATACTTGTCATGTAAAACACGTACTCGATTAGACAAAGCTAAGAATCGATTGGTATAGGCCAGCATAATCAGACTGATTGCCGGAAATAATAAAGCCGGGATATTAACTGATAGTTCCATACTATAAAAATAGTTAAAATAAACCGGTATTTTTGCAACTACGAACATGGAGAAAGAGCAGTTTAAGAAAATTCAACCCAGCATCCCGCAGGAGCCAGGCATTTATCAATATTTTGATGATAAAGGCAAGCTATTGTATGTAGGCAAGGCAAAGCATTTAAGAAACAGGGTGAGCTCCTACTTTCTATCTAATCAACATAGTTTAAAGACTATTGAACTCGTACAAAGAATAAGTGAAATAAAATTTACTATTGTTAGTTCAGAACATGATGCATTCATTTTAGAAAATGAATTAATCAAGAACTACCAGCCTAAGTACAATATCAATTTAAAAGACGATAAAACTTACCCTTATATCGTTATTAAAAATGAAGCTTTTCCAAGGGTCTTTCTAACAAGGCGTAAATTCAAAGATGGGGCAACCTATATTGGACCATTCACACATGTATATGCTGTAAGAGAATTAATCAACCACATTAAGGAAACGATTCCATTAAGAACCTGCACCCTTCCACTAACTCAAAAAAATATACAACAAGGTAGATTTAAAGTATGTTTAGAATACCATTTAGGTAATTGCAAAGGGCCCTGTCAAGGTTTTCAAACGGAACAAGACTATGCAAGCTCCATCGACCAAGTAAAACATTTATTAAAAGGCAATGTAAAACCTTTGGTTCAAAACTTAAAAGAAACAATGCAGGCAGAAGCTGCTGCACTTGCCTTTGAAAAAGCCAACGAAACAAAAAAGAAGATAGAAGAATTAGAAAGATACCAAACCAAATCCGAGATCTTAACCAAGCAGCAGGAAGCAATGGATGTGTTTAGCATCGCAATGGAAGAAGATCAAGCTTATGTCAATTACTTAATGTTACAAGAAGGCCGTATTGTACAGACACATATGTTGCCCTTAAGTATACCATTAGAAGAATCAAAGGAAACGATTTTGGCATTTGCGATTCATTACTTTAGAACACAACTCGAATCAGAAGCAAAAGAGATCATTGTTCCTATAGAACCATTTGAAAAAGAAAAAGGCATTAAGTATACTGTTCCAAAACTGGGCGAGAAATTGCAATTATTAGCGCTCTCTCAAAAGAACGTAGATTATGCTTTAAAGGATTGGAAACATAGAGAAGCACTTGTAAGGGTTGCTGAAACTGCGCCAGTGAATGAGGTGTTGATTGATTTGAAACAATTATTATCCCTGCCAGCTGTGCCCAATCATATAGAATGTTTTGATAACTCAAATTTTCAAGGATCCTACCCTGTTTCAGCAATGGTTTGTTTTAAAAATGGTATCCCAAGTAAATCAGATTACCGAAAATTCAATATAAAAACCGTCGTCGGAATTAATGACTTTGCTAGCATGTACGAAACCGTTTTAAGGCGCTATAGTTCGGTACTTCAAAAAAAGCAGCCACTTCCTCAGCTTATTATTATTGATGGCGGTAAAGGGCAGTTAAATGCCGCACTAGACGCATTAAAAGAGTTAGGTATTCAAGATAAAGTAACAACTGTAGGTTTGGCTAAAAATATAGAGGAGTTATTCTTTCCTGGGGACTCAAGTTCTATTTTACTCAACTGGAATAGTCCTGCACATAACCTTGTGCGCAATATAAGAGACGAAGTACACCGCTTTGGTATTACATTCCATAGAGCTCAAAGGTCTAAGGGCGCATTTGAAAATAGCTTGGACAAAATTGAGGGCATTGGGCCTAAAACAAAAGAGACATTATTGAGTTACTTCAAATCGGTCAGTAAAATAAAAAGCGCCAATCCCAGCATTTTAACTGAACTGATTGGCGCTGCAAAAACTAAAATATTGTTAGCTGCTTTTAAGAAAGATTAGTAGACCCAACGATCTTGTTCAAATTCAAATATTTTTTGCTTGATCTTGTCCCCTTCTTTCAAACGTTTAATAGGATCCGGATACAGATTTTTTAATAATTTATCATTGTAATTATCCAAAGTTGATTTTACAATATACCCGTTAAAGTACCTACTCTCGAACAATTCCTCCCAGGTAATACGGCTCGAAATATTTCTTGGATTATATACTTCAGCCTTAGCCAAGCTTGTTCTTAATTCAGGATAATAAATCCAGAATAAAGGTGTTTTTTCAAGCTTGTTATTGATCATTCTAGAAGCAATTGGCGCAATACCAATTATTCTACTGTACATTCTGCTTGTTTTGCTATCAAAAATCCATTGCTCTTTTAATCTGAATGTATAAATAGAATCTGGATTAGGCGCTAAATTCGTGTTATAGATAATATTTGTATCCAACACATTTGGATCTAGGACATTCGGTGCATACACCGTATCTAATTTACCTTTTAATGCAGCATTCACTTCGTCTAAAGTCATTGGCGTTGTAAAACGATCATCTATAGTTGAGAAAGGCACTACCCCATCTTTTTCGATTGCGCGTAATAAAACTGCAAAAAATCTTTGATCACCATTTTCGTCATAAGACTGATACATGAATGTTCTATTGATTTTCTCTCTTGCATCAATTTCTTCCCATACAAATTCACTAAACAATGCATCCTCTTCTCTTAAATTTTCATACGCAAGTGGCAATCTTTCTTTTACCCCTTTTCTTGAATTCGTTTCAGAAAAGAAAGCATACCCATTCCTTAAGCTTCTTTTATTATTCGCATTAAAACCACCAACAACTGTGGTGTCAATATTTTTAGACGGTTTAATATTTGAAACTACAGACGTAATTGGTGTTGGCGTATTTGTAGCTGGAACAGTTTGATTGGCTGCTTTTTTGCTTAAAGAATCTTGAGCCGTTTTAGCTGGATTGGCTTTATTTTTTGCACCATAAGAAAACTGCGCATTCGCAGATAATGTCAGTGCCAAAGAGGCAAGAACGATGCAGCTTGTTTTCATTGTCTTTTTCATAAATACCCATTTATTAATTTCAATCATTTTCATTTTACAATGATTATTAAACTATTGTAAGATAAAAGTGATTGTTTGATCTAATTTTCTTGAACCACCACCAGGTTCTGATACTTTAATTTCTCCGATTGTAACGGTTGTTCCAGCTTGACACTTTTTAATCAAAGCAGAAGCACCTCCTGAAAATGCAGGACCATTCACTTCCGCAAAATCAGGTTCTTCGAATCCTTTACCTGTTGCAATTACGATGTAAGACAAAACATTGTATTTAACTCCTTCGAATACAAAATCCCTTAAGTCCGCAATGACTCCACCCTGCGCTCTGAATTTAGCTGCAGGCATGTTACCACCAGCACTTCCTCCAACAATCGCAATCGGATCTGGAACTCTTTTAACAGGAATATTTAATTTTTGTGTTTGCTTGCCATCATTCACAGTAACTACTGCAACACCAGTTTGCGCGCAAGTCACAATATATTGACCAGAACTAACTTTTCTTACATTAGATCCAGCACCTTCAACGGTTACACTGATTTTTTCACCGCCACCACCACCTGTGATACTTAAAGGATTTTCCATGCCTTTGTAGAATACCCTTGTTTTATCAGTAGAAACCACCAATCCTGATGGTGTACCAACCGTAAACTGAACCACTTTTTCTACTCTCGCTGTTTCACCATTTGGTTTTAAGAAAGAGATTGCAACACGCTTTGATTGCACACCTGGTGTTGAACCTGCTACAGATTTATAAACAGCAGATCCGTCTGCTCCAACTGGAACCACCACGCCGTCGATTGATATAGTTGGTTTTGCTGCACTACTAAATGCACCAACACCTGCTGTGATTACTAATTCTTCGCCAGACATTAAATATTGTGAGTTAGATGCCGCAAATGCATTGAATTGATCATACACCAATTCTACTTCTCCAATTTCTTTATGACAGTATTCAACCACTTGTGCTTCTGTATTACGAATGTCGTTTTGGAACTTCGTTAAGATAGTGATTGCAGCAACAGCTGGCGTCATATTAAAATAAGTATAAGCCCAGTCATCTTTAGCAGCTATATTATTAGAAGCAGGAATCGCTAAATCTAAAGAAACAGAAGGAATCACATCTTTTTGAATCGCAGGATCAATAGCTGCAAGGGCTTCTTTGTATTGCTTTAATTTATTGAATAATTCTTGACCTCTTGTACTGCCATTATCATTACTTAAGAACAACCTTGTAGTTGCATCTAAGTCATCTTCATTAAAAGTTTCTTTTCCTTCTTTAATTTCTAAGCCCGCTTCTTTTTTCAAACTTTGTTTCAAAGTTTCTATGTAAGCATACATTTCATCAGACAAAGCCTTTGCTTTATTTGCCTTAGGTGCCCATATAGCAGCTTTCTCTGCAGTCTTAGGATCCTTTAATTTTGCTTCTAAGGAAGTATAAATATCCTGATTCTTCTTTTGAATAATGACATTCGCATTTGTCAAACTTTGATCAATTGTTTTGAATGCATTTAAAATTTCGCTAGACACATTCAATGCCAAGAGCGCTGTCAACACCAAGTACATGATGTTAATCATTTTCTGCCTTGGTTCTTTAGGTAACGACATTTACGCTATATTTTATTAAGTGAATTAAATGGTTTGAATCTACTGAGCCAGTGTTATTATTTTCCTTGCATTGCATGGATCATCTTGCTATACACTTGATTCAATTGAGTCAAGTTATCTGCTAACTGTGTCATTTGCTCTTTTGTTCTTGCAGCTTCACTTACAGTAGAGGTCATGGAAGTAGACATATCTTTTAAAGTACCGTAGAAATTATTCATTTCATCGATTGTCTTGCTCATTGACAAAAATTGATTGTTCAAATTCTTTAGTCCTTCAGTAGAACTATTGATGGTACCTAAGTTATTAGACACCTCTTGAACCGTTTTCTGAACGCTATTCAAAGCATTTACCAATTCAGTTGCATCAACTTTACCACCACCTACTGAACCACCACCATGATCTACTGGAGGAGGAGGTAAAAAAGCATAAATCACAAATATTCCGGCTTCTGTCAACAATCCTACAACTAAAGCTTTATCAGCCCAAGGTAGATGGATAATTTTTGCAAGCGCACCAATGATTACTACTGCGGCACCAAGAGAGATGATGACGTTTACGATTTTATTTGTTTTTTCTGAAATTTGCTTTGCCATTAGGAAAATTTATAAAATTTAAAAGTTTGTTTAAGTTTAAGTTCGAGATTTTAATTTACTCTTGGTGCCATTGAAAGCACACATCTAAATCCGATGTAAGATTTTGCAGTGTCTTGATATTCATAATTGCGAGAACTTACTTGACAATTGTATGCAATGTCTTTCCAAGAGCCACCTCTAATTACTTTTCTTTTCATTAAGATTGGATCATTGTCTTTTGCATTGTATTGTACATCTGGACTAAAGTCGCCAATGAAATTAGCACTTCCTTCATAGAATACGGAGCTTGTCCATTCAGCTACATTACCAGACATGTCATACAATCTGAAATCATTTTCTGTATAAGATTTAACCTTAGTCGTGTAGATATTATCATTCTTTGTATCTCCGCCAAAATAATCTCCTCTTCCTGGTTTGAAATTCGCTAACAAGCGACCTTCTTGTGTTCTTGTATAAGGAGAACCCCAAGGATACATTGCATTCGCTTTTGAATTTCCTCTTGCTGCATATTCCCATTCTGCTTCTGTTGGCAATCGATAAATTCCATCAATTTTTTGGTCTTGCCTTCCTGGTCTTCCTGCAAAGTAGTCACTGTTATTCGTTCTCCAATGTGTAAATGCAACTGCTTGTTTCCATGTCACACCAACAACCGGATAGTCATTGTATGCCGAATGGCTAAAATACAATCTTGTCAATGGTTCATTGTAAGAATAAGAGAAATCACGCATCCATACTAAAGTATCAGGATAAACAGGTTGACTTACAGTAATGATATAATCACTCAAAGATTGTTCTAAACCTTTTGATGCTTTTGCTGCTGCTTTTAAATCGACAAAGGAATATTTATAAACTAATTTATTAGGATCCAATTCGATTCTTCCTTGAATACGATTGTCAGGACTTAATAAAAGTTCGTTTAATTTTTCTAAAACTGCTCTACTGTTTTGATTGATTCTTGTAGCTCTTGCCCAATCAACACGAATTGTATCTTCATTCTGATTGATACCGCCGCCATAAATTGCTAGGTATTTTAAAGAATCCGCTACATATCTTACGAATCTTCTATATTGTTCGTTGGTAACTTCTGTTCTATCCATCCAGAAATTTTGAACAGATACTAATTTCTTTCTGTTAAACATTGAAAGGTCCATTTGCTCATCACTTGCTCCCATGTAAAATGAGCCACTTGGAATCGCTACAGTAAGTGGATCTAATTTTTTGCTATTGCTTCTTTTGCTCTTCTTTGGAGGGGCAAAAGCGATGATTGTAAGCGATAATATCAAGACGCTTAAAGCTGCAATAGGAAAATTGATCTTACTATTTTTAAAAAATGGGTTCATATTGGTATAGAATGAGTTGATTTTCACCTGTTTTTAGAGATGCAATTTAACACTTTAGTTGTTAGATATTTGCTAAAATAAGGTCAATAGAAGCAACAGGTGCGGAACAGCTCTGGTTTTTACATATAAAATATTGATTTTCAATACTTTTCTTGCCTTTAAACAGTGGAATTTTATCGTTTTCGACCTGACTTGTTAAGCGTATAGAATGGGGTAAAAAGGGTGCAATTAGCTTGGGCAAGTCCAAATGCACATTTGATCCTATTCCAACCAATTCCACCAAGCCAACTGACATTTGATAAAAACTTTGAGCCCAGCAACCAAATGACCCTGGATATTGTATCATTGATTTTCTCATTGAAGCCATCATGCGCTCTGCATGTAGGACCCAATTTGAATGATCAAATACAGTACCTAAGTAGTATAAACTTGAACAAATTAAAGCATTCCCACTTGCCGTAGCGCCATCATAATTTTCTTTCTTTCGAATAATTACATCTTGTTGATAGGCTGCAGTATAATAAAAATAGAGCCCTTCCTCATCTAAAAAATTTTCTAAAACATACTCCATCCATTTTTTTGCTTTAAAAAGATAGTCAGATTCGCCAGTGATTTCTTGTAATTGTATATACGCCTGAATTAAGTTCGCATAATCATCTAAAAAAGCTTTTGTCTTTGTTTCCCCATCTGTATTGTGATGGAAAAAATATTGCCCTATTGCATCCAACAAATTAGCTTCGATCCATTGCATACATTGGACTGCAGCTTCTTTGTATTTTGTTTTTTCAGTTGCTGCATAAATTTTGCAGAAACCAACAACCAACATGCAGTTCCATCCAAGAATAACTTTATGGTCTAAGGATGGGCGTATTCTTTTTGACCTTAATTCAAAAAGTTTTTGTTGTTCTTTTTGAAAAGCCGGTTCCCACTCCTGCTCTATATCAGATTGGGTCCAAAGAATATTAGTATGTTCCCAATTACCCTGTTCTGTAATTTGATAATAATTGCAAAATGATTCAAATAAATTCGGATCAACAATCGCTTTAATTTCATCATAAGTCCAAGTATAGAACTTCCCTTCAATCCCTTCTGAGTCTGCATCTAAGGCTGCATAGTAGCCTCCTTTTCCATTGAATAATTCTCTTTGTAAAAAATCGAAAGTAGCATCAATAACATTTAAATAAACTGTCTTTTTAGAAATCTGATACGCTTCTGCAAGCACACCTAGTAAGAGTGCATTGTCGTACAACATTTTTTCAAAATGAGGCGCTTGCCACATTGCATCTACACTATACCTAGAAAAACCTCCGCCTAAATGATCGTAAATGCCGCCTTGAATCATTTTATCAATCGATCTTAATGCATGCACAATAGAGGCTTGATCTTTATTTTGAAAATAATTTCTAAATAAAACTTGAATCGAAAATGTTTGAGGAAATTTTGGTGCTGCACCAAATCCGCCCCATTGGGTATCTGCATTATGCAAAATTCTTTGTGCAATCAATCGAAATTCTTCTTCGGTTGCTACTATTTGTTGTTCCCCATTGTTTAACTCAGCATCAACTTGTGCCTTGATATTGCTTTGTAAAAGATGCTGGGTAAGATGGGTTGCCTGCTCTTCTAGTTTAGTTCGATTGTTTATATAAGCATTTTGAACACCTTTTAAAACATCTATCCAAGATGCCCTGTTTTGCATTGCAATAGGCGGAAAATAAGTCCCCCCATAAAATGGCTGTCCATTGGGAAGCAAAAATATATTTAATGGCCAACCACCAGATCCAGTCATAGCTTGCAGCGCATCCATATAAATATGATCTACATCTGGACGTTCTTCTCTATCTACTTTTACATTGATAAAATGTTCATTCATGTAGGCAGCCACCTGCTCGTCTTCAAAACTTTCACGCTCCATTACATGACACCAATGACATGCAGCATAACCAATACTTAACAATATTGGCTTGTCCGCATGCTTTGCATTTGCAAATAAATCCTCGGACCATGGCCTCCACTGCACAGGATTATGCGCATGTTGCAACAAATAGGGACTGGTCTCTTTTAATAAATCGTTGGTGAATTTTTTACTTGCACTCATAGTAGTGCAATTTACTTTATTTCTTTTTAGCTACTTGGGCTAAATATTGATCAAGTCCAGCAAACATACTAGATACTTGAGGACTAGGAACTTTAATATCTAACTTAAGTCCAGCATCTTCTATAGCCTTGCAAGTATTAGAACCAAATGCAGCAAGGGTTATCCCATTTTGAACAAAATCAGGTTGATTATCGTACAAACTTTTTAGACCACTAGGCGTAAACAAACAAATTATATCAAATTTGTTCTCTTTCAATAAAGGCTTAATATCACTGCTTACTGAGCGATACATGTACGCAAGGTCGAATGTGCATCCATGGTCTTTTAACCAGTTCACAATTTCATTATCCTGTTGATTCTCGCTACATACATAAAGAAACTGTTCGTTTGCTTTATGCTTATTCAATACATCGAATAATTTTTTATTAGTTCCGTCTGCTCCAAAGAAAACTTTACGTTTTCTATACATGATGAATTTTTGCAAATACAAAGCAACAGATTCCGTGATGCAAAAATATTTTGTATCCTGGCTAATGTTGACCTTTAACTCATCGCAGGTTCTAAAGAAATGATCAATTGCATTTTTACTTGTAAAAATTGCAGCAGTGTAGGAAGGGATTTCTATTTTCGTTTTTCTAAACTCTTTGGCACCAATTGGCTCTAATTCAATAAAAGGTTTAAAGAACAAAGTCACATTGTACTTTTTTTCCAAATCAAAATAAGGTGACTTTTCACTTTCGGGTCTTGCTTGTGAAATAAGAATTTTCTTAATGGTCTTAGTTGCAGTTCCTTTTTTGTCTCCACTCATTTCTTTTGCCATTTTACGCTTTCTACTTTAGTAAGTACCTCCAAAATATTGTACTATAAATTTATACAAAATCAATAGAGGCAATATTTCGAAAGCACAAAGGTAAAGAAAAAAGTGAAAGGAAGAGATATGTAATTTATTCCTAACAGATGTTAATGAAAAAAGGTACCTATAAAGCACCAGGAGTAACATTAAAAAAGAAGCCCCTCCAACAGCATAAACATGAAAGAAAGGCTTTGCAAATGCCAATATTAAAATGAATGGAATGAGTAAGACACCCAATACTTTATTGATCATGAAGACCACAAAAATATAGGTCTGAACTAGATCCTTTGTGTTAAACACATAGCCTGCAATTGTTAAACAAATAAATTTACCAGTGTATAAGCCAGTGAAAAATAAACACATGTAAAGATACCCTTCCCAGAAATTAATAGGTAGTAGGTGGTCATTAAAAATAATAAGTGTTGAGAACAAAGAAAAGCTCATTATAAAACTCATATTCAAGACCAAGGAAGCAACACTATTTTGCAAAAGTTGTTCCCTATTTTGCAACATCCTTAATGAAGACTGACTGAATTGACTAAATAGCTTTGGAATGTATTGCGGAAAAATATTGATGATAAAACCATATAATAATAGCAAAGCAATGATTGCATAAAAAAGTATGTCTTTATCGGGCAATGAAAATTTTTGCTCAATCTTATATAAAACATCTCCTGCATTTGCTAGGGTAGATTTTTGATTATACAATTGATAAACATTCTTTTTTTGTGCATAATAAGTTTTATACAATCGTAAAATATTAAAACTACTATCTCTCGGGTCTCTTGGAATTGATTGCAGGTACCAAGCATCTGCCTGGATAAATGATTTAGGGACAACCGGGATGTATTTCAACCACAATGTGTCTTTAACTAAAAAGGTGTCCTGTATACTATTAATGGAATCAGATGAAAACAATGCCGTATCCTTTTGATTTGCTTGCTTCACAGATGTAAAGCTGGACAATACAAAAAGTCCAAGAAGGAAAAAGGGAAGTTTCTTTAATAAGGCTAACATCTGCTGCAAAAATAAGTATACTAATTCAGAATTAAAGAACAATGACTAGCTTTGTTCTAATTCTACTTATGGCAGGCATCTATTTACATATTCCATTTTGCAAAAAAGCATGTCATTATTGCAATTTCCATTTTTCAACACAGACAGAACATATTCAATCCTTTGTAGAAGCAATTATCCAAGAAATTAGACTACAAAAAGGATATTTAGACCAACCCATTGAGACAATCTATTTTGGAGGAGGTACACCTTCCCTACTTAATGCAGGTCAATTAAAAGCATTAATAGAAGCTGTTTATACGCATTTTAAGGTTGCGACAGCTATCGAATGCACACTAGAAGCGAACCCGGATGATATTAATAGCGACAAATTGAATGAATGGAAACAAGCCGGAATCAACAGATTAAGCATTGGAATCCAGAGTTTTCAGGCTGAGGCTCTAAGCTGGATGAATCGTGCGCATAGCGTTGAGCAGTCTCATAATGCAATTAAATTGGCACAGGATGCAGGGATTCATAATATTAGTATCGACCTAATTTATGGAACGCCTACTTTAAGTAACCATGGGTTAATGACAGATTTAGATTGGATTGAAAAATACCAAATAAAACACGTCTCCTGTTATGCTTTAACTGTAGAAGATAAAACAGCCTTAAAAAAACTAATTGAAAAGAAACAATTAGAAGACGTGGATCCAGAAAAACAAGCAGCTCACTTTGAACTATTGACTGCAAGATTGAATAAAATGGGGATGGAACATTATGAGATTTCTAATTTTGCAGTGCCTGGTTATAGAAGCAAACATAATAGCAATTATTGGTCGGGCATAAGCTACTTAGGACTTGGCCCTTCTGCACATTCTTTTAATGGCAAATCAAGACAATGGAATATCGCAAACAATGCATTGTATATTCAAAGCTTAATGAAGGAGGAATTGAATTTCGAAATCGAATACTTGTCTGACGCGAATAGATATAACGAATACATCATGACCAGCTTAAGAAGAATAGAAGGATTTGATCTTGGATTCATTGAGCAGAAATTTGGCCCCAGCTATATAGAACATACAAAATGCACATTAGAAGCATTAAAATCAAAAGACTATTTTCAACAAATTGAAAATAACATTGCTTTAAAAAATTCAGCAAAATTTTTAGCAGATGGTATAGCTTCTGATTTTTTTATACTAGAAACTGCTCTATAGTTTTAAATGTTGCAGCCGGATCTGCACCCTCCCATAAAATTTGATACACGGCTTCCATGATTGGAAGTTCAACTTTCAATGTTTGATTCATCGTATAGATACACTTGCTTGCATTATATCCTTCCGCAACCATATTCAACTCTAACTCGGCAGCTCTTACCGAGTAACCTTTTCCGATCATATTACCAAAGGTTCTATTACGACTATGTAAAGAATAACAAGTTACTAAAAGGTCACCCAAATAAACGGAGGCATTGTGGTTGATAGAATTACAACTTGCACCCTCTTCTTCCATGATTTTTTTCAATAATAACTGCATTTCATTTGCACAATTCGCAATGAATACACTTAAAAAATTATCGCCATATTCAAGACCATGGGCAATACCTGCACCTAAAGCATAAATGTTTTTTGCAACACCAGCATATTGAACACCAATCACATCTTTATTCACGATGGTATTGATATAATCCGTTTTGAAATGACTTGCAATTAAAGTTGTAGCTGCTTCGTCAACTCCAGAAAAAGTCAAATAAGATAATTGTTCTGATGCAACCTCTTCGGCATGACTTGGACCAAGCAGTGTAAAATACTGTTCAATAGGAAATTGAAATTGTTGCGCCAAGTATTGATTCAATAATATATTGTGCTTAGGCAATACCCCTTTCACCGCCGATATAATTAATTTGCCTTTTAAATCGGCCGCATCTAAACCTGCCAAAGTGGATTCAATATGTATAGAAGGTACCGCAATGATTACAATATCAGATTGCGCTAATACCCATTTAATATCTGTAGAAAAAGTAAGCTGCTGTACATCAAAATAAGCATTCCTTAAATAATGTTGATTGTGCTTTCTTTTGACAAAATAATCAATATTAGCTTGTTGTCGTACCCACCAATTAATTTGATGCCCATTATCTGTCACAATCTTCGCAATAGCTGTAGCCCAACTTCCACTACCTATTAATCCAATTTGCTTCTTTTCCATGTTACAAACATAAGAAATTCATAAAAAAGGGGGTGCATTTTTTATATGCACCCCCTTTTTAGGTAGATTTTATACTATTATCTTATTTTTTCTCTTCGAATAATTTTTCCTTTGTAACTACTTTTACTAAACTTCCGTCCTTCAAAGTCTTGCTAACAATACTATAAGGACCCGTAATTACTTGGTCACCTACTTTTACGCCAGCTACTTCAATAAAGTTTAGATCCTGGATATCTGTTTTCACTTTCACCATTTTCACTTTATTATCCTTTTGTAAAACAAAAACAACTTCGTTTAACTCTTGTTCTTTTACAGGCTCTTTTTCAGACGTACTTGCAGTTTTGCTTGAAACTTTTGTATCCTTACCTTGGCCATCATTGTCTCTAGTTGTTACTGCATTTAATGGTACAGAAATCACATTTACTTTAGACTTTGTTTGAATGTCTGCACTAGCAGTCATACCTGGACGGAAAGGGAAAATTGCATTTTCTTTGATTAAGTCTGCATAGCTCTCCGTTAACAAACGAATATGCACTTTATAGTTCGCTACTTCAGCAGCACTTGAAATACCAGATGATGCAGCTGTAATAGGATTTGCAATTTTATAAACAATCCCTTTAAACTTTCTATTGTTATACGCATCAACTTCCACCAAGGCAGTATCTCCTAATTTTACTTTTGTAATATCATTCTCACCCACATCCACTCTCACTTCAATACTTTTCATGTCTGCCACACGCATCATTTCGGTACCAGCCATTTGAGCTGTACCAACTACACGCTCACCCTTCTTCACGTTCATTAAACTAATAATACCATCCATTGGAGAAACGATCGTTGTTCTAGCCAAGTCTTTCTCTGCTCTAGCCAATTGTGCTCTCACGCCTTGAACCTGCGCTTCACCACTTTTAATAGACTCTTTTGCAGCATTGTAGCTAGACTCAGCAGAACGATAGGTTTGTTCTACTTGCTCGTATTCTGCTCTTGAAACAATCTTATCGGCAAATAATTTTTTATAACGCTCATAGGCTGCTTTAGAACTTTCGTAACCATTCTTTAAACCACTTAAATTCGCTTTTACATTTTCGTATTGCGCTTTTACTTGATTAACAGAAGCAGTCACCTGATCTCTTTGTGAAGAATAGATATCAGCATAGATCTTAGCTAAAACCTGACCCTTAGTTACTTTTGCGCCTTCTTCTACAAATAAGCTTACGATTTCACCAGAGATATCTGGACTTACTTTTACTTCAATTTCAGGATAAACTTTACCACTCGCATTTACTGACTCTGTGATTGTTCTTAATTGAACATTTTCAACAGTTACTTCTGTGCCTTCTTCTTTACCAATGACACCTGCTTTTTTTAGGCCAACTAATACCACAATAAGTGCTACGAAACCTACAATACTCCAAATGATTTTCTTATTCATTTTATTTATTTTTACGATGCTTTTAATGTATTAAAGAGAAAGTGCTTCTCCTTTATAAAACTCAAGTAATTTAATTCTAAATACATACTCATATTGAGCAGACTTGAAATTCACTTTCGCTTTTAAATAGTTATTTTGATTATTTAATAACTCAATCGTTCCCAATAAGCCAAGCTCATAACGTTTAGTAGCAAAGTTGTAAGCTTTTTCTGCAGAAGTAACCGCTTTTTGAGTTGCATTTAATTTATTGAAAGCCACTACCGCATTGGTATAAGCTGTGTAAATATCTTGCTTTAATTTTCTTTGTGTATTTTCTTGTTGTAAACTAACTGATTGGTAGTTTAATTTAGATTGCTGGTAAGTATTTCTAGATTGATTGGCATTGAAAATTGGGATAGATAATTGAAACCCAAAATTCTGTCCAAAGTTATTATCTATTTGCTTGCCCCATCCATTCCAGATATTGCCAAAGTCTCTAGTGCTTGTCTTTGTATTGTATAAAGGACTTTGAACATAATACTTAGCAGAACCAACAGTTACGAAAGGAGTATTAGCTGTTATATTGCTGAAGCCAGCAGGCTCTACACCACTAATATATTTAAATGAATTCGAGAAGTTAGTACTTAAAGAATAACCAAAGCTCAAAGTTGGAAAGAAGCCCGCTTTTGCAACAAGCTTATTCTTTTCGGCCGCTTTTAATCGAAGATTAGCTGCCTTAATGTTTGGTAAATTTTGCTCTGCAACCGTAAATACATAATCAGGTTGTAAATCTGCAAAGCCTTGTAACTTAATTTGATCAACTGGTTGAACAAATACTTCAAACGCATCTGCCGCATCCAAATTCAATAATGCTTTTAAGCTTAATTTATTTTGAGCAACGTTAGAAATCGCTGTGATATAATTACTGCTATCATTTGCTAACTGCGTTTCTAATTCTAATAAATTAATTTCTGGAAGTAAACCAACTTCTACACGTTTTTTAGTCGCCGCCAATTGTTCTGTAGTTTGTGCTATTTGAATTCTAGCTATTTCAGATTGCTCTATAGATGATAAAACTTGTAAATAAAATGTAGCAACATTTAAAGAGATGTCATTTGCTGCTGTCTGAAGATCTGCAATACTCGCTAACCAGTTATAATTACTTGCCGCAGCCGTATTGTTTAAACGATTGTTGTTATACAATTGAATACCTCCGTTTAAACCAAAGTTATTATATAAAAATTGGGTTGTCGTAAAGGCGTTTGTTACAGGGTCAATAGAACGTCCTAAACGCATACCTGCACCAGATGACCCTGTCATGCTAGGCAATTGATTAGACTTTGCCTGGTCTGCTTGTAGTTTCGCCAATCTTGCTTGAATATCTGCTTGTTGAACCGAAATATTATGCTTTACTGCATACTCCACGCATGTTTTTAAATCCCATTTTGTAGGCTCTTGCGCTTTCAAATTGAGGGCAAAAACAAGAAAAATAAAAGAAAAAATGTATCTCATTGTTTGTATTGTAAATGATGAATTCCTATTTCAGAATACAAAAGTAAGACAAACATAAAGAGTTGTCTAATTTTTAGACAAACGGACTTCAATATGGCTGAACAGCTTTGGGTATGTATAAAAGGCTAAAACCCCTCCTAGGAGGCTTTTTTATAGTAAAATAGACGATAAAGCAACAATACAACCCCTACTAAAATAACTGCAGTTAGGGCAGAATAAGGCTTGTCTATCACTACTGCTACTGCAACAAAAGCATAAGACAGTACGAAAATGGCTGCGAAAATTGGTGTCCAGCGTTTTAATCCACCCGTTACGGCAGCATCCCCCTGTCCTTTTTTGCGTAAAATGAATAATGTGGCAGCAGAGGTGCTCATACCTAGGCAATCTAAGAAAATACTGAAGCTCAGTACATCATCTACCCCCTTACCAAAGAAAGTGATTAAGATAGTGGTGATCGCAAAAACGGTAAGCCCTGGAACAAGCGCTCCCGTCTTTGAATTTTGAGATTGAAATATTTTAGGCAATACATTGTCTTCGCTCATCGCAAACATTACCCTTGGATTACTCATTAATAATACATTCACGTAGGCAAGTACACTTAAGACCATAGCAAAGTCAAAAACTTTAGCACCAAATTTGCCAAACCAAGCTTCAAAAAGTAAAGACCCAATTGCATTGGCATTTTTCATATTGTCAAAGCCAATCACTTGAACATAAGTATAATTGATTGCGAAATATAAAAACAAAACAATGCCGATTCCAAACACAATACCTCTTTGCATTGTTTTAGCAGATTGCACTTCTGAACCAAAATTAATAGTTTGCTGATAGCCACCATAGGTAAAGAAAACAGCCACTAGACTTACTAATAAAAGCAAGGCACTATTGTGCCCGTCATATGCATAAATTTTTCCTTCGTTAAATCCATGTGGTGCAACAGTTACTCCTTTGAACAAAGAAGAAATAAGTAAAACGATTAAACTAATTTTTACCACCATCAACACATTTTGTGTGCGGCTACTTGTTTTTAAACCCAACAAATTCACAATATAAAAAAGCCCCACAGACAAAGATGCAATACAGACATTAAAAAAAGTACTTGATGGATGTCCAAACAATAAATCACTTACATAGTCAGAACCAATCAAAGCCACTACCGCTAAAGAAGCCGCGTTACTTATTAATATCAAAACATTGATTGTAAATCCTACACCAGGATGATAACAATGTGCAAATACTTTATAGTAGCCACCCATCACAGGTAAACGTTGGCCAATTTCTGCATAGGTTAATGCACCAAACAAAGCAATAATTCCTCCAATTATCCAAGCACTAAAAAAAATGATTGGTGTGCCAGATTTTGCAGCAATGGTAGCAGGCGTTTTAAATATGCCCATACCTATTACCAAACTAACCACAATCATGGTTAAACTAAAAAAGTTAATGCCTTGTTTTGCTTTTGTACTCATAGGATAATGCTTGAAACTTTACTTAATTATAAATGTAGTAAACTTATTGGGAGTTTTCAACAACGGGTTGATAATTAAATACCAACCCTTTACAAAAAGAGAATAAATTTGTAGTGGATTAGGTTCATGAAAATGATTAAAAGGGAATCCAGTTCAAACCTGGAGCTATTCCCGTAGCTGTAAGTTCGATGCGCAAGCATTTAAGAAATATCCACTGAAGAAATTTGGGAAGGATTCTTAGTAAAGAACGAGCCAGAAGACCTGCCTGATGCATAAAATCAAAAAGCTTTCGGGTAAAAAGCAAGGATTGTATTAAATTTTGGCTAGCCAAAATCTCTTATGGTTCTCTTATTCCAGAAAGCTCATTGTTCACTCAAAAAAAATAAAACAATGAGCAAAAAAATGTTCACCCTCTCAGTGTGCCTTATCGCCACTACCCTCGTCTTTGGTCAACAAAAAGACAGTATTCAAAAAAACAATAACTCCACTCAGTTGGAAGATGTGATTGTAACTGCTAATAAAATTGAGCAGAAACAAAATGGCACTAGTAAAGTCATGACCATTATCAGTGCTGCACAAATTCAACAAAATGCAGGCAGAACGGTCGCGCAAATTTTAAATGAACAAGCGGGCTTAAGTTTACCAGGCACATTAAGTAATTTAGGTACTGTACCAAGTATCTATATGCGTGGTGCGGCTTCTGGGAGAACATTGATTTTAATTGACGGCGCACCAGTGGGTGACCCTTCTATGATTAGCAATGAATTTGATTTAAACCTAGTACCACTCAATCAAGTTGAACGTATTGAAATTTTAAAAGGTGCACAAAGTACTTTATACGGATCTGACGCCATTGGTGGCGTTATAAATATTATTACAAAATCAAAAGGCGGTGGCGGGGGTGGATATAGCTTTGGTAGCTATGGCACTCAACAAGGCAATTTCCAGTTCAATGCAAATTCCAAAAAGCTAGATCTTGCGTTTGGTTTTGAAAATCAAAATTCAGATGGCTTTTCATCTGCTATAGATGTAACAAACAACGCAAATTTTGACAATGATGGCTATCAAAACAATAGCTTTTTTGTAAAAGCAAAATACAAATTAGATACCCTTTGGAATGTTCAATTATCTAGTAGAAAAACAGCTTATAAATCTGCTATTGATTATGGTGGCTTTAAAGATGACAGAGACAATGAATTTAAAAATGCTACTACCATTTCTGGATTGATTTTGCAATACAAAAAAGCAAAAACTAATTTTCAATTCCAATACCAATATACCACACAAGACAGAACTTACTTTAATGATAGCAGCGACAAACAATATTTAGTATTTGAGAATAACCAATATGCTGGTAAAACTCATTTTGTTGACGCGTATTTATCTACACCAATTAAGCAAAATATACAATGGATTATTGGTTCAGATTTTAGATACGGCTCCTACAATCAAACTTATGAGTCCATCAGTCAATGGGGGCCTTATAACGATGCATTTAAAGATACTTTTCAATATCAAAATGCACTTTACACTTCTGTATTAATCAATGACAATGCAAAAAAATGGTTGTTGGAATTAGGTGCAAGGTATAATAACCACAATCGTTTTGGAAGTAACCAAACTTTTACAATTAATCCAAGTTATGCATTGACAGATCAAATAAGGTTGATAGCGAGTATCTCTAATGGATTCAAAGCGCCCTCCTTATACCAACTTGGCTATAACGATGAATTAAAAGCAGAAACTTCCTTTAATACCGAACTGGGTATCTCCTTCAGAAAAGGTGCTGTTTTTGCTCGAGCAGTTTATTTTAATAGAAATATCAAGAATGGTATTGACTATAATTATATCGATTATAATTTCTTCAATTTCATCCAACAAAAAGTAAATGGATTAGAAATTGAAATTCAACATCCAATCAATGAGCAACATCAATTTTCATTAAACTACACTTTAATGAACGGACAAGAAACAAATCAAAATAGAATCACTACAACAGATACTATCACATATAATTATTTATTGAAACGTCCAAAGCATAGTTTAAATGCCCAATGGAATTTTGCAATCAATCGCAAATGGAGCACATCGCTTACAGGAAGATTCATAAGTGAACGAAAAGATGTTGGAGGTTATGCAAGTCCAGATGTAACATTGGGTTATTACACTTTACTAAATGCAAGTGTGCAATACAAATTAGGCAAACGCATTGTTGTATTTGCAAACGGCCAGAACCTATTGAATGACCAATTCAGTGAAATATATGGCTACAATGCCATTGGAAGAATGGTTCAATTTGGCATTAGGTTGAGTTATTAGATAATGAGAATAATACCCTGTAGTTAATGTCGTGTAGAATCGGTTAGTAATTTTAAAAAAGCTTTGTATCTTCATACAAAGCTTTTTTTTATGGGAATCAAAATGGATGAACTACTTACGATTGTTTTTACCTTATTCGCCGTGATAGATATCGTGGGTTCTATCCCACTTTTGATTGCTATGAAAGAAAAAACTGGTGCAATAAAATCATTAAATGTGACATTGATTTCGGGGGGCTTAATGATTCTGTTCTTATTCCTAGGAAAACCCTTTTTACAATTATTAGGTTTGGATGTAAAATCATTTGCAGTAGGTGGATCTATTGTGATTTTTCTATTAGGACTTGAAATGGTTTTGGGCCATGAGATTTTCAAAGGAGATAAAAATGCCCAATCCGGCGCTGTTGTTCCTATTGCCTTCCCCATTATTGCAGGTAGCGGAACCCTTACTACTATTATGTCCCTTAAAGCTAACTTTGAAGAAGCCTATATCCTGGGAGGCATTTTAGTCAACTTAATCATTGTCTTCCTTGTTTTAAAATCACTCAACTTTATCGAACGCATGCTAGGGCCCGGAGGCCTTCTAGCAGTACGTAAGTTTTTTGGTGTAATCTTGCTAGCGATTGCAGTTAAGATCTTCTCTAGCAATATTGGTGCATTGAAAAGGTAAACTAGAAACTAAATCTAGCTTGCACCACATAGTTTTTTCCTAATGCAGAAATACCACTCGCAAAATATCGGTAGTTTAAATCAGTAATGTTTTCGATCTGAAAACTTAAGTTGATTTTCTTACTAGGCTGATAACTCGTGTTGATATTCCAAATTTGCCAACCAGGCATGCCATCTTGTGTTGCATAAATTTGATTATCTTCTCCACTATTGCTATAATCTTTGATATGCTTCCAGCCATTGAAAACAGTAAATAGTTCGGCAGCAAACTTTTGTAGATCATGCTTTAACCCTACCCTGCCATAAGTTGGAGGAATATGATCTAGTGGCTTTTCTGAATTTGTACCATTTACTTCTTCATTCGTATACCTTCCCTTTGTGTAAGAATAAGTGGCAGCCAAGGTAGTATTTGAAGTAATTTTTGCAGACCCATTGATATTAAATCCAAATACATTTGCTTTTGCTTTATTCTGCATTGCAAAAACATCACTCATGATACCTTGGTATAAAATTGAACTAGCATTGTTCCATTTAAATTTGTCTACCACCAAAGCATTCTTAAATCTTGTATAAAAAATGGAAGCGCCAATTGAATAATTTTCAGTTGTTTTTGAAGCATTCAATTCTACATTGTAAGTGTACTCTGGTTTTATATACTTGTTTGGAACAACAACATAACCTGTTCTTGTATCAAATACCTTTGTTAAGTCATCTACATTTGGCGCTCTAAATCCACTACTAACACCAAATGCTACTCTCCAACCATCTGTAACGTTATAAGCAAAACCCAAATTCCCAGTCAAAGCTGTATTATTTTGAGTTGCTTTTGTAAAAGGAAAATGCATTAACGCCGTATCAATAAAATTAGCTTCCAATTGAACATTATTCAATCGAAGTCCACTATTCATAACCCAATTCCCTTGTAAGAATTTTGTATGCTGGGCGTAAATGGCGAAATTAGACATATTCGTTGGACCATCGCTATATCTTGTTGCAATGGCGCTTCGAACATTTGTTGAAATATTATTGCGATAGGCAGTTGAGCCAACTTTATTATAATAGGTTTCTACTCCAATATGTAAATCACCGGATTTATCCTGGTGCAAAAGATCCAAATTTAACCCATAAATATCTACCTCTTCGAATCTAAAGTCTTTATTATTGGACTTGAATCTTCTGTTCATCCTGCTTTCTTCTAAATGTTGGTAGTTTGCATTTAAAGTAAGGTCTTGGAAAAAACCATTTAGTTTTTCTTTACTTAATTTATATCCAATTAAATTACGAACCTGAGGGCCATAATACCATTCTGCAAAAACAGGCAACCCTTTACTTGTTTCAGTTAAACGATCGTATCTATTGATATCAGAAGAGTTAGACAGTTGAATGTTTAATAAATGAGATGTTTTTTCATTTGGCTTAAACAATACTTTTTGTAATAAATCAGTTTGTGTATATCCACTTAGTTTTTGAATATTGACTGAGGCACTATTGTCTTTAACTACATCGTTATTGTTTTCTCTCGCCACATAAAAAAATCTTTTTCCAAAATCAGGATATGCTGCTAACCTTTTATTACCCTGACGCATATCTCCAAAAATACTATTTGTAAAAGAAGTTAGATAAGACCATTTATTGTTGGCAATGTTTATGTCTATATGTTGACGATGTTCATTTTGACCATTACCATATCTGTAAACAATATTTCCTGTAGCTTTCCATGGTGCTTTATTGGTAGCTTGATTAGAAATAAACAATTGAGGTTGCTTGGTAAATAAATTAACCACTCCCCCCAATGCATCACTACCATATAAAGTAGAACTTGGACCATAATTGATTTCAACACGATCTAAGATCATATTGTCCACCGTGATGATATTTTGTAAATGACCCGCTCTAAAGATGGCGCTATTCATACGCACACCATCTACCATTAATAAAACCCTACTTGCCTCAAAACCTCTCACCACAGGACTCCCACCACCTGCTTGACTTTTTTGTACAAACACTTGACCAGACGCAGTTAAAACATCTGCTGTATTAGCTTGCTGTTGAATTAAAACCTTATCCGTTAAGGATACGACACGCTGTACTATATTTTTGGATAATGTCGGAAACTTGTTCGCATAGATCACTACATCTTGTAATTTTTTTGCAGTGGTATCCGTTTGCGCAAAAGCAGGTACAGACAATCCAATAAATAATACAGCAACTATGAATAGACGCATGTAATTATTTTAATGAAAAGAAATGGTCGAGTCTAGATCTTCGACTTGTCTAAATAAATTAGACTGCTTTTGGCGGAGGAGAAATTTGACCAAGGAATAATTGAGTCAAATTAGCTTTATAATTTGAATATGCAGGCTGATTCAATGCAGCAAGCTCTTTCAAATAATTAGTTTCAAAATATTGATCGTACAATGAAAAATTCAAATTCGTATTTTGCTTTTTTGAATGATGCTGAGCTGCTATCTCTTTATCTGCATGCTGCGTCTTTTGTTGCTTGGCTACAATCTCTGCCTCTTCTTTATCTGAAGCAGCAATCAATTCCCAACCTGATTCTGTTTTAGTTAAGGAGATAATATCATAAAACATACCTTGATGGCTAAACTCACGACCCTCCTCTTCCCATTGATAACCATCTGGTAAAATAGTCTTGTCTTTTAATTGGAGTTTGATTTGATGGTCTTCTTCAATCGTTTCACCCGCTACAATACTTGCGAACCTTTCCTGCTCATGCCATTGTTCTTGCACCCAATAAAAAAGGGATAAGCTACTTGTCGAAAGCAGCAATGCAGCGAAACAAAATATAGCGATGGTCTTTTTCAATGAACCTAAGGTACGAAAAAAATGAAAATT
Source organism: uncultured Sediminibacterium sp. (assembly GCA_964579885.1). GTDB lineage: Bacteria > Bacteroidota > Bacteroidia > Chitinophagales > Chitinophagaceae > Sediminibacterium. Next base: position 240,836 of record CAZOHD010000001.1, read on the forward strand.
CTAAAGGTTCATATTTGAGGATTCTTTCAATAAAGAAGAAGTAATTTGAATAACCTGTGCCAACTATTCCAACAATCCTTTAAAAGGTGTAATGGAAGAGCCTGCAGCATTTTAATTATTGTCACATCATTCGTTCCTGTTAAAATTACTATATGAGGAAAAAGCCTTTATCAGATGCACTCACATCCAATTTAGCTGATACATCAGGTGTAGTTATTCCAACACTGGTTTGTACATTGAGAGGTGAGTACATAAGGAATGCCTAAATCAAAAGCACAAGTAAATAATATTTATTTCATTTTAATTTTTTTATAAACCAAACGTTGTTCTATTTGCTTTAAAATTTTGCAAAACTTGATCTGATGATAATGCTATATTGTAAGTTCTGATTATTCCAATTGTCCCTTTAAACATAATATTAGTTTGAGGCCCTCCGGATGCGTTTAGTCTTGATGCAATTGCTATTGGACTTGTATTACTAACTTGATTAATACCTGACAAGCTTACACTTACTACGTTCCCGCCATCTCTGTAGACTTTGAGTGTCTTAGCTACAAAATCAAATACAGCAACTATTTGTTTCCATGTATTTACCGGAAACCCACTAATACTGGCATAACGAAAGTTGGTGCCGTCATAACATGCCGCCGACATAGTACTAGTTCCTTCGTTATAACGAATTGTGAATGGGTACCTTGATTCGTTATTTTTATTCCATTTTTCTAATAATTCTGCTTCGCCTAAAGTTGCTTGCCCGTTTGAAGGTTTAAACCATATTTCAATACTATATTTTTGAGAATTGGTAAAATCAGTCACTCCAATTACAGAAGGTATACTACCATATTGAGTTGTTCCGTTAAAAGTTAATCCAATGGATGAACTATATGTAGGCGTATTATATAAAGTTGCATCATTTGTACCTATTAAATCTTTCCAAACACTTGTTGCAGCGCTTGAATAACTAGAACCATTACTTGCATCTAATTGAAATACTAATCCTGAGTTATTTAAACAAGTAATGGATACACTTCCATCTCCAGTCGTGTTTGCTGTTTCATAAGTGGTAACTAAACCAGTGGATTTTGTTGCTCCACCAGCTCCACCGCCAGTTGCAGCACCCCCGCCAGCGCCAGCTCCACCTCCATAAAAACCTGCACCACCTCCACCACCGCCATTCCAAAGCCCTACACCTGCATTAGTTCCTCCACTTCCTCCATTTATATCACTCCCATCTTCACCACCTGTACCTGCGTCAAATGGCTGACCAGCTAATCCTGGAATAGATGTTGTGGCAGCATAGCCTTTTTGATATTTTCCATTTATTATGTATTCTGCATTTACAGGTTGATTTCCATCACTAGAAGTTCCAGTAGATGTATTACCAGCATTTCCGCCAGTATAGTCGGACCCAGAAGTAATTCCAGCACCACCTCCTCCTCCACCAGCAACTACTTTCGCATTAACAATAGCAGGTGTTGCAGAAGTAAACACGCCTGATAAACCACCACCAGCCCCACCATAGTTGATAGCTGATCCACCAGCACCACCAAAACCATATTTCGGAGTAGCAGATTGACCTGGATAACCTCCTACAACAATATATAAAACCTGACCTGGAGTAACGTTTATTGTAGTTGTAATATTTGCACCTGCACCTCCAACTTGTCCACCTGCACCAGTACCGCCCTTCGCACCAATAGCTCGCACCTTTATACTAGTAACTCTATTAGGTACAATAAAAATTTGTATTGAACCAGTATAGCTAAAATTTAAGGAGTCGGTTAAAACAGGTTTTCTGAGTGCTAAATTATTAAATTGAAACTGCGCATTCGAAAAAACCGATACCCCTAAAAATAATATGAAAAATAATTTACGCATAACTAAAATATACTATCTCCCATTACAAATCCAGTTGATGTAGTACTCATTACTAAACCAATAACACTATTGGGAGCCCTCGTAGTCAAGCCATTTGAAGAATTAAGCGTAACACCAGAGCCATTTAAAGTGATTGCACCTGCTCCAATTTGGATAAATTGACAAGAAAACCCCACTGGTAAAATATTTGGTGATACGTTTGACACAGTAACTGTAAGAGAAGTAGCACTAGAGATTAAAAATATTTTATTATTGTCTGATGCTGAAAGTGTAAAAGCCGCACTTTTACTATTATCGATAATAACCCCATTTGAAATTTGTACCCAATTGTTTACATTCCAATAATAATACCCTACTACCACATTGTTTGGTGCGGTACCTGCTGCTGATGTATTATACACCAATAAACCATTAGCCGGCGTAATTGAAGTACCTGCTGCATTTTTAATAGTTGTATTATCACTCTTCCCTGTTAATGCCACACGAGGCGGCAAGAAACCTTGTGTGGTTGAATACACATCCAATTTTGCAGATGCATCAGGCGTAGTTGTACCAATACCAGTTTGGGCTTTTAGGATACTACTAAATAATAGCAAGGCAATTAATAGCCAATTTTTGTTTAATATGTTTATAAGTATACTCATTATCTTATATAAATTTCGACCCTTGCAGATCTGTTAATTCCTTGAACACCGCAACAGGTATATTGATCTCCAGCTGAATAATTTATTGCAGTCGCAAATAATCCACCCATTCCAATACCTCCAGAAACGTCATTAGATGTCTCTTCTCCTCCAGGGAAAACTGCAAGTGGATTATTCTCATTCCATGCAAAACCCCATCTAACTTTTGCAGTTGGTGTTGCAGCTAAATTTTGATAATTAAACCCATAAAACTTAACAGAATTTTGCGAACTAAAAATACTACTACTATATCCTGAAAAAGTGGTCGCATCTCTAATAAATAATCTACTTACCGTATTAAAAAAATTAATCGGTGTGATTCTCACTCCATTATTAAAACTGTTTTGAAGCCAGGACCAGCCGTAAGAAGATGCTAAACTTAAACTTCCTCCAACTGTAGTAATGTCGGGCCAAAGCGCCAACATGTCTTTTGCTGCAAAATAATTCATCGTATTGAATTTTGCATTCCCATTATTTCTTGTATTATCCGTGGTAGATAAAGTAGTTACTGATGTCCAATGTGAACTTGAATACTGAAACTCAGTACCTGCAATTGCTTTCATCATCATCATCCAACCTCCTCCGTCAACAGCACTATTTAAAATGCAATAAATTTGTGTTGGACCAACCACAGGTAAATTAATCCAATACACCCCATCGGTATAATTGCTAAATGCCGATTGTATATATTTTGCACTAGGTGCAGCTTTTGCAGCTGATGAGCCATCCATATCTGGATTTGCAACTAATTCCTGTAAATTCTGCGACCAATTGGACGTATACCCAGATGCAATAGTAGCAGATTGTGTTGGCGACTTCCAATACAATCTTAATCCATAACCACCTCCGCCTTGCTGCATTCTTGCTTCAAAAATATATTTTTGACCTGCAATAACATTAATACTTCCAGTATAAGAACCTAGTGCTGGAACAGCTTGCCCTAAATAGGTAGAAATAATAGTAGTACCGTTCATTGTTAAATCACTTGCATCATCTGATACTAATGTAAAATTATAAGTACCTGATTCTAATGGAATAAATGTACCCCTTACCTTCATCGCAAAATAAGTGCCACTATTAGGGAGAGTGATACCAAGTGCACTTAATTCTGTGCTATTTTGCCAATCAATAATCCTTGAAGAGTTAGTTCTTCCAGTTTTTATTAATGTCGTATTTGAATTATTTGTATTAAAAATATTATCCATTTCAGTTTTATTAGATGGTACTACTGGATATTGAGATGTAGCACCATTGCCTGAATGTGTATTATAAATCCAATAATCCAACTCTACCCTAGGTTGATATTGAACCGATTGAAAAGGCGCCAACATTTGCGCATTTATATCGTTAATCAGAAACAAAAAAAGAAGAATAGATACTTTTCTCATTACAATTAATTTGTCATATCTCCTGAAGAAATATAAATTCCAGTCGCAATACATACTAATGTAAGAATAGAGTGCTGTCCCGCTGTTTTATTAAATCCATACCTGTTATTAATGGTTACACCCGAGGCTGTTATGGTTACTTGACCAGAGCCTCTTTGCACAATCATACAATTAAATCCAACAGGTAAAGAAGGTACAGTAATTGTTTGAGCGCTTGAACTATTGATGACAATTATTTTACCATTATCTGAATTGCCTAATGTAAATCCAGCCGACTGCTCGTTGATAACAGATGCAAAATTGGCAATGGTAGATGTTGCAGAACTATTACCTGTTAAATTTCCCGATAGTGCTGTGTGCCCATTATTGTCAATAGTTAATCTTGTTGCATTATTTGTGCCTAATACTAATGATCCACTCGCATTGTTATTCATCATAGTCAAAGTAGTGCTAGCAGCACCTGGAAACCCAAAATAAGCATACCTATTTACGCTTCCTTGTGGAAACAATTCCATATAAACATGATCCGTTCCTTCTAACCTAAATGTAGAGCCATTTGACTTTACATGTAATTTTACAGCAGGTGTAGTGGTTCCAATACCTGTTTGTGCTGTTGAATAAAATGCAGAAATTATGAACGTAAATATTATACTTATTTTTTTCATGTTAATTATCTTATCCAAATTTGATGAAATGTATGATTTTGATAACCATTTCCGCTAATTGCAGGATAGTCATCCATTTCCCATCTATATGTTCCTCCTTTTATTCCCCAATGATTTGCCGCTCCAACAAAAAATGGGAAATTAGTCATTGCTGAAGTTCCTTCATTAGCATAATAACTTAATGTACCCCCAGGTAAAAGAGCATCATGACCAAACAATAAAGTGTAATTTCCAGTTAAACCAGTCATACTGCCTGTTCCTGTCTTAAAATAGTTTATAGTATTAGCATGTGTAGTTTTAAAATTTAGAATACGACTATGACTTGAAGATTTGCCATAAAATCTTAATTCAGTAAATGTGAAACTGTTTAAATAACTATTTGAAACATGTCCCCAGTATGAAGTACCCTGTTCATCTGTACCTAAAGATGTGGAGCCTAATAATGGCAAAGAGTTTGTTCTAACATTTAAATTAGGATTAGTCCCAGCAGCATGTAAATAATTTAAAACTAGAGTCCATCCACCGCCATCAGTTGTCATATCGCAATAACAAGAAGTTGCTGGGAGTGAACCAGCAACTCCATCTGGATCAATAGTATACACACCAGAATTAGCGAGTGGGAAATTTGCTAAGATATCTTTACAAGATTTTAAAGCATTTTCACGCAATAAGATCCCCAAGCGCATTGATGCATGCCCATTTACACCAGTAGGAGTGACACGTATATATCTAGCAAACATGACTTTAGGGAAATTGTTATACACTTTTGTTATTTGATCTCTATTCAAGATTAGATTATCACTTACTGTGGTCCAATTCTCATTATTTATACTCGTTTCTACTCTAGCACTCGTTACCCATTGAGCCATATTCGCTCTGCCTTGTGTTACAATTCCTTGAACCCATTGAGCACTCTTAAGATCATATTGCAAATAATCGATTCCATTATAGGCACTTCCTGCAGACCAAGCTTGAGTTGAATTTATCCATGGCGTATAATGATTTGTACCTCCGGCAAATGCATCACCCGCCCAAACACTAGAAACTGACCAATTTGCAGAAGTAGATGAAGATTCTTCTGTTGGACTAACATTAAATGAAGTTGACGGAAGCCATCTACTTGACCCATTCGATAAAACTAATTTACCTGAACCTTCAAAAGTTATTTTTGTTGAATAAAAAGTACTTGTAGACGGAATCGTAATCGTATGTCCATTTAAAATATTAGCCGTACCTGAAAGATCCTTAGGACTCGTCCAGGTATTGGTATTATTAAAGTTACCAGAAACAGTACTATTGGTAGAAGTCTGCGCACCAATATTCGTGAATTTGATTAAAAGAATAAATATGAAAATACGTTTCATTATTATCTATTTCTTTTTTTACTCAACTTATATACTTTAATAGTTAAACTATCAATTTGCTTTTGTTGCTCTTTTATTGCTTCAACAAGAAGTGCAACTACTTTGTCGTATTTTACAGAACGGTATTCTTCTGGTGTCTTATCTTTTGTAACAACTTCTGGAAGCACTTTTTCAACTTCTTGTGCAATAAATCCTATTTCAGTTTTATCTGTAAATTCTTTATTTGGAAATGCTATCAGATCCCAATTAAAATAAACTCCACGCAATGATTTTACTTTATCTAAAGCGTTTTCAACTGGACGTATATTTGTCTTGTATCGAATATCTGAAGAGCCCGCAATTGAATTTGCAATGATATCTCCGTTTACTTGTAATTTTACAGTAGGACTGGGAACTCCTATACCTACAAATCCTCCATCTTTTATAGTTAGTCCATTATCCTCTCCAGATATACTAGGAAAAAACCTTAGTCTAGGATTATTATTATTTGAAACTTGATCAATTACCCATGTTTGAGCTGCATTAGGAGTAGTAGCAATAGGTGCTGGTTTTATATTTATTTCAGCTCCCTCTTGACCTGATCCTGTTGTTGTAGGATTTAAGACCAAATAACCTGGCACGGTTCCATTACTAGAACCTATTTCTAAAGTCCCAGCAGGCGAAACATTTCCAATACCAACACTACCGCCGAGTGGATTGATTATTAAAGAATAGTTTGTACCATAAGTTTTATCACGTGATTGCATCCAAGAAAAATTACTTGAATTACTTAAACCAAAATCTAAAACATGGGTAGCTGAAATGCCACTCAATCGTAAATTCCCATTTGCTGCTGTACCACTTGTTGCTGGATTGGCTGTAGCAGTTTCCACTTGTAATTTATTTACAGGCGCAGTGGTGCCAATGCCTGTTTGGGCCTCTACTAAAGAAGCATTAGCTAAAATAAATAATATGAATACTATTTTTTTCACTCTTAAACGATATTATGCTCTTGGGCTAATTTAAATAACTCAATATTATTAGTAACTCCCGTTTTAGAAAGAATGTTTTTCTTAAACGTTGAGATGGTATTTGATTTCAATTCTAAAGAAGCGCTGATGTCTTTTACTTGTGCACCTTGCAACATTAAATCCAATACCTCTCTTTCTCTCCTAGAAAGAATTGAAAAAGGGTTAGTGATTGATATAGTTTCCATTGTGTATACTTGAATAATTTTTTAATAGGTTAATTAGGTTTAGAATAATGCTCTGAATCCAATCCACTGTGTGCCGTCAGAAATTACCCTAATCCAGTTATTTGAAGCTTCAACACCTAATGTAATTGTAGTTGCTGTATTATTCGCATTATCTAAAATTATTCTTTGCGAAGAAGTAGTATTTATTGTAATACTGTTTCCACTAATATTTTTAATAATATATTCTTTACCAGCATTTACTCCAGAAGATGTTGCATCTGGTAGTGTGATTGTTCCAGTTGTTGAATTGCTATAAATAACATATTTATCATTTGCCAAAACCGTATAAGTGGTTGAAGATGTAACACTAACAATTGATGTATTTGGATTTGCAGACCAAGAAGCCAATCCAGATGCATTTGAAGTTAACACCCTATTTAAGCCTGCGCCAGATGGGATCGTAACAGTACCACTAAAAGTCGCCGCACTTGTTGTTGTTAATGTTGTTAATGTTGAAGTTCCAGATGCAGTCAAGGAAGTTAAAGAAGTTGCTCCTGTCACATTCACTGTAGAAGAAAATGTTGCAGCGCCTCCATGTGCCGATGTACCAGAAAGCGTTGTAGCTCCTGTCACTCCTAATGTAGTTCCTACTGTAGCTGCTCCTGTAATGGATGCACTTGCTAAAGTAGTTGCTCCAGCAGATAAACTTGAAGAAAATGTACCAGCTCCTGTTACATTTAATGTATTTCCTAAAGTTGTAGCTCCTGTCACTCCTAATGTAGTTCCTACCGTAGCTGCTCCTGTAATGGATGCACTTGCTAAAGTAGTTGCTCCAGCAGATAAGGTAGACGAATAAGTACCAGCTGAGGCACTTAAATTGCCGGATAAACTTAATGAAGTACCTGTTGCAGCTCCTAAAACAGGGGTCACAAATGTAGGCGTATTTGATAAAACTACGCTACCGGTTCCTGTTGATGTTGTCACTCCTGTACCTCCATTTGCAACAGCAATAGTTGTACCACTCCAAGTTCCGCTCGTAATTGTTCCCAATGTCGTTAAACTTGAAGTCACCACATTACTAGCTAATGTAGTTCCAGTTAAGGTATTTGCGTCCGCAGCAACTGTTATGTTTGAACTACCATCAAATGCAATTCCGTTTATATTTCTAGCTGTAGTTAATTTATTCGCTGTACTTGCTGTTCCAGATAATGTTCCATTTAATGTAGTAGCAGAGATAGTTGTTGCATCCAAACTATTTAATCCCGTTACCGATGTAATAGTTCCGCCTAAAGCCATTGTAGTTGATCCTACTATTATTGTACTATTTGCTAACTGTGCATTAGTAATTCCAGCAGTTGAACTTAAATCAGATGTTGTAATTGTACCATCTAAAATTTTTGCTGTTGTAATTGCATTATCAGCGATAGTAGTTGCATTCACATTTACCAATCCTGAACCATCTCCAGAAAAACTACCAACAACTGCATTTGCAGTTATTGTACCAGCTATTACAGCACTAGTCGCATTTAAAGTTGTTAAATTACTTAAACCTGAAACATTCAAAGTAGTTGCAGTAGCGGTACCTGTAGTTAAATCGCCACTTAAGACTAATGATGTACCAGTTGCAGCTCCAATTACAGGAGTAGTTAAAGTTGGGCTAGTTGATAAAACAACACTACCACTTCCTGTTGATGTAGTAGCACCTGTTCCTCCATAAGCAACTCCTATTGTAGATCCATTCCATGTTCCTGATGTAATAGTGCCAACACCTGTCAAACTTGAAGTCACCACATTACTTGCTAAAGTAGTTCCAGTTAAAGTATTTACATCTGCAGCGATGGTAATATTTGCACTACCATCAAAAGCAACACCATTGATGTTTCTTGCTGTGGTTAATTTATTAGCAGTACTAGAAGTGCCTGATAGCGTACCCGTAATGACTCCAGCAGTAAAATTACCACTTGCGTCTCTAGCTACTATTGCGTTTGCTGTATTTGCATCTGTTGCAGTTGTAGCACTATTACTAACTTTACCCGCAGTCGTTATTGTAGCTATTTTAGTATCAGCAATTGCTGTACCACTCCAAATACCGCTTGTGATTGTTCCAACCGTAGTAAGATTAGATAAAGATGTTAATGTAGTATTTGATGTTGCAGTTATATTTCCAGCTGTCGTTGCAGTTGTTGCATTACCTGTCAGATCCCCAGTTACATTACCAATAAAGTTTGGCGCAGTTACATCACTACTAAATGTTTTTGCACCTGCTATAGTTTGTGCACCTGTTGAAACCAATCCAGGGTTAGTACCATCAGCAGCAGATAATGTTAATGAAGTTCCACTAATGGTTCCACCTGAAGTATATGAAGTTGTTGTTGTATAATTTAATGAATTAACGCCTGCAATAATACCAACTGTACTTGCAGCTGTTAATCTACCTTTACTATCTACTGTAAATGTTGGGATTGCAGTTGAAGATCCATAAGACCCTGCAGTCACTGTTGTATTTGTTAAAGTAGCCGTTCCAGTTACATCAGTCGTTCCATCGAATGCACCACTAGTATAGGTAATATCGCCTGTTGTTGAAATAGTTCTTCCTGTTGCTAAAGCTGTTGCACTACTTGCATTACCCGTTAAAGATCCAGTTATAGTTGTTACAGCTAATGAAGTCAATCCTGTTACAGAAGTAACTGTCCCACCTAATGTCATTGTAGTAGAACCTAATATTGTAGAACTGTTTACTAGTTTAACATTTGTTAAACTTCCATCAGCAACCGCTGCAGAAGCAACGCGTGTATCAACATAGTCTTTAATAGTTTTTACACTTGGATATTTTGTAGTTGAATTTGCATCCGCATTCAAATCTGTACTTTTGTTGACAATAGCTTCTGCCCCTAAATTTGTTAATGCACCCGTTGCTGTAGTTGCTCCTGTGCCTCCATTAGCAACAGCTATTGCCGTTCCACTCCATACACCTGAAATAATAGTTCCAACACTTGTTAAACTTGATCCAGTTATTGTAGACGCCAGAGTTGTTCCTGTCAAAGTACCTGCACTAACTATAGCCAAATTTGATTTTACAAATTCAGTTGTAGCAATCGTTGTTGAATTATCACTCGTACTTGGAGTTGGTGCTGTTGGTATACCTGTAAATGCAGGTGAAGCAATAGGCGCTTTTAATAAAATATTAGATGCATTTGTTGCAATTTCAGATGTATTAGTAGTAATACTTGCCGTATTTGCAGCAATTGAATTTGTATTTGCAGTAATACTTACTGTGTTAGCAGCAATGGCACTTGTGTTTGTAGTAATACTTGCTGTGTTTGCATTTACACTTGTCGTCAGAGCTTGTTCCGCTGCTCTGGCAGTAGTTGCTTCATTTGCAATCGCAGTTGTGTTTGCAGTAATACTTACTGTGTTAGCAGCAATGGCACTTGTGTTTGTAGTAATACTTGCTGTGTTTGATGCAATTGAATTTGTATTTGAAGAAATACTTGCAGTATTCGCAGTAATACTAGCTGTATTCGCATTAATTGAGTTAGTATTTGTAGTAATCAAGCCTGGCAAAGTAGCAATTGTTGTAGAACTTACACCCCCAACACTATTTACTGTTGTAGCGAAACTTCCATTACCTGAACCAGTAACATCACCAGTTAAAGTAGTGGTGAAATTCGCAGCCATTACATCTGTACCAATTGCTAATCCTAAATTAGTTCTCGCACCTGCAGCTGTTGAAGCTCCTGTTCCTCCTTTTTGAATTGAGATAGTACCATTTATTTTTGCTGATGTTAAACTATTATCTGCAACACCCGCATTTGCACTTTGTAAATCTACATAGTCCTTGATGGCTTTTACCGAAGGGAACTTTGTAGTTGATTGACTGTCTCCTGAAATGTCATTACTCTTATTTGCGGTAGGTTCTGCACCTAAATTAGTCAAAGCAGCTGTGGCTGTCGTTGCGCCTGTTCCTCCTTTTGCAATAGCAATTGTAGTAGCACTCCAAACACCAGATGTAATTGTTCCAACACCTGTTAAACTTGAGCTCGTAATATTAGTTGCTAATGTACTTCCAGTTAATGTATTTGCATCAGCATCAATATTAATACTTGCAGATCCGTCAAATGGAACACCATTAATATTTTTTGTTGCAGCCAACTTAGTTGCAGTTGCTGCATTACCAGTTGTATTTTGGTTTAATGTTGGGAAATTTGTTAATGCAATTGCACTTCCATTTGGAGCTAGATAATCGGTCCCAGCAGTCAATGCATTTTGTTTATTATTAAACGTAGTAAAGTCTGAAGCAGACAAATAACCATTATTACTCGCAGAAGCTGCACTCATGCTAAAAGTACCTGTTGCTGAATTAAAACTTAAAGGACTAACTGCATTCAATGCGCCTCTAACTCTAGCATCTGTATAATATTTATTGTTTGCTCCTTCACTCACATCATTTGTAGTTAATACTACGTTTGGTCCAGCATATCCATTCACGGTAGAAACATAAATTGGTGTTGCTAAAGCAATCCAATTTGACAAAGTAGAAGCCGGCAATGCACTTAATACGTAGTTATTATTATTATCCGTTCTAATAGCCATACTACCCACTTGAGCTCCTGAAATGGAGGTCATTGCAGAAGATGAATTGACAACACTTACATTTTGAAAAGAGATAGCTGGGATTTGATTAGATGGGATTTTTCCATCATTACCTAATGTAGCAACTCCATTATTAGCAGCTTTTTGAGTTGCATCAATTTTATTATTAAAACTTGTAAAATCTGCCGCAGATAAATAGCCATCTACACTTGTTGTAGCTTGGGTCATACTAACTGTGTTTGCATTCTTTACTAATGGTGTAGTAAAACTCAAAGGAGCTTGCACATCCGTACCAATCACTAACCCCAAATTTGTTCTTGCGGCTGCTGCTGAAGTTGCACCAGTTCCACCGTTTAATATTCCTACTGTGCCTGTTACATTTGATGCTTTACCACTAATGTCACCTGTAATTTTTGTTGCATCTATACCTGTAGCCAATTTTGAGTTAGTAATATTGCCGTCTGCAATTTTTACTGTAGTGACTGCATTATTCGCAATTTCTGGCAAAGCAGCTGTACCAGTCAAATCTCCAGATAATTGAATCTTTCCTTTTACGGTAGGGCTTGCATCAACGATTGTTGCAATACTAGATGCAACTTGCAAGTCTACATAATCTTTAACCGATTTTACTGAAGGGTATTTTGTATTTGAAGCACCATCTACTGTTAGATCCGTACTTTTGTTTGAAAGATTTTCTTTTAAACCTAATGATGTAGTTACATCGGCAGTATTTGCTTTCAATCCTAATGCAGTAGTGACATCTGTTGTATTTGCCTTTAAACCTAATGCGGTAGTTACATCCGCTGCATTTGCTTTTAATCCCAATGCAGTGTTCACATCAGTGGTGCTTGCTTTTAAAGCTAATTGATTGTATATAGTAGTACTATCAAATGTTTTGGCAGCTAATTGAGCAGGTGTAACATACTTCGTCAAACTATCTGAAATATTCAATTTTGTAGCAATTGAATTTAATATTGGCGTTTGATCAAATGTTTTAGCTGCTAATTGAGCTGGTGTAACATACTTTGTTGAACTATCTGAAATATTCAATTTTGTAGCAATTGAATTTAATATTGGCGTTTGATCAAATGTTTTAGCTGCTAATTGAGCTGGTGTAACATACTTTGTTGAACTATCTGAAATATTTAATTTATTATCCATTCCAAAAACACTGCCCGCATATAATGCATATGGTACCGTTCCAAATGGAGAAGTTCCTAGATCTATTAAGTCTTTTGTGTAATCCCAGCTACTAACAGGCGCTACTGGTGTAATTGCAATTTTTAAATTCAAATAATATGGACCTTGTGCCCAATCAATCCCATTTAGACTAATAACTGTGCCGCCAATTCTCTTACCTTGGCCAACACTTATACTAAATACACCTAATCCATCTGTATTTGTTTCATGCTCTTCAATTAATACTTTTATTCCCGATACAGTACTTTGGATGATACTTGATTGAACAAATATTTTTCTATCCTTTGCAGGATTAGAATATTGATCTCTTGCTACTGCTTGAAAATTTATACCATTTGTAGGAGCCTGTGCCAATAACTGACTTTGCAATAAAGTCACCATTAAAACAAATACAAATGAAATCTTAGCTTTAAAATATTGCTTCATGTTATTTCTTTTCAAAATCTTAATATTAATTCGCTTTTATAAATTTGATTGCATCCACATAAGCTGGAGATTCAATCTTAAGTACAAATGTTCCGTTAGTTAATCCACTTAAATCAATCGTTAGTCCTTGGAATAAATTATATCCAGTCTCTTTTTGTGTTCTTATTAATGCGCCTTCAGCAGTCCAAATACTTAAATTAAAAGTCTCTGTCAATGGCGGTGTATTATTTAGTTTAATTTTCGCAAAATGATTAACAGGATTAGGATATAGCTTTACACCTAAGCTATTTATTCTCATAGTTACTTCACAGTTAAATGCAAATTGACCATTCCCTCTTGGGCCATTCAAAACAGCAACACCAGTTTGAACATCAATACATGCATTTATGCTATTAAAATTGATTGCGTTCCCATTACTTGCAGTTCCTGGCAATGCACCAAAAGTACTCATCACAAAAACCGGCGATTGCGCATTTATTTTTACAACAAAAGCAACAATGGAAATGAATAATATTGTAAAATATTTCATTCTTAATTTATTTTGCACTGTAATAGAATTTATTAGTGGTTCCATTATCATCATAAGATATTACTAATACTTTTACCCCAATAGACTCTACGTTATATACATAATTCACCGCACTCCCGCCGATTGTTTTTGCATTTACTTTAATTAGTGTTTTACCATTTGCAACTTCAATACTATATGTGCCTATAATACCGTCAGAATCTAATGTAGTTTTATCCTTTAAAAAGTTAATAAAATAAGAAGCTTGTCCTAAATATGTTTTTGTCTTTATCGTAGAGCCACTAATTGTTTGCACATAATCCAAAAACCAAGTCTTATCACTTAACATTTTATAGCTAAGTTCCACCTGAGGACCAACAGTATCTTTGCTACAAGAAGCAAACCCTGTGATAAAAACAATCGCTATTACTAATGCGTATAAATATTTATTTAAATTATTCTTCATCATTTATTCTTTATTCTTTATTTTTTATAATAAATCGGCTGCTTTAACCATGATACCTATCTGGAAAGTATTTATATTGGTTTTGATCGGCGCTTTTGTAATCGAACCAATATTATGTTGATAATGTAAAAACAATGTATATAAGGATCTATTATTAAATTCAACACCCAAGTTTCCTTTGATAAAAATTTGTTTATAGGCATTTGTGGCCTTGTTATCCAAACTTGTATTGGACAATCTTGCATCAATACTAGGACCTCCAACTAAATAAAATTTAAACTTATCTAAATCGCCATAAGGAATTAATTTTTTATAATGTGCTGCTAAATTCATTATGAATAAATGATCCTCTGCTTTAAATGTTGAGAAGCTACCTACAACTGGTCCCAAACTACTTGAATTAATATAGCTTGCGCCTGAACTAAGTTTGCTTAAACTTACACTCAATGAATACTCATGCTTTTTCTTTACCATGCCATCTAAACGGACCCCACCAAAATAACCAGTTTTATACACGTCATTATTTATATCAGAATAGATATAATTGAAATTCGAGTTAAAATTTCCAACATCAATAGTTTGTTTTGAGAAATTAGCACCTGACAATAATGAAACTGTCGTAGTCGCTTTATACTTCAAAAACTGCTCCTTGATAGATTTATAAACAGAGATTGTATCCTTTACTTTCACAACTTTTGGGGCAACAACTATTGCACTATCAGTTTTCAACTCAGCTTTATTATTAAATTTTAGCTTTGTTAAGAAGCTTACTTTCTTAGCAGTATCCTTTACTTTCTCAACTTTTGGGGCAATAACTATTGCACTATCAGTTTTCGACTCAGCTTTATTATTAAATTTTAGCTTTGTTAAGAAGCTCACTTTCTTAGCAGTATCCTTTACTTTCTCAACTTTTGGCGAATCCGCATTTTTTACTGTTAATTCATCTGTTTTTACGATGCTAGAATCCTTTTTTAGGAATTTAAACTTAGGTAACTGAATTTTAGAGAAATTAAGCTTGGAAAAAATACCCGTCTTAACCGGTATACTATCATTCACCTGAGCAGTTGCAAAGGAACAAATCAAGGTTGCGCACATTACGAAAAAAACACATTTAATCTTATTCATATGTTATTAAAAATATATTAGACATTTATCTATTATTTGCCATTTTGACAAAATAAAAAACCCACTCCTTGTGAGAGTGGGCGCGAAATTAATTGGTTATAATTTATAGACTAATGTCTAAATAAAGAAGATTGTATAAATTTCTGAAATCCGTACATATTTATAGACATTTATCGCATAAAACCTAGGCATTAATCTAGGTTGTTCAAATATTCTGAAGGTGTAACCCCTACTTTTTGCTTGAAGGAAGTGAAGAAACTGGTTCGAGATCCAAAACCTGCCTGTTTGGCCAAGGCATCTAATGTCAATATTTCACCTGAACCTTTACGAATTAAATAGATTACATGATCAATTTTAAGATCATTTTTCCATGTATTGAAATTGATTCCCAAATGCTCATTAAAGTAATAACTAATATGATGAACAGGTATGTCAATATCTGCTGACATCGTGGAAAGACTAAAATCAGGGTTTAGATAAGGTTTAGATAAACAATATTGTTGAATTTTATCATGCAATAAGTTCAACTTTTCTGAAGAAATCTCGAAGCTTCTTGAATTTTTCTTAACACTCTCTAGTGTTGATCCATCTGCATTATGTTGCTTTCTTGAAATAATATAATCTAACTGTGGCAATCCGTATAAAATATTAGGGAAGAATAACAAGGATACATTCAAAAGAATCAAACCAATCAAAGTACTAATTAAAAAATAGAAACCTTTTACCTCAGCAATTTTATAATCCTTTGTTTGATAAGAGAAAATGGTAAAAACTAAGAAACTTATATATAGTAATAAGGTGTTGAATATTAGAAAAATTGACCACTTAAAAATTAATTTAGATTGCTTATCCGTAGGACGTTCATTTTTGAATTTTAGAACAATTAAACGAATACAAAGCGCCACATAAAACAATCCAATTAAGGGTCTCAGTAAAAATTTAACTTGAGCCGGGATAAATATATTCTTGTAGTTTAGAATCTCTGATGGAGCTTGTAATACCCTAGTTGCATACTCAATTTTATCCTCAAAGCTACTAAATAAATGAGGTGCAATATTTATTAGTAATAATATCGCAGGTATAAAATGTAATAAATCTAACTTATCCAATCTATAATCATCTCTCAATAATCCTCTGATATAAAAATAAAGCGCAGGACCAACTAATAAAAAAAGTGGGGTAAAATTCACCAACAAAATTGCAATTAAGGTTTTACTTTCAGAATAAATTGTAGCGTAATGAGCTAGTGAATACAAATTATTGATAAAGAAAAAAGCAAATAAAAACAAGTTAACCCTGTTGGACTCTTTAATATTGATGAGCAATAAAAAGGATACAATAAAACCAAGTATAGTGATGTATAAAAGCAAGGGGATTAATTTAATTTATAATAAATCGTATTATAGCAAAAATATAGATTTTAATCTAATTTATACCTGATTTTGTAGCCAAGCCCAGGCTCGAACTGGGATTTAGCGCTTCGGAAACGCTTGTACTAACCATTGTACGACAAGGCCATAATTCAAATAAACTGAATGAACCTTTTATTACCGTCGAAGCAACACTTTTATAGCTGCTGGTAAAAATATAGAAGTTGGCAAACTGCGCATGATAGTTATATCTTCCAATAGCGTAGATGTATTTGACAAAAATTTAAAAACGGTTGCTGCATTGTTCTTCTTGAAAATTCTTGCAAAAATCTCATCACCTCGCATTTTTTTATTTTCTAATATATACAATAAAACAGCGTCGTAAAAATGATGCCTGGTATCGTGTACCAATGAATCTAAATTTAGATTCAACTTCAATTGATTAACAATTTGTAAAGTTTGTTGCTGAATAAACTGGAACGCATAGCCCGTACTCGCTTTCACCGCATCACCCATGGTTCCTATGGAAATGATTGACTCACTTGTTGTAGAAAATTTTTGGGAAGTCATTGGTATTACACCTTTTTCTGTATGGACAATACTGTATTTGCAACCCTTATAATTTTGAGCTAAATATTGATCTAAAACTTGATCATAATCCGATTCTTCAAGTATCGTTGGAGAAAACAAAGTGTATTCAACCAATGCTTTTTTATTAGACATGGGCAATAAATACATAAATGCTGTAGCATCCATTTGAGGTACATTAAAGTCCATTAATCTTGCTACTTTATCATCAAATAATTCTTGCTCGAAATCGACAACAATTCCTTTAAAATGTTGCCATAAAGCAGGTTGCACTTTTGTTGTATGATCTAGTGTCAAAGGAGTGATACTTGAAAAAACGAAAGCACCAATAGCTGAACCAGACGTCCAAGTAACTTTAGCTTCTGTTGAACTTAATTCAAGGACTGATTCAATCTTTGCAGTCTGAAAGACTACATTATTAAACTGTTTTGCATACGCAAGCACAAATTCATAAAAATCTGCTCCTTGTATCATTTTATATACAAATGGCGCAGTAGGCAATACGCGTACCATTGGATCCTTAAGCACTTCAATAGACGTCCATTTATTACAAACTATAGATTCAAATGGACCAATACAGTCTTCCCAGAAACACCAAGTACGATCATTCCCTTTCTCAAAGTTTGAATCTAGTACAAGGATCTTTTTTTGATTTAAAATAGGATCTTGCAATAAATGGTATAACAAAGAATAGCCGGCGCAACCAGCACCGGCTATTATATAATCATATTTAATTTCTGTTTGCAAAGACTATCCGTTGTTTTGAATCATCTCGTCTCTTCTAACTTTATCCCAATATTTTTTTGCCACAATCAGCATACCAAAGCTTTCACCATCTTCCTTGCCCATATGCTTATGGTGCATTTTGTGCGCCCAACGTATTGCTTTGATGTACCTATTATTTGATTTTGTAAACCATTTAATTCTTTGGTGAATAATCACCTCATGTACAATAAAATAAGCAAACCCATACATCGCAACACCTGTTCCAATTCCAGACAACCATGGCATTGCATGGAATGTACCATAAAAAATACAAGCCATACTAGGTATTGCAAATATTAAAAAGAAAGCATCGTTCTTTTCAAAAAAATGTCCAGTGGGCTGATGATGATCTTCATGCAAATACCATAAAAACCCATGCATCACATAACGATGTGTTAACCAGGTTATACCCTCCATCACCACAAAAGTCAACAACATAGAAATAAAGAAAATCATAAGAAGTATTTTAATGCTACAAAGTTACTATAACAAATTTAAGCTTGTTCTAATTTTTGCATTTAATAAGATGAAAAATTTACCATAATCAGGTATCCTAATTCTAGAGCTCAATAAGGCGCCATGCTTAGTTCGTTTGATCTTTTTAAATAAAGCTAAGTAATATTTAAACGCTAGATAAACCCCAAAACGGCAATTGCTTGGTAAGGCTTTAATACCCTCCAATGCTGCTTCAAAATCTGCTTGTATATCTGCCTCAATTGCTTCTTTATCTTCGATGGTGAAATTGCTGAAATCACAATTCGGGAAATACATCCTTTCCATCCCCACAAAATCCGCTTTAATGTCTCTCAAAAAGTTTACTTTCTGAAAAGCCGCCCCTAATCTTTGCGCTGATGGTCTTAAAGCTTCGTATTGTGCTTGATTACCATTACAGAATAGCTTTAAACACATTAATCCTACCACTTCTGCACTTCCAAAAATGTACTTATTGTAACTTTCTTCATTGTGGTATTGTTGACACAAATCCATTTCCATGCTATACAAGAATGCATCTAATAAAGAACGGTCAATTTTGTATTGGTTGTAAGTCAATTGAAAGCGATGTAAAATGGGATTTAAACTAATCCCTTTATCTAATGCTTCGTAGGTGTCTGCTTTGAATTTCGCGAGTAAGTTTTCTTTATCATAATCATGAAAAGTATCTACAATCTCGTCTGCAAAACGAACAAAGCCATAGATATCGTAAATAGGCTGACGAAGTGATTTATCTAACAATCCAATAGCAGATGAAAAACTTGAACTATACAATAAAGTAGTGTACTTACTACTCTTGGCGGTTACATCATTATATAATTGCAATGAAGACATAGTTAATTTACTTTATGTTTTTGGTCTACCAATTTAGCAACAACTTCGCCACTAATCAAACTTGGAGGCACTCCCGGCCCTGGCACTGTAAGTTGTCCAGTGTAGTATAAGTTACTCACTTTTTTACTTTTACAGCTAGGTTTTAAGTTTGCTGTTTGCAATAAAGTATTTGCAAGTCCATATGCGTTCCCTCTAAATGAATGGTAATCTTCTTTAAATTCTTTAACAGCAAATGAGCGATTGTATACAATATGGCTTCTGATTGATTGGCCAATTCTTTCTTCGAATCTTTTTATAATCATCTCAAAATACTGATCTCTAATATCTTCTGTATCTCCTTCTAGTCCGGCAGCAATAGGGATTAATAAAAATAAATTTTCACATCCTTCTGGTGCCACCGTTGTGTCAGTCACAGAAGGGACACTTGCATAGAACAAAGGTCTTGTTGGCCATTTTGGATCGGAATAAATTTCATGTCCATGTAATCCAAAATCGGTATCAAAGAATAGTTGATGATGTTCAACTCCTTCTAATTTTTTATTTAAACCAACATAATATAATAAGGAACTTGGTGCCATTACCCTTGTATCCCAATAATTTTTTGAATAAGACTGGAATTCAGGTGCTAATAAATTTGTTTCAATATGATGATAGTCGCCCGCACCAATTAATACATCCATTCCATATTGCTGCTTTTCTCCAGTTGTAGATTGCAAAGTATGCACTGCAATAGCTTTACCTGAAACAACTTCTATAGAGGTTACTTCCTCTCCTAATTTAAATTCTACACCTAATGATATTGCTAAATCATACATAGCTTGGACAATACTGTACATGCCTTTTTCAGGATACCAAGTGCCACCCTTAATATCGGCGTAATTCATCAAACTATATAATGCGGGTGTTTTTTCAGGTAATGCACCTAAAAATAAAACCGGGAATTCCATTAAAGACTGAATAGATGGATGTTTGAAAAATTTAGACACGTGTTTTTTCATTGACTGAAAAACATCTAGCTTAAATACGCCTTTCACCAAATCCATATCTAAAAACTCTGTCAAAGAAAGGCCTGGATTATGAACTAATTTACCTACGCCAACATCATATTTGAATTTGGCTTCTGCCATGAAAGCATCCAGCGCTTTTGCTGCGCCAGGCTCAACAGATTCTAATAAATTTTGTAATTCAGTGTAATTAGCTGGTATATCCCATGCTTCTTTTTCAAAATAAACTCTGTAGGAAGGATCTAGTCTTTTTAATGCATAGTAATCACTTACTTTTTTTCCAAATGCATTAAAATATCTTTCAAAAATATCAGGCATCCAATACCAACTTGGGCCCATATCAAATGTAAAACCTTCAGCACTAAATTTTCTAGCTCTACCTCCTGGCAAATGATGCTTTTCGATAACTGTTACACTCCAACCTTTTTGTGCCAAAAAACTTGCTGTTGATAATCCTGCAAAACCAGCCCCAATTACAATAACTTTTTTTGGTTGAAATGACATGAAATTAATATCGTTGAATCTTCTGTTTTAAAATTTTTCTAGCAAAGTGAATTCTACTTTTAATTGTACCTAGAGGTTCATCTAACGCTTCCGCAATTTCATTGTATTTATAACCTTCTACATACAAATTAAATGGCGTTCTAAACAACTCTGGCAAATCGTGTATGAATTGATTTACTTCCTTCAAATTTAGGTTAGTTATTCCATCATTCACAACCTTATTGAAAGTTTGATCAATTAAAAAATCATTAGGGCTATTGTCCAACACAGTAGACTGCTTAGCTCTACGACGGTAATCATTGATAAAAATATTACGCATGATGGTATACAACCATGCTTTAATATTGGTACCCACATTGTATTTGTCCTTATTAGAGATGGCTCTAAACAAAGTATCCTGGTATAAGTCTTTTGCAGACTCATGATCCTTTGTTAGATTGATTGCGAATGGTCTTAAAAACTCAGCATTTTCGGTTAATAGGAGACTAAATTCTGCGTTTGACATACAATTTTGTTTAACGTTTGAATTGTAAAGTTAAACATTAAAACAGGATACTACCTAATTTTTGTTTAATATTTTTTAAAATAAATTAAACAAAATAATAGCTCAAAGTCTAAAAGCTACAATGCTGACTACCAGATAGTTAGGAAACTAGTGGCGTCAGCATTGGTATAAATTAGGCCCTATTTAGGGTAATTTCTATTGAGGGAAGGCTAAATTTCTTGTAAAAAGGAGATGGTTTCTGACAAACTTCTCTTTAATTGGATATTGCTAGCAATCTTTCCTTTAAATTCCTGAATCAATTGACCAGACAAAATAATCGGGATCTGAGAATTAATGGTCGCTAAATTAGAGAAGAACTTATCCAATTTAAAATTCTTCGCAGGCGAAGTGATATGGCAGTATAAGTAATCAATCTTTCTTACCTCAGTTAAATATTTTAAATCTACCATTGGAACATTCGCCCCAAGGTAATCTACATAAACCCCTCTTTGTTTTAATAAGAAGTGAACATATAATAAACCTAGTTCATGGTATTCACCCTCTGGCATAAATAATACTATACGCTTGGTATAGTTGACTAATGGCGGTAATTTTTCAATACCTAAAATAATCTTTTGACGTACAATATTCGTTGCTAAATGCTCTTGTGCTGGGTTGATATGATTGGTTACCCATAGAATACCAACACGCTCTAAATAAGGGAAAATAATTTCAGTAATGGTTTTTTCAATGCCTTTTTGACCAATATATAAATCTAATTGACGCTCAAAAGCAACCATGTTTAAGCCAACCATCTCTTTGATTAATGCATTAACTACACGCTCTTTTTGCGCGTCTAGTTGACTCAATGCCATAATCTTTTCTTCCATCTGCTCGGAAGACATCTTATCTATATGAGAGATTTTAAACCCATACTTGTTTAATAGTGAAACGTTTAGAATCACTTTTAACTCTTCGGCAGAGTAAGAACGGATATTGGTTTCGGTTCTTTGAGGTTGCAGAAAGTTATAGCGCTGCTCCCATATACGAATGGTGTGTGCTTTAATTCCTGAGATTTTCTCTAGATCCTTGATAGTGTAAGATGACATACTACAAAAACAACAGTTTTGCGGAAAGGTTCATTTTTTTGAAAAAAACTACTTTTTTAACCCACGCAAGTACTCTCCATACCCACTTTTTGCGTATTTATCGGCTAAAACTAATAGTTGAGCCTTGTCAATGAAGCCCATTCTGTACGCTACCTCTTCGATACAGCCGATTTTCTGACTTTGGCGCTTTTCTATCACACGCACAAACTCGCAAGCATCTGCTAAGGATTCAAAGGTACCTGTATCTAACCAAGCAGTACCTCTATTCATGATGCCTACTTGTAATTGCTTGCGCTCTAAGTATACTTTGTTCACGTCAGTGATTTCATATTCACCTCTTGGAGAAGCTGGGATATTTTTTGCAATTTCAACCACTTGGTTATCGTAAAAATACAAACCAGGCACTGCATAATTTGACTTAGGCGCTTTTGGTTTTTCTTCTAAAGAAAGTGCATTGTTATGATCATCAAACTCTACCACACCATATCGCTCTGGATCATTCACTTCATAGGCAAATACTGCCGCACCTTCTACATCGTTAAAGGATTGCACCAACTTACTGAAACCGGCACCATAAAAAATATTATCACCTAAGACTAATGACACTTTATCTGTTCCAATAAAATCGGCGCCAATCACAAAGGCTTGTGCTAAACCATTAGGCACTGCTTGTACAGCATAACTAAACTTGCAACCAATCTCAGAACCATCACCCAACAATCTTTTAAATTGATCATTGTCTTCTGGTGTCGTAATAATTAATACTTCTTTAATACCTGCTAACATCAAGACAGATAATGGATAATAGATCATTGGCTTATCATAGATAGGCATCAATTGCTTACTAATTCCTTTTGTAATTGGATACAATCTTGTACCTGATCCGCCTGCTAATATAATACCCTTCATAAAATCTGATTTAATAGTTGTTGCAAATTTATAAACTCGCTGCGTACTGCGCGAAGCTTCCTAATGTTTTGTCTTTTTCTGATAAGATCAATTCGTTGTCCGCCAATCTCCAATCGATATTTAAATCTTTGTCATTGTACATGATACCTACTTCATTTCCTGGCTCGTAAAACTTATCTACCTTATAAAAGAAAGTAGCTGCTTCACTCAACACCACAAAACCATGCGCAAATCCTGCAGGTACAAAAAACTGTTTACGATTATCGGCCGTTAATTCAATAGCAAAATGTTGTCCAAAACTTGGAGAGTCTTTTCTTAAATCCACAGCAATATCTAATACCGCTCCTTCTAAAACTCTAACCAATTTTGCTTGTGCGGCTGCACCTCTTTGCATATGCAATCCTCTCAATACACCTTTTGAAGACCTTGATTGATTGTCTTGTACAAATTCAATATCCAACCCTGTTGCAGCTTTAAAGTCTCTGCTATTATAAGTTTCAATAAAATAGCCACGTGCATCGCCGTGTACTTTTTCATGAATAATGAAACAATCTTTTAATGGAGTTTGCTCTATTCTCATTATCGGTTCGAATACATTTCGTTATAGTATTTTTGGTAAGCGCCACTAGTTACATTGGTTAACCAATCTTCATTGTTTAAATACCAGTCGATTGTTTCTGCCAAACCTTGTTCAAATGTAACTGAAGGTGACCATCCTAATTCTTTATTCAACTTTGTTGCGTCAATGGCATAACGTCTATCATGACCTGGACGATCTTTCACATAAGTGATCAATCCTTCGCTCTCTCCGCTTGCTCTTCCTAATTTTTCATCCATCTGTGCACAAAGTAGTTTCACTAAATCAATATTCGTCCACTCATTAAAGCCACCAATATTATAAGTGTCTGCACGCTTTCCTTGATGGAATACTAAATCAATTGCGCGCGCATGGTCTTTTACAAATAACCAATCACGTGTATACAAACCATCTCCATAAACTGGCAATGGTTTTTTAGTAATAATATTATGAATAAACAATGGAATCAATTTCTCCGGGAAATGATTAGGGCCATAGTTATTAGAGCAATTAGAAACAACAATTGGCAAATGATAAGTCTCTCCATAAGCACGCACAAAATGATCGCTCGCAGCTTTACTTGCAGAATAAGGTGAGTTTGGATCATACGGTGTTGTTTCAGTAAACAAACCTTCTTTTCCTAAGCTTCCATACACCTCGTCTGTTGAAACATGGTAAAACAAATGATCTCTTTGATTATCCCAAGATCCATCATGTGCTTTTTCATAACTCAAATCTTCTTTCCAATATTCTTTCGATGTATTTAATAAGTTCACTGTACCAATCACGTTCGTGTACACAAAATCCAATGGTGAAACAATCGAACGATCTACATGAGATTCTGCAGCCAAATGAATCACATCTGTAATTGCATGCTTAGAAAAAATATCCTTCAAAGCTGCCGCATCCAAAATGTCTGCTTTTACAAAATGATAGTTCGGCGCTTTTTCAATATCCTTTAAGTTCTCTAAATTACCCGCATAAGTTAATGCGTCTAAATTAAAGATCTGATAATCAGGATATTTATTGACCATTAATCGCACCACATGCGATCCAATAAACCCCGCTCCTCCTGTAATTAATATGTTCTTTTTCATAGTCTTTTATGAGGGGCAAAGATATTAATAAGGTCATATATATAAGAAAGTAATTTGACCAATTATTGATGGTAAAAGCAAGATTCTTGCTACATTTAAAACCTAAAGAGCCAAAAATGTTACAAAAAGAAAGATACTACGCATTAGATGTTTTCAGAGGTGCCACAGTAGCCTTAATGATTCTAGTGAATAATCCGGGTTCATGGGGGCATATTTTTAGCCCATTAGCGCATGCGAGCTGGCATGGCTGCACCCCAACCGATTTGGTGTTCCCCTTCTTTTTATTTGCAGTAGGTAATGCAATGGCTTTTGTAATGCCAAAATTTGAACAAGGCACGGCTTCTAATTTCTGGAAGAAAGTAATTAAAAGAACGGCGTTGATTTTTTTAATCGGACTCTTTTTAAACTGGAGTCCTTTTGTAAAATGGTCTGATGGACATTTAGTTGCAAAAACTTGGGAGAATATTCGCATACTAGGCGTCTTACAAAGAATTGCTTTATGTTATTTCTTTGCTTCCATCATCGTTTATTACGGCAAATCAAAAATGGCTTTTTATATTGGTGGCGTTATTTTGATCGCCTATTGGATGATGGCATTTTTATTAGGCAGCGAAGGACATCCATATAGTCTTTCTGGATTTTTTGGCAACAACATTGACATTTCTATTTTAGGCACTAACCATATTTATAAAGGTGAGGGTGTTCCCTTTGATCCGGAAGGATTAATGAGCACCATCCCAGCTATCGTTCAAGTGATATTTGGATTTTTAGTGGGTGAATATATTCAAGCAAAAGGCAAGAGCTTTGAAATGTTGGCTCAATTGCTATTAGCAGGTGTGGTATTGATTTTAGCAGGATATATTTGGGACTTTAGTTTCCCCATCAATAAAAAAATATGGACTAGTAGTTATGTATTGTACACATCAGGCCTAGCTATTATCACTCTAAGTGTGTTGATTTATTTATTAGAATTTAAAAATAGCAAAGGAAGATGGAGTCATTTATTTGACGTATTTGGGAAGAACCCATTGTTCATTTTTGTATTGAGTGGATTCCTGCCTAGAGTTCTAGCTTTATTAAGATGGGTAGACCATACAGATGAAAAAGGAGAACCAGTGTATACTTCTGCACTGCCTTGGTTTTACCAACATGTTTGCAAAAATATATCCAGTGATTTAAGGATTGGCTCTTTTGTTTATGCCATCTGTTTTATTGCATTCTTTGCAGTACTTGCAAATATATTAGACAAGAAAAAAATATACATTAAAGTATAATTGCAAAGTATAAAATTAGAATTGAGTGAGTTTATACTTTAGCAGTAAGGGCCTCTTTTACTTAAAAATGCTTGCTGCTTTTTCTAGACTCTCTGGCTTACCCACATCTAGTAAGATGCCGTCGCTATGGTCAAAAAAATGGATTGCATAATGTTGTGCAATTTGCAAATAAGCATCTATCAAGGAGAATTTACCTTGTATATTTAAGGCTTCGAAGAAATTAGCGTGTACAATTTGAATGCCGCTAAAAGCTTTTGGAACAGCCTTAGCAGGGTCTTTCAGAGGATTAGCCCATCTTTCTTCATTAGTACCATTATTCCTCCAACCGCATAAAGTACCTGAAGTATTAAAAATTAAATTTCTACTTGTAATTCGATTTGTTACCGCTAAAGTTGCAACCATCTCTCCTTCAGACTTTGCATCAAATGCCTTATCCGCTTCTAACATCAACCCTAAATCTAGGTTGGTTAAAATATCTGCATTCATCACCAACCACTTGGCTTCGTTTTCAAAATAATGCTTTGCTCTTAACAATCCGCCACCTGTTTCAAGCACCTCATCTGACTCGTCAGAAATTGTTACATTCGAACCCCAGCCTTTATTTTGTTTGATTGTGTCAATAATTTGATCTGCGAAATGGTGCACATTCACCACCACTTCATCAATACCATAACTTTGTAAGTACTCAATATTTCTTTGTAATAAAGACTTTCCATTGACCATTGCCAAAGCCTTAGGATGATGATCCGTAAAGGGTTTCAACCTTGTTCCCAATCCTGCAGCCAAAATCATTGCCTTCATAAAAATTATTTTACCCAGTTGGTTTGATTGGTATGCGATAACACAACTTTTACTTTGTATTTATTTTTTAAGTGTCTTGCTGTTTGTTCTGCAGCAAAGACGCTTCGATGTTGACCACCCGTGCAACCAAAATTAATTTGCAAGGATTCAAAATCTCTTGACAAATAATTATCAACTGTGATATCAATTAAATCCCAAACACTGTTTAAGAAAGTGTTCATTTTTGTTTTTTGTTCTAAAAAATCCTGAACCGGTTTATCTAATCCTGATAATTTTTTATAGTCCTCAAATCGTCCTGGATTTAAAATGCCACGCATATCAAAAATAAATCCACCTCCATTATCAGAAGTGTCCGTTGGCAAGCCTTTTTTATAACTGAAACTATTAATGGTGATCACCAATGGAGTTTTTTCTGTTGCTTGTATAGGAGTGAATCTATTCAACACTTCTTCGCCTACCATCCAATTTAATATACTTGCAAAAACAGGCGTGTCTTTATCTAATGTATACACTTCTAAGAAGCTTCTTAAATTCCTTAAACCCAATGGAATACTGGTTAAGAAGTGTGCCTTACGTTCAAATAATCCTCTAAAGCCATAAGCACCTAATACCTGTAATAATCTGAGTAAAACAAATCCAAAATATTGTTTCTTAAATAAAGTAGGATCAATAGTCTTACCCAAAACCTTTCCTGCTTCTTCGATATAATCATTTAATAAACGCTCTTTCCATTCATTCGAAAGTTCAGCTTTTGCCTGCCATAACAAAGAAGCTACATCATAAGGCATCCCACCTTTCATACCACCTTGAAAGTCTATAAAAAATACCTCATCCCCTTTCACCATAATATTTCTGCTCTGAAAATCTCGGAACATGAAAAAATTAAAATGACTTTCAGATAGTTGATCACTTAATAATTCAAACTCATCAATCAAAGCTTGCTTATCGTATGGATATTGTAGGGTATCTAAGAAATAATATTTGTAATATAATAAGTCTGTTAACACCGCATGCTTACCGAATGTTTTTGAAGTAAGACATTTTGAATAATCTAGCCCATCATCTCCTTTGACTTGTAATTGAACCAGCGCCTTTAAACTTTTTTGAAATAATTGGTACACTCTTTCTGTCTTACCTTCTTTTTCCAACACTTCTAATAGTGAGGTTGAGCCTACATCTTCTTGAATATATATTTTCTGATCTTCACTAACCACTAGTACTTTTGGAACTGGCAATCCTTTTGAATGAAAATGTGCTGCGAAATAAATAAATGTTTCGTTTTCCTTAATGTTGTAGTTAAAAGTGGCAATATAAGAGTCACCACCTTGTTTGATTCTAAAATAAATACGATCCCCACCACTTTGAGGAATTTTTTCAATTGCATCCCAAGCATTTCCTGTTAGGGATAAAAAAAGTTGTTTTATTGATTCCAGCATTGCTTCCATGTGCTCAAAAAAGGGGGGTTATTTAGCTCTAAAAGTAATTAATTATATCCTACCCTCCACAAAAAGTCAAAAAAGTGTTAAATTGATCCAAATTAACCCTCATGAAATTGAAATTCAAGTTACTAAAGCAATTGTCAATGCTCTTGCTTGTCACAATTTGTTCATTGAATGCAATGGCACAAAGTTCAAAAATCAATGGAACCGTAGTAGACAGCAAAGGCAGCCCTTTAGACGG
Source organism: uncultured Sediminibacterium sp. (assembly GCA_964579885.1). Lineage (GTDB taxonomy): Bacteria > Bacteroidota > Bacteroidia > Chitinophagales > Chitinophagaceae > Sediminibacterium. Next base: position 269,794 of record CAZOHD010000001.1, read on the forward strand.
GGTTACTGTTAAAGTTCAAGCCAGTAATGCGGCAACGACTACTGACAAGTCTGGGGCTTTCAGTATCAATGCTAAAGTAAACGACCTCATTGAATTTAGTATCGTAGGTTTTGAAACAAAAAAAATCAAAGCAACAGGCAATACCATAAATGTGGTATTGAATTCAACCACTGCCGATCTTCAAGACGTGATCTTGGTAGGTAGTCGTGGTACAGGACGTGCTAAATTAGAATCACCTGTTCCTGTTGATGTTATTAAAATCTCTGAAGTAGCAGTGAATACTGCAAGAATGGATTTAACCTCTTCATTAAACTATGCGGCTCCTTCGTTTAACTATAACAAACAGTCTGGGGCAGATGGTGCCGACCACGTGGATATTGGTACCTTAAGAGGTTTAGGCCCAGATCAAACTTTAGTGTTAATCAATGGAAAACGTAGACATAGCACAGCTTTAGTAGGCTTATTTGGAACTAGAGGTCGTGGAAATTCTGGTGTAGACTTGAATGGTTTTTCTCAAGCATCTGTTGACAGAATTGAAATCTTAAGAGATGGAGCTTCTGCACAATATGGTTCTGATGCGATCGCGGGAGTAATGAACGTGGTTTTAAGAAAGAATACCAATGAATGGAATATCACAACTGGCTTAGCTGGTTACTATGATAAAAAGTTCAACACCTACCAACACAAAGACAAGAAAGATTATTTATATAGCAACCCGATTGATGGGGTAACAAGTGCTATTCAAGCAAATCGTGGATTTGATTTAGGTAAGAAAGGCGGATTCATCAATTTATCATTTGATGTGTTAGATCAAGGTAAAACTTTCCGTCAAGCAGCAAGTTCTGATATCAATGATAAGTATGGTTTACCTACGAATACTTGGAGACAAGGATTTGGGGATGGTTCTTTAACCTCTTATGGAACAATGATGAACTTAGAATTACCATTAGGCGATAATATTAAATTCTATGCATTTGGAGGTTTCAATAATAAAAAATCAGATGCTTATGCATATACAAGAAACTGGTCTGCAAGACCAACTCGTTTCCCCGTAAATCCTGATGGTTCTTTAAAATTTGTACCAGAAATTATGTTCCGTTCAGGCTCAGGAGATACGAGTTACAACCCACGTATACAAGCAAAGATTAAAGATATCTCGATGGTGACTGGATTTTCTAAAGAAAATAAAAATGGTTGGAACTGGGATTTCAGTAACGCATTTGGATACAATGATTTCCACTATTTTGGAGCAGGCACATTCAATGCTTCTGATATTGGCAATGTAACTAAAACAAGTTTTGATGATGGCGGATTTAACTTTTTACAAAACACAACAAACTTCGATTTGTCAAAACAATATGGCACTGTAAATAATGGTGGTCTTAAAGTGGCATATGGTGCTGAGTTAAGATATGAAGCTTACCGAATTAACAGAGGAGAAGTTGCTTCTTATAAAGCGTATCCAAATAATTTTGGTTTACAGCAAGCGCCTGGCGCACAAGGTTTCCCTGGCTTTAGCCCAGAAGACGAAGTGGATGCAAACAGAATGGTTACAGGTTTATATGGCGACTTGGAATACACTCCTTCTGACGCTTTCTTATTAACTGGTGCGATTCGTTTTGAAAACTATTCTGATTTTGGTGCAGTAAGTACTTTTAAAACCTCTTTCCGTTATAAAGTAACAGATAACTTTAATTTCAGAGGATCATTCAGTACTGGTTACCGTGCCCCTTCTTTACAACAGAAATATTTCAGCAATACATTGACTTCGTTCTCTCAAGGAAATTTAGTTCAATCTAGAGTTGCCAATAACAACGACCCTGTAACTAAATTAGCGGGTATCCCTGCTTTAAAACAAGAGACTTCTAATAATATGAGTTTAGGTTTTTCTTGGAAGCCAATGCAAGGTTTATCGGTTACGGTAGACGGGTACCAGATCAAAATGAAAGACCGTGTGGTCTTGTCTGGTTTATTTAGTGCAGGAGATGCAACATTACCAACTGCTTTAACAGATAAATTAAATTCTCTAGGTGTAGCAACTGCTCAATTCTTTGCAAATGCTGTGAACACAACCAATACAGGTGTGGATGTAGTAGTTGAATACCAAAAGAAATTATCTGCTACTGAAAAGATGAAATTCTTATTAGTAGGTAATTTCCAAGGCATTACTTTAGATGAAGTACATGTACCAGATGCATTAAACACTAACGAATACAATGCAAATACTTTCTTTAACGACAGAGAGAAGTTTTTCTTAAAAGCTTCTGCGCCTGCTTCTAAATTATCTTTCACTGCAGATTACACTAAAAAGAAAGTAAGCTTCGGTGCAAGAATAACTTATTTTGGCAAGTTAACATTGACTGGATTTGGATATAATGGAGACGGAATTAATCCATTGGTTCCAACAGATTCAGAAGATGATATAGAAGATTTCCCAACAAGTGGATTTGTTCCAGAACACTTTAACTACAGTGGTAAATTCACAACAGATATTTACAGCAATATTCAGTTAAGCAAAAAAGTAAACTTCATCTTTGGAGCTGATAATATCTTTAATGTACACCCAGACTTCGCTGTAAACCCTCAAGCTAAATGGTGGGCAGGTGACAACGAAACAGGTGGACCATGGGATGGTGTTCAAATGGGCTACAATGGTTTAAGATTATTTACCAAACTAGCTTTCCGATTCTAAATCGTATCGTTTTATTGTAATAACTTTAAAGCCTCTCTATTTATTTAGGGAGGCTTTTTTATACAACCAAAGGATTGTAAATAAATAGCTTTATTCGCGTCTCCTAAAAACGTCGCTGCTCATAAACTATTTATTTACCTAAAATATAATTGTATTTTATAAAACGTAAAATAACTTCTATGAAAAAAATAATGACTTCCTTAGTACTCTTAATATTCCTATCTATTAATGCTTCAGCGCAAAATGGAATCGTTGTTTTTCAAACAGATTTTGGCACCAAGGATGGTGCTGTATCTGCGATGAAGGGTGTTGCAAGTACGGTGGATCCTAGTTTAAAATTATATGATTTAACACAGGAGATTCCTGCCTACAATATCTGGGAAGCTGCCTACCGATTAGATCAAACTGTGCCTTATTGGCCAGCAGGCACTGTCTTTGTTTCGGTAGTAGATCCTGGTGTTGGTACAGAAAGAAAATCAGTGGTAGCAAAAACTAAAACTGGACATTATATAGTCACTCCAGACAATGGTACATTGACTTTACTTGCAGCAAGCATTGGAATAGAATCCATGCGTGAAATTGATGAAGCAGTGAACAGAAGAAAAAACTCTGGCGCTTCTTATACTTTTCATGGAAGAGATGTTTATGCTTACACTGCGGCAAGACTCGCCTCTAAAACAATTACTTTTGAAGCTGTTGGTCAAGCATTGAATCCAATACCCTTTTTACTTCCTTATCAAAAAGCAAGCCTTAACAAAAACATGCTAAAAGGTAATATTGATATCCTAGATATTCAATACGGTAATATCTGGACCAATATTGGACAGGACTTATGGAAAAATTTTATGGCACTGCCGCATACTAAAAATGTAATCGTCGTAAAAATATTCCACCAACAAAAATTAGTATACCAAGGTGCTATGTCTTTTGAAAATACTTTTGGTGGTGTAGCTGTAGGACAACCACTCGCTTATTTAAATAGTTTAATGCAATTATCTTTCGCATTAAACCAAGGCAGTATGGCAGATAAATATCATATTGCTTCGGGCCCAGATTGGAACGTTGAAGTTACTTGGGGCGATTATTTAAACTGATGATAGTTGATTAGGATTGATTCATAAAATCTGCTAGCAAGCTGTGAAAATGATGCGTGCCTTGTTCACGATGCGTTGCATACCTTCCGTAATGGTAAAAACGAGATCGTATCCCTTGTTGTACATATTGTACCACTTCTTCATCTTCCTGCTCCACACTATCTAAGCCAGAACCTGCGCCAGTATCCAATTTGCTAGCGTCATAGACAAAGCTTAGGAAAGTGACCTTGGTATTGCCCGCGTCAATCGGTGTAACAATATTTAATGACAAGCCCCATGGATAAAAATTAAACATCATATTCGGGAAGACCCAAAAATAATAAGCTGCAATATTTTTTCCCGCATCCACATGCCCTGCTGGTAATTCAAAACAATGCTCCGAAGATTTGGAAGCACCAATTTGTAAATTAGAATACTTGAAAATATCTGTCGTGTAATCTTTGAAATCTAAAAATGCGTTTAGTCCTGGATGTACAAATGGAATATGAAATCCCTCTAAATAATTTTCACAGTACAATGCCCAGTTTGCTTTAATATAATAATCACTCGTTCTACTTGGATCATGCACTAATTTGTCAATGGGTAAAAATCCAATACGCTCTTCCATCTCTTTAAAAAACAATTCAGGGCCTAATCCCTTTTTAATTTGCGTAAACAACAATGGACCCCATTGGTACAAAGGCAAATCTGTTAAATGGTTATTCTCTGGAATAAAATTTTCCACTTCTTTGAACTCCGGCATGGAAATAAATTTTCCATCTAAATGAAAAGCCCTGCCATGGTATTTACAACGCAAATGTTTTAAGCCAGTACAAGGTTCATACACCATCAAATTACCACGATGCGTACACACATTCGATAAACAATGTACACCACCTTCTGCGTCCTTCGTAATCACCAAGGGCTCGTCGATATAATTTTCCAATAATCTAAATGGATGCGCATCCCCCACTTTGGGCACCATGCCCGTATGTCCAATATATTGCCAGCTAGGTGCAAAAATTTGCTCCTTGGCTTTTTCCAAACAAGCTGGATCTAGGTAAAAGCTCGTATCAATGGTTTTTGCCCTAGCAATATTGGGGTCAATGAAGAATTTAGACATAGTGCGTACGTTTACATGCCCCCTAAGATACAAAATCAAGCAGTATAATCGATTGGTAATGAAGCATCCCAAAATCAATTGCCGTTTAATCCGTGCAACTCCGTGGCAAGCCCTACTAAACAGGGACTTAAAATAAAAATGAGGATAAATTCTTTGTTCGCCTTGGCAAAATACTAAATTATTTAGTTAATATTGCTAATAAATTTAGCCAAATGGAATTTCAAGAGGAAGCATACGAACAAAAAACAGGTTATACGGGGGCTAAAAACTACCAGTCAGAGCAGATTGTACAAGCCAATGCCACTGGATTTGGTGCCGCATCGGACGATTTTATGGAAAGAGGGATTGACCTGAACGAACAACTAGTGCGCAACAAGCCCGCTACTTTTTTCTTTAGAGTCAACAGCGATGCCATGCTAGGTGCCGGCATTCATGTAGGCGATACTTTAATTGTAGATAGAAGCATACAAGCAAGATCGGGTAATGTAGTGGTCGCGGTGCTGAATGGCGAATTTTTAGTACGCCGTTTACAAGTGCAAGAACATAGCATTAGTTTATTGCCAGAGAATAAAAAATACGGCAGTATTCAAGTAGCACAATTAGCAGACTATAGCACTTGGGGCGTCGTGACTTTTGTTATTCACGCATTGTAATAATTACTGCGCTCAAATTATTTATACTTATTCTTAAATTTTAAAAGATGCAAGCCATTGTGGACTGCAATAGTTTTTACTGTTCCTGCGAAAGACTTTTTCAGCCGCAGTTAGCGCATCGTCCTGTGATTGTATTAAGTAACAATGATGGATGTATTGTATCGCGCACAGATGAAGCAAAACAATTAGGCATCTCGATGGCTGTCCCCTATTTTCAGGCAAAAGACTTGATTGAAAAAAATGGCGTGACTACTTTTTCATCTAATTACCATTTATACGGCGACCTAAGTTGGCGCGTGATGGAAACCATGAGACAGCTGCTGCCACCAGGCCATGTAGAAGTGTATTCGGTAGATGAAGCTTTTATAGACCTCTCTCATCTACCTACAGAAAACATTCAATCTTTTTGTTTAGAACTTAAAAATAAAATAGAAAAATGGACAGGTATTTCTGTTTCTATTGGAGCTGCACCTAATAAAGTATTGAGTAAAGTAGCCAATCGATTGGCGAAAAAAAATAAACTCAAAACGAATTGCGTAGTGGTGTTAGACACGACTAAAAAAATACAAGCCGCTTTACAACAAACTCCTGTAGAAGATATTTGGGGCGTAGGATTTAGCTATAGTGAAAAACTAAAAGTATATGGAATCAACACCGCTTATGCATTAAGCATCAAAGACCTTAGTTGGGGTAAAAGATTTTTAGGTGGCGTAGTAGGCATGCGTTTAATTAGAGAGCTAAAAGGTTTTAAGAGTCATGCGATGCAAGCACCAAGAACAGAAAAGAAAATGATTGCCACCACGCGGATGTTTGGACGCAACGTCACCGACTGGCAGGAAATAGAAGAAGCACTTGCCACTTACACCACTCGAGCTGCAGAAAAATTAAGAAGACAGCATAGTGCAGCCACCGGCATCGCCGTGTTCTTACTCAAAAAAGCACCGATTCAATTGAATGCTAGTTACTATCATCGAGGTCGCCAAGTAAGCGGTTATACACAATTGGACAACCCGACTCAGAGCACACCCGACCTAATTAAGGCAGTTGTTGCCCTTGGGAAATCCATCTATGAAAAAGAGGAGATCTATAAAAAAGCAGGCGTCATTCTGAGCGGCTTCGTGCCCGATAGTGCCTTGCAAACCAATCTGTTCGTGGCCCCAATCGATACCAAGAAGAAAAAGCTAATGCATGTTATTGATAATATGAATGCCGCCTATCGCAACGATGTGCTAAAATTTGGCACGAGCGGGACCCAAAAAAACTGGAAAATGCGGAGTGAAAAAAGGAGTAAACGTTTTACCACAAGATGGGAAGAACTATGCTTGGTAAAATGAGCAGCCTGCCTTATTTTTGCCCAATTTCACAATTATGAGCAATACCCTGCATTCTAACGAATCCATCCAATCGAAAAAGAAGAAAATTATTGTTTTAGGAAGTGGTCCAAACCGTATCGGACAAGGTATTGAATTTGATTATTGTTGTGTACACGGATTATTAGCAGTGAAAGAAGCGGGTTATGAAGCCATCATGGTCAACTGTAATCCAGAGACGGTGTCTACCGATTTTGACATGGCAGACAAATTATACTTTGAACCTGTTTACTGGGAACATATTTGGGAAATCATTGAACTAGAGCAACCAGAAGGGGTGATTGTTCAATTAGGTGGACAGACTGCATTAAAATTAGCGAAGCGTTTAACAGAGCGTGGCATCAAAATCATTGGGACTTCATTTGATAGTTTAGATATCGCAGAAGATAGAGGTCGTTTTAGTGACTTGTTGAAAGAATTAAATATCCCTTACCCAGAATACGGAACCGCTTACACTGCTGACGAAGCAATTGAAGTAGCAAACCAAGTAGGTTATCCTGTTTTAGTAAGACCAAGTTATGTAATTGGTGGACAAAGAATGCGTATCGTTATCAACGATGCTGAAGTAGAAAGTTCAGTAGTTAGCATCTTAAAACATATTCCTGATAATAAAATTTTGATCGATCATTTCTTAGACCGTTGTCAAGAAGCAGAAGTAGATGCAATTTTTGACGGAGAGACTTTCCATATCATGGGTGTAATGGAACATATTGAACCAGCAGGTATCCATAGTGGAGATAGCAATGCGGTATTACCTGCATTCAACCTAACACCATTGATTGTAGAAACAATGGAATTTTATAGCGAGAAGATTGCAAGAGCATTAAACATTAGAGGTTTAATCAATATTCAGTTTGCAATTAAAGACGGAAAAGTATTTGTGATTGAAGCGAATCCAAGAGCGTCAAGAACAACACCATTTATTGCTAAGGCATACCAAATACCTTATTTAAATATTGCAACTAAAGTGATGTTAGGTGCGGCTAAATTAACCGACTTCACCATGGAGAAAAAACTAGACGGTTACGCAATCAAAGAGCCTGTATTTAGTTTTGAAAAATTCCCAGGTGTAAACAAAGAATTAGGCCCAGAGATGAAGAGCACAGGAGAAGCCATTCGCTTTATCAAAGATTTACGCGATCCATATTTCAGAACCCTCTACAAAGAGCGTTCAATGAATCTGAGCAGATAAAATAAAGAAGCCCTTAAGAAAATTTAAGGGCTTCTTTATTTTTTACGCTAATGATTTTTTCGGCACCCCCCATAAACGAGGGTGCCGATTTGCTTACATACCCTTAAGAAAATTTAAGGGCTTCTTTTATACTCTTATAAGACTAATTTAAAATATAGTACTCCGAGAGCGATATCGGTTCTTGCCGCTTGAGAACGAGGGGTAGCTATATTTTAAATATAAAAGCAGCTATGGAAATTTAATTCGTTCCGTACTGATCAATTAAATAAACGATCGCAGCCATATTTACTGCTCCTAATAATAATTCACGATGATTCACATTTTCAAATACATCTGTTTTAGCATGGTGTAAATCAAAATAACGTTGACTATCTGGAACTAAACCAGCTAATACAATTGAAGGCACTGCATTTTTTAAAGGTGCAATATCTGATCCGCCACCACCGGCAGTCACTTCGGTACCATATGGCTTTAATAAGCTAGACCATTGTTCGAATTTTTTAAACTGCGCAGAACTTGTTGCGCTAATTCCAATTGATCTTGGCGTAAATCCACCAGCATCACTTTCTAATGCAAAAATATGTTGCTCTTTATTTGTCTTCGCTAATTCAGCATATTTATTACCACCTCGCATTCCATTTTCTTCATTTGCAAATAACACAAAACGGATTGTTCTCTTTGGTTTGTAGTTCAAGGCTTTCATGGTTCGTAAAATTTCCATCGTTTGAACAATACCAGCGCCGTCATCATGTGCACCTTCGTTCACATCCCAACTATCAAGGTGTCCTCCAATCGTAATAATTTCATTTGGAAATTCTGAACCTTTGATTTCAGCCACAACATTATTTTCATCTGCATCTGGCAAGAAGTAACCATAGGTCTGCATTTGCACACGTAATTGTTTATTTCTTGATTGTGCCCATAATCTTTTCGCATCATTTGGGCCTACTGCAACAGCAGGGATTTTTGGATAAGCTTCATCATACACCATTGCGCCTGTATGCGGTGCATTGTCAGGCGCCGTACTTAAAGAATGAATCATAACCCCAACTGCACCATACTTTGCAGCCCTGCTAGCACCAGATCTACGATAAACACCTGCTTCACCATAAGCCTTAAATGTCTGTACTGTTGTCGGATTAAATTGGCTATGATAGTAAACAATCTTTCCTTTTACCTCGTCTTTTCTTTTTTCTAATTCATCAAAGTTTGCAACTGCAATTAAATCAGCTTCAATTAATCCATTGCTTGATAATGAATTACCCAATGCAAGTACTTCTAATTTATCAATTTGCGCTTTTCCATCTGCACTCACTATGGCGCTAAAATCTTTTCCTCCACGTTGCCAATTTGGTGTTTTACAAGCCTGCATAAAAACCGCATCTGGCTTAAAAGATTCTAAATGTCTTTTACCCCAAATTGCTGCATTTTGTTGTTGAGGAGAACCTGCCAAACGGCCACCTATTTTCTTAGTTAGTTCTCTTAATAAATCATAAGCCTTGCCATTTTTCATGATCTCGTCTGACATCATTTTAATAGTAATGCTGTCTGCTTTAGATTGCGCCTGAACCATCATTGGAAGGGCAAAAAGGAAAAGGAAAATTTTACGCATAGTCTACTTGTTTTAACTTTCAAATAATTTATTAAATATAACTAAACTTTATCGATAATTTAGTTGTTCTTTGTAGTCACAATAGCACAAAATGAAGATTGGAATTGTTTGTTATCCCACATTTGGTGGAAGTGGTGTTTTGGCCACAGAACTCGGAAAAGCCCTAGCAGAAAAAGGACATGAAATACATTTTATAACTTACCAACAACCGGTTCGCTTAAATAGTTTTCATGAAAATATATTTTACCACGAGGTAAGGGTGCCTACCTACCCTTTATTTGATTATCCGCCCTATGAGTTAGCACTTGCTAGCACGATGGTAGATGTCATTTTGAACCATGACCTTGATTTGATTCATGCGCATTATGCTATACCACATGCTTCAGCAGCTTATACTGCTAAACAAATTGTGAAGCAAAAAATTGGAAGATCGGTGCCTGTTATTACAACTTTACACGGAACAGATATTACTTTAGTAGGACGTGATAAAACATACGAGCCTGTTGTTACATTTTCTATTAACGAAAGTGATGCGATTACAGCGGTATCTGAAAATTTAAAACAAGAGACTTTAAAACATTTTGATATCCGCAAAGAGATTGAAGTGATTCATAATTTTGTGGACTTAAAAAGATTCAACAAAAAACCGCTTGCAGCTTTTAAGAAAGTCATTTCTGCACACGACGAAAAAATTGTGGTGCATGCCTCTAACTTTAGAAAAGTAAAAAGAATCGACGACGTAATGGCCATCTTTAAGAACATCCATGCAGCTACCCCTTCTAAATTATTAATGGTAGGCGATGGTCCAGAACGCCCTGTAGCAGAGGACTTGGCGAGACAATATGGCATTGAGGCAGACGTGCGCTTTTTAGGAAAGCAAGAACAGATGGAAGATATCTTAGCAGTAAGTGATTTATTCTTATTGCCTTCTGAATATGAAAGTTTTGGTTTAGCGGCATTAGAAGCAATGGCATCCAGTGTTACCGTAGTTAGTTCAAATGCGGGTGGATTAGGAGAAATTAATATTGATGGCAAAACAGGCTATACTGCTAATGTAGGAGATGTTACTACAATGAGTACTAGAGCTATTGAGTTATTGACTGACGATGCAAAGTTGAAAACTTTCAAACATAATGCATTAGAACAAGCTAAATTATTTGACATCCACAATGTCATTCCAATTTACGAAAACCTATACAGACGTTTTTGCAGAACTGGAGATTGTTAAATAGCTTCTTGAATACTTTGGTTGATTATCTCAACTGCATTTGCTAATTCCGCCATACTGATACTCAATGGTGGTGCAATGCGAATACGATTTTCTGCAAACAAGAACCAGTCTGTAATCACCCCATTAGCAACACAATTCGCAGCAATCTTTTTAGTTAATTCCGGCGTCTCAAATTGCAAGGACATCCAAAGACCCTTATATTGTTTATTTAAAATAGAAGGATGAGTGAATGCATCTACTAAGTAGGCTTCCTTCGACTTTACGGCCCCCATCCATCCTGATTCAATCAATACTTCTAAGCCTGCTTTACCAGCAGCACATGCCACAGGATTGCCACCAAATGTAGTGATATGGCCTAATACAGGATCATAGGTTAAAGTGCCCATCATGGCAGGTGAACTAATAAATGCACCAAGTGGCAAACCAGCGCCCAACGCTTTTCCGGTTAATAAAATATCTGGCACCACACCATATTGTTCAAAAGCAAATAAAGTGCCCGTTCTGCCAAAACCTGATTGTATTTCGTCAAAGATTAATAAAGCACATAGTTCATCACATTTTGCCCTTAGCGCTTTTAACCAATCTATTGAAGCAGGTGTTACACCAGATTCTGCTTGTACTGGTTCTACAATGACGCAAGCCACGTTGTGGTCGATCATTGCAATATCCTCCATATTATTATATCGTAAATGAAAAACATCTGGTAGTAATGGACGGTAAGCATTTCTAAAATATTCATCTCCCATTACACTTAACGCACCCTGCGTACTGCCATGATACGCACCATCAAAAGCGATAATTCTACTGCGCTTGGTAACACGCTTGGCTAATTTCATAGCTCCTTCTGTCGCTTCTGCACCACTATTTGTAAAATAAATTGACTGTAAATTTTCTGGCAATAAAGACAATAAAGCTTTTGCATATTGTACCTGTGGCCCTTGAATAAACTCACCATACACAATCACGTGCATGTATTGTTTAATCTGTTTGTCAATCGCCTCAATTACTTTAGGGTGGCTGTGCCCAATATTACAAACACTAAATCCTGCGATTAAATCGATATAAGACCTGCCTGCTGTGTCATGAATATAGACCCCATCTGCACGTTCTACTTCTAAGCCTATTGGCTTAGGGGAAGTCTGTGCTAAATACTGTAAAAAATATTGTCTGTTGTTTAATCTGGACATTCGGTATAAATTGCAGTACAAAAGTCGCATTTTTATGGCAACCATACTACCAGTTAACGGAAAAGAACCTCAAATAGGTGAAAATTGTTTTATTGCACCTAACGCTACCATTGTAGGAGAAGTGAGCATGGGGGCGGACTGTTCCATTTGGTTTAATGCTGTTATTCGTGGAGATGTCCATTTCATTAAAATGGGAGACAAAGTGAATGTGCAGGATGGCGCTATCATCCATTGTACCTATCAAAAACATCCAACGACCATTGGTAATAATGTATCCATTGGCCATAATGCAATGGTGCATGGTTGTACTATTCATGACAATGTTTTAATTGGCATGGGCAGTATTGTAATGGACGCTTGTGTGGTTCATTCAAATGCCATCATCGCTGCGGGTGCGGTTGTACTAGAAGGCACCATTGTGGAAGCTGGAAGTATTTATGCTGGTGTTCCAGCAAGAAAAGTGAAGATGGTATCCGAAGATTTAATCCATGGAGAGATCAATCGTATCTCTAATAATTATGTGAAATACGCATCTTGGTTCAGTGAACATAATGATGCACCGAAAAAATAACTCACATTAAAAATAGTTGGAAATTTTAGTACTTTTTGTCTTCTATTCCATGCCATAAATCGACATAACTAAAAAAGCGTGCTTCGGAAATGATACCTTTTTCTACTGCAGCTTTTACGGCACAACCTGGTTCATTAATATGCTGACAATTATTGAATTGACAGTCTTGCATTCTGGCTCTCATTTCAGGGAAATATTGTGCTAATTCTTCCTTTGATAAATTCACTAAACCCAATTCACGCATACCCGGTGTGTCAATCACGGCACCACCTCCAGGGTAATCGTACATTTGTGCAAAAGTGGTTGTATGCATTCCTTTCCCGCTCCATCCACTTACTTCTTGAGTTGTTAAATCCAAGTCTGGAAATAAATAATTGATTAAAGAGGATTTACCCACACCACTATGCCCACTCACCAATGTCGTTTTGTTTTTTAACAATTCATTTAAGGGCTCTAATCCTATTTGTTGTTCAATACTTATAAGCAATACCTTATATCCAACTGCCTGGTACATCTCCTCTAAAGCTGCATATCTCTCAAGCTCTTCTTCTCCATACAAATCGGCTTTGTTGAATATTATGATTGCAGGAATATGAAAAGCTTCACAAGAAACTAAAAAACGATCTATAAACCCCTGTGATGTTTTAGGTGATTTTAAAGTAGCCAATAAAATGGATTGATCCATATTAGAAGCTATGATATGTTGTTGTCTTTTATTATGCGGAGATTGCCTAGCCACATAATTATCTCTTTCAATGATATGGGTAATCATGACTGCCTGTTCTACATCGGATTCCATCTCACATTCTACCCAGTCACCAACAGCAATAGGATTGGTAGAGGTTATGGCATCTAATTTGATCACACCCTTAATACGGGCTTGATGAAATTCGCCATTTTCTAGCTTTAAGCTGTACCAGCTACCTGTTGATTTATAAATCCTTGCTTTCATGAAAAACGAAGATAATCAATGCAAGCACAAAATCAATATCTTTGCCTTATGAGTCAATATGAACACGATAAAATCGTACCCTTCTCAGATAGTAATCAAGGCAAAAAAGAACAGGTTGCCACCATGTTTGATCATATTGCGAAGAGATATGATTTCTTAAACCGATTCCTAAGTTTGGGTATTGACCAAGGATGGCGCAAAAAAGCCATTGCAAATTTTGGAACGCAAAAAATCAACCATTTATTAGACATTGCTACCGGAACTGCAGACATGGCATTAATGGCGCATAAAAAAATTGCCCCCGATAAAATTACGGGCATTGATATTTCAGAAGGCATGATGCAATATGGTAGAATCAAAATTGCTGACAAAGGATTAAACGATCGCATACAATTGATTACGGGTGATAGCACTTCTATTCCATTTGAAGATGCAAAGTTTGATGCAGCCATGGTGGCATTTGGAGTTCGTAATTTTGCAAATCTAGAAAAAGGATTGAGTGAAATTTACAGGGTTTTACAACCAGGCAGCAAATTAGTGATTCTTGAGTTTTCGCAACCAAGTAGTTTTTGGTTCAAACCAATTTATCAATTTTACATGAACTGGGTTACCCCTACTATTGGAAAAATATTTTCAGGAAACAGAGCAGCATACCAATATTTAAATGACAGTGTGATAGCCTTCCCAGAAGGAGAAGCTTTCTTAAAAATATTTGAACAAGTTGGATTCAAACAAGTCTTTCAAAAAAAATTAACATTAGGCATATGCAGTATTTATTGCGGAATAAAATAGGCTCAATCCTTTTAGGATTATGCTTTAGCAGTGCAGTAAATGCACAAAGTGACGAAGTGTTTCAGCCTAACCACGATGAACTTCCTTATTATTTTGGAATGAGCATAGGCCTAAGCAATAATTATCTTGCGTTTAATAGAGCAAATCGTTTTTTACCATCTAGTTATTCAGATCCACAAAGCATCATTGAAATTAATCCAATTAATAATCTTTATTACAACCTTGGATTGGTGGGAACCTTAAGATTAACAAAGCATGTGTTATTGAGAGCTAACCCTACTTTGTTAATTGTAGGTACCAAGAATGTGATTAATTTCAAGGTGAAACAAACACCAGATCTTACCCAAAAATTAAATGTGTCTTCCAGTATTATCCACTTGCCGCTTGCGTTGAAATTTCAATCAGACAGGTATAATGGCTTTAGACATGCTAGTTTAATGCGACATTATTTATTAGTGGGCGGGAAATTTGATTTTGATTTAGCAAGCAATAAAGCAAGTAAAATATCCTCGCCTATTGGTTCGGTAGTGAGCGGATCTTATCCGAGTGTGATTAATGGGACAGATATGGGCGCCGAAATTGGATTAGGCCTTAGCTTTTATTTAAGGTATGCCACAATATCCCCTGAAGTCAAGTTCAGCTACGGACTTAAAGATTTACATAAGTTAAGTGCTACCTACCCTTTAATGAACAATTTAGATAAAGTAACCTCCAACTTTGTTTACTTCACAATTCATATTGAAAACTAAAATCTATTTTATATGTCTAATTTTTTAATCAAGAATGCAACGATTGTAAATGAAGGTCATCGATTTGTAGGCGATGTATTGATTAAAGATGGAAGAATTGAAAAAATCGCACCTACTATTGAGACAAAAAATGCAATTCAAGAAATAGATGCTACAGGTCAATTTCTTTTACCAGGCGCAATAGACGATCAAGTGCATTTTAGAGAACCGGGATTAACGCATAAAGCAAATATATATACCGAAGCAAAAGCAGCTGTAGCTGGTGGTGTAACAAGTTTTATGGAGATGCCCAATACAAACCCGCCTGCATTCACACAAGAACTATTAGAAGATAAATATCAAATTGCATCTGAAAATGCTCTAGCAAATTACTCTTTTTTTATGGGTACTTCGCAAGACAATGTGGAAGAGATTTTGAAAACCAATGCGAAGAAAAATGAAGTTTGTGGTGTTAAAATATTCATGGGATCTTCAACAGGAAATTTGCTAGTTGACAACCCTATCGTTTTAGAACGTGTTTTTGAAGGGTCTGAATTATTAATTGCGACTCATTGTGAAGAAGAAGCGGTGATTAAAAAAAATATTGAAAGGCTTTCTTTAACCAAAACAAATTTTGAAATAAGCGATCACCCAATTATCAGAGATGTAGATGCCTGTTTTGAATCTTCTTTTAAAGCAATCCAATTAGCAAAAAAATTTGATACTAGACTTCACATTTTACATATTAGTACGGCTAAAGAATTACAATTATTCTCTAATTTAAAACCTTTAGCAGAAAAAAGAATCACAGCAGAAGTTTGTGTGCACCATTTACATTTTACAGCAGACGATTACGCTACAAAAGGAAATTTAATTAAATGTAATCCAGCAATTAAAGCTGCTGAAAATAGAACTGCTTTATGGGAAGGATTATTGAATGACCAATTAGATATTATCGCAACCGACCACGCGCCTCATACCTGGGAAGAAAAACAAGAAGCTTATAGCCATGCACATGCTGGATTACCATTGGTACAACATAGCATGATGTTGATGTTAAAATACGTACATGAAGGGAAATTGAGCATGGAGAAAATGGTAGAAAAAATGAGTCATGCTGTTGCCACTTGCTTTCAAATTAAAGAAAGAGGGTTTATTAGAGAAGGTTATTTTGCCGATCTAGTTTTAGTGAAAGAGGCACCCTATACTGTTTCAAAGGATAATCTTTTATACAAATGTGGCTGGAGCCCTTTAGAAGGCACGCAATTTCCTTACAGTATACAATCTACATTTGTTAATGGGCACTTAGTTTACCATCAAGGTCAGTTCAATGAAGCACAAAAAGGACAAAGAATGCAGTTTACAAGAAGTTAAATGCTAGTAGACAAAGTCACTATACAGGATATTGGATTATTAGACAACCAAGAATCTAAAGGTATAGCCAGTCATTTGGATTTTTGTAAAACAAATGGAGGGCGACTTCAATGGATTCACTATTTGACCAATCCATTAGAAACTTTAGCAGCAATTGAAGCAAGGCAAGAAGCAATTCAAATCATGCTCATGCACAAAGATTTCTTGGATCAAATGAAAATTTCCAATGGAACCTGCTTAGTAATTGACCAATTTTATAGTACTGCGTATAAAACAATACCCAAGCATATAAGCTTCGCGGGCGCCTACTGGTATCAGTTTTGGAATAAAACAGATTACGCACTCATCTCCTATTCTGTTCTGCACTTAGTCTCATTTGTCCAATCACTTCACCAATTTGTCGAGCATCTTAAGGGAGACGATCATACCCCAATTTTAAATAGTATCATTGAACCTATTAAAAAGCATATCGAAGAATTAGATTGTATTCAAACGGATGTGAAAAAATTAAAAAATGATCCTCAAGCCATCTTAGCGCTGGGTTATTTTTTTAATCACCAATACAAAACAGAGATTAAGATACTGCAAAAGCAATTTTATATTTTAGATGCATTTTATAGTATGGCTTCCGCCATGCAACATTTTAAATTCAATTTTCCAACTTGGGTGGAACAAAATAGCCCTTTAATTGAATTTGAAGATGCAGTACATCCGCTTGTACAAGACGCTGTTGGCAGTGACCTTAGCTTAATAGAGTCAAAGCGTTTTTTATTTTTAACTGGGGCAAATATGGCTGGCAAAAGTACATTCATTAAAACAGTTGGTATCCTGGCCTACTTGGCACATATTGGAATGGGCGTGCCTGCAAAAAAATGCAAACTAACTTTGCTAGATGGAATCATCACCAATCTAACTACATCTGACAATATCTTAAAAGGTGAAAGTTATTTTTTCAACGAGGTACAAAGAATCAAACATACCTTAACCAAGGTTATGGATGGTAAAAAATACTTAATTCTAATTGATGAATTGTTCAAAGGAACAAATATCATTGATGCAATGAAATGTAGTACAAAAGTGATTGAAGGCTTACAAGCTTTAAATCAATCCTTATGTATTTTATCTACTCATTTATATGAAATTAGTGAAGGGTTAAAGACTTACCCACACATTCAATTTTGCTATTTCGAAACAGCAGTCATCAATAAAACCCTTGTTTTTAATTATACCTTGAAAGAAGGGGTCAGTCAAGATAGACTGGGTTATCTTATATTAGAAAGAGAGGGCGTAGTTGATTTAATTGAACGTATTAATTCTTAAAAGCAGGATCCTTTTTTTGGTAGTTTTCAAAGAAACATGCTCGTTAAAACTATCGGCGCATCTCTTTATGGCATGAATGCCATTGGTATACAAGTAGAAGTAAATATAAGTATGGGGCAGGGTTATTGTATAGTAGGCCTTCCCGACATTGCTGTTAAAGAAAGTTTACACCGAACAGAAATAGCTATCAAAGCAAATGGCTTTAAAATGCCAAGGACAAAGTTGGTCATTAACTTAGCACCAGCAGATATAAAAAAAACGGGGCCTGCATTTGACCTCCCAATCGCTATTGGAATATTGGCAGCATCAGAACAAATTTTACAATCCACTGTTTTATCCCAATATTTAATGATGGGCGAATTGAGTCTTGGGGGCACATTGCAACCTATCAAAGGAGTACTAGCAATGGCGATTTATGCAAAGGAAGCAGGACTTGATGGAATCATTATACCAAAGATCAATGCACCTGAAGCTTCCTTGATTGAAGGACTGGATGTTTTTGGCTTTGATCACCTAACAGAAGTCACCCAGTTTTGTAATTTTCCGAATGAAATTCAACCATATAAAGCAACGGTAAACGACAATACTGAGATTGTAAAAGAATATGAACTTGACTTTGCTTCTATCAAAGGCCAGTTTCAAGCTAAGCGTGCAATTGAAATTGCGGCGGCGGGTGGACATAATATTATTATGGTTGGCCCACCAGGTGCGGGAAAAACAATGTTGGCAAAAACAAGTATCAGCATCTTACCTGAGATGAGTATTGCCGAAACTTTGGAAACAAGTAAGGTCTATAGTTTGCTTGGAAAACTACCTGCAAATTTTGCATTAATGCAAATACGTCCATTTAGAAGCCCGCACCATTCACTCTCATCAATTGCTTTAGTAGGAGGTGGAACCATCCCTCAGCCAGGTGAGATTTCAATGGCTCATAATGGTATATTATTTTTAGATGAGCTGCCAGAGTTTAACAGAGCTGCTATTGAAATATTACGTCAACCGATGGAAGATGGTATTGTAAGCGTCTCTAGGTCAAGGCAAACAGTTGAGTTTCCGAGCAGGTTTATGTTATTTGCCTCCATGAACCCATGTCCTTGTGGTTATTTTAATCACCCTAAAAAAGCTTGTACATGCAGCCCAAGTAGTGTACAAAAATACCTACATAAAATCTCTGGACCCCTTTTGGATAGAATTGATCTACAAATAGAAGTGGTACCCGTTCATTATGAAGTGCTAACTAGCCCAGCCAAAATTGAGAACTCGACAACCATAAGAAATAGAGTTATTCAAGCAAGACTAGTACAAAAAAATAGATTTTCAGACAGACCTGAAATCAACACCAATGCCCAGATGCAACCAAAAGACCTAATAAAATGGGCAAAAATAGATAAGGAAAGTGCTTTGTTGTTAAAGGCGGCAATGGAAAAATTCCACCTAAGCGCGCGCGCCCATGACCGAATCATAAAAGTGGCAAGAACCATAGCAGATTTAGAGGGATTAAAAAACATTCAAAATCAACATATTAGTGAGGCCATCCAATATAGAACACTAGACAGAGGCAGTTGGGGACAATCTTTTTAATATTGCCCTGTGCTTAACATCACTAAAGTACATGCTTCAATAGTTGCTATACCAGCGGCTTTAGCCTTATCAGCTAATATTGGATTTTCTGTCCCTGGATTAAAAATGATCCTTTTTGGAGCAAGATTTATAATCTGATTATAGTATGATTCTTGCGCCTGAGGCCCTAAATATAAAGTCAAGGTGTCAATAGAACCTATACTGGGCCAGTCTTGCAGGATTTCCAATGTTTGAATCATACCTTTTTTTATTCCAAAAGGATAAACAGAATGACCCTTATCCGACAACATGACTGTAGCCATATAACTATATCTTTCTGGATTGGGCGAAGCCCCTAAAACCATGGTAACATTAGATTGCATGGGACAAATCTATTATTAAAAAACTAAACTGATTTTATTTTGTTACAATAAAAGAATGTAATTTTATAAAAATCAACTTTCCCAAATAAAAACATAAGATTATGGCAAGCAAGAAAAAAGCAGTAGCGAAAAAAGCACCTGCTAAAAAAGTAGTAAAAAAAGCAGTAGCAAAAAAAGCACCTGCTAAAAAAGCTGCTCCAGCAAAGAAAAAAGCAGCTCCTAAAAAAGCAG
Organism: uncultured Sediminibacterium sp.; assembly: GCA_964579885.1. Taxonomy (GTDB): domain Bacteria; phylum Bacteroidota; class Bacteroidia; order Chitinophagales; family Chitinophagaceae; genus Sediminibacterium. Next base: position 289,838 of record CAZOHD010000001.1, read on the forward strand.
TAGCAAAAAAAGCGCCTGCTAAAAAAGTAGTAGCTAAAAAAGCAACTCCTGCTAAAAAGAAAACAGCTCCTAA
>CAZOHD010000001.1:290010-563324 GCA_964579885.1 uncultured Sediminibacterium sp.
AGTAGCTAAAAAAGCAACTCCTGCTAAAAAGAAAACAGCTCCTAAAAAAGCAGTAGCAAAAAAAGCACCTGCAAAAAAAGTAGTAGCTAAAAAAGCAACTCCTGCTAAAAAGAAAACAGCTCCTAAAAAAGCAGTAACAAAAAAAGCACCTACTAAAAAAGTAGTAGCTAAAAAAGCAACTCCTGCTAAAAAGAAAACAGCTCCTAAAAAAGCAGTAGCGCCTGTAGCAGCACCTGTTGTTGCGCCAACTGAAAATACAGTAGTTGCTCCTACTCTTTTCGAAGCACCTAGCACGGACAACAATCCAACTGCTTAATTAAATTAGCTTTATATAAATCCCGCTTTATGCGGGATTTTTTATTTCAACTCAAAATAAAAACTATGCGCAAAATACTTGTATTGCTAGTATTTCCATTTTTTGCATTTTCTCAAACCGGAAGCATTGCAGAGAAAACAAAGAATATGGAATTACGCAAAGGATTCTTTGACTACTACTGGGATAATACCAATGGTAAAATCTTTTTAGTAGTTGATAAATTAAATATGCCATTCTTATATGTTAACTCATTACCTGCTGGTCTAGGATCCAATGATATTGGGCTTGATAGAGGTCAGTTAGGCGATTCTAGAATTGTATATTTCAATCGAGTTGGAAAAAAAATATTTTTAACACAGCCGAATTTAGATTACCGAGCAGTAACAAAAGACCTAAGAGAGCAAAAAGCTGTTGACCAATCTTTTGCACAATCTATCTTATTCAATTTTACGATAGAAGCAGAAGAGTCAAATACAAATAACCCCTCTGAAAATAAAGTATTAGTAGATGTAACCAGCTTTTTATTGAGAGATGCGCATGGCGTAGTTGAAAAAATAAAGCGCGCTAGACAAGGTAGTTATACCATCAGCGAAGGCAGGTCTGCTATTTATATTCAGAACACAAAGAATTTTCCCAAAAATGCAGAATTTGAAGCAACCATCACTTTTGTTGGTGGCGCAGATGCAGGTAGATTGGTTCAGTCTGTTACACCTTCTGCAGAAGCAATTACAATTAGAATGCACCATAGTTTTGTGGAACTACCAGACAATAACTTTACACCAAGAAAATACGATATAAGAAGTGGGTATTTTGGTACAAGCTTTTTTGATTATAGTTCTGATATTAGTGAGCCCATTCAACAGATGGTTATCAATAAACATCGTTTACAGAAAAAAGATCCTACTGCCGCAGTGAGCGAAGCAGTAAAACCTATTATTTATTATTTAGACAATGGCACACCAGAACCAATAAGGTCTGCATTACTAGAAGGCGGAAGATGGTGGAACCAAGCTTTTGAAGCAGCGGGTTATAAAAATGCATTCCAGTTATATATTCTTCCTGACTCTGCAGATCCAATGGATATTCGTTATAATATGATCAACTGGGTACACCGTTCTACAAGAGGTTGGAGTTATGGCGCATCCGTTGTAGATCCAAGAACTGGTGAAATAATTAAAGGTCAGGTATCATTAGGTTCTTTAAGAGTAAGACAGGATTATTTAATTTTTGCTGCACTCTTATCCCCTTATATAGACGGAAAGCCGGTATCCGAAGAAATGAGAAAAGCTGCCATACATAGACTAAGACAGCTTTCTGCACATGAAATTGGACATACATTAGGTTTACAACACAATTATGCATCTAGTTATAACGATAGAGCTTCTGTAATGGACTACCCTCATCCAAATATTTTTGTGAATGAGAAAGGAGCACTGGATTTTTCTAAAATATACACAGACGAAATTGGACTTTGGGACAAAAGAGCAATCACTTATGGCTACCAAGATTTTCCAAAAGGTATAAATGAGTCAAAAGCACTAAATGATTTATTGGAAGAAAATTCAAAAAATGGATGGTTATTTATTGCAGATGCAGATGCAAGAGCAGCAGGAGGAATGCATCCTAGCGCACATCTTTGGGATAATCAACCTGATGCGGTAGATGGCTTAATGCAAACTTTTGCTGTTCGTACTAAAGCGATGCAACAGTTTGGAGAAGAAGCTGTCAAAGTTGGCACACCGCTTGCACAATTAGAAGACGCATTGGTGCCAATTTACAATTACCATCGTTATCAATATGAAGCTGTCACTAAATTAATTGGCGGGGTGAATTATCAGTATAGTGTTAGAGGAGACAAAAATCAAATTCAACCAACTATTCTTTCAAATGCAATTCAGCAAAAAGCACTAGACGCAGCACTCGCTTGTTTAACCCCTAGCTTCTTGTCTATTCCTGAAAATATATTACAATTGATTCCTCCAAGACCTCCAATGTATTATGGCGTAGGCGAATTGTTTACTAAAAGAACTGGCTTAAGTTTTGATGCACTTTCTCCTGCCGAAGCCTTGGTTGATTTTGAATTATCGTTTTTATTCAATGCGGAAAGAGCTAATCGATTGGTACAAAATAAAGCAAGGGCGGGTAGTATTGGATGGGACAATGTCTTAGATGCCATTTTAGATAAAACATGGTATGCACCATCTGTGGCTGGCCTAGCGGGATCTGTTCAACTACAAACCCAACAACAAACATTAAGCTGGTTGATTGGATTGAGCCAAAGCAGTGATGCTAATTTTGAAGTGAAAAGCATTTGTGCAAATAGATTAAATAAATTGAAAACTAAATTAACAAGTTTGTCAATTAGCAATCCAAAACTTCAAGCGCATTATCAATATGCAATCAACAGAATCAATGATCCTGAGAAAATCACGCTTCCTAAACAAGTAGTGATTCCTCCAGGCGCACCAATTGGTTGCGACAATTAACTAAAAAAGCTCTTAGAGCAATTTAAGGGCTGTTTTAGTTTTTATCAAATGGTTTTTCGAGGGGCCCCATAAACGAGCCCTCGATTTTTTTGCTAAAAAATTATAGAAACTAAAAGCCCGATCAAAATGATCGGGCTTTTGTAAATATACTTAGTATGGACTTACGCCAACATACGTAATGGCTCTTCCAATAAACTCTTAAGTGTTTGTAAGAAAGCTGCTCCAGTTGCACCATCTACCACACGGTGATCGCAACTTAAAGTCACATTCATTACATTGCCTGGTACTATTTGACCGTTCTTTACAATTGGCTCTTGTGCAATACCACCCACTGCTAAAATACAAGCATCTGGAGGATTGATAATTGCTGTAAATGAATCAATACCAAACATACCTAAGTTAGAAATAGTAAACGTACTTCCTTCCCAATCTGCAGGTTGTAGTTTTTTATCTTTTGCCTTCTTTGCAAACTCTTTTACAGTGCCGCTAATTTGAGACAATGATAATCCGTCAGCAAAACGTAGTACAGGTACTAATAAGCCTTCATCAACTGCTACAGCTATACCAATATTTACATGATGGTTTTCTCTGATGAAATCACCCATCCAACTGCTATTCACTTTTGGATGTTGCTTTAAGGACAATGCAGTTGCTTTCACAATCATGTCATTAAAACTAATCTTAGTCGTTGCATTTTCATTCAATATAGCACGCGCATTGATAGCAGCGTCCATATTGATTTTCATTGTTAAATAAAAATGCGGTGCGGTAAATAAACTTTCACTTAAACGCTTCGCAATTACTTTACGCATTTGAGATACTGGTGTATCTACAAAACTTACTGTACCAGCTGGGATAGATGCAGCCATTGAAGGCGCAGCAGCTTGTGCAGTTGGAGCAGCTGCTCCTGGTGTATAATTTTCTAAATCAGTTCTTGTAATTCTTCCGTGCTCTCCTGTGCCTTTTACATATTTTAAATCAATGCCTTTTTCTTTTGCAATTTTCTTTGCTAAAGGTGAAGCAAAAATTCTTCCTTCATTCACTACTTGAGTAGTAGATGATGGACTAACTGTAGCTGGTGCAGATGCTGCTGGAGTTGCTATTGGAGCTGCAGCTTGTGTTGACGCTGGTGCAGATGCTGCACTTGAAGCGCCGCCCTTTAACCCAGCAACAATTGGTGCGATATCTAACCCTTGCTGTCCAATGATACAAAGTAAATCGTTTACTAAAATTTTCTCGCCAGCTTGGGCACCTTGGTATAATAAAACGCCATCCTTGTAAGACTCTAATTCCATGGTTGCCTTATCTGTTTCGATATCTGCTAAAACTTCGCCTTTTTTAACAGTGTCACCTACTTTTTTCTGCCAACCTGCAATCACACCTTCTGTCATCGTATCACTCAAACGTGGCATCAATACTACTTCTTCCATCGTTGAAAAATCCACCGCATTTGCAGCTGGAGCAGCTGTTGCAACTGGAGAGGCTGCTGGAGCAGCTTCAACTGGTGCAGGAACATTTGCAGCACCTGTATTTTGAGCAATCAAAGCAGACACATCTTCCCCTGCTTTTCCGAAAATGGCTAATAAATCGTTTACTTGTAATTTGCCCCCACGTGGCGTACCAATATGCAATAAAACGCCATCTTGGTAACTCTCCAATTCCATGGTTGCTTTATCCGTTTCTATTTCTGCTAATAAGTCTCCTTTTTTAACGGTATCCCCCACATTTTTGTGCCAAGCCGCTATCACACCCTCAGTCATGGTGTCACTTAAACGGGGCATTAATATTACTTCTGCCATAGGTAAAAAGCTAATTTGTAATTGAGTCGTGAAATTACACTAAAAATGTATTTTTTCCCACCGAAAAAGGCAATTTTATAGCAAAATAGGGCAAATAAAGCCATATCAAAGTAAATTCTGATAGACTATTGACCTTGTGCTAAACTATAAGCTTTTTTATCTCCCCACATGTTCAATATTTCTAGAGAGCTAATTTGAAAATCTTTAGACAAATTAGAGTACAAATCGATGATATCAGATTGACTAAGTCCGGTTGGTGCATCCGTTTCAAAACGAACTCGATATTGATTCACTAAATTGGTATAAACAGAACCCGTTGGCCAAACTTGAGTCCCCCTGTTTGAGATTGTCACCAATTTTAATCCAGCTTTTTCATACTTAATAGCTAAATCTCCAATTTCCTTTGGCTGCAATGTTGACTCTACAAAAAAATCAGCGCCAACAATTTTATGTGCTTCTTTTTTTGAACTTAATAACATTGGATTTTTAGATATCGCGCTATTAGTTGGAACAAAATCAAAATTTTGTAATGAAGGTCTAGGATTATGTTTAGGCTGTTTACCAAAATTGTCAATGATTGCTTGTGCAAAAACAGTTGTATTTACAGAAGGAATTGACTTGTCCCCAAAGTCACCTGTATGCACACCAGACTCTAAAGTATATAATAAAGCATTTTCAATCATTACTGCTTTTTCCATCAAACCTAAATGACGTAACATGTTCAATCCACTCAATAATAATGAAGTAGGATTTGCAATATTTTTTCCGGCAATATCTGGAGCCGTTCCATGCACAGCCTCAAAAATAGAGATATGATCTCCAATATTTGAAGATGGCGCAAAACCAAGCCCACCAACTAATCCAGCGCATAAGTCACTTACAATATCTCCCTGTAAATTAGTCAGTACAACCACATCGAATAAGTCTGGACGGCTCACTAATTTCATACATAAGTCATCCACAATAACATCATCAGATTTTAAGTTTGGATATTCTTTTGCTATTTCATAAAACACTTCCAAGAACAAACCATCCGTCAATTTCATGATGTTTGCTTTATGACCACAAGTAATTCTTTTTGCTCCTTTTTTCTGAGCCATTTCAAATGCATATCGAATCACTTGTTCACTTCCGCCTCTAGTTATAAATCTTCTTGCAATTGCCACATCTTGTGTCAACATATGTTCAATACCACCGTATGTATCTTCGATATTCTCACGCACAATCGTTAAGTCAATATTCACTCCTGCTTTACTAAACACAGTATCCACCCCACTTAAAGTTTGAAACTTTCTATCATTCGCGTAGGTATTCCAAGTTTTTCTAGCTGTTACGTTTACACTTTTTACACCTTTCCCTTTAGGTGTTTCCATTGGCCCTTTAAAAAGAATGCCCAAATTTTCGATTGCTTCTTTTGCCTCAGGTGTCATACCCGTATTAAAGCCTTTGTCAAAAACCCATTTTCCCATATCCACATACTGGTATTCCAAGGGCAATTTAGCTGCATTAAATATGCCAATTACTGCTTCCATTATCTCTGGACCGATTCCGTCACCTTTTGCTACAGCTATCTTCATTTTAGTCAGTTTTTTATGTAAAAAATGGGGTTAAACGTGCTTTTTGCAATCGTTGCCGCGAAGTTACATGAGTTCAAGTTGATGAAAAAAAATTAGCCCCTTTTTTTGGGTAAGCAGGCTAAATTTTTCCTAATTTTAATCCGCAGTATTCTCTGCGGCTCATTTTTGATCAATAAGGTCATGATTTCTACCATATCAGAAGGCATCGAAGTAAGCGTTGAAACCTTTTACCAAAAAGATTACAGCAATCCATTACAGCAGGACTTTATGTTTGCTTATAGAATTACTATAGAAAATCATAATTCATTTCCAGTTAAGTTGTTGCGCCGTTTTTGGGAGATTTTTGACAGCAATGGTGAACATAGAGTGGTCGAAGGAGAAGGCGTTGTAGGGGTTCAACCTTTAATTATGCCAGGCAAACAATACCAATATGTTAGTGGTTGTAATTTAAAAACTGAATTAGGTAAAATGCAGGGTTATTATAGCATGGAGAATGTGGAGAATAGAGATGCACTACAAGTGAAAATTCCAGCATTTAAAATGACTGCTCCTACAAAACTTAACTAAGATCGGCCAAAAATTTTGCTTTTAGAAATCAATTTCAGCTTCATTAAAAATGGTCATTGCAGGAATTTTTAACAACGCATTCAAGTCGTTTTTAGATTCTTTCTTTTGGTTATCCATGTAAGATTTTACGATTAGATATCCTATATACTTTCCTACATTTCCTGGAATATCTTCCCCAAAATAATCATTGTATGGGGCTTCTGTTAAAATCGCTTTTGTCATACTAGGATCCACTGAAAAGAGTCTGTTTTGACTAGACAAGAAACTCCAAATATCACCCGTGTTTTCTTTGATTGCTTTCATTTGATTTGCTGTATAGCCCATCAATAAAGAATCTTGTGTATTTGGCATACATTGAGCCATAATGTATTGACGCTTCCCAATTTCAATCATTTGCTCAACTAATTTTTTTCCATTCAATGTTATAGGCTCATAATCGTTCAATATATTTTGCAATGAATTCACTACAATAAATTCTGGTGCAAATTGACGACTTATATACCTTGGATAAATGGTATTAATTTGTTCCGAAAAATACCAACTAGATTCTGAACCTAAATACAATTGAATACCAATTGCAATACCCTCTTTTGTAACCACATTGCCATAAGTTTCTAATGGCCCTATAAAATAAATGATCTGCTTTGGTAAGGTATAATTAGGAAAAAAATAATGAAACCTTTTCATGGCCTCCGTAATTTGAGGAGTGGCAATTTTGGAAGCATTCACCTTCTTTGACTCTAAATAAATGGGCAGGTAGGCTTTGTAAAATGCAAGTATACTTTTAGCCTCTTTTTTAGGAGACATCATTAATATACGGTTAAAATAGTCCTCTGAAAATTCAGGGTATTGTTTTACCAACTTAGCTAAACTAGCTTCAAATTTCAAAGTATCCATATTGAAAAATGCCTCTTCAAAATGAAGCTCCTTGATGGTTGGTTGCACAGCCAAACTAGCGGGATCTGCAACAGGTTCTCCACAGGACATGAATAGCCAACAGATTCCTATATTAAATAAAGCAATAAATCGCATGCTCGAAAGTACAAAAAAAGAGAGGTTATTTCCTTTAAAACCCGACCTTTGGTTCATGAAAATTTGTATCGCACAGCAGAATTATCATATTGGCAATTTCGAAGCCAACACGAAGCAGATTATCGATGCTATTGAACAAGCTAAACAAGAAGGAGCTGACCTGATTTTATTTAGTGAGATGAGCGTATGCGGTTATCCTGCAAGAGATTTTGTAGAGTTCAATGATTTTATCAATCAGTGTTATGCAAGCATAGACGCGATAAGAAAAGTGGCAGACACCATTGCTGTTTTAATTGGAGCACCAGCGCATAATACCAATGAAAAAGGGAAGCCTTTATACAACGCAGCATTTTTCTTGTATGATCAAAAAATACAAGCCGAGATTCACAAAACATTGTTACCTACTTATGATGTGTTTGACGAGAATCGATATTTTGAACCCGCTAGCGATTGGAAAGTAGTTCCGTTTAAAGGAAAAAAATTGGCAATCACAATTTGTGAAGATATCTGGAACCTTGGTGATAATCCATTGTACACTATTTGCCCTATGGATAAAATGATGCAGCAAGCACCAGATATTTTATTAAATCTAAGCGCATCTCCATTTGACTATACACATGACGAAGACCGAAAAGCAACGATAAAATCAAATGTTGTAAAATATAAAAAACCTCTATTCTATTGCAATGCAATTGGCAGTCAAACTGAAATTGTATTTGATGGCGCTTCATTGGTTTTTGATAAGGACGCTAACTTATGTGGGGCACTTCCTATGTTTGAATCTGCAATGCAAATTTTTGAATGTGACGAGGATGGCAGTATCAATGCGCCAATACTTGAGCCAGCAGCTTCGGTACCAAGTAAAGAACTTAACCCCGCAAATCTTGTTCCTACATTAAATATAGACCAAGTATACAAAGCTTTGGTTTTAGGTGTGAGAGATTACTTTAATAAAATGGGATTCAAGAAAGCAATACTTGGATCTTCTGGCGGTATTGATTCTGCAGTGACCTTAGCTATCGCTTGCGAAGCATTAGGTAAGGAAAATGTATTTGCAGTACTAATGCCTTCTCCTTATTCTACTTCACATTCAGTTGATGACGCAGTTCAATTAAGTAAAAATTTAGGCAACCCCTATGAAATAATTCCGATCAAAGAAGTGTATGAAAGTTTTTTACATACTTTAAAACCCATCTTTAAAGAATTGCCTTTTTCTTTGGCGGAGGAAAATATACAAAGCAGATCTAGAGGTAATATCTTAATGGCTATTGCCAATAAATTAGGTTATGTTTTATTAAATACATCTAACAAAAGTGAGTTAGCTACAGGCTATGGTACATTATATGGAGATATGGCTGGAGGATTAGGGGTTTTAGGTGATTGTTATAAATTACAAGTTTATGCATTGGCTAATTATATCAACTCGGAAAATGAAATCATCCCGAGAAATATTATTGAAAAAGCGCCAAGTGCTGAATTAAGACCAGATCAAAAAGACAGTGATAGCTTACCTGACTATGAAGTTTTAGACCAAATATTGTATCAATACATTGAAAAACGTGCAGATCCTTCAGTAATAAAATCGATTGGATTTGATGCCGCACTCGTTGACAGAACACTAAAAATGGTGAATACCAATGAGTATAAACGTAATCAGTTCTGCCCTATTATTCGAATATCGCCAAAAGCATTCGGCGTAGGTAGAAGAATGCCAATTGTTGGAAAATATTTAAATTAATTTATGAAAAACAAAATGATTGCTTGCTTAGCTACTATTTTACTTTTTTTAAGCTTAAACACAATGGCTCAAAAAAGTGAACCTATCCTGCCTGGTGCTTATCAAACTACTCAATACATGCCTTTATTAAAAGGTAAGAGAGTTGGCTTGTTCACCAATCATACTGCTACAGTAAATAAAAAACATTTAATTGATACCTTACTAGCTAGTGGCATTCAAATACAAAAAGTGTTTACGCCCGAGCATGGATTAAGAGGTACTGCAGATGCAGGTGAAAAAACAAAAGACGGTATAGACGAAGCAACAGGTGTTCAAATAGTTTCTTTATACGGAAAAAAATATGGCCCAAGTGAAGCCGATTTAAAAGATGTAGATGTTTTGCTGTTTGACATTCAAGATGTGGGTACACGTTTTTACACTTACATTTCGTCCTTGCAATATTATATGGAAGCTGCATGGGCCAACAATAAGCCATTGGTCATTTTAGATCGTCCTAATCCAAATGGACATTATGTAGATGGTCCAGTTTTAGAAAAACCATATAGCAGTTTTATCGGCAAGAAATCGATCCCTATTGTTTATGGGATGACTATTGGCGAATATGCAAAAATGCTTGTAGGTGAAAAATGGCTAACAGCACCAGCAGATACAAATATCAATAAAGCTGGAAATCCAATACAATTAACTGTTATTGCCTGCAAAAATTACGACCATAATTCAATGTATACGTTTAATATTGCACCCTCTCCTAACCTTCCAGATATGAATGCCATTTATTGGTATCCAACTACCTGCTTAATAGAAGGTTCTGTGATGAGCGAAGGTCGTGGCACAGCACATGCATTTGCTTATATCGGCCACCCAAGTATCAAAGGCAAGAAGTTTAGTTTCACACCAGGACCAAGAACGGGGGCAATGAATTCAAAACTATATGGTCAATTGTGTTATGGATGGGACTTGAGTAATCAACAAGCGCCTAAGAATAAAATTGATTTAGATTTAATCATTGAGATGTACCAAGCCTTCCCAGAAAAAGATAGTTTCTTTATTGAACCAAAATCTAAATTAGCAACCGATTATTTCTTTAATAAATTAGCAGGTAATGCCGATTTGATGGAGCAATTGAAGAAAGGTGCATCTGCAGCTGCAATCAGAGCTAGCTGGCAACCAGGCTTAACCGCATTCAAGAGCATGCGTAAAAAATATTTATTGTATAAAGATTTTGAATAGACATGTATTCTTACTTCGTTTGAAATTTATTTAGGGTTTACTACCTATAAAAAAAGGTCCCGATATATCGGGACCTTTTTTTATGAGCGATCAATCACTCCATATATTTAATTCCTATCCTCCAATAATAGGAATCGCTAATTGATGTACTGCATCATTCAATTGCTTGATAGCCGTTTTCTTTAAAGTATCTAGTTTATTGAACTCGGCGTCAACTTGCGCTTTTAATAATTCATACACCCCTTGTACTTGTTGTGTAGGTGCAGTATAGCCAGATGCTGCAGATTCAAATACGCCAGCAATTTTATCGTCTAAACGAATTGGAAAATTCAATACATCCTGTCCGCTCTTTGCTTTGGTTTGATGCAAAGCCTCCTCAATTGCTGTTAAGCTAGTCAAGACAGTTTTAGCTTGCTTTTGGAAAGTAGAATCTTTGGTTTTTTTCTGTAACACATTGATCTGTGCACGAAGTTCTTTAATTGATTTTAAGTTTTTCATGATATCACTAAATGTACCAGCAACTTTCAATAAGAACTGCTCTTGTGCCTTCAAGTCTGCATCAGAAACTTTATAATTTGGATCAGCAACAATCGTGAATGGCTGTTCAGTCACCGTATTATCTATCGTTACTTTAGCTGTATACTTTCCTGGCGCAGCTAGTACTGGACTAGTTGAACCATTCCATAATATCAATCCAGGCTCTGGTTTTTCAGCTTCCTTATGGTACATATTCCAAACATAAGTTTGGTATCCAGCTTCTGTACTAGGCCCACCCGGCTCTGAATGATTAATTGTTTTGATAACTTTCTTTTGATCATCTAAGATGCTAATTATGACTCTTGTCGAATCGGATTCAGATCCACCTGCTTTCCAATATTTAATCACAACGCCTTTCGCAGGGTTTGTGCCTACATTTGCCGGCATACTAACAGTTGCTCCCCTTCCTCTTCTGCCGCCCATTTGTGGTGGCACACGGTATGTATTTGCAATTGGGAATACCTGACTAGTTGCTGGAGCAGCTTTGAAGTTTTCTACAAATGATAAATCATCAAAAACATAAATACTTCTTCCTTGTGTAGCAACGATCAAGTTTTGATCCTTAATTAATAAATCTGTGATTGGTGTTACAGGAAGGTTTAATTGAAAACGCTCCCAAGAAGCACCATCATTAATTGAAACATATAAACCGTATTCTGTACCTGCAAATAATACACCCGCTTTTCTAGGGCTTGCTACAATTGCTCTGGTAAAGTGCATCGGGTCAATGCCATTGGTAATTTTAGTCCATGTTGCACCGTAATCAGTTGTCTTATAAATATAGGGTGCAAAATCATCTAACTTATACCTAGTTCCTGCAAAATAAGCAGTTCCTTTTCTGATTGGATCCACTTCTACTCTATTCCACATGATCCATTTTGGCGCATCTTTCGGCGTTACATTTGCCCAATTCTTACCGCCATCTTTACTTACACTAATAATACCATCATCACTACCAGTCCATAATAAATCTTTCTCAACTGGAGACTCTGCAGCAGTGAAAATGGTACAATAGTATTCAACACTTGTATTGTCTTGGGTAATTGGACCACCAGAACTTTTTTGTTTTGTTTTATCATCAGTTGTTAAATCTGGAGACAATTTCTCCCAACTTGCACCTTCATTTTCTGTTGCGAATAAATGATTGCCTGCAGTGTATAATTTTTTAGGATTATGTGGAGAGAAGAAAATTGGATGATTCCATTGGAAACGATATTTCATCACTTCTGCACCAGCACCCATTGGATTATCTGGCCAAACATTAATCACTCTATTTTCACCAGTCTTGTGGTCATATCTAGTAATTAAACCACCATAAGATCCACCGTAAACAATATCGCTGTTTAAAGGATCTGCAACAATATAGCCACTCTCACCACCAGCAGTTACATCAAAATCATTTTCACCAATAAACGCACCATAGGTACTTGACTTAATTCTGAATGCAGAATTATCTTGTTGTGCGGCCAAAATGCGATAAGGGAAACTATTGTCTGTACTTAAACGATAAACTTGAACAGTTGGCTGATTCATCATAGTACTCCAGTTTTTACCAGCATCCATGCTCACTTGTGCGCCACCATCATCTGACACAATCATTCTCTTGCCATTTTTTGGATCAATCCATAAATCATGATGATCACCATGTGGTGTTCTTAAAGAAGTAAAACTTTTACCGCCGTCAGAAGATACCATGAAGTTCACATTAGGGCAATAAACTTTATTTTCATCGGATGGATCTACAAATACTTTTGTGTAATACCAAGCACGTTGACGAATATTATTGTCACTACTTGCTAATTCCCAAGTAGCACCTGCATCATTTGAAACATATAAACCACCATTTGCATTTTCAATCAATGCATATAATTTATCTGTATTAGATTTTGCAACAGCAACGCCTACAATTCCCCAAACACCTTTTGGCAAACCTTTATTACTCTTAATAGACACCCAGGTATTACCACCATCTGTACTTTTATACATACCTGAACCTGCGCCACCACTTTCTAAACTATAAGGCGTTCGAATTAATTCCCAAGTACCTGCGTACATAATATCTGGATTACTTGGATCTATAATTAGATCACTTGCGCCAGTTTGAGGATTCACATACAATACTTTTTTCCAATTAGCACCCCCATCCACACTCTTATATACACCTCTGTTTTCGTTAGGTCCAAATAAATGGCCCATCACAGCTGCCCATACAATGTCTGGATTTTTTGGATGTACAATAATACGTACAATATGACGACCTTCTTTTAATCCAATATTTTTCCATGTTTTTCCATCATCAGTTGATTTCCACATACCGTCTAGACCCTCACTTACATTACCACGCATAGTATTCTCGCCTTCTCCTACGTAGATGATTGATTCATTAGATGGCGCTAAAGCAATTGCACCAATGGTGCCACCAAAATAACCATCAGAAATATTTTTCCAATTATTACCAGCATCCGTTGTTTTCCAAACACCCCCGCCAGTTGATCCCATCAAAAATGTATTCACATCTGTATAAGATCCAACACCAGCAGCTGCACGTCCACCTCTGAACGGACCAACTAATCTAAAACTCTGTGCTTTAATGATAGGATCTTGACTTATTTCAACTGCCTTTACTGGTTCAGTTGATTTTTTCTTTTGTGCCTGAGCAGGACTAATTGTAATTAGTCCAACAAATGCAGCAAATACAAAAAATAATTTTCTCATAGTTGACTTTTAAAATGAATAATCCTTGTTTAATTTATCATCAAAATTTCTTTTGACAAAATAGCGAGCCCTCCAAAAGGAGGGCTCATGTATTTATTTAATTGTTTCTACTTCTTTAAACTTTTTAATTGGCGTTGCTTCTACCAATTTTCTAAACTCTGCCCAGTCTTTTGCAAAAAAGGCGTTCACTTGAGTTGCTACATTATCCGCTGCTACTGCTGCTGCAGCCATAGCACGTTCTTCCTGTGCACCAGGCATTGTATTCTTACCCATGATCAACATGCTAGCAGAACGAATAATTGAAATTGGCGTGATTGTTGCGACTGTACCATAACCTTGCTTTTCTTGCTTCTTACCAACCATCATTTCTTTTAAGTTCTTCACTTTCTCGGAAATCATTTTATGGACTTTATTCAAGCTATCCACACCTTTATCTTTCTTATCCTTCCACTCTGCTTTTAATTGAGTTAAAATTAAATCAGCATCGTCTAATTGATCTTGAGCAGCGTTGTATTTGTCTGCAGTTTTTTGTAATTGATCTATTAGTTTGTCTTGTGCCAGAACTACTTCACGCTTACTAGGTAATCTTGGATCATCCGCTACTTGAACCATCGAAGAATCTTTCCAATTACCAATTGTTACTACCACTTTATACATACCTGGCAATACATCTCTTCCTGTAAATTCTCTTTCTTCTGCTGCTCCAGCATCAGGTGTTTCTTCGGCCATTCTTCTGCCGAATCCACCACCACCGGCTTTTGGTGCACCTGGACCTCTTTTACCTTTTTGCTCAAAGCCCCAATAATTTCTATTGAATCCAGAATCTAACTTAAAGCTTAAATTTCTAATCACTTTATCTTCTGCATCTTTAATTTGCACTTTTGCCTTCTTCACAGAATCCATTGTATAGATTGTAATTGGCATGCCTGTTGGTTTGTTAGGCGCATCCCACATACCCCAAGTGCTCCACTCATAAGGAGAATTTTTGATAGAGAAATTAACTGCAGCAGGAGGCACACTTATAAAATTTTTAGCAGTCTGTGCTTTTGCTAATTTTCTTAAAGGTCTAATATCATCTAATACCCACAAGCTTCTACCAAATGTCGCAATGGCTAAATCAGCTTCTCTTTCTTGAATTGCAAAGTCATAAGTAGAAACAGACGGGTAGCCATTCTTCCATTGTTGATAGCTTACACCATTATCAATGCTTACATAAAATCCTTGTTCAGTTCCTACAAAAATCAAATTAGGTTCAGTTGGATCTTGTAAAACAGTTAAGGCATAACCAGTAACTTTACTAGCATCTAGCATATTTGTCCAAGTCTTTCCACCATCTTTTGATCTAAAGATATAAGGTGCAAAATCACCTTGTCTATAGTTGTTTACAACTACAAATACTTCGTTTGCATTGTAAGCAGAAGTTCTAATTTGTGGTATCCAAGCACCTTTAGGTAAGCCGGTTATGTTAGCAGTTAAATCTGTCCAACTTGCACCACCATTAGATGTTACTTGTACTTTACCATCATCGGTTCCAATATAAATTAATCCTTTTTGAACTGCACTTGGTGCAATAGAAATAATCGTACAATGATTTTCGGCACCTGTTATATCAATACTTAATCCGCCGTTATCTCTTTGGTCAATTTTAGCACTATCATTCGTAGTTAAATCGCCAGAAATGATTTCCCATGCTGCACCCTTATTTGTACTCTTATGTAAAAATTGAGAACCAAAATAAATTGTTTTAGCATCAAATGGATCCTGTGCGATTGAAGCGTTCCAGTTAAAACGTAATAATGTTTTTGCATCTGGAGCTGGAGGCTTAATATAAGAAGATTGTCCAGTAACGGTATTGTATCTTCCAACATTACCACCTTGACTCATTGCGTATACCCAATTTGCATCTTCAGGATCTGGCATTACATCAAATCCATCACCACCCCATAAATTATCCCAATCAAAATTTCTTATACCCCCTTGAACAGTTGTATAAGCTGGTCCTCTCCAAGAGCCATTGTCTTGCATACCACCCATTACATGGTAAGGCATTTCATTGTCAACGTTAATATGATAGAATTGTCCAACAGGGATTTTTTCATCAAACATCCAAGTCTTTCCACCATCACGCGTAATACCGATACCACCATCGTTACCATCAATAATTAATTTATTATCTGTTGGGTGAATCCAAAATGCATGGTGATCTGGATGGATACCGCTATATGGAATAATTGTTTCGAAATTTTTACCGCCATCAATACTTTTTTGAACTGTTTGACTGATATACCATAAAGTATTTTCATTCAAAGGATCAGCAATGATGTCTTGGAAATAAAAAGGACGATTGTCTACAATAGATTTTTGACCATTCACTAATTTCCAAGAATAGCCGCCGTCTTCGCTCTTATACAATCCACTTTTTTTAGATTCTACTAATGCATAAACCACGTCTGGATTTGACTTGCTAATTGTAATACCTACACGACCTAAATCTCCATCAGGTAATCCATGTGCCTTACCTAATTTGATGAAATTTTTACCGCCATCAATGGTCATGTACAAACCACTTCCTTTACCACCACTTTCTAAATGATAAGGATTACGATAATGATGCCACATGGCAACAAATAATTTGTTTGGATTAGATGGATCCATAATCATATCACCAGGACCTGAAGTATCATTGGTGAATAAAATTTGATTCCAAGTATCTCCACCATCTGTTGTTTTATAAACACCTCTATGTTTGCTTTGTCCATAAGGATTTCCAATAGCACCAGCATACACTGTGTTAGGATTAGATGGATCTATAATTACTCTATGGATATTTCTAGTTTGCTCTAAACCCATACGCTTCCATGTTCTACCTGCATCCATTGTTTTATATATACCTTCCCCTATGCTGATAGAATTTCTTGGATTTCCCTCACCTGTTCCAACCCAAACGATGCTTGGATTAGATTGTTGAATTGCTAAGGAACCAATATTCAAAATTGGTTGTTCGTCAAAAACGGGTGTCCAACTCACACCACTATTATTTGTTTTCCAAACACCCCCGGATGCAGCACCAATCCAAATATTATTTGGGTTAGCTACTTCAGCATCAATCGTCGTAACACGACCACTCATGCTTGCTGGTCCAATATTTCTTGGCTTCCAATTTTTAAATACTTTATTAATATCTACTTTCTCTGTAGTTGCAACAGGTGTAGATGCTGCTTTTTTGATTTTTTGAGCACTTGCTTGACTGAATGTCATAACAGAAGCTAAAATCATAGATCCTAGTGTAAGTACGCGCATATGAGCTTATTTTCTTATTAAAATAATGAAGTTCTAAGCTATTGCATTTTACCCAAAAATCAATAAAAAAGGGATGAACGTATTTTTAGAGTTTTTCGATGATCCCAGCCACTCCTTGACCGCCTCCAACACAGGCTGTAACAATGCCATAACGCTTATTTAAACGCTCTAAGTCATTGATAATCTGCACTGTTAGTTTCGAGCCTGTACATCCTAATGGATGCCCAAGTGCGATAGCTCCGCCATTGATATTGACCTTATTTTGATCCAAATTCAGGGTTCGGATAACTGCTAAAGATTGAGAAGCAAAAGCCTCATTCAGTTCAAATAAATCTATTTGGTCTAAGTTCATTCCTGCTTGTTTCAACACTTTAGGCACCGCTTCAACTGGACCAATACCCATAATTCTTGGATGCACACCAGCCACTGCGCAATTCACTAACCTGCCGATAGGTTTTAGCCCTAGTGATTGTATTAATCTTTCACTCATCACCACAACGAAACTTGCACCGTCGCTAGTTTGTGATGAATTACCTGCAGTAACAGAACCTTTCAATGCAAAGGCTGGTTTTAATTTAGATAAAGCCTCAATCGTCGTATCTGCACGAACGCCTTCATCTGTATCAACTATATAATTTCTTGTTGCTTTTTTATTGTTTTCGTTCAAATAGGTCTCAGTAATTTCTATTGGCAAAATTCCTTTTTTGAAATACCCATTGTCAATTGCATTTTTCGCTTTTTGATGAGAGGCCAACGCAAATGCATCTTGGTCTTCTCTACTTACATTGTATTCATTCGCCACTGCTTCTGCAGTTAGTCCCATAGATAAATAATAATCAGGCTCATCCTTTGCAATACTATAAGCTGGAACTGTTTTCCAACCAGCAGTAGGCACCATAGACATAGATTCTGTTCCACCAGCGATGATACAATCCGCCATGCCCGTTCTAATTTTCGCAGTCGCCATGGCGATACTCTCCAAACCACTTGCACAATATCGATTGATTGTAATACCAGGCACTTCTATCCCTAAAGCTTTCGCAGCAATAATTCTTCCAAATTGCAAACCCTGTTCTGCTTCTGGCACTGCATTACCTACAATCACATCGTCTATAAGTTTATATTCCAAGGATGGCAAAGATTTCATCAAACCTTGAATAAGCTCAATAGCCAATTCATCGGAACGCATAAAACGAAAACCACCTTTCTTACTTTTTGTCACTGCTGTTCTAAAACCCGCTACGATATAAGCTTCTTGCATAAAATGGTCTTTAATTGACCCCATAAATGTAGGCTTTTTTATAAAAAGTTGTTTATGCAACTAAATATTTCATTGTAAATTTGACCTATGATCTATCCAATAATCAGAAATTCCTTGTTTTTACTGCCTCCAGAAACTGCGCACGAAGTCTCCATGAAAGGTTTAGACCTTGTTGCGGCTATTCCATCAGCAAATAAATGGATGAGCGATTATTATAAAGTGTCCAAACAAAGTTTAGCCAAAACAGTTTTTGGCTTACATTTTCCAAACCCTGTTGGCCTTGGTGCAGGATTTGATAAAAACGCTGCACACTTGGATGCGTTAGAAATGTTAGGATTTGGTTTTATTGAAATAGGAACCGTGACACCAAAACCACAAGCAGGAAATGCGAAGCCAAGGTTGTTTAGAATCCCAGATCAAAAAGCATTGATCAATCGAATGGGTTTTAACAACGATGGTGTTGAATTGATTGCCAAAAGATTAAAAGAAAGAAAAGCACATGTTTATTATAAATCGAACATGATTATCGGAGGAAATATCGGAAAAAATAAAGTCACAGAAAATCAAGACGCATGGAAAGATTACTGTACCAACTTTATTGGACTAGAAGATGTAGTAGATTATTTTGTGGTGAATGTAAGTTCCCCTAACACTCCTGGCTTACGTGAGTTACAAGAGAAAGAAGCGTTAAGAAAAATATTTTCTGAGCTACAGAATATCAATAAAAATAATAAACCAATCTTATTAAAAATTGCACCCGATCTAGAGACAAGCGCATTGGATGATATCATTGCTTTAACATCAGAAGTAAAAATAGATGGATTGGTTTCAAGTAATACTACATTAGATCGTAGCCTTCTAAATGAAATGAATACAGAACGTGCTAAAGTCATTGGACCAGGTGGATTGAGTGGTCAGGTTTTATTAAATAAATCGAATCAGGTATTAGAATATTTATACCGTGGTATTGGAGATAAACTACCCATTATTGCTAGCGGTGGTGTTTTTAAGCCAGCTGATGCAAAAAGCAAATTTGATGCTGGTGCAAGTTTAGTTCAAGTATGGACAGGCTTTATTTATGAAGGCCCATCCATTGTTAAAAACATATTGAAGGAGTTAAAATAAATATAGGATAGGCATCCTTATAGACTTACTCTGAAACTTCCGAATATACCAAAAGAAGAGGGGGTTGCTGTTTGCAATTTGGAATCGGTCAATCTCCATACAAAATCAATTCTAAAAAATTTGGCAATATTCTCTATGCCAGTACCCACTTCGGCATAAGGCTTTGACTTTAAGGAATTAAATGGATGTATACCAATAAAATTCAATTGCTGATTGGATTCAGACAATCCACCAACAACAGCTTTGGCACTCCAGAATTGACGCCATTTTGTTTTTTTAACAAGTGGTATAAACTTTAAAATACCTTTCCCAATTTTATGCTCAATATTTAATCCAACAAACTCATCACTTATAAATTCATAGCGTTGCATTAAATTAAAAGCATACTTGTTATAATAGCTCATCTCATTGCCTGGCATGATATCTAAAAATGGATAACTTGTTTTACCCCAAGTTTTTCCGGCAAAAACACTATAATAAATATTACCAAATGGTGTAATTGGCAAATAATCGTTGACACTAAAATTCAGTTTCTGATAGTCATTTGGCGTTCCAAGCGCACCCTCTAAAGCCTTTGTATATTTCACTTCAACGACTGGATATAAGCTACCAAATCCAAAACGAGAAAAATTACTTTCCAAATAACGTTCTTGATAAGCAAACCTTAATCCTACTGTCGCTTCAACAGCATGCATCCAATCCCCAGCAGCAATATTCGTGTTATATATTCTTGGCAAGTTTAACAAAGGATCATATTGTTTTTCTGCCAAGCCCCATGTTACTTGAAATCCCTTATTATTTTCTTGAAAGAATTCAAGTTTTTTTTGTGTGAAATTTAAAAACTTAAATGGAATATTAGGTCTTCTTAAAATTGTGCCAAATAAGTTATCATTATTTATTTGATCAAAATACTCTTGGCCAAACTCTAAGTCTGAATGATATTCTGCTTTAAGATAACTTAATGGGTTTTGCTTGAATTGATACATCGCACCTAATTCTCCCTTTGCCTTTTGATCTCTAAAACCATAAGCACCATAACCATAAAAATTCCAATGTTTACTGAACCCTTTATTAGTGGCAATATCTGCCCTTAATCTCAAGCCCTCCCAATAATCCGAACTAATTACATTAAACCATGGACCAAGTGTTATATTTCCAACTTCTTTAATACCCTTCACTAAAAATTCCGCAGATTGTTTATAAAATAAAAATGTTTTGTTTTTATTCAAAGTGTCTAATAGTGTATAAACCGCTTGTTCAGTTTTAGCTAGGGGTTCATGTCTTAATGTTTGCCAAGTAGCTTCATTGTTATTATTACTATTTTGTAGTAGGCGAATTTCTGGATTTTTCACTGTACTACTAAATACTGAATCTATATGATTGTCGTTAATTCTAATAGACTTATAAGTAGTTGTCTTACGCCCTTTAATGCCCAATTTATCGGCTCCACCTGGCGTGAAATCTGCCACAAAGCGATCTTTTGCTAAAAACCAAACGGAGTCATTAATCAGTTTAAATTCTTGTATTAGAGATAGTGATTGCAAGAAATTAATATCTGCAAAAGTCGAAGGCCTCAAGGTGATTTTTTGAATTGCAAAGCTGGTGTCGTTCACCCAACAATCTCCCTCAAATGTTAGTTCATTATTTCGTTTTGGCTGAAACAATAAGTGCACCAATCTTTTTCCATTCAAATAGGCCGTATCGGCTAATTTAAATTTATAGTAAGTATCTGCGTTGGTATTAAAAGGGCTAATGAATTCTCTGTTAAAGACTGGTATTACATTTTTGTAGACATTGATATTTTGATACGTTCCACCTAACTCTTTAATTAATGTTTCGTTTTCAATCCCATTTGTTCTAGTATATTTAATCTCTTCTAATGTTTTTGTAGGATCTGATTGATAATAATAGTTAGAAATTGTTTCTGTAATATAAATTGGTAAAAAAGATTGATGCGATTCTGTGGTGTCAATGTAATCAAACACAAATCCCAATGGCTTGATCAAACTATTCTTACCTAATTTATCTTTACGAACATTGATTAAGTCCACTTCTAGTTTATTGTACAATTCGTAACTATAGTTTTGTTTTAACGCAGCATTGTTAAAATCTTTTTTTGACATGATTTTTCTCCAAAACCACAATGAACGATTGTATTTAGACTTAACAACAGCTTCTTGTTTTGCAGCCTGAACAAATAAATGAATTGTACCTAGGTTTTCTTGATTCAATTTGGTCAGGGGAATCTTTAAACTTGTATAACCTATGCTTTGTAAAAGCAAGGTATCAGCTGCGCCAAAAATAGAATAAGGGATCGTAAAATTACCTGCAGAATCTGTCGTGACACCTCTTTTTGCCAGCACATAGGAAACCGACGAAAAAGGTATTGGCTCTTCGCTTTGATGGTCTGTCAGTTTACCTATGAATTGAATGGGTAGTTTGGTTTGTGCATACACATTCAGTTGAATAGACATGAAAATGAAAGCCAATAAGAGACTATATAAAATGGGCCTAACAAAATGATTCACTTTCATTTCGCAAAGGTAACTCATTAATATTTTTTTAATGTGTTTAAAGTCACCATTCATCAAATTTGCTTGTAAATTTGCCTAAATTCTTACTCATGTTGACCATCCACTCATTTTGTTTTAATGCTTTTCAGGAGAATACCTATATCCTATTTAATAGCCAAAAAGAGGCAGTGATTGTCGATCCTGGTTGTTATTTAAAACATGAACAAGCCCAATTAGAAAACTTCATTTCAGAAAACGAACTAAAACCCATATTACTCCTTAATACACATTGCCATCTTGACCACGTATTTGGCAATAATTTTGTGAGTGAAAAATATGGATTAACTGCTTTATTTCATCAAAAAGAACAAGCTGTTATCGATAGGCTGCCCGAAGGTGGGGCTAGATGGGGTGTGCCAACAGAGGCTTATAAGGGCAAGGTTCAATATATTCAACAAGACGAATTGATTCATTTTGGCAACGAAACATTTAAAGTCCTTGAGACACCTGGTCATTCTCCAGGAAGTGTTTGCTTTTACAATGAAGCGAATGACTTTTTGATTGGAGGAGATTTAATATTTAAAGATGGCGTTGGCAGGACCGATTTACCAGGAAGCAACCCTTTAGATTTAATTAAAAGCATCAAAACGCAGATCTTTCCATTACCAGACACAATGACTATCTATTCTGGACATGGCCCTGCGACTACTTGGGGACGAGAGAAAAAAGCAAATCCCTATATTTTACATCTATTAAAAGCTAACTAACCATTTTTTAGTTAACAATTTGATAATACACGCCTGCTGCATTGTTCTGCTTTTTAAGCGGTATTTTTACAATAGCATTTATGGAAACAGCCCCTATCAAAATATTAATAGCAGACGATGAACCAGATATCATCGAAATCATTAGTTTCCACTTAAACAAAGCAGGATATGAAGTGGTGGCCGCAAAAGATGGTAGTGAAGCAATTGAAAAAGCAAAAGTTTTTAATCCAGATTGTATCATACTTGATGTGATGATGCCCAAAAGAAATGGTTTTGAAGTTTGCGAATACCTAAGAAGTAATAAGCAATTTGATAAAACTTTAATTGTTCTATTAACTGCACTAAACGATGAAGCATCTCATATTAAGGGACTAGAATTAGGGGGAGATGATTTTATCAATAAGCCAATTAGCCCAAAAGTATTAGTAAGTAGAATCAGTGCATTATTCAGAAGGATTCAACCGCCTTCAAACGAATCCAAAATACTTACCATAAAAGACTTAATTATTGATGCAGATCAATATAAAACGATGCTAAATGGCTTGGTACATGTATTAGCTAAAAAAGAGTTTGAATTGCTCTATTTATTAGCTGCTCAACCAGGTCGTGTCTTTTTACGAAACGAAATTTTGTCTCAGGTATGGGGGAATGACGTGATTGTAGGCGATAGAACAATTGATGTCCATGTAAGAAAAATTAGAGTGAAATTAGGTATTGACTGCATCACCACAGTTAAAGGTGTGGGTTATAAATTTGACTATTAGCCTCTTTGGCCGCAGGTTTATTTGAATAGAATTGAATACCTTCGTTAAGGCCAAGTCCTTTTACTACTTATGTTCAAAGAAAAAAACCTTTCACCAAAACAATTAGCTTTATTAACGGCACTAATTGTGTCAAGCCTGATTGCTTTGAGTGTATTTGTTTTGATTGCCAACTGGAAATTACTCTTAGCCTACTTTGCAGCTTGTTTTATTGTGATTTATTTATTGGTATACCAAATACTTGAATTTTTTATTTATAGAAAAATAAAATTGATTTACAAGTTGATTTCTTACACCAAGGCAAGCAAAAGAGAAGAAGCTTATCAAAAATACATTCTACCACAAAAAGGGATTGATGATGTGCGTGTGGATGTCGAAAATTGGGCGGCTCAAAAGGTAGACGAAATACAGAAATTACAATCAAACGAACAGTTTAGAAAAGAATTTTTACAAAATCTTTCTCACGAAATCAAGACACCCATTTTTGCAATCCAGGGATACCTTGAATTACTTGCAGACGGCGCTATTGAAGATCCAATATTAAGTCAAAAATTCATAGGCCAAGCAGAAGCGAATGTGCAGAGACTAGTTGGCTTATTAAACGACGTAGATGTTATTACAAATTTAGAAATCAATAAAGAGCCAATATTAAAGCAGCATTTTATTGTTCAAGAC
Source organism: uncultured Sediminibacterium sp. (assembly GCA_964579885.1). Lineage (GTDB taxonomy): Bacteria > Bacteroidota > Bacteroidia > Chitinophagales > Chitinophagaceae > Sediminibacterium. The sequence continues at coordinate 314,410 of CAZOHD010000001.1, forward strand.
CTTATCACAGAAGTAGCTCAAAATTTAAATATTAAACTATTAAAAAAGAATATTCAGTTTCAATTTAAAAAAGGAACTGAGCTGCCAGTGAACGTATTTGCAGATAAAAATAAAATTTATCAAGTATTGGTAAACGTTTTTTCTAACGCGGTTAAATATGGAAAAATTGATGGGCATATTACTGCCAGTGTGTATGAATTAGAAGATGAAAAGATATTGATTGAAATTAGTGATAATGGAATTGGCATTGAAGAAGCACATATTCCAAGATTATTTGAACGATTCTACAGAACAGACGATGCAAGGAGTAGAGAGATTGGAGGATCAGGATTAGGACTGGCTATTTGCAAACATATCATAGAAGCACACGGTGAAACAATTCATGTTCGAAGTCAAGTCAATGTTGGCACCACTGTTGGATTTACTTTATCTCAATAAAGCTTGAAATAATTAGCAGCCTTTTTTATAAATTTTATTTCGTTTCTTTGTATTCTAAATTTTTTTAATGCAAACAATTCTTGTTACGGGTGGATGTGGCTTTATTGGTGCACATACAATTGTAGATTTAATTGAAAATGGCTTTAACGTTATCTCAATTGATAATCTTTCAAGGGCTTCGGATGAATCATTAAGAGGTATTGAGAAAATTACTGGAAAAAAAATTACAAACTATAAAGTAGACCTTACTGACAAAGCAGCTACAGAAGCTGTTTTTATTGACAACCCTGGTATTGTTGGCATGATACATTTTGCTGCATTTAAAGCAGTTGGAGAATCTGTAGAAAATCCACTTGCGTATTATGAGAATAACATAAGCTCTTTAGTACATTTATTACAAATGGCTGTAAAGTACAATGCACCGCACTTTATTTTCTCCTCTTCTTGTACTGTTTATGGCAATCCAGACACTATTCCAGTAACCGAATCCACTCCTTTGCAATTGGCAGCATCTCCATATGGCGCAACCAAGCAAATGGGAGAAATCATTGTAAAAGATGCGGCAATTGCACATCCATTATCAACAATACTATTAAGGTATTTTAATCCAGTGGGCGCTCACCCTTCTACTGCAATTGGAGAATTACCAATTGGTCGTCCACAAAATTTAGTACCTGCAATCACTCAAACTGCTATTGGCAAGCTCCCTAAAATGCAAGTGCATGGCGACGATTATGATACTCGAGACGGATCATGTATAAGAGACTATATACATGTATGCGATATTGCACACGCTCACACACTAGCAATTCAATATTCAATAAAAAATAATCAGCCAAATAGTTGCGAGGTATTTAATCTTGGTACAGGTAATGGCATTACTGTATTAGAAGCCATTCACGCTTTTGAAAAAGTGAGTGGTGTTAAATTGAATTATGAAATTGGACCACGCAGAGCTGGAGACATCGTTTCTATTTATGCAAACAATGACCATGCCGTTCAAAAACTAGGATGGAATTGTAAATATAATTTAGAAGACATGATGCTCACCGCTTGGCAATGGGAACAGAGTTTATCAAAATAAATTTCATAAAAAAAGGGCTCGCAAATCGAGCCCTTTTTTTATAAGTATTGATTTAATTAGTTCTGTACTAACATTTTTTCAGCATTCTCTGCCATTTGTAATGCTTCAATAAATTCATCTATTTCACCATTCACTACTGCGTCAAGATTGTAAGATGTTACATTCACACGATGGTCTGTAACCCTACCCTGTGGCCAGTTATAGGTTCTTATCTTTGCACTTCTGTCTCCAGTACTTACCAAGGTCTTACGATGTCTTGAAATTTCATCTTCTTGTTTACGAACTTGTTCTTCGAAAAGTTTAGTACGCAGCATACCCATCGCTTTCTCACGGTTACCTAATTGTGAACGCTCTGTTTGACAGATAATAACCGTTCCAGTTGGAATATGCGTCAACATTACTTTTGTCTCTACCTTGTTTACGTTCTGTCCACCCGCACCACCACTTCGAGCAGTTTCCATTTTAACGTCTGCTGGATTCAATACAAAGTCAACTTCTTCTGCTTCTGGCATTACAGCAACAGTAGCAGCTGATGTATGCACACGTCCTTGTGTTTCGGTACTTGGAACTCTTTGTACACGGTGTACACCACTTTCAAATTTCAACGTACCATATACATCTTCACCTGTTACTTCTAAAATTACTTCCTTGTAGCCTCCAACAGAACCCTCACTTTCACTCGCTACAGCAACCTTCCATCCTTTCTTTTGACAATACCTTGTATACATCGTCAACAAATCACCCACAAATAAACTTGCCTCATCACCACCCGTTCCAGCTCTTAATTCGATGATCGCATTTTTATCATCCTGAGGATCTTTTGGTATCAATAATTTCGTTAATTCTTTTTCTAATGCCTCTCTCTCCTCTTCCAATGAAGGCAATTCCATTTTCGCCAATTCACGCATGTCTTGATCATCTCCATTTAAACTTTCCTTAGCAAATTTATGTTCTGCTAATACTTTCACATAGCGCTCATAAGGAATCACAATCTTTTCTAAAGAACGGTATTCCTTACTGTATTTGCCAAATTCGGATTGATTATTGATAATCTCTGGATTGGTCAAAGCCACCCCAACCTGGTCAAATCTTGCTTTTATGGCTTCTAATTTATCTAACATAGTCGTTTTTCTGTGCGCAAAAATAGCTATTTTAGTTGTCAATTAAAAGGATCCCACCCATGAAATACCTTGCCCTCTTTTTTTGCGCATTCAGCTTATCAGGATTTGCTCAAAAAATACACTATAAAGCCATCTTAGTGGATACCCATAATGATGCTCCAACTGCTTGTATCGAAAAGAAAGTAAGTTTCGACCAAGACTTGACCGGCATCAACCATTCAGACTTAAAACGATTTAAAGATGGTGGATTGGATTACCAATTATTCTCTATCTGGTGTGACGGGGAAAAAGTAAACCCTTATGCATGGGCAATGCGTGAAATGGACACCATGGATGCAGTAGCCGCAAGGAATCCTGACAAAATGGTCATCGCTAAAGATTGGAAGACAATCAAGTCGGCATTAAAAGCGGGCAAAGTAGTTGCTCAATATGGCGTGGAAGGTGGCCATATGATTGAAGATGATATAAATAGATTAGATACATTTTACAATCGTGGGGTTCGATATATGACTTTGACTTGGAACAATTCTCCTTCATGGGCAAGTTCACATGCAGCAGAAAATAGTGCAAAGTACACAGGTCATAAAGGCTTGAATGATTTTGGGAAACAAATCATTCAAAGAATGAACCAACTTGGAATCATTGTAGATATTTCTCATGTGGGAGAAGCTACTTTTTGGGATGCTATCAAAACAAGTTCAAAGCCAATTATGGCTTCTCATAGTGATGCTTATAGTATCAATCCTGTTACAAGAAACTTGAAAGATGATCAAATTTTAGCGATCGGTAAAAATGGTGGTGTTATTTGTTTGAACTTTTTCTCAGGATTTGTAGATAGTAATTTTAGCAAAAGAGGAATAGCGTTTTCTAAAGCACACTCTGCTGAAATTGATTCTTTATTGGCAACCGGCATGCAAAAAGAATATGCTCACACTGTAATTTTTGATAAATACAAGGCAGAAAGCGAAGCAATTAAACCAACGATTGAACAATTAATGCAACACTTTGATCATATTGTAAAATTGATTGGCATTGACCATGTGGGCATTGGTTCTGATTTTGACGGAATCAATTCGGCGCCACAAGGATTGAGCACAGTATTAGACTATCCTAATTTCACCAAAGCCTTAATCGCTAGAGGTTATTCAAACAAGGATATCAAGAAAGTATTAGGTGGAAATTTTTTAAGAGTATACAGGGCTAACAATCCAAACTAATAGTTCATTAAACGTTCCATCATCTCGTCTAGGCGGTCATTTGCAAGAAATTGTTTCTCTAGTGTTTTATTAAATGGAATTGGTGTATCCAATGAAGCACAGCGCATGATTGGCGCATCCAAATGCTCAAAACAATGCTCTGCAACCCAGGCACTAATCTCTCCACCAATACCACCTGTTAAATTGTCTTCATGTAAAACCATTAATTTTCCTGTTGCTTTAACAGCAGTTTCAATTGCTGTATAATCCAATGGAGACAATGTTCTTAAGTCAAGAATATAAATCGACTGATCTGAATGTGCTTGTTGATACGTTTTAGCCCAATGCACGCCCATACCATAAGTTATAATGGTTGCATCTGTACCTTCTTGTATAATATTTGCTTTACCAATTTCTACTTGATACATTGTATCTGGAATTTCTTCCTCGATGCTTCTGTACAATGCTTTATGCTCAAAATATAGAATCGGATTTGGATCTGCTAATGCAGCAATCAACAAACCTTTAGCATCGGTTGGATTGGATGGATACACTACTTTCAATCCGGCTACATGAGTAAACCATGCTTCATTTGACTGAGAGTGGAATGGACCTGCACCCACACCAGCACCTGTTGGCATACGCACCACCACATCGGCATTTTGACCCCAGCGGTAATGCATTTTAGCTAAATTATTGACAATCTGATTAAAGGCAACAGTTACAAAATCTGCAAATTGCATCTCTACAACCGACTTCATCCCTTCCATGCTTAAACCCAATGCGACACCCACTATCGCACTTTCACAAATAGGTGTATTACGAATTCTTTGTTTCCCAAATTGGTCTACAAATCCTTCTGTAATTTTAAATGCACCCCCATATTCAGCAATATCTTGTCCCATAATAATCATCTCTGGATATTTTTCCATTGATTGTCTTAGGGCATCGCTTATTGCTTCAATAAATCTCTTATTAGTTTTGTTTTCTGATTTTACAATGACTAAATCAGGAATAGCTGTTTCAGGAACAGGTGCAAATACATCCACTAACTCTGCTTCAATAGAAAGCTCAAATGTTTCAGGCTCCATTGCTTTTCGCAAGTCCTCATCCATCTGCTCTTTAAATCGATTACGGATATCAGCCACCTGCATTTCGGTGAGCACATTTTCTCGAATAAGAAATTGCTCATAATTTTTAATCGGGTCTTTTAAGGACCAAGTTTCCATTAAATGTTTTGGGACATACTTAACACCACTAGCTTCTTCGTGCCCTCTCATTCTGAATGTCTCACATTCAATTAAATAGGGCTTCTGCTGATTGATGCAATATTCACGAACACCTTTTACAGTTTGATAAACTTCCAAGATATTATTACCATCAATGCGAATACCTTCCATCCCATATCCTTTTGCACGATCTACCAAATGATCACATTTATACTGCTCATTGGTAGGTGTACTTAAACCGTAACCATTATTTTCAATAATAAAAATCACGGGCAAATTCCATACAGCAGCAACATTCAAGGCCTCGTGAAAATCTCCTTCACTAGTTCCTCCATCTCCAGTAAAAGCCATACTTGCTTTTAGCTGTCCTCTTTGCTGGTAAGCCAATGCAACACCATCAGCAATGGCCAATTGTGGCCCTAAATGTGAAATCATTCCACATACATGATGGGCTTTACTGCCAAAATGAAAACTTCTTTCTCTCGCTTTACTATAACTACTTCTATCGCCCTGCCATTGTTTAAATAAATCTACTAAAGGCATTTTACGAGATGTAAAAACACCTAAGTTTCGGTGTAAAGGCATTATCCACTCGGTAGGATCCATCGCTAATGTTGCACCCACTGCAATTGCTTCTTGCCCAATCCCACTAAACCATTTACTGATCTTGCCTTGCCTAAGCAATACTAACATCTTCTCTTCAATCATTCGGGGCCATAAAATGGACTCGTACAAGTGAATCAACTCCTCATTGCTCAGGTTACCGCGTTTATATTCCATTAGTCTCTAGAATTCAACTTGCTTAACAATTTCAATATCTCTAGGTATAACCATACAAGTGTTACTAATAAACCAAATGCACCATACCATTCCATATATTTTGGCGCACCCATTTCGGCAGCTTTTTCAATTGCATCAAAATCCAATAATAAATTCAATGCAGCAATACCTACAATGAATAAGCTGATACCAATACTTAATAAGGAGCTGTCATTTGTAAAGCCCATATCAAATCCAAACATTCTTGCGATCCAAACAATTAAATAAAACAAACCAATACCCATGGTCGCAGAAACAATAACAGATCTTAATTTATTGGTGACTGTGATGATTCTGAAATTATACAAGAAAAACATAGCAGCAGCAACACCTAGTGTTAGACCAACTGCATGTAAAATAATGTTAGGGTAACTTGACGCAAACATTGCATTAAAAAATGCACTGATTCCTCCAATAAACAACCCTTCTAATATCCCATAAGCAGGGGTGATATAACCCGCCCAATTTGGTTTAAACATAATTACAATTGCTAAAACTAAACCGCCAATTGCTCCAGCTATCATTAATGTAGTTGCGGTATTTGTATTGCCTTGCGCATATACATTCCAAACATACATTGCAGAAGCCATCACCATCAATAATAAAAAACCAAATTTGTTAATGGTGCCGCGCACACTCATTACGCCAAATGCATTTGCATTCTCATGTGCTGCTTTGTCAAAAATTTTCTCTGTTAAGGTTGGATTACCTGATTTGAAGATTGCCATAATTATAAATTTTAACTACTATAAAAATACAAAATTGCAGCGAAACTTCTTCTTTAATAATTGCTAAAACCTTATTTTTTCAAGCCAGGATATTGATCTAAGCGCGCAAACTGATATTTGCTATCCTTTTTTAAATATTGAATAAACTGAACTAGTTTTATAGAGTCTTCAGGCTTTCTAAACATATGATCGTGCATTAATAGAACAAGGTGGTTTCTAGTCTTATTCTCATTATTTTGAAACATACTATCTACCATCAAAGACATCCTTTCTGCAGATTGAATCGGACGACCTGTCTTCGTATACCTCCATTCAATATCCCAACCAACCACATTAAAACCGGCACTATCTAATTTATGCACCAGTGGACGAACTAGTTTACTAGTTGATCTTATCGTGGCCGTACTCCACCCATTATTACCTGGTAATCGAACGATATTATTTTTAGCGTCCAAGACTTTTGCAGCTTGTTTAAAATCTTCTAAAGCTGAATTTGGATCATGGTAGAATTTCAAATAGTCCCCATAAGTATGCGAAAAGCTGTGATTGGTTAACAGAAACAGATCTGGTTGATCTAAAATTCTTTGATACAATCTTTTACCCCATTGAGACCTAGACTGATGTAATCCGATTTGAAAGAAAGTCGCTTTTACTTGCTCCTTAGTACAGATATCAATACAGCTAGATGTTCCAAATAAAGGACCATCATCAAAACTTAAATAAACATATTTCGCATTACTATCTAATTGGCTATTTTGAAGACTCGTTTCTGAACTGCTGTTTACAACCACTTCAACGGGTACTGAATCTTCCACTACCCCAATTTCAATATGCCAAGCAATTAAAAATTGAGTGATAATGTAAAAAATAGACCAAATGGGCATAAAACATTGATATTGAAGCCGCAAACTTAAACAAGAAATTAGAATAAACTGATAAAAGATGCGATTTTAGGGCAGATGAATTGTAACTTTGTCATCCAATTGATGCAATATGCAAAAAGAAGTTGTTTTACAAGATGTAGTGATCAAATTTGCTGGTGATAGCGGTGATGGTATGCAATTAACCGGTCAGCAATTTACCAATAACACGGCCTTATTAGGAATCGATTTAGCGACTTTCCCAGATTTTCCTGCGGAGATTAGAGCGCCAATCGGAACCTTACCAGGCGTGAGTGGATTTCAAATTCATTTTAGCTCAAACCCTGTTTATACTCCGGGAGATACTTGTGATGTGTTGGTTGCAATGAATGCAGCTGCATTGAAAGTAAATTTAAAGAGCTTAAAAAAGGGTGGTAAAATCATTGCAAACATCGAAGGGTTTGATGCAAAAAATTTAAGACTTGCTGCTTATCCAGAAGGAATCAATCCCTTAGAGGATGGTAGTTTAGATGGTTATGAATTAACTAAAGTAGATATCACTAAATTAACAAGAGAAGCCTTAAAATCCAATACAGAACTAGGTACCAAAGAACGTGATCGAGCAAAAAACATGTTTGTTCTTGGCTTGATCTATTGGTTATACAATAGAAACTTGGACAATACCATTGATTTCTTAGAAGAGAAGTTTGGCAAGAAGGAAAATATTTTAAAGAGCAATATTGATGTATTAAAAGCGGGTTACTATTATGGTGAAACTGCTGAATTATTCAATGCAAGGTATAAGGTAGAAAAATCAAAAATGGAACCAGGTACTTATAGAAGTATCATGGGTAATCAAGCTTTGTCAATGGGTTTAATTGCAGCTACTCAAAAAAGTGGATTGCCTTTATTCCTTGGATCTTATCCAATTACACCAGCATCTGATATCTTACACGAATTAAGTAAGTACAAGAATTTTGGAATTAAAACATTCCAAGCGGAAGATGAAATTGCAGGTATTGCTGCAGCAATCGGCGCAAGCTATGGCGGATCAATTGGCTTAACAACCACATCTGGACCAGGCATGGCTTTAAAAACTGAGGCTATTGGTTTAGCCACAATGTTAGAGATCCCATTGGTGATTGTAAATATTCAAAGAGGTGGGCCTTCAACTGGTTTGCCAACAAAGACAGAACAAAGTGATTTGTTACAAGCCTTTTATGGTCGTAATGGAGAAGCGCCTATTCCGGTATTAGCTGCGTCAACACCAAGTGATTGTTTCTTTATGGCTTTTGAAGCAGTAAAGATTGCCTTACAACATATGACGCCGGTTATTCTTTTAAGTGATGGGTATATTGCCAATGGTGCAGAACCATGGAAGTTCCCATCTGCTGCAGATTTACCAACGATCGAAGTAAAATTCAAAACTAGTTTAGCAGAAGGTGAAGACAAATTCTTGCCATATAAGAGAGATGAAAAATTGGCTAGACCATGGGCTGTTCCAGGTACAGCAGGTCTTGAACATAGAATTGGGGGTATCGAAAAGCAACATGAAACAGGCAATGTAAGTTATGATCCAGAAAACCATGAATTCATGGTGAAAATGAGACAGGCAAAAGTAGATAAGATCGCCGACTACATTCCTTTGCAAACAATAGATAGTGGTGCATCTACTGGAAAAGTGTTGGTACTTGGATGGGGTTCCACTTATGGTACCATCAAGAGTGCTGCTTTACAATTACAAAGTCAAGGTAAGTCTGTAAGCCACGCGCACATTAAGTATATGCGTCCATTCCCAAAAAACTTAGGCGAAATATTAGCTGGATTTGAAACAATTTTAATTCCAGAGATCAACAACGGTCAATTGATAAAAATTATTAGAGACCAATATTTTGTGGATGCGAAAGGTTACAATAAGATCATGGGTATTCCAATTACAAAACAAGAGTTGATCACAGCGATCGAATCTTATTTATAAGCATTATAGTAATGGATCAATACCACTTAAGAAATAAAAAAAAGCGCTTCAGTCTATTTTGATCGAGGCGCTTTTTTATGCTTTCAACTTTTCTTTTCTCTTGGTTTCTTTTTCAAAGTATTTACAAAAATTAGTGATGCCGCAGCTTTCACATTTTGGACTCCGTGCTAGGCAAGTATAGCGTCCGTGTAGAATTAGCCAATGGTGAGCTTTATGGACTAGTTCAGAAGGAATGTTTTTAATTAAATCTTTTTCTACTGCCAATGGTGTACTTGCAGTCATTGGCACCAAACCGATTCTTCGACTTACCCTAAACACATGTGTATCCACCGCCATATTGGGTTGCTGATCTATCACACTTGTAATCACATTGGCTGTTTTTCTGCCTACTCCTGGCAGCTTTACTAAATCCTCAATCTTCATTGGCACTTGACCATTGAAAGAAGAAAGTAGTAATTGACTCATGCCAATTAAATGCTTGGTTTTATTATTGGGATAAGAAATACTTCTTACTAAAGGAAACAAATCGTCAAAGCTAGCTTTAGACATGGTTTCGGGTGTAGGATATTTTGCAAAAATACCAGGCGTCGTCAAATTAACCCGCTTGTCGGTGCATTGAGCAGACAGTATAACAGCTACTAATAATTGAAATGGATTTTCGTAAGTAAGTTCTGTTTCAGCTACAGGAACATGTTCCAAAAAATAATCAATGACAGCTTGATAACGTGCTTGTTTTTTCATGCAAGATGAAAATTATTTCTTTTTATCAGGTGAAGCAGCCACCGTGTCTTCAAATAAATAAACTTCCTCCCCTTCTCTTCTTAACAGATAACGCTCTCTAGCATATTTTTCTACTGCACCAGGATTACTTTGTAGATTGTTTAATTGTTCTTGGGTAGTAGAAATTTCTTTCTGATAATAGGCTTTTGCTTGCTCTAATTTTTCTAGTTCAGCAGCACGATCTCTCTGAGTAAAAAAATCTCTTTGATCAAAGAAAAGCATCCATACTACAAAAGCTAGAATAGCAATAAAATAGCGATTGGCTACAAATGGAATAATTTTCTTGATTGCTTGCATAAAAAATGATTGCCCTAAAATTAGTATAGTTCTTAGAATAAGCCAATAAATATGTCACAAAAAAGGAGCCCCATAATTGAGGCTCCTTTACGATCAATCTATATTGAATTATTTATTACCAAACTTCAATTTACCCTTTGTTGGGAAAAAGCCAGTTTCACCCAATTGCTCCTCAATACGGATTAATTGGTTGTATTTAGCCATACGATCTGAACGAGATGCAGAACCAGTCTTTATTTGACCACAGTTCAATGCAACTGCTAAGTCAGCAATCGTATTGTCTTCTGTCTCTCCACTTCTGTGTGACATAATTGTATTGTAGCCATTGTTTTGTGCTAAACTTACCGCATTGATAGTTTCAGTTAAAGTACCAATTTGGTTTACTTTAACCAATAAACCATTTGCGATTTTCTTATCGATACCTGTTTGTAAACGATTCACATTGGTTACAAATAAATCGTCACCTACTAATTGACATTTGCTTCCGATTGTATCTGTTAAGTTCTTCCAACCAGCCCAATCATCTTCCGCCATACCATCTTCGATAGAAACGATTGGATATTTTTTCACCCAGCTCTCCCAGTATTTAACCAATTGATCTGAACTCATTTCTTTACCAGAACTCTTATGGAACACATATTTCTTTTTCTTAGCATTCCACAATTCACTATTTGCAGCATCCATTGCAATTGCAATTTGAGAGCCAGTCTTGTAACCAGCAGATTGGATTGCTTCTAATACTGTTTCAATTGCTTCTTCGTTGCTTTGAATATTTGGTGCAAATCCACCTTCATCACCCACGTTTGTGCTGTATCCTTTCTTCTTCAATGTGCTTTTTAACTGATGGAAGATTTCAACACCCCAACGTAAACCTTCGCTAAAGTTAGGAGCACCAACTGGCATGATCATGAATTCTTGGAAATCAATTTTGTTATCAGCGTGTGCACCACCATTTAAAATATTCATCATTGGCATTGGCAAAGTTCTTGCATTTGTACCACCAATGTATCTGTATAAAGGCAAGTTTGCTTCTTCAGCTGCTGCTTTTGCAACCGCCATACTAACAGCTAAAATAGCGTTTGCACCTAACTTCGTTTTGTTAGGCGTACCATCTAAATCAATCATCACCTGATCGATTGCAGCTTGTGAAGTAATGTCAAAACCAATCAATGCATCCGCAATTGATGTATTTACATTTTTCACGGCTTTCAAAACACCTTTACCTAAATATTTCTTTTTATCATTGTCTCTTAATTCTGCAGCTTCGTGAATACCTGTACTTGCACCACTTGGAACAGCAGCACGACCCATTGCACCATCGTCTGTTAATACATCCACTTCTACAGTTGGATTACCTCTACTATCTAAAATTTGTCTTGCGTGAACTTCAATAATGTAACTCATAATTGGATGATTTATTTTTCTAAAAAATTAAATGCGATTTGTGGACGCAATTTACACCCATTTTTTTTAATGGGTGAGCAATTTGAAGATTTCTTCTAAACTTGACTCTTGCATCTGCAAACGTTCTATATGTAAGCCTTTGTCCAAAGCGAACTCCATAATATATTGCCTAGCTTGATTCAAATTCTCTTCACTATTAGACTGAATGACTAACGCACGTTTGTCTTGCTGTTCTAATAGCTTGTATTTTAATTGAATGGATTCCAAATATTCAGAAATATCTTCTTGAAATTGCACCAATAAATTATGTTGGCTAGATTTTGTCAAAGTATCAATGGGCTGATTGGCAACTAATTTACCCTGATGCAACACCAGTACCCTGTCACTAATCGCAGCCACTTCTTGCAAAATATGAGAAGAGAACAAGATCATTGCATTTGCACTTAATGATTTAATGAGCGCTCTAATTTCTATTAACTGATTGGGATCTAAACCCGAAGTTGGCTCGTCTAATAATATTAATTCGGGTTGATGTAAAATTGCAGCAGCAATACCCACTCTTTGTTTATATCCTTTGGATAAAAAACCAATTTTCTTTTGCTGCATAGACCCTAATCCCGTTTGCAAAATCACTTCTTGAATTCTTTTTTCTGAAGAAGGAATTGAATGAACCCCAGCTAAAAAATTAAGGTATTCAAGTACATATAAGTCTTCATACAGTGGATTGGACTCTGGTAAATAACCGATCTTCTTTTTGTAAGCAAGTTCCTGCTTTTCCAAGTCTGTCTCGGATAACATAATCGAACCTGTGTCTGTTGCTAAAAAGCCTGTAAGCATTTTTAAAGTCGTGCTCTTACCTGCCCCATTGGGGCCAAGAAATCCAACAATTTCACCTGGCTGAATGTTAAAACTCAAAGATTCAACCGCCTGGAATTGATCAAATTTTTTTGATATCGCATTTACAATCAAAGACATGTTCAAAAATAAAGCTTTATTCTAACTCTTTTGAACTTGTTGGCAAATGATCATATTCCCCCTTAAAACCATAATATCCAAAAATGAAGAACCCTATACATATGGGGGTGAATATGGTTAATATAATCGCCCATTGCAAACTCACATTTGACTTTGTAACTGGAGTAGCCGCGCCAATTTTTTGAGCCGCTTGAGCAACTAAGAACCAAATAATTGCGGGTGCTAAACACATCCATACAAAACCTAATATTTTTTTTATCGTATTCATAGTAGTTAATTTTTCAATTAATCCATTACTTCTTTGTCCACCTTATTAGATAAATAAATCACTCCAATAAATAAACAAATTGTTGCCACTCCAATTGGGTACCATAATCCAGCAAGTGGATCTCCTGCAGGATTGTCTGCGGTTTTTGTAAACTCAACAATTAAGGTACCCAAGAAAGGCACCAATCCGCCAAACACGCCGTTACCAATATGATAAGGCAATGACATAGATGTATAACGAATTTTGGTAGGGAATAATTCAACTAAAAAAGCTGCGATTGGTCCGTAAACCATAGTAACATAAAGGATCTGTACAAAAACCAACCAAATTAAATTCCAATAAGTGGTATGATCCAATGTCTTTTCTACCACAATATCTGGTTTTAAAGAGGCAGTAGCAATCCTCACTTCCTGCGTTTTAGAGGCATCCAAAATAGCCCCATTTAAAGGTTTTAATTGCACCACAATGGTATCTAATTTCTTGGCATCCATTGCATTTGGTTGCATGTAATAAATACTTCCAGTACTTGCGTCTTTGATGATATCAGTTAAAAATAAAGTGTCTGTTTTGGTATAACTAAATTTAGCGCCATCTGTATATGCCGTGTCTGTCTTTTGTACCACATATAATTTCGTACAAACTTTTTCGTCAACAATGGCCAGCTTTTCAGAAACAACAGTATGCGCTAAATCAATTTTTTCTGCTCTATTTTTTGGATTTGTTGCATCTAAGAAATATTGATAAATCGGCCTATAAGTAAGGATACCAGCCAACATACCCAACATCATAATCCACTTTCTGCCAATTCTATCACTTAGATATCCAAATACAACAAAAAATGGTGTGGCAAATAGAATGGCCCATAGCATCAAATTTCTTGATTGTACAAATTCAACTTTACATACTGTTTCAATAAAGCTTTGTGCATAGAATTGTCCTGTATACCATATAACGCCTTGCCCCATGACCGCACCAAACAACGCCAATAAAACCATTTTAAAATTGGCCTTTTGACCAAAACTCTCTTTCAGTGGATTCTTTGCAATTTTGCCCTCTGATTTTAGCTTTGTGAACATAGGAGATTCACTCATCTTCATCCTAATTAAAATAGAAACAACAACTAAGATAATAGACAACCAAAAAGGATACCTCCATCCACCCCACTCTTTACCAAATGCTTCGACCCCTTGATTAGACCTTATTAAAATAATCACGCCTAATGCAAGGAATAAACCCAGTGTGGCTGTAGTTTGTATCCAACTTGTCCAAAATCCTCTTCTATTTGCAGGCGCGTGTTCTGCCACATAAGTTGCGGCACCGCCATATTCTCCTCCTAATGCTAAACCTTGAATCAATCTTAATATTAAAACAAGGATGGGTGCCGCCCAACCTATTGTTGCAAAACCTGGCACCAAACCAATAGCAAAAGTAGATCCACCCATCAACACCAAGGTTAACAAAAACGTGTATTTACGGCCAATCATATCTCCCAATCTGCCAAAAACCAATGCCCCAAATGGGCGCACAATAAAACCTGCAGCAAAAATTGCCAAAGTGCTTAACAGTGCAGAGGTTCCAGCATCTGAAGGAAAAAATTGTTTTGAAATAATAGTAGCCAACATGCCAAATATGTAAAAATCATACCACTCAATAAGCGTGCCCACAGAAGAAGCACCGATGACTAAGCTAATTTTTGTAGGCTTTGTGACGAAACTCATAATTTAAAATGTTTAATTGCTGCTGTTCAAGTTAATTAGATAAACTTAAAAAATGTAAATTTGGTTGACTAAATTTAAAACTGCCACATGTCCTATCCTTATCAAATTAAAGACCTTAAAGGTTACCATGAAGCCTACCAAAAAAGTATCAAAACTCCTGATGCATTTTGGGGTGAAGTTGCAGAAAATTTTACTTGGCGTAAAAAATGGGACAAGGTAAGTGAATGGAATTTTAAAGACCCAAGCATTAAGTGGTTTGTTGGCGGTAAATTAAATATTACCGAGAACTGTTTAGATCGTCATCTTGAAACCATGGGCGATAAACCAGCAATAATTTGGGAGCCAAATGATCCGGAAGAACACCACCGCATCATCACTTATAAGCAGCTACATTTAAAAGTATGTCAGTTTGCACAAGTATTATATAATAATGGCGTAAAAAAAGGCGATCGTGTTTGCATTTATATGGGCATGATTCCCGAACTAGCGATAGCAGTATTGGCATGTGCAAGGATTGGTGCCATTCATAGTGTAATTTTTGGCGGCTTCTCTGCACAAAGCATCGCGGATAGATTAGACGACGCGAAGGCAAATTTTATCATTACATGTGATGGTGCTTACAGAGGCGCAAAAGATATCCCTTTAAAGTCGGTCATTGATGATGCTTTAATTGGAAATAAAAATATAAAACGTGTCATTGTTTGCACTAGAACAAGGACTGCAGTTTCAATGTTGAAAGGTAGGGACGTGTGGTGGGAAGATGAAATTAAGAAAGTAGAATCACAAGGTACTTCATTTGTACCGGCAGAAGAAATGGATGCAGAAGATCCTTTATTTATTTTATACACTTCTGGTTCAACAGGCAAACCTAAAGGTGTTGTGCATAGTGTTGCAGGCTATATGGTCTACACAAACTATACTTTTGTAAATACATTTAATTACAATCCGGATGATTTATTTTTCTGTACAGCAGACGTTGGTTGGATTACAGGACATAGTTATATTGTATATGCACCATTGAGTGCAGGAGGTACTTCAATGATGTTTGAAGGGGTACCTACCTTCCCTAATGCGGGTAGATTTTGGAATATCATTGACAAATTCAGAGTCAATATTTTATACACCGCTCCAACAGCAATTCGCTCCTTAATGGGTTTTGGTTTAGGTCCAGTGAAGGAACATGATTTAAGTAGCTTAAAAATTTTAGGCACGGTTGGTGAACCAATCAATGAAGAAGCTTGGAATTGGTACAATGAAAATATTGGAAAAAAGAAATGTCCAATTGTAGATACTTGGTGGCAAACAGAAACTGGTGGAATCATGATCTCTAATATGGCAGGCATTACACCTGGCAAAGCAGGATGGGCCACTTATCCAATGCCAGGTATTGAACCCATTTTAGTAGACGACAAGGGTGCCGAAATTACGGAGAAAGACGAGGAAGGAATGTATCGTGGCAACTTATGTATCAAACAAGCATGGCCATCTACAATCAGAACAACTTATGGCGACCATGAAAGATGCAGAACAAATTATTTTGCAACTTATGATAACTTATATTTTACAGGCGATGGTGCATTCAGAAATGAAGAAGGACAATTTAGAATTACCGGACGCGTGGATGATGTATTGAATGTGAGCGGTCACAGAATTGGTACTGCCGAAGTAGAGAACGCAATCAATATGCACGCTGGTGTAGTTGAAAGTGCGGTTGTAGGCTATCCGCATGATGTTAAAGGACAAGGTATTTATGCCTATGTAATTTACACCGGCTCACATGCACAGGATACACATGGTACTGCAGACATGGTGCGTAAAGATATTTTACAAACAGTCACAAGAATCATTGGACCCATTGCAAAACCAGATAAAATTCAATTTGTTTCTGGCTTACCAAAAACAAGATCAGGAAAAATCATGCGCCGTATTTTGAGAAAAGTTGCAGAAGGTGAATTGAATAGCTTAGGAGATACTTCTACCCTATTAGACCCAGGCGTGGTAGATGAAATTGTAAAAGGCGTGATTTAAATTGAAACAAGAAAAAGTTATATCTTAGATCAATAAACTGAAATAATAAACCTAAAAAGCCTCGAATAAATCGAGGCTTTTTTATATTCAGTTAGAAATCTATTCTTATTGCTGCTCCATTAATCCTTTTAATTTCTTAGACAATAAGAAAAGAATAATAGAAGCGATACCTGCCATAAATACAAAGAACATAAAGAACTCGTGTAAGTTGGTAATTTGATAGCCTGCGAAAGAAGTTGTCTTGCCATTTTCTGGATATAAAGTACTAAATACACCTGCTAATTTATTCGCAAAGGCATTCGCTGTAAACCATACTGCCATTAATAAAGAAGCGAACTTAACTGGCGCTAATTTATTAAATAGAGACAAACCGATTGGCGACAAACACAATTCTCCAAATGTATGCATCATATACATACCAATCAACCAAATCATACTTACTTTAATGCCAGTACCAACGCCGTTCACCCCAGTTGCAATCCATAAATAACCTAGCGCTAATAACATTAGACCCATCGCCATTTTGAATGGAGAGGATGGCTCTCTATTTGCTTTACCTAATTTAATCCAAACCCATGCTACCAATGGCGCAAGTGTAACGACAAAAATTGAATTCAAGGATTGAAAGAAACTTGCTGGTACCACAAAAAATCCTAAATCTCTTTGTGTATTTTCAGAAGCAAAGAAAGTAAGAGAGGCACCTGCTTGTTCAAATGCACTCCAGAAAAAGATCACAAAGAAAGATACCGTAAACAATACAGCCACTTTTTTCTTTTGGATAATATTTAATGACTTATCGGAAAAAATAATAAAAGCAATTAATAGAATACATGTAATTAATAACCAGAATAAATAACTCACTACTTTAATATCGATATATACTAATGCAATGGTCACTAAAGAAAGTAAGAATAAGAAGCCAACCATCACGGGAACTTTAAGAAACAATTTAGGCGCATTTGTTGGCGCATCCCCAATAGAAGCACCATCTGCATCTACTAAATACTTTTTCTGAAATATCATTTGCGTAACTACACTCAAAAGCATTGCAACACCGCCTGCAAAGAAAGCCCATTTAAAATCTCCATTATTTCCTGTGTCGCCAAAAAATCCACACACAAGTGGACCTAATGCACCACCCGTATTGATCCCCATGTAAAAAATGGTATAAGCAGCGTCAATTTTTGAATCTCCTTTTTTATACAATTGACCCACCATGCTCGAAATATTTGGCTTGAAAAAGCCATTACCAGCAATCATACATCCCAACCCTGTATAAAATAAGGGCATTGCTAGTGCTGCATTGTCATAAAAATGACCACAAAAAAACAAGACAAATTCACCAATTGCCATGACCAATCCGCCGGCAATAATGGAACGCTTATTACCCCAATAACGATCTGCAATATAACCTCCCAATAAAGGAGTCAAGTAAACTAGACCTGTATAACTACCATAAACTTGCGAAGCGTCATTCTGATTAAAAGCCATTGCTTTCACTAAAAACAAAACTAAAATGGCACGCATACCATAATAGTTAAATCGCTCCCACATTTCCGTTGCGAACAAGACATAGAGTCCTTTTGGATGTTTTTCTGCTACTGCTGACATATTCAATTGTATTTAATTGGTACAAAATAATAAAATCCCTTCAATAATTTTTACTTTCGTGCTGCAATCACCTTAATTATGAATATTTTACTAATAGGTTCTGGCGGAAGAGAACATGCATTGGCCTGGAAAATAGCACAAAGCTACCACTGCGATCAGTTATTTATCGCACCTGGAAATCCAGGTACAGCTTCAATAGGCACTAATTTATCGATTGCTTTAGACGATTTTGAAGGTTTGAAACAAGTAGCCATCTCACAAAATATAGACATGATTATTGTGGGGCCAGAAGAACCCTTAGTAAAAGGCATTTTTGATTTTTTTGCCAATGATCCTGCTACATCTGAAATCAACGTTATTGGCCCATCAGCTGCAGCGGCTAAGTTAGAGGGCAGTAAGTCTTTTAGCAAACATTTTATGCAAAGACACCAGATTCCAACTGCTGGTTACGCTGAATTTACAATCGAAAACTACGAAGAGGGGAAATCTTATATTGCTGCTCATAGCTTGCCTATTGTTTTAAAAGCAGACGGCCTAGCCGCAGGAAAGGGCGTTATTATTGCTACTTCTCATCAAGAAGCATTGGATAGTTTTGAAGCCATGTTACAGCATAAGCAATTTGGCGCAGCAAGTGCTAGGGTTGTCATTGAGGAATTTTTAACGGGGATTGAAGTCAGTGTTTTTGCCTTAACAGATGGCAAAAACTACCAAATTATAGGACACGCAAAGGACTACAAACGCATTGGAGAAGGAGATACAGGGCTTAATACTGGGGGAATGGGCTGTGTGAGTCCGGTTCCATTTATGGATAGCGCCTTTATGGAAAAAGTAGAGCAAAAAGTTGTTCGCCCAACCATTGAAGGCCTTGCTAAAGAAGGCTTGGTGTATAAAGGCTTTGTATTTTTTGGCTTAATGAACTGCCATGGCGAACCTTCTGTAATTGAATACAATTGTCGTTTGGGCGATCCGGAAACAGAGGTAATTCTACCCCGTTTACAAACAGATTTAGTCAGCATTTTAGCTGCAACAGATAACGGCACTTTAGAAGATGTTAATATCGAATACAACGAGGGCGCTTTTGCCACCGTGATGGCTGTAAGTGGTGGTTACCCTGGAGATTATAAAAAAGGTTTCCCTATTAGTGGATTAGACCTTGTAGTTCAAACACCTAAAACGACTCTATTCCAAGCTGGTACTGCTTTTAAAGAAGATGCCATCGTAACAAGTGGAGGTCGAGTTTTAACGGTAACAGCTCAAGGGGATACAATTACCGAAGCAGTTCAAACCGCAAAAAATGCATTGACAAAGATCCATTTCGAAGGCATGAATTTTAGAAAAGATATTGGCTTTGAATTTGCAAGCTAGCCCCCTCCAAAAATAATCTTGTTCATTTTTTTAAAAAGCTTTGTAGTTCAAGGATTTTAGATGAATTTTGCATCATTCCACTGAATGTAAAATACTGAACGAATATGGGCTTATTTAACTTTTTTACCCAAGAGATTGCAATGGACTTGGGAACTGCAAATACACTTATCATCCACAATGATGAAGTTGTTGTAAACGAACCTTCAATTATTGCCTTGAACAGGAATAATATGAAAGAAGTTTTAGGTGTTGGAAAGAAGGCATTATTGATGCACGAAAAAACACACGAAAGTATTAAGACAGTTCGTCCATTAAAAGATGGTGTAATTGCAGACTTTAACGCCGCGGAATTAATGATTCGCGAGTTGATGAAAATGATTTATCCAAAGAAGCCTTTATTTCCTCCAAGTTGGAGAATGGTTATTTGTATTCCATCTTCTATTACTGAAGTAGAAAAAAGAGCGGTGCGTGATAGTGCGGAACAAGCAGGTGCAAAAGAAGTTTATATGATTCATGAACCGATGGCTGCTGCATTAGGTATTGGTATCGATGTAGAAGAACCAGTTGGAAATATGATTATTGATATTGGTGGTGGTACAACAGGTATTACTGTCATTGCATTAGCAGGTATTGTATGTGATCAAAGTATTCGTGTTGCTGGAGATGAATTTACTGCAGATATCATGGAAGCTTTAAGACGTTACCATAGTTTATTAATTGGTGAGCGTACTGCAGAACAAATTAAAATACATGTGGGTGCTGCTTTAAAAGATTTAGATAATCCGCCAGAAGATATGCCTGTAAATGGTAGAGACTTGGTGACAGGTATTCCAAAACAAATTATGGTTTCTTACCAAGAGGTAGCAGAAGCATTAGATAAAAGTATTTTCAAAATCGAAGAAGCTATCTTAAAAGCTTTAGAAACAACACCTCCAGAATTAGCTGCAGACATCTATCGTAGAGGTTTGTACATTACAGGTGGTGGTTCTCTTTTAAGAGGTTTAGATAAAAGATTGAGTGCAAAAATTAAATTACCAGTTCATGTAGCAGACGATCCATTAAAGAGCGTTGTTCGTGGCACAGGTATTGCATTGAAAAACTATCAACGTTTCCCATTCATTATGAGATAATACCTAATGAAGAATATCATTGGCTTTATACGACAGAACTTTACATTTTTTAGCTTTCTGATACTTCAAATTGTATCGTTGGTAATGTTGTCTTCTTACAGTAAATCTCACCAAACATTTTTTGGAAATTGGAATAATGCAGTTGCAGGTAAAGTCAATAGTTACTACAACGAATGGTCTTACTTTTTTGATTTAAAAGCAACCAATGCAAAATTGGTTGCAGAAAACGTAGCACTTAGAAACGAGCTTGCACAAAATTTTGTACCCTACGACACAAGTGTAAAATCAGGCACATTAATTTTAAGAAAAGATAGTTTAGAAAAAATCAGAAAATTCTCTTACTACCCAGCCAAAGTAGTTGGCAACAGCTTTACCCTACAAAAAAACTATATCACCATTGAACGAGGTGCTTTACAAGGTGTTAAAAAAGACATGGCAGCAATAAGTCCCGACGGATCGATTGTGGGAGTCGTGGTCGAAGTAAATGATTATTACAGTAAAATAATGAGCTTATTACACCGCAACAGTAAAGTGAGTGCGATGTTAAAAAGAGATCGAGTTGCTGGTAGTATAGAATGGGACGGAAAGAGCCCTGAAATATTGTCTTTAAAAAATATTTCAAAAAGCGCAGTTCCTAAAATCGGAGATACCGTTTTAACGAGCCCCTACTCTTCTAGTTTTCCAGCTCAGTTAATGATTGGAAAAGTGACAAGTATTGTACAAGATCCGTCAAGTAATTTCTTGACCTTGAATATCAAATCTGCAACGAATTTCTACAATTTAGAATTTGTGTATTTAGTAGAAAATAAAAGAATGGGCGCTCAAACAGATATAGAGCAAAAGGGGGATAACAATGAATAATATTCTAAAAAATAGTATCCGCTTCATCTTGTTCCTATTGATTCAAATTATTATTTTGAATGAGGTTCCTCCATTGCACCAATTCATTACTCCCTACTTATATTTTATTTTTCTTCTTTGGTTACCCTTTGGTACAAGCAGATTAGCGACAACTTTACTTGGATTTGGCCTTGGTTATTGCTTAGACATGTTCACCAATACGCCTGGATTACATGCTGCAGCGGCAACCCTAATTGGTTATTTAAGACCCACCATTTTAAATATTCTTTTAGCACAAGAAGCTTCAGAAGAAATTACAAAAGAACCAAGCATCGGTACAATGGGATGGGGACCATTTGCATTTTATATTTTCTCTCTCACTTTTATTCACCACTTCTATTTAGTATTACTAGAGTGGTTGCAATTTGGTAACTTTAGCTATTTCATTGGAAAAGTATTCTTTACTAGTTTAATGAGTATCCTTCTTATACTACTAGTGGAACTTTTACTGAACAGAAGAAAGCTAAAAAGATAATACATGTCAGTATACAATCAGAATCGAGGCGGAATTATTCAAATTATTATTGGTACTATTTTTATCCTGATTGTAGGTCAATTAATTAGTTTACAAATCGTATCCAATAAATACAAATTAGCTGCAGATAACAACGCGATCTATCGCAAAATCATTTACCCAGATCGTGGTATTATATATGATCGTAAAAAAAGAGCACTCCTAGAAAATACAATTAGTTACGATTTAGTTGTCATACCAAATGAAGCAAAGGGCGTTGATACGGCTGCATTATGTGCTATTTTACAAATAGACAAAGAAGAATACAAGAAAAGAATTGTAGAAGCTATTATAAAAAATACAAGGGTAAAAGCCGGTGTCTTTGAACCTTTTTTAACACCTGAGCTTTATGCACAATTGAATGAAAACCTTTATCGTTTCCCAGGATTTTCTTTGTCTGAACGTTCTATCAGAAATTATCCATACAACACAGCGGCACACGTATTGGGCTATGTGGCTGAAGTTGACGTGAATTTTTTAAAGAAGCATGAATCAGAAGGATATGAAATGGGAGATTATGCTGGCATGACTGGTCTAGAAAAAAATTACGAGTCTGTATTGATGGGACAGAGAGGTGTTAAGAGATACTTAAGAGATAATAAAGGGAAGATACAAGGACCTTATGAAAAAGGAGAATTTGATACAGTAGCCATCGCTGGAAAAAATTTATATACTAGCATTGATGTACAGGTACAACAGCTTGCAGAAAAATTATTACAAAATAAAATAGGAAGCGCTGTTGCAATCAATCCTAAAACAGGTGGGGTGATTGCGATGGCCTCTAGTCCAGGTTACAACCCAAACTTACTAACGGGTAGTCAAAGAAGAAAAACAATCGGAAGATTATTATTGGATACGGCAAGACCAATTTATAACCGTGCAATTAAAGGTCAGTATCCTCCAGGATCTACTTTTAAACCATTAGGCGCATTGATTGCATTAGATGAGGGTTTGATTACACCTAATTATGGATACAACTGCTTTGGCGCTTATGGTGCATGTGGTGATCCAAGAAAATGTGAACACCATAATGCAGGACATGCTGCTAACTTGCAATTGGCATTAGCTTATTCTTGTAATTCTTACTTTTTACAAGTATTCAGAATGGCGATTGACAATCCAAAATATGCTTCGGCAAAAGGAGGGTATTTAAAGTGGAAGGAATACATGAACGCATTTGGCTTTGGACGTAAACTTGGAGTAGACTTACCAAGTGAAAATAAAGCAAACATACCTGATACAGCACAATACAATAAAGACTTTGGCAATCCAAGGTATTGGAATAGTTGCTATATGCTTACACTAGGTATTGGTCAGGATAGAATGACCGCCACACCACTTCAATTAGCTAATTCAATGGCATTCATTGCAAATAGCGGCTACTATTATACACCACATTTTGTAGATAGTATTGAAAATGAAACAGAGGATGAAGCAGCTCAATTAGCACCATTTAGAACAAAACAAAAAGTCACTAAAATACCGAAAGAGTATTTTGATGTTATTAAAGAAGGGATGCATGATGTAACAGTTTATGGTACAGCCGCATTTATTAAAGTGCCTGGACATGAATATTGCGCGAAAACAGGAACTGCACAAAATCCACATGGTAAAAACCACTCACTGTTCGTATGCTTTGCGCCAAAAGACAATCCTAAAATTGCAGTAGCAGTTATTGTAGAAAATGCAGGTTATGGCTCTACTTGGGCAGGGCCAATTGGGGGATTATTAATGGAGCAATACCTAAACGATACGCTTACCACTGAAAGTAAATTGAAGGCAGACAATCTTTCACAGGTTGACTTAATGCCACAGGCAATTAAAAACTGGTATGTTCAACATAATAAATCTGCTTACTTAACCCCTATCGAATACAATAACGATGAATTATCGGACGTTTGGGATATGGAGATGTTAGCAGAAGGTGTTGTAAAGACAAAAATTAAGGATACAATGCCTGCTGAACCAGCGCCATTACCAAATGCAGATAAAACCAATAAGGATAGTTTACTACCCAATACCGATAAAAAGAAAAGGCTCAAGCCATAACAATGTCCGCTAACTATAATAATAATATTTCTAAAGGAACAGATCTTGCAGTCATTATATTGTATTTGCTAATGGCGTCAATTGGTATCCTAAGTATTTTCATGGTGGAGTATAACCCCAATACCGACTGGGCTACTAGTTTTATTAGTGGTAAAACAGGATATAGTAAGCAATTCTTTTTCTTAATTTTTTGTTCTTTTATTGGCGTCTTCATTTTATTAATGGACAGTAAAGTCTTTACTGCATTAGCGAATATTTTGTTTGCCAGTGGTTTATTATTGATGTTAGCCACCTTTGTGATTGGAAAAGAAATCAATGGTTCTAAAAGCTGGATACCAATTGCTGCTGGCTTTAATTTACAACCAGCAGAATTGTGTAAAATATTTACAGCATTGGCATTGGCAAAATTCATATCCAGACCTGAAACTGATTTTACAAAACTTCAATCTCATTTGATAGCCGGTGCAATGATTGCAATTCCGGCAATACTTTCAATCATGCAACATGAATTAGGCCTTGCGATTGTTTATAGTGCATTTATTTTCGCTATGTACAGAGAAGGATTACCTCCTATTATTCTAGTGGTATTATTATCATTTGCAATTCTTGTCATTGCTACATTGTTATTAGACCCAACCCTTTTAGCAATCATTCTAACCGTTATTGGGGGAATCTTGATCATCTATCTTGGGAAAAGTTTCAAAAGAAATAAACAAGCAATTATTATTGTTGCAAGTATTTGGATATTCTGTGTAGGTACTGTTCGTTTTGCAGTACCCTATATTTTTAATAACGTGTTTGAATGTTATCAAACTACTCGTATTTATAGTATGGTGGGCAAAGAATACGATTGTAGCTTAAATGAACGATCTATACAAAAAACAGGCGCCAAAGCAGCAAGGAAGCCCGATGATTATAATGTCAAACAAAGTAAAATTGCAATAGGCTCTGGTGGTTTTTGGGGCAGGGGCTTTTTAAAAGGAACACAGACAAGGGGCAAGTATGTTCCTGAGCAGAATACCGACTTTATATTCACCTCCATTGGTGAGGCTTTTGGCTTTGTTGGAACATTTACTTTTTTAGGGTTGTATTTATTTTTCTTATTTAGATTAATCAGAATTGCAGAAAGACAAAGAAGTACCTTTTCAAGGGTATATGCTTATAGTGTAGTAGGTATTTTCTTTTTCCATATCGCCGTTAATATTAGTATGACCATTGGTTTATTTCCTGTAGTCGGAATCCCATTACCTCTAATTAGTTACGGTGGATCTTCTTTACTTACATTTACTGCATTGGTATTTATTTTACTAAGATTAGATGCAGATCGACAAATGGTACTTCGATAATTGTATTTTTGCAAAATGCGTATTTACCCATTATCAGAAGGAAGTTTTAGCATTGACCAAACCAAGGTTTTTGTTCCATTTGACACCCAAAAAGAACAAATACAGGATCGCCCAAAAGGGAGTATTCTTGTAGAGATTCAACCCTTTGTAGTGATTACAGAAAAAGACATTATCTTATTAGATACAGGCTTGGGCTATATGAATGCGCAAGGTGTTTTACAAATTCATGACAATTTAATGGCGATAGGCATTAATCCAAGTTCCGTTACTAAAGTATTTATGAGTCATTTACACAAAGACCATGCTGGTGGTATGAGTTATATACATCCACAGTTTAATGAACGCTTTGTGAGTTTTCCATATGCTACTTATTATATACAAAGAAGAGAATTCGACTTGGCTATGACAACGCCGTCTGCCTCTTATATTAAAGAACAATTTGAATTTTTAGAAGAATTTTCAAAAGTAGTTTGGCTAACCCAAGACCAGGGTGTGATTGAAGATAGTATTCATTATTTATTAACCGGAGGTCATTGCCCCAATCATCAAGTTGCCTGGATTAAAGAAGACAATGAAATATTTTTCTTTGGGGCAGATGTTGCTCCACAGTTCCAACAAATCAAATCAAAATTTGTAGCCAAATACGATATGGATGGTAAACTAGCAATGGAGTGGAGACAGAAATGGTGGGAACAAGGACAAAAAGAAGGTTGGCAGTTTGCATTCTATCATGACATCAGTCATCCCTTGTTTAAAGCTAGCATGTAGCTCAAACGAACATTCATTAGGAATCAATATTGACAAGGGTTTCAAAGATAACGCATTATTTTTTCTGTATCTTTAATGCGTCATGATGAACAATACTACACAAAATTATCTTCAACAGTTTAGGACAAATGTTTCTGACAAGTATATTATTTATAATAGTTTATTTGCAGCGCTACCCTATTCTGGAATTGCCAATGTAGGCGCATTACTTCCAATACTAATTCAAAATTGTGAAGATGGATTTGCGAAAGGAAAATCTCCAGTAGAAATTATTGACTCTTTTTTCAAACAACATACCGAGGTTGTTTTAGAAAAAGAACAAATAGATCATTTGTTTAAGTATGTTCAATATGTAGAAAGGCAGGTGGTTTTATTTGACGCGATCGAAGATGCCGCTTTTACAAGTATTCATGATATGGAGGGGCCAGGCAGCATCAAGTCCTTAATTAAGGAAGCAAATTTTACTGGTAAAACGCAGGCGCTAAAAAATAAATTAAAAGACTTTAAAGTTAAGATTGTACTAACGGCCCATCCTACTCAATTTTATCCAGCAAATGTACTTGGCATTATTCATGATATGGGCGAGGCGATTGCCAAGAATGATTATGGCACCATTAACCAATATATTCAACAACTTGGTCTTACCCCATTTTTTAATAAAAAACAACCTACCCCTACCGACGAGGCATTGAATCTAATGTGGTATTTGGAACATGTTTTTTATCAATCGATTGGCAATATCTATAGTACCATTGTGAAAGATGTTTTTGATGGAGACTATAATGGAACTAATCCATTTATTGAATTAGGATTCTGGCCTGGTGGTGATAGAGATGGTAATCCATTTGTGAATGCTGCCACTACAATCAAAGTTGCACAGGCATTAAGAAGTAGTATTATTGTTTGTTACTATAGAGATGTAAGAAAATTAAAAAGAAGATTGACTTTTTCTGGCGTTGCTAATTTATTAACTGAATTAGAAGCAGCCTTATATGAAAATGTATTTAAACCAGAAGATAGTACACCCATTTCTAAACAGACAATAGTAGATTGCTTAACTACAATTAAGGAAAAATTAATCAACGAGCACCACTCTTTATACCTGAATAGACTGAACCAGCTATTGAATAGAGTGCAGCTTTTTGGAACCCATTTTGCTGCATTAGATATCCGTCAAGATTCGAGAATACATCGTGCAGTATTAATTGAAACAGGTGTATTACCAAATAATTATACCGAATTAGACGAGCAAGCACAAATGAATCTTCTTGGTACTTTGTCAGGTAAAATTGACCCAGCTTCGATGAAAACGGAGATTGGAAAAGATACCTTAGAAAGTATTTATGCTATACAAGAAGTGCAATCATTTAATGGCGTAATGGGTTGTCAACGTTATATTATCAGTAACTGCCAAACAGCTGTAAATGTAATGGAGTTGTATGCATTATTTA
Organism: uncultured Sediminibacterium sp.; assembly: GCA_964579885.1. Classification (GTDB taxonomy): domain Bacteria; phylum Bacteroidota; class Bacteroidia; order Chitinophagales; family Chitinophagaceae; genus Sediminibacterium. The sequence continues at coordinate 342,467 of CAZOHD010000001.1, forward strand.
GATTGTGTGGATGGGATGAAAGTCTATCCACTGTAGACATAGTACCATTATTTGAAACCATCGATGACCTTGCTGCTTCAGAATCCATTATGTCTAAACTTTATGCATCTGTCATTTATGGCACGCATATAAAAGCAAGAAATAAAGAGCAAACCATTATGCTAGGTTTTAGTGATGGCACAAAAGATGGCGGATACTTACAAGCAAACTGGGGCATTTATAAAGCCAAAGAGACACTAACATCCATATCAAGAAAAAATGATATTGTTGTTAAGTTTTTTGACGGCAGAGGCGGACCTCCATCAAGAGGGGGCGGTAAAACACATCAGTTTTATGCATCTATGGGTAATGGAGTTGAAAATGAAGAGATTCAACTAACTGTTCAAGGACAAACAATCACTTCAAATTTTGGAACCATACATTCTGCACAGTATAATTTAGAACAACTATTAAGTGCAGGGGTAAGTCATAGTTTATTCTCAGAAACGAAGGTGCAATTGACCCAACAAGATCGACATATATTAGAGACCTTAGGAAATATTAGTTTTGAAGCTTACCAACAATTAAAACAAGACGAACATTTTCTACCCTATCTACAAAAGTTCAGTCCATTAAATTATTATAGTAAAAGCAATATCGCTAGCAGGCCTGCAAAAAGAGGCTCTGGAACTAGTCTTCAATTTCAAGACCTACGTGCAATACCTTTTGTAGGTAGCTGGAGCCAATTAAAACAAAATGTACCCGGCTATTATGGAGTTGGTACAGCCTTGCAAGTGCTTAAGGAAAAAGGAATGTGGAAAGAGGTTCAATCCCTGTTTAACAATATTGGATTTTTTAAGACTTTAATCGATAATAGCATGATGAGTATGGTTAAATCGAATTTTGCTATTACTAAGTATATTGATCAGGATCCCGTATACAGCCCAATTTGGAAAAATATTAAAGAAGAGTTTCAACTAACAACACAGCTATACCTTGAACTAAGTAATAGCAAAAGTTTAATGGAACAAGATACTTTAGCAAAACATTCTATCCTTTTAAGGGATCGAATAGTATTACCATTATTAACGATTCAGCAATATGCTTTGTGTAAAATTCATGAAGCAGAAACGAATGCAACAGAAAAAACAGATTACGAAAAGCTTTTGACTAGGACGATGTTTGGCATCATTAATGCTTCAAGAAATTCTGCTTAAATAGCTCCTTGATCTTTCCATTGCCATAAATGTAAACATGCATAGCTTCTATAAGGTGCCCACTTTTTAGATAGTTCAAGCATTTTCAAATGCAGTTCTTTCTTTGTAGCATGATCAATTTTGTATAATCTAATCATGGCTTGTTGAATGCCTAAATCATCCACTGCAAATACATCTTCCTGCCCCAAACTAAAAAGCATAAGCATTTCGACAGTCCATTTACCTACACCTTTAATTTGAGTTAATAATTCGATGATTGCTTCGGGCTCCATCGCATATAGCTTTTTATCTGTAATTTTTTCGACTATAAAAAATTGTGCAACATTTTGAATATAGTTCACTTTAGACTGACTCAACCCGATTGCCCTGAGTTGTTCATTGGTGCAAGCTAAAACCTGTTCACAACTAGGTTCTTTACCCTCAAATATGGCTAGAAATCGGCCAAAGATAATTGCAGCAACTTTTGTACTTAATTGTTGGCTAATAATACTAGCCATTAAACGAACAGGCGTATTTTTTCGCTTCTTAATCACATGATCGGCTTCATTTAAAATTGTAGCGAGTTTTTTGTCTTTCTTTAGATGTAATTTATACTCCATTGTCGCAAATTAAGTTGAAATACTTATTTTGAGTACAATTAATTTAAGATAATTAAAACATCCTTTTATGATAAAATGTATTTGCAGTCTTCTTCTTTTAATGTTCACACAATTTGCTACTGCACAAACCAAAGATGTCAAAGAAATTTTACAAATTTTAGGGGCGCAAGAAAAGGCATGGAATGAGGGAAATATTGATGAATTCATGCATGGTTATTGGGAAAATGATAGCCTTGTATTTGTAGGTAAAAATGGGCTTACTTATGGATACAATAATACATTAGCAAATTATAAAAAGAACTACCCAGACAAAACGTATATGGGCAAACTTAAGTTTACAATAATTTCAAAGCAAGCTTTAGGAAGTCAATTTTTTAGTATTATCGGAAAATGGGAACTAACTAGAACAGTTGGAAACCTCAGTGGACATTATACTCTACTGCTTAAAAAAATAAATGGAGAATGGAAAATCATTTCAGACCACAGTAGCTAAATAGGCCGTTTTCAATTTTAGATATAGGTCGTTTAGCGATTAAACTGAATTGGGTCTTTCCATATTTTGTAAAGTAAAAAAAGATAAGAGGCAGTGCTTACAATCAAGAAGCAATAATATAAATAATTATACCATTCCCAATTGGCTTCAACAAACGCATATCCAAACATAATACCTAATGTAGAATTCAGCCCCATCCATAATAAGGTAAATCCAATTGTTCGGGAAATTCTATTTAAAAAAGCCATTACTTCTGGATCCATTAGTCTAAACTTTGTTTGTTTGCTGCAGCTTCTTTTAAAAGACGATCAAATTGTGCAGGTGTTAAATCATTAAAGAAATAGTAGACAGGATCTACTTTAGCACCTCGCTTTATCACCTCATAATGTAAATGTGACCCAGTGCTCTTACCTGTACTACCAACATATCCAATCACCTCCCCCCTCTTAACTGATTGCCCAGCTTTTGCTTTTACACGCACCATATGCGCATATAATGTTTGAAAACCATAGCCATGATTAATCACTACTTTATTTCCATAACCATCTGTACTAAACCCTGCCGATTGAACTACCCCATCTGAAGTTGCATAAATAGGTGTTCCCGTTGGAGCTGAAAAATCCAAACCAGCATGTAATCGGAAATCTTTATACAGGGGATCAATACGGTATCCAAAACCAGAAGCAACTCTTTTTAAATTCTTATTACTAATTGGTTGAATTGCAGGAATCGCTCTTAATAATTTTTCCTTATTCTTTACCATTGTGGTGATTTCCACAAATGATTTGCTTTGGAAGGACATCCTTAAACTCAAATTATTCAATTGATTGCGCATGTTCTCAATCAACTCTGTATTGGACAATGATTGTATCAATCTTATTTCATTCTTAGCTAACATTTCTTTGACCCTTGCACTATCGGGGATAGGAGTTGCCTCAAAAATAGATCGATATACCTCGTTGTCCCTTTGCTCTAGCTCCACCATTTGAAGTTCCAATTGCTTCATACGTTCCTGCAAAACGGCATAACTTTCTTTATAAGCAATATTCTGCTGCCTTAACAAACGTTCTTTTGGGGAATCAATATATTGAAATAAAATAGCCACAAAAAGGACACCTACGGCCAAAGAAGCAACAATAAAACCAATGGTTTGCAAAAGCCTTACTTTAAAGGGCACTTCGATTTTTTCAAACCTTAATGTATGGGTATTAAAGAAATATTTTATTTTCTTCATATCGAATGATTATTTGCCTTCTAATGTCCAAAAAAAAGGCTCAAATGCTTACCTTTGGAGACTTTTAGAAACGCTACAAAGATAGCTTTTTAATTCAGCTCAAAGCTTAAAATATAGTCCCATGATGAAGAGTTCAGAAATAAGACAACAGTTTTTAGATTTTTTCGCATCTAAAGGTCATACTATTGTGCCATCGGCACCCATCGTTGTAAAAAATGACCCTACTTTATTGTTTACCAATTCTGGAATGAATCAATTCAAAGATTATTTCTTAGGCAATCAACAACCAAAACATTCAAAAATTGCTGATACCCAAAAATGTTTAAGGGTTAGTGGAAAGCACAATGACTTAGAGGAAGTTGGCGTAGACACTTATCATCATACCATGTTTGAAATGCTAGGTAATTGGAGCTTTGGCGATTATTTTAAAGCAGAGGCAATTGAATGGAGTTGGGAGCTATTGACGAAAGTGTACAAATTGGACCCTAGTAGATTATATGTAACCGTATTTGAAGGGGATGCCTCTGAAAATTTACCTCAATCGAGTGTCGCTTTAGAAGAATGGAAAAAATGGGTGCCAACAGATAAAATTATCTACGGAAATAAAAAAGATAATTTCTGGGAAATGGGGGACACTGGCCCTTGTGGTCCTTGTAGTGAGATTCATATTGACATGAGGTCTGAGGAAGAAATTGCTTTAATTCCTGGTCGTGATTTGGTAAACAAAGACCACCCTCAGGTGATTGAAATTTGGAACAATGTATTTATTCAGTATAACAGAAAAAAAGATGGAAGTCTAGAGCCTTTACCTAATAAGCATGTAGACACAGGCATGGGTTTTGAAAGACTAGTTCGCGCTATTCAAAATAAAAAAAGCAATTATGACACCGATGTATTTACAGGAACAATTGATACAGTTGCTCAAATAACTGGTAAAATATATGATTTTGGAGATGGTAAAGAAGCAATTGCTTTTAGAGTAATTGCAGACCATATTCGCGCAATAGCATTTGCAATTGCAGATGGACAATTACCTTCCAATACTGGTGCTGGTTATGTAATTAGAAGAATCTTAAGAAGAGCAGTACGTTATTATTATTCATATTTAGATTACAAGCGTCCTTTATTATTTCAGTTAATGCCTTTATTGTCAAAACAATTCGAAAATGTATTCCCTGAATTAACACAACAATTAGAATTTGTCACTAAAGTAATTAAAGAGGAAGAAGAAGGTTTCCTTAGAACATTAGAAAAAGGATTAAAGCGTATGGATGATATCATTGGTACGCAGGACAAAAACACGCAAGTGGAAGGCAAATTAGTCTTTGAATTATTCGACACTTTTGGATTCCCTGTAGATTTAACTAGATTGATTGCAAGCGAAAATCAGTTGACAATTGACGAAGCTGGATTTGAACAAGAGATGCAACAACAAAAAGACAGAAGTAGGGCTGCTACAGCAATTGATACTGGCGACTGGATTCAAGTGGGCGAAGACGCAGAAACAAAATTCATTGGGTATAATGCTACCGAAGTAAAAACAACAATTGTTAAGTACAGAAATGTAAAAGCAAAAGGAAAAGAAGCTTTTCAATGGGTTTTAGCTGAAACCCCTTTTTATGCAGAAAGTGGTGGACAGGTTGGTGACAAAGGTAGTTTGACATTTGAAGATGGTACAATTCTAGCTGTTACCGATACAAAAAAAGAGAATAATTTATTTATTCATTTTACAGATAATTTACCTGCTACTATTGGTGGAATTGTGCATGCAAAAGTGGATGAAACATTAAGGGCTCATACTACTCAACACCATTCAGCTACACACTTATTACATGCTGCTCTTAGAACAGTATTAGGTAAACACGTGGCTCAAAAAGGAAGTTTAGTAAACGCAGATCAATTAAGATTTGACTTTTCACATTTTGCAAAAATGACCAATGAAGAAATGGAAGCCGTTTCAAAAATGGTGAATGAGAAAATTAAAGAAAATGTACCCGTTGTAATCAAAGAGATGAGTAAGGATGAAGCAGTTGCCTTAGGTGCGATGGCTTTATTTGGAGAAAAATATGGAGACAGGGTTCGTGTCGTTGTGATGGATCCAAATTATTCGATAGAATTATGTGGTGGTACACATGTTGGTCATACAGGAGATATTGGTCATTTCATTTTAAAAGCTGAATCTTCTGTTGCTGCTGGCGTAAGAAGAATTGAGGGAGTTGTTGGTGATGCCGCAGCTAAATTTATAGAAGAAGCAAAAGAAAAATCGAGAAAGCAAATTGCCCAACTAGAAGAAGCAAATGGAATAATTGCAGGTAGCTTAAATAAAAAAATAGCCCTAGTAGATGTTTCACAATATTCTACAGATCAACTTGCAAATTATATTCTTGATTTACAAAATCAACAAAAAGAATTAAAGAAGCAATTAGAAAGTCAAGAAGCAATTATTGTAAATGAGTTAGTAGAAAATCAAAAACAGCATTTTGAAAACATTAATGGCATAAAATACCTTGGTTTACAAGTTGCGTTAAGCAATACAGACCAATATAAAAAAGCTGCACAGTTATTAAGTCAAACACAAACTGGCGAAGTCATGGTTTTATTAGTGGGCGCGCAAGGTGATAAAGCATTTGTTGCATTATCAATGAGTGAGGCATTAGTTGCTACTAAGCAATGGGAAGCGCCACAACTGATTAAGACACATATTGCAAACTTGATTAAAGGTGGCGGAGGTGGTCAAAAAACATTGGCAGCTGCAGGCGGACAAGATGCAAGCCAATTAGACCTAGTTTTAAGCCAGATTAAAGCACTTCTATAATATTGATTTACAATAACTTAAAGCCATCTAGTAGTATATTAGATGGCTTTTTTATACAATTTTAACATTTCCGAATTATTTCGTAGATAAATTATTCCCTATTTTTGACCTACAATAAATTTCGTAGTCCAGTCAAACATTTTAATATAATAATAAACATATGAAAAAGACATTTTTACTCCTTTCTTGCATAGCATTATTTTCTTTAGTTCAAGCGCAAGAAACAGAATCAAAAACAAGAGAGGTAATTATTGAGAAAAAAGTAAAGAAGCCAGTTTCCGCAAAGATTGATTCAAGCGTGAATGTGACAGTAATGATCAATGGAGATACGACTGAAAATATTTCTGTAGTAGTAGATGGTGATAAAATTACGATCAATGGAGAAGCAGTCAATTCAAATGACCCAAGGTTAAAAAAAGTTAAAAAAGGAACCGTTAAAGGAATGACATTCCAAGCAAAACCTAATAGTGTGTATCCTGAAGCAAATACATTTATTTTTAAAAAAGCACCTCAAAGCAATCGCGCTTTTTTGGGCGTGGTCACTGAAAAAGTTGAAGTAGGTGTACGTATTATAGAAATTAGTGCGCAAAGTCCAGCTGCAATGGCAAAATTAAATGTAGGGGATATTATTTCTAGTGTGAATGAAGAAAAAATAACAGACCCAGAAGTATTATATACTACTATTGGAAAATATAAACCAAACGATATAATCGATCTAGGTTATACTAGAGCAAACAAATTTACTAAGGTTAAAATCAAGCTTGTCGAAAATCCAAATAAGAATCAGGACATGATTTTAAATACGCCAGAAGGTGGTTTAGAAAAACTTGAGTTGTTAAACCCAAAAGGGGGCAAATTTAATTTTTCATTCCCTGAATTACCAAATATGGATCAGTTGATGACAAGAGCTGATAGAAGACCTAAATTAGGTATTAGTGTAGAAGATGTAGAAACTGGAAAAGGTGTAAAAGTAACCAATGTAACCGAAGCTAGCCCAGCTGCTAAGGCAGGCATCCTTAAAGAAGATGTATTAATTAAATTAAACGAATCAGAGATAACAGATGTTAACTTCATGAAATGGCAATATTATTTTCCTGGTCAAATTTTAAAAATCACATTAGATAGAAAAGGAGAAAAAAGAACAATTGAAGTTAAAATACCTAAAAAAATAAATACGGCAGACTTGTAGGTCATGCCTAGAAGGAATGTCCCCCTCAAAAGCCACCTCGAAATGGGTGGCTTTTTTATGCTATTGCTTGATTAAATCTGTACTTTTGTGTTATGTCAAATAAGACGCTATACCAAGCAGTCATAGGATTAGAAATTCATGCACAACTAGCTACAGAAAGTAAATTGTTTTGTGGAGATGCCACTAGTTTTGGAGCAAACCCAAATACACATGTAAGCCCAATTACCTTAGGCCACCCTGGTAGCTTGCCTAAGGCAAATGCAAAAGCAGTTGAGTATGCAATAAAAATGGGATTAGCTTGCAATTCAACCATTGCAAAAGAAAATTATTTTGCTAGAAAAAATTATTTCTACGCTGATCTTCCAAAAGGTTATCAAATTTCACAACATACCACTCCAATATGCGAAGGTGGACAGGTTTTAATTCAATCAAGTGAAGGCGAAAAATCTATTCAACTTAATCGAATACATTTAGAAGAAGATGCAGGCAAGAGTATCCATGATATGGATCCTACAAATTCTTATATAGATTTAAATAGAGCTGGAACACCTCTAATTGAAATTGTTACAGAACCATGTATCCACAGTGCAGAAGATGCCTTTTTATATGTGACCGAAGTACGTAAACTAGTAAGATGGCTAGGCATTTGTGATGGCAATATGGAAGAAGGAAGTTTGAGATGTGATGCCAATATTTCTATTCGGTTAAAGGGAGATAATAAATTAGGAACAAGGGTTGAAGTCAAAAATTTGAACTCCATTCGAAATATAAAAAAAGCAATAGAATACGAAGTTGACAGATTGATAGAATTAGTGGAAAAAGGCGAAACAATCATTCAACAAACAAGAAGTTTTGATGCAAGCAACGATACCACTTTCTCTATTAGAGACAAAGAAGATGCAAATGATTATAGGTATTTCCCAGATCCTGATTTAGCACCTTTTAGCTTAAGCGATGAGTACATTCATTCCATTAAAGAAGCTCTTCCTACCCTACCCAATCAATTAAAAAAAGAATGGAGTAGCAAGCTTGGACTGAACCCTTATGATGTTGATCAACTATGCGAAAACAAGCAAGAAGCTGATTTCTATTTAGCATGGACAGATCATACCAAATTATACAAAGCAGCAGCCAATTGGATCATTGGACCAATTCGAGCGTATCTTAACGAGCATCATAAAACTTATGCAGACCTTGCTCCATTATTACCCCAGTTATCCGAATTATTAACAATGGTTGACGAGCATTTATTAAGCTTTTCTGTGGCAACAGATAAAGTCTTTAAGGCAATTGTATTAACACCACAATCACCCTTAGAGTATGCTAAAGAGCACCAACTTATTCAAAATAGCAATGAAGACGAACTAACAACATGGATTCATACAGTACTGAATAATCATCCAGATAAAGTAGATGCATATAAAAAAGGGAAAAAAGGATTGATTGGCGTTTTTATCGGAGAAGTAAAAAAAATAAGTCAAGGAAAAGCAGATCCACAAAAAACAACGCAGCTCTTAGAAACTATATTATCAAAATAGAAAATTATTTTATGTTAAGAAAATTAAGTCTTGTATTATTAAGTTCACTTTTTTTGTTTGCACTTGGGTGTAAAGAAAAAAACCAAGAAGCACGTTATACAGTTTCTGGAACAATTAAGAATGCTGCTAATAAACCACTACTATTACAAGAAATCCCCTATGGAGGAAAGCCAATTATCACATTGGATTCATTGACGTTAGATGCAAATGGAAAATATAGTTTTGAATTTATTGCAAAACAGGAAGGTATCTATAGATTAAGTAGTGGAGATGCATTAGATATTAGCTTTATTAATGACGAAGATCAGATACAAATAAATGCAGATGTAAATAATGCTAACAACTTCATCGTTAAAGGTTCTCCTAATAGTGCATCATTGGTTCAATATATGAAAGCCTATAGAACAAAGGACTCTTCTCTATTTGCTACCTTATATGCTTTAGATAATTTACAACAAAGCAATGGCAAGGATAGTACTATCTTATATCTACAACAACAAAAAGACCAAAAAATTAAGGCCTTGAATGACCATGTGGAAGAGACTATAAATAATGCAACAAGTCCTGCACTTATCTATTTTGCTTTAGGAATGGCTTTAAGATCGATGGAAATTAATAAAGTACTTGCCATGGCTAAAGCGGTTGCAGAAAAAACTAAAGCTGAACCATTAATTGAATTTGCAAATATATTGAGTGGTCAAGTGCAAGCTGCTAGTCCTGCTAGCTCCATATCAGTTGGCTCAATGGCCCCTGAAATAGCCTTACAAGATGCAACTGGAAAAATTATTACCTTAAGTAGCTTAAAAGGTAAATATGTTTTGGTGGACTTTTGGGCAAGTTGGTGTGGACCTTGTAGAAGAGAAAATCCTAATGTGGTAGCCGCTTATGAGCAATTTAAAAATAAAAATTTCACAATCCTAGGTGTTTCACTAGACGACGACAAAGAAGATTGGTTAACAGCTATTCAACAAGACAAATTAAATTGGTTACAAATAAGTGATTTAAAAAAATGGGAGAGTACTGTAGTTAATACTTACCAAATTCAGGGCATTCCATTTAATGTGCTCCTAGATCCAACCGGAAAGATTATTGCCACAGATTTAAGAGGCAGTGCTTTACAAAATACTTTAAAGCAATTGCTTCCTTAACAGATCAAGCTGACTAAAGCTTGTCTATAGTATAGTTTAAATCAATGATTTTATACCATAAAAAAAGCGCTTCAATATTGAAGCGCTTTTTTTATTAACCGATTAAAGACAATGTCCTTAAGGATTTAAAAAAGAATTATTTAGACTTTATAAATGATTTGATCAATGCAGGGAGTAAGACTAGATTAGTCAAAGTACTAACAACTAATGTAATTGAGGTTAACCACCCTAGCGCTTTGGTCCCACCAAAATCACTAAAACAAAAAATAATAAATCCAGCTACAAGCACTAAGGAAGTATAGATAATACTAATACCAGTATGTTTAATCGTTTGTACAAGGGTTGTATGTACTTGGTAATTCAAATGAGGTAATTCCTGTTTATAGTTCACTAAGAATCGAATGGTAACATCGATTGCAATACCAAGAGCCACGCTAAAAACAAGTACAGTTGATGGTTTTAATGAAATGCCAGTCCAACCCATAATGCCGGCTGTGATAAACAATGGCACAATATTAGGAATCAGAGAACAAACTAAAATTGGGAAAGATCTAAACAAGAAAATCATACAAATGGCAATTAATAAAAATGCCCAAAAAATGGATTCACCTAGTCCCTTTACAATAAAATTACTTCCTTCTAAAAATGTCACGCTACTTCCAGTAAGTACTACATTATATTTAGCTGTGTCAAAAATTGCAATAGATGCACTATCAATTTTATTCAATAATATAGGAAGCTTCGCACTACCAATATCCTTCATATTCACTGTAATCCTTGTTTCACGCTTAGATGAATCAATAAATTTATTCAATAATTGAGCAGGATTATTTCCAGTTACTTTAACCCCTTCTTTTGGAGCAGCACTTGCAAAATAAGGACCAATAAAGGCCATTTCAGTTCCTGTTGGAACAGCATAGGATAAGCTATCCCCATCATAGAAAGCTTGCTTAGCAAATTTTACACCTTCTAATAAACCCAATGGCTTACCTAATTCTGGCTGTTCAAGTAAAAATGTATTCAACTCCTCTATTTGTTCTAAGGGTTTTATAGATCTTATTAATCCATTTGGCTTTTTTGTATCTACCACAATCTCTAATGGCATAACACCACCGGCATTCTGTTCGAACCATTTAAGATCGGTGTATAGTTTATCTTGTTTAGGTAAATCGTCCACAATAAATGCTTCTTTCTTAATTTGCAAAACGCCTACTAATGAAATAAGTACTGCAATTATTGTGATACCAAAAACCCACTTAGTATGGGTAAAAGCCCATCGCTCAATTTTTAATAATATTTTCTCTAAATATTTGTTTTCAAGGTATCGAACATGTTTTGCTTTAGGGGCTGGTAAATAAGATAGAATTGGTGGAATAAAAAATAGACTGATAAAAAATAAAATCATGATATTCATACCCGACACCCATCCAAATTCTTTTAGCAAGGGGCTCTTGGTTAGAGCGAATACAAAAAATCCTATTGCTGCAGTGATATTACAAAACAAAGTCACTACACCCATTCTGCCAACCATCTGAACTAGCGCTTTGTCTTTGTCTAATGTCTCCTTAAATGAAGTATGGTATTTATTTAAAAAATAAATACAATTAGGAATACCAATCACTACAATCAATGGCGGAATCAAGGCAGTTAACAAGGTTATTTTTTGCCCCAATAAAACCATACTACCTAGACTCCAAATAACACCAATTAATACTACGGCCAAACTCATTAGCGTCGCAGAAATAGACCTAAAAAACAATATTAAAGTAATAGCGGATAAAACAAGTGACCCAATTAAAAACCATAGCATTTCCTTTTTAATTCTATCCGCCATGATGGTACGAATAAATGGCAGACCGCTAACATGTACTTCAGTATTTGTAGATTGACTAAATTGATCTAAATCATTTTGTAACCCCGCAATAATTTTTGTTCTAGACCCACTATTGATAGAATCGGCAATGAAAGAGACTGCCATGATATAACTACTACTATCTGGATTATATAATAGATATTTATAAAAGGGTAGATTTTCAAAAGTGGTCCTATCTGCAAGTAACAAACTATCATTGGTATAAGGTGCATGAAATACTTTTGAAGCATTGAATTTTGTATCGATACTATCTTTTACGATTGTATAAGTTGTAGGTATACTCATCACTTCTGCAACAGAAGTATTTTGCTTAATCTTTTTGTGTAATGCATCCACCTTATTGAAGAAATCTTTTGTATAAAAAGAATCTGTTTTAAAGCCCACTACAACAGTCGTTCCATCCACGCCATATTTTTTAACAAAATTGTTATAGACTACAAACTTTGGATTATCCGATGGTATGGCCTTAGTATATTCATAGCTCAATTTAATTTGAGCAGCAAAGTAGCCCATCACAAGTGTGGACAGTACCACAAAAAACAAATACGTGTTTTTAAACTTTAATATATTTTGACCTAAACGATACCACATAATTATAAATTTAAAATTAGACAACCCATAAATAAGCTGCCAATTGCGTAAATACGCCTATGAAAAGTCCTACGACCAATTCTTTTTTACTATGATCACTAACTACTAACCTTGCACTTATAACCAAAGCTGTTAATACGATTGCAAGAGGCACCCATATTGCATTCGTAATTGGATAAAAAATACTTACTAAAATGATAGAGGTGGTAATCCCTGCAATACCCATAGCATGTAAGCTAACTTTCATGAAATTATTAACGGTCATCCCTATCGCACTTGCAACAAAAATTCCTAAGTAAAAGAATTTTAAAGCAAAGGGTTGGTCCGTGAAATTTCTACTTAAATAATACATCCACCAATAAAAAAACATGGTGATGACATAGGGAATGATTCTTTCTTTTTGTGTTCTTAAAAAAATACTGTCGCTTAACTTTAATCTCCACAATAAGAATACCGCAAATGCTGGAAAAAAAGCAGTTAACCATGCCACACTGAATAAACGCATTTTTAATTGCCAATCAGTGATTCCCACAAATTCAAATGGCAAGACCTGCATTAGATAAAGGAAAAAATAAGTTGGGATAAAAAGAGGATGAAATACATAAGACAATAAATGTGCTATATACTTCACGATCATTGGTTGGGATTTTTCCATATTGTGTTGGTCTACCATTCTTTTCTAAGTCTAGCGACTGGTATGTTTAATAATTCTCTATATTTTGCAACAGTTCTTCTTGCTATATTATAGCCCTTTTCTTGTAACAACTCTGTTAATTCATCATCGCTCAAGGGCTTTAATTTATCTTCGCCTTCAATTAATTCCTGAAGGATTGCTTTTACTTCCTTTGTGCTTACTTCCTCACCACTATCCGTAGTTAAGGATTCACTAAAAAAATATTTCAATAAATAAGTACCAAATTCAGTTTGTACATATTTACTATTCGCTACCCTACTCACGGTAGACACGTCCAAGTTCGTTTTTTCAGCGATGTCTTTTAAAATCATAGGACGTAAGGTAGTTGTATCCCCACTCAAGAAAAAAGCAGATTGGTAATCTAAAATTGCGTTCATGGTTAACAACAGTGTTTGTTGTCTTTGTAAGATCATCTCGATAAACCATTTCGCCGCATCAATTTTTTGTTTAATAAAAAAGACTGCTTCTTTTTGTGACTTGTCTTGCTTCTTGCCGCCTTCGTATTCCTTCAACATTAATTTGTAATCATCGCTGATAACCAATGGTGGTGCATTTCGACTATTCAATGTCAATTCTAATTTGCCATTATTAATCAACACCGTGAAGTCTGGAATAATATACATTTCAGCTTCATTATTATAACTTGTTTCGGCACCAGGCTTGGGATTTAAAGTAAGAATCTGATGCAAGACCTCCTTCATGCCAGACTCATCTAAATGAAGACTTCTTTGTATTTTATCATAATGTTTTCGGGTAAATTCTTCGAAGTATTTTTCGATGATCATGATGGCAATTTTTCTTGCTTCATCATCTGAATACAATTTACCTCTATTATCAGACAAATGCGCCGACTCTCCTTCCCCTTTACTGCGTAATTGTATCAATAAACATTCTTGTAAATCTCTAGCTGCAATACCAACCGGCTCAAATGATTGTACTTTTTTTAAGATAAGTTCAATTTCTTTTTCTTCGACCCACATACTTTGCTTGAAAGCAAGGTCATCGGCAATAGATTGCATCGCTCTTCTTAAATAGCCATCATCGTCTAAACTTCCAATGATTTGTTCTGCAATTTTAAATCCTCTTTCGTCTAGTGCTAACATACTCAACTGATCCATCAATACTTCGTGCAAACTCATTTCCGCTTTAATTGGAATGACTTTGTCATTATCAAGTTCTGGATAAAATTCGTCTCTAGTTTTATAATCAGCTACTTCATCATCATAACTATACTCACTAAGTTCTTCATTACTCATCTCGAATTCATCCACAGGGACCGCCTCTTCATCCTCATGCATGTCCTGCAGCAATTCATCATTCATCTCTTCTGGGGATGTAAAGTCAGACTCTAACAATGCAGCATCTAGCTCTAAAGCTGGATTTTCTTCCAACTCTTCTTTAATTCTTTGCTCAATTTGAGCACTAGGAATTTGCAACAACTTCATCAATTGGATTTGCTGAGGCGACAATCTTTGTAATTGTCTTTGCTGCATGGATTGTCCTAATGCCATAACCTTAGCTTATGCTACAATTTGTTTTAATACAGCTAAGAAAGCCGCACCTTTTTGATGTACTTGCTCTTCGGTCCATGTTAAACTAATCGCCGTAGAAATACATTTACTCATTACTGCATCACTCTTAGAGAAGTCTGTATGTTGAAGTGCTAACAATGCTTTTTGTTGCGCATCTGATAATGGATATAAACTAGTAGCATTTTTTAAATGATCCCACTTTCTAATATAATGCCAGTTGTTCGCGAACCAATAAAAATTACCAGCAAGGATGCCAGCATCTTTAAATGCAGCAATAGCCTTTTCTGTTAATTCCTGACTTGGTAAAAACCAAGTTAAAAAGCTTGCGCTATCTCCAGCAGGATCTGGCACTACTCTAAATTGAATACCTGGAACTTGCTCTAAATAAGAACGTAAAATTTGATTATTCTTTTTTTGGATCGCTAAGAAAGTGTCCAATTTTCTGATTTGTGCTAAACCAACAGCAGCATGTAATTCACTGATTCGGAAATTATAACCTAATGCAGGGTGCAAATCGGCGCCTCTATCTACACCTAAATGGTCGTGACCATGATCTGTAAAAGCATCTGACTTGGTATAAACGTCTTTGTCATTTGTCATCACTACTCCACCCTCACCACATGTAATTGTCTTTACAAAATCAAACGAAAATGTTCCGGCGTGTCCAATGGTACCCAAATGCTTTCCTTTATATGTTCCACCGATACTCTGACAAGCATCTTCTAGTAAAATTAAATTGTGTTCTTTACAGATTGCAACCAGTGCATCCATATCTGCCATGCTACCACACATATGTACTGGCATCACACACTTTGTTTTTGAAGTTATCGCAGCGCGCACTGCAGCTGGTGACAAAGTCAAAGTTTCATCGATATCCACTAACACAGGAATCGCACCTGCACTTAAAATTGCTTCAAAGCTTGCAACAAATGTGAAAGCTGGCATAATCACCTCGTCACCTGCGCCAATTCCCAAAGCAGCCATCGCTGTTGTTAACGCAGCTGTACCACTTGATGTAAGTTGCGCATATTGAGACCCAAAAGTGCTACAAACGGCAGCTTCTAGTTCTTTAGATTTCCAAATCCCCTTTCTGGGACCATCAAATCCATAACGCATTAAAATTCCTGTTTCAAGGACTTCATTTACTTCTTTCTTTTCTTCTTCTCCAAAGAATTCAAAACCGGGCATATGCTTGATTTTTAATGATAAACAAAGGTAGTTTAAAAAATGAAAATTGAGGGTTTTTCCGTATTTTGCAGTCCTAAAAAAAAGACTAGATCCCATGGAGTATAACAAATTGATTTCCGTATCTGGAATGTCAGGTTTATTTGAATTATTGACAAGCAAAAGTGACGGTGCAATCGCGAGATCACTAGAGACGAATGCTACCCAATTTATTAGTTCAAGATCCTATCAATTTTCTCATTTAGAGAGCATTGAAGTGTTTACTACTAAGGAAAATGTGTTTTTAGCGGAAGTTTTTATCGCAATGGGGAAATCTAAAGAAGCCCTTCCAAACGAAAAAGATGCTAAAGCAACTCAAGCTTACTTCAAAAAAGTATTCCCAAATATGGATTTTGAGCGCGTTTATGCAAGTGATATGAAGAAAATGGTAAAATGGTTTGGACAATTACAAACTCATAAAGTAGAGCCTACATTACCTGAATTGGACGAAGAAGAAGCAGAAGCATAGTTGGCAGCAGTTAATCTAAAATTGAGGCTTAACCACAACCAAAGGCATTAAATAAAATTTGATATAAAAGGCTTACCTAATAACAGGTAAGCCTTTTTTTATCCTTAAATTGCAGTATATATATTCGTTATGAAAAAATTAAGTTTAACCATCTTATTAATTGCCAGCTTGGCCACAATTGTACATGCCCAAAAAATGAATGAAAAAAAATGGGTAAGGAAACAATTTTCTGCATTGAATATGAATGAAAAAATTGGGCAGTTAATGGTATTAAGAGCGCATAGCGAATGGAAGCAAGATAAAATAGATTCATTGAGTGAATTAATCAAGAAATACAATGTCGGAGGTTTATGCTTTTTTCAAGGCGGACCTGTTCGACAAGCAATGCAAACAAATCATTACCAAAACATTACAAAGACACCTTTGTTTATTACTATTGACGCAGAATGGGGCGTAGGGATGCGCTTGGATAGTGTAGAGATGTTTCCAAGACAACTATCAATGGGTGCCTTTGCATCCAGCAATTTAGTGTATCAAATGGGTGCGGCAATTGCAGAACAATGCAAACGCTTAGGTATTCAAATTAATTATGCCCCAGATATTGATGTCAATAATAATCCGTTAAACCCAGTTATTAATGACCGTAGCTTTGGACAAAGCAAAGAGAAAGTAATTCAACAAGGTGTTGCTTTTATGAAGGGCATGCAAGACAATGGCGTAATGGCAACTGCAAAACATTTTCCTGGACATGGCGATGTAACAGTTGATTCTCATAAAGATTTACCAGTGATTACAAAATCAAAAGCAGCTTTAGATAGTTTAGAATTGGCACCTTTCAAAGCTTTGATTGACGCTGGTATAGAATCAGTAATGGTTGCGCATTTATCTGTGCCTGCTATTGACGACAGACCAAAATATGCCACATCCATTTCTCCGAAAGCTGTCAATGATTTATTAAAGAAAGAATTGGGCTTTAAAGGAATCAGTGTCACTGACGCAATGGACATGAAGGCAATTGCGAACTACTTCCCACAAGGAGAAGCCAACGTGCAAGCCATTTTAGCTGGCAACGACATGTTATGTTTGCCTGGCGATATTGGTCAATCCATCAATAAAGTAAGGGCTGCTGTAAAAGAAAGAAGAATTAAACGTTCAGATATCAATGCGCGAGTTAGAAAAATATTAACTGCTAAGTATAAATACGGTCTTTCAAACTTTCAACAAATTGATACTACTAATATCGTAGCAGACTTAAATCAATCTGTTGCAACCATCAACACTGCGATGGCTGCTCAATCCCTTACTTTTTTAAGGGCAACGAATAGTCCTGAATTGAATAATAAGACAGCCTATATCGCAATCAATGCTAAACCTACAAATACATTGACAGCATCTATAGCCTCCAATTATGGTGTTAAAGTTTTTCATACAAATGGAAAAGATGCAAATGAATTAGCCTTAATCAATGACAGTCTAAAAAATTACGAACAAGTAATTATTGGCTTGCATGGTTATAATAGAAGACCTGCAAATCATTTCGAAATTCCTGCTGCTACACTACAATTTTTAAACGGCGCAGGACATGAGCATTGGATTCATTTGATTTTTGGAAATCCTTATGCAGTAAGTGATTTTAGTAAAATCAATAATATTTTATTGGCTTATGAGGATACAAAATATAGCCATGCAGCTGCACAAAAATGGCTTGAAGGTAAAGCCCAAGCAAGCGGTGTTTTACCAGTAAGTATTTCAACTGGATTAAACTATGGAATGCTTTCAGAAGCACCAGTTAAAAAAAAAATTCTAGCAGAACAATGTCTTCCAGCAATTATTGATCAAACTAAGCTTGCAATAATTGATTCAATTGTTGCAGATGCCATTTTACAAGAAGCAATACCAGGCTGTCAAGTTTTAGTCGCTAAAGACAACCAAATCGTATTCAATAAAAGCTACGGAACTATTGCTGGAATTAATTCACCCATAGTAACCAATGCTACTTTATATGACTTAGCCTCTGTTACAAAAACAAGCGCTACGACGGTTGCCATCATGAAGCTAGTAGACGAAGGCAAGGTAGATATTGAAAAAACGATTGGCGACTACTTGCCGTGGGTAAAAGGAAATCCTAAAGCAAAAATAAAATTAAAGGAGCTACTATTACATGAAGCAGGCTTATATCCTTACATCAAATTTTATGAGTCCTTATTAGACAAATCGGGCAATATTGATCCTAAATGGATTGTACCTGTTCAGGATGCTACGCATCAATTAATGGTAACTCCAGGCAAATACCTTGCCAATCATTTTATGGATAGCATTCGTGTTAAAATACTGAATAGTCCTATTTCGGCTCCAGGAAAATATGTTTACAGTGATAATGATTTTATTTTTTTAGGCAATATTGTAGAAGAAGTAACAGGCATGAATCTTCAGGAATATTGTACTAAAACATTTTATGGTCCTATGCAAATGCGCTCTACTGGATTCTTGCCACTTAATAGAACCGATAAATCTAATATTGCAGCAAGTGAGTTGGATAACTATTTTAGAAAAGAACTTATACAAGGATCTGTTCATGACGAAGGCGCATCAACCATGGGTGGGATTGCAGGACATGCTGGTTTATATAGTAATGCCACAGATTTGGCAAAATTATACATGATGCTACTAAATAATGGCACTTGGGATGGACAAGCATACTTAAAATCCGAAACGATTAAAAAATTTACAAGCTACCAATCTGAAAATAGCAGAAGAGGCCTTGGTTTTGATAAAACAGCCAAAGACAATGCAAGTTCTAAAGACCCTTATCCCAGCTTAAGCGCTCCTACAAGTGTTTTTGGACATACTGGATTTACAGGCACCTGTGTTTGGGCAGATCCAGACAATCAACTATTATATATTTTTCTTTCCAACAGGGTATTTCCAACAAGAGACAATAAAGCATTTAGCAAACTAAATTTAAGAGCCAAAATACAAGAGCAAATTTATAAAGCCATAAAAAAATAAAATGCATAAATGGATTTTTAATTTACTGCTTTTTCTAATTATTCAATCGGGACTGAATGCACAAATTCAACTAGGTCCAATAGGTAGTTGGCACGCGCATTTTTCGAATGAGTCAATTCAACAAGTTATTAATGGTGACCAATTATACATTGCAGCAAAAAACCAGATTATTTCACTTAATGCAAAAAAAGAGATAGAATATTTAAACACTACCAATGGATTGCATTCTATTGGTATTCATAAAATTGGATGGAACCCATTAGGAAATCAATTAATAGTAGTTTATAAAAATAACAGAGTAGATATAGTTCAAGGCGATCAAGTAACGCTTATTGATGATATTGAACAATCAACCCTCTTTTCAAATAAATTAATCAATGATCTTTTGATCATAAACAACAATGCCTACCTCTCTTGTAGTTTCGGAATTGTTGTGATTGATCTATCAAGAAAAGAAATTAAGGAAACAATTTACCCGAATAATACCCGTGAAATTGTAAATGTTTTACAGACAATTCATTTTAATAATAAACTATTCGCGCTAACAGAACTCGGCATTTGGTCTACAACCATTGGGAAAAACGATGGCTGGGCAATGGAAAATAGCAATGGCATTGCTGGGATTCAGAAAATGTTTATGTTTAAAAATCAATTGTATTTTGCCACAAAGCAAGATGTATATGCCGCCCAAACTAGTGCTCCTGCCTATCAAATAAATTCTGGAACTATTCAAGCAATAACAGTTGATCAAGATCAAGTATATGCGATTGTAAAAGATGGAGAAAAAGGCGCATTGATTCAACTGAATAACAATAAAATTAATACGGTCTTAATTGATTCTGCCATTCTTGAACATCCTGTTTCTGTTTTGAAAGAGGGCAATACTTTTTGGGTGGGTGATCTTAACAAAGGCTTGTACCAAAAAAATGCACAAGCACAATGGATCAATTTGGGTGGCCCATCTTCTGCAATTTCAAGTCAAGTTGCAATATCAAATAACCAATTAATTATAAGTTATAGTAAAAATAAAATTGGGATCTCTAGCTTTAATGGAAACGGCTGGACTAATTTAGTTCAATTGCAAAATCTAAACTTATCAAATATTGATGCTGTTACGATTGACCCTAAAGACCAAAGTTGGTGGATGGGCATGGGGGCACAATTAGTCAACTACAACCCTTTCTTAAACACTGTAATTAAATCCTCGCCCCATCCTGGAGAAGGTGTCATTCAGTCTATTCAATTAAATCAAAATGGCGATATATATCTTTTGAAAGATGGTTTTGGTTTGGCCGTTAAAGAAGCGGGGAAATGGAATCACTATCCTATTCCTGGCAATTATGCATCTACTAATTTGAAAAGATTGGAAGTTGGAGATGAAGGATTAAGTTGGATTACTGGACCAAGTCAACAAGGTATTTTGTTATTTCAAAAACAAAATAACCAAGCAGTTTGGAGACAATTAAATTCAGGAAAAGGATCGGGGAATTTACCAAGCATGGAAGTAACTGCAATTACAAAAGACAGAGATGGCACTATTTGGGTAGGAACAAATAATGGTATTGCAATTTTTCAATGCGTTAATATTAATGAACCATGTGACGCTTATTGGCCAATTGTTACTAGTAATGGATTCAATGGCTACTTATTTCAAAAAGAAACAATTCACTGTATTAGCATTGATGGGGGTGATAGAAAATGGATAGGAACCAATAATGGCGCATGGTTGATAAGTAAAGATGGTACAGAAGTCATTCAGCATTTTACAAGTGAGAATAGCCCTTTACCAAATAACAAAGTATTATCAATTGCCATTGAGCCCAATAACGGTGATGTATTTTTCTTTACAGCTGACGAAATAATTAGTTATAAGGGACAAGCAATAGAAGGCAAGTTATCTCAAGAAAAAATAAAAGTCTACCCCAATCCTGTTGCACCAGATTACAATGGACCCATTCTTATTAAAGACCTTGTGAATAATGCTTTGGTGAAAATTACAGATTTAAATGGACAACTTATTACACAAATGAGGGCAATAGGCGGACAAGCAATATGGAATGGACTTAATCAATACCAACGAAAAGTTGCTTCTGGAATTTATTTAATTTTTGTTCGAGATGATGAAGGAACTGAAAAAGCGGTGGGTAAAATAATGGTGACTGCAGGTTATTAATTTGCAGTAAATTCAAATTGTTTAAACATTTTGAATTTCCATGAATCTCTTTCTCCTTGTACAACTCTGTACATCAATTGTCTTATCTTATTTGTTGGCTCTTTAATGGTTGTATCAGTTGGGTAAACCGGAAATTTTCTAAATAATACACCTTCTACTAATTTATATTCATCCTTGCCTCTATAGCCTTTACTTGCTTCTAAATCATTTAATATATCAGGAAATATAATTGGCGCAATGCTTTCGTTGTTTTGTGAACAAATTGGGAAAATGCTTTTTTTACCTGCAGCATCTTCGATGAAAATAATAATATCAGGAAATCCATCCATATTTAAATCGTCGATCTCAGCTCCAATAACTCTTGCCTTAAGTTCAATCGAAGCTTCTCTAGATTCTGATTTAAATCCAACTGGTCTAATATTCAAAATATTTCTATCAGGGCTTCTATTAATACATGAAATGCGGTAACCAGCTTTACCAATTTTCATTGTACTATCATATTTAGGCCAAGCTTGTCCAAAAAGAGGTGCAGTTGATACTAAAAAAAGGAGAGAAAAAATTATGCGCATACACTAAAATTGATATTCCAAAGTTAATAGAATAGTTTTAATTTTCCACTTAAACACAGTCTATGGCATTTGACGTAAAAATACATGAAAATAAGGGCCTAAAAATGATTCAACTCATTGATAATTATACCCAGACTGTAATTGAAATTGAAACAAGAGGTGCTTTAATGAATAGCTGGAAAGTGATTGTTGAGGGAAAGCCTTTAGAACTCATATTAGGTAATCAGTCTAGCTTGCTAAATCATAAAGAACCTAAGGACGGCTTGTCTAAAGAGGAGCATGTAAGTTTTGAAATGAATGGTTTTCGAAGTGGCAAAATGAGTCCTTTTTCTTGTAGAATAGAAAAAGGTAGGTACCAGTTTGACAATCAAAATTATCAATTAAATAAATTTTACCTAGGGGAACATGCAATGCATGGATTAATATATGATGCCAACTTTCAAATGCAATCAACAAAAATTGACAAAGACTGCGCGAGTGTTCAACTAGCATTTGAATACCAAGGTAGCGACCCTGGCTACCCTTTCATTTATCAAATAATGGTGGAATGGACATTATTTTCCAATAATAAAATCAACTCAAAAACAACCATTATAAATAAATCTAACAATAGAATGCCTATCATGGATGGATGGCATCCATATTTTACTTTAGGAGGAATTGTGAATGACTATTTGCTTGAATTCAAATCCATTGGAAAGATTGAAATGGATAATTCTATGATCCCAACAGGAAAAATCATAGAAGAAAATTATTTCAATAATGGGCAAAAAATAAATGTTACTCATTTTGATGATTGCTATCAATTAGATCCGATTCAAAATGAGGTTTCCATTCGTTATGAAGGGAAAACCGTTACAGTATCCCCCAAACATAATTATCCTTATTTGCAAATTTACACACCTGATAACCGTCAGAGTATCGCAATTGAAAATTTAAGTGGTGCGCCAAATTGTTTTAATAATAAAATGGGGCTCCAAATAATGGAACCCCGTGATCAAATGTATTTTGAAACAACTTACCAATTTAAGTCAGACATTGTATAATACTGAAATAAATTAAATCACAAAATCAATACTTGTGATGTTGATAGAGTAGTCAAATTAATGTTGCATTACTGCTGTAACACTAATTTCTACATTTACGTTTCTAGGTAAAGTTTTTACTGCCACTGTTTCACGAGCAGGAAAATCTGCTGTAAAATAGCTACCATAAACCTGGTTAACTGCAGCAAATAAATCCATGCTACTTAAAAAAATACTTGTTTTAACAACATGATCAAAATTGATTTTTGCTTCTTCTAAAATCGCTTTAATATTTTCCATTACCTGAGTGGTCTCCGCTTCGATCGAAGACAATACCAATTCACCTGTAGCTGGATCAAAAGCAACTTGGCCACTTGCAAATAAAAAACCGTTTGCAATAACAGCTTGGCTGTATGGACCAATAGGCGCTGGCACTTTATTAGTTTGAATGATCTGTTTTGACATATTTATAATTTTAGAATTGCAATTTCTATTTTTTTGACCAAAACCAGCCTATTTTTGCACTACAATTTTAGAACTTGGCAAGATTATTAATCATAGATACTGCTTTAGAAGAAGCGATCGTTGCGATCAGCAATGAGGGTAAAATTATTGCAGAACTTTCAAATAAGGAAGCGCATAGTCATGCTAGTTTTATCCAAGTAGCAATTGAAAAATTACTTGAAGCACAAAACATTGTCATAAATGACATCGATGCAATTGCAGTAACTTTAGGACCAGGAAGTTATACAGGATTGAGAGTTGGATTAGCAACAGCCAAAGGTATTGCCTATGCAATCCAAAAGCCTCTAATTGGGCTATCCACCCTATCCGCATTAGCACATAAAGCCTTAAAAATAGGTTCAACAAATATGCCAAATGGATTTCAGGTATTTCCTATGATAGATGCACGGAGAATGGAAATATTTGGGGCCATTTATATTGACCAATCTCTAGATATAATATTGCCTGAGCAAGCAATCGTTTTGGATCAAATCCAATGGAACAGCCTAATAACTAAACCAACGGTATGTATCGGAAATGGTACCGCGAAAACAAAGGGTTTTATTAGCCAATTTGAAGTCTCCTACCAGGATGGCAGCTATACAAGTTTAGATTTGCTAGAAATGGCTTCCGAAAAACTAAAAAACGGGCAATTTGAGGATCTAGCCTATGTTAGTCCAAATTACCTTAAAGAAGTTTATATCCTTCCTGCCAAATAAATACATATTATAAAAAATTATGTATTATTTATTCATTAACTTTGCGCTGAATCAAAATTCATAACCCCCAATATGTAATTTGTCATGAATCAAACATTAAACTTGCTACAATTAGCAAATGGCACCACACCATTAAAAGTGGATTTAATACATAGCAAGAAAGCTGCTATGATTTTAAGAGCTTTGAATCACAAACTTCGTCAACAGATTTTAAAATTGATTGACGAACATCAAAAAATGACTGTAACCGAAATCTATGTAAAACTTAGATTAGAACAATCAGTCGCCTCTCAACATTTAGCCATATTAAGAAGGGCTGGAATTGTTGTTACAATTCGTGAAGGTAAATTCATCTTCTATATGGTGGATTACAATCGCCTTGAACAAGTAAACCAATTTGTAGAACAATTAGTTGGATAATATGGAGTTAAGTTTAGCTCAATTTTTAACCTTATCTAAAGAAGATTCAGTTCAAGTTATTGATACTAGAACTAGTTCGGAATTTCTAGAAGGATTCATACCTGGATCAATTCATATAGAGCTAGATGAAATAAAAACTTTGAACGCACTCAAAATAATGGAGCAAGATTGCCCCATTATTTTGGTGTGTACGAATGGCACAGAAGCATTAGCAATTAAAAAGTTCGAACTATTAGGTTACACACAAGTGAAAGGTTTTTTAAAGGGCGGATTTGCTTCATGGGTTGAAGCAGACCAAAAAATAGATCTAATCATTGAAGTCGAAGTAGACGAATTAGCAATGGACATACCATTTGACGAATACCTAATGATATTAGATATTCGAACAGAAGATGTATACGATAAAGCACATATTAAAGACTCGATCAATCTTCCTTTAATTGAATTTAGCGACCCTGGTTCAATGTCTGAATTAGACGAACACTTTAATATTTATATTATTGATGATTTAGGCAAACAATTATTGCTCGCGGCTTCTATTCTAAAAAAACAGGGTATTCACAATATAAGAATTGTTCAAGATGGTTGGGATGCCGTTGAATTTTTGAAAAACAAATTCACAATTGTATCTTCTCCAAAGAAGCCAACTATTACCGAAAATTAGTCTACTAATAAATGACCATAAGTAGCTGCGTCATAAGTATAACGCCATCTACGATGACTCCATAGATAATTTGAAGGGTGTTGTTTTATTTTTTCTTCTAATACTTTTACATATTGTGCAGTCAATTGTCCATCTTTAAAATAATTAGGAGCTGTAGTCATTAATTCATAATGCGCATGGTAATAACCTCTTTTAGTACTATGGAAATGAATGAAAACCTGTGCAGTATTATTTAGCTTAGCCCCTTTCTCAGGCCCTTTTACAAAAGGTGTTGGTTGTCCAAAAAATGAAACCCAATAAGCAGACTTAGGATTCCCAGGATTTTGATCCGCAGCTAAAGCCATTGCATATTGACCACTAGATGCGTATTGATGGAATTGATTTTTGAAATTAGTAGCAGGAATCATTATACTGCCATACCTTTTTCGCATATCTAAAATAAGTCTATCAAAAAATTTATTGCTTAACGGCATATAAACTGCAATAAGAGGATACTTGCCATATTTTGCTGCACCCCAGTTTGCAAATTCCCAATTGAAAAAATGTCCTGCCATTATCTGTACATTTTGTCCAGAAGCATATAGTTCATTAAGCACTTCTACATTCGATGTAAATCTTTTTTTGAACGTCTTGTCGGACATGGAAACCAATTTAATAGTTTCGAAAAATGAATCCGTAAATTTTTGATAAAATTCTTTTGCTATTCTTTTTCGCTCACTTAAGCTTTTATTAGGAAAGGCAATGGCAAGATTATGATCCACAACTGCTACCCTATACTTGAACACTATTCTTAACAAAAACGCAACCCCATCACTCAGTAAGTAAATGATAGGCCAAGGTATTAATGAGATCAAATAAAATAATGCGTAAAAAATAGAATACATAAAATATTATTTACCCGGTTCTACCCAAGCATTGTGTTCTTTAAGTAATAAAATTAATTCATCTACTGCAACATTACTATCTATATTTCGCTTCATCACTTCTTTTCCTTTATAGAGGGTAATTTTACCAACGCCACTTCCTACATAGCCAAAATCAGCATCTGCCATTTCTCCAGGACCATTCACAATACAGCCCATAATAGCGATCTTCAGACCTTTTAAATGATTGGTTACAGCTCTAATTTTTGCTGTTGTTTCTTGCAATTCAAATAATGTTCTACCACAACTTGGACATGAAATATATTCGGTTTTAGATATTCTAGTTCTTGTAGCTTGTAAAATTCCAAAGGCAGTTGTATTTAACAATTGCTCCAAACTTGCATTATTAAAATAATTACGACCAGACACATTGGAACCTGTGATACTTACTTCATAAGCATCCATAGTTAAACCTAAACAAATACCATCTCCTATACCTTCTAATAACAAAGCGCCTGTTTCTATTGCAAAATGGATTAGATGTTCGTCTGTTGTTTGCCACTTGGAGTCTGTCACTAGAACAATTGGTTGATGGATATCTAATTGCATTAATTTAATAGCCATTCTTCTTACCGCTTGCATTGCATTTTTACATTGGCTGCTTAAGCAAAATACCACTGTCGTGTCTTTTGCAATTTGGAGTAACAATTCGTCGGCAATTGGATGATGATCGCTATAACAATCTAATTGAACAAAATTTAAATGTGGATGCTTTGGGGCAAAAGAAATATAGCTTGCAGCATCTGTAATAGGATGGTACTTCTCTGTATTATTTGCCAATGCACAAATTGCAGGTGAAGCAATAATACTTAATGTACCTGGTAGGTTAAAATTAAGAGGCGCTTGTCCTATAAAAACATAATCTGCTGCAGCATCTGAGATTGCCCACTTATCGGTAATGGCATCATAGGTATAACCAATTGCCACTAAATCAGCTTCTTTAATATCGGTTAGATGACTTAGGTCGGCCACCACTACTGGGACTTGTTTGCCACCAATATTTTTTACAGCAATGGTATTGAATCTTTTATATTCGAATGGACTATAGGGCAATTGTCCTATAGCAGGTAATTGATCAGCATTTTGATTAGAATTCTCTGCATACCTTTTTACTAAATCTTTACAAACAGGAATTTCTAATTCTGGATCTTCTGTTAAACTCACTCTAATCGTATCACCAATACCATCTTCTAATAATGTGCCAATACCTATTGCACTTTTGATTCTTCCATCTTCTCCATCACCTGCTTCCGTTACTCCTAAATGCAATGGATATAATTCATTGAACTCTTGATGCATTTGCTGAATCAACAAACGATAAGCTTGAACCATTACCTGAGGATTACTTGATTTCATACTCAATATAATCTGATGGTAATCCAAACTTCTAGCTATTCTTAAAAACTCCATCGCACTCTCTACCATGCCAATCGCAGTATCACCATAACGACTCATTATACGATCACTTAAGGAACCATGATTGGTTCCAATGCGCATTGCAGTACCATGCTCCTTACAAATAAGCACTAAAGGTGTAAATCTTTCTCTTATGCGCTCAATCTCTTCTATATATTCTGCATCCGTATAATCAATCTGTTCAAACTTTTTCTTATCAACGTAATTACCTGGATTCACTCTTACTTTTTCGACAATCTTTGCGGCAATTTCCGCTGCATTAGGTGTAAAATGGATATCCGCTACCAATGGAGTCGTATAACCTTTTGCGTGAAGTATTGCTTTAATATTTGCTAAATTTTCTGCTTCCTTTTTACTAGGAGCGGTAACACGAACCAATTCAGCACCTGCTTCTATACAACGAATCACTTGAGCAACAGTAGCGTCAGTGTCCATCGTATCAGTCGTTGTCATAGTTTGTACACGAATTGGATGCCCCCCTCCAATGACTAGATTGCCCACTTTTACTGGTCTAGTTTGGACGCGCTTATAAGACGTTAATGATTCAGAATAATATTGCATAAAACGTTCTAATTAGATAATAATTTTTAATTCAAATTAACGAACCCCTTTGAAGAATCCTTCTTTCATTAAGATTGACTTCAATAAATTAATATTTCTGTTTTTCAAGTCATTGCCGTCAGTTGCACTTGTATGCAATACAAAGAAATAAGGATGTAAGTTCTCTTCAATATATCCGACTACCCATGCTTGATTTCCAAGGGCATTATCTGTTGCTACTAAATAACTTAATTTATAATTAGAATTCGCCTCTTTCAAAATCATTTTACTAAAAAGCTCTTGACTTCTTTTTTGGAAAGGCAAACCTTTAAAATACAACTGCTTGATAAAGCCTAATTGCTCATCGGCAGTAATTAAAAGAGATTCATCTCTCCAAAAGCTATCCATATTCGCACTCACAATGCCTTTTCCATAATGAATAGAATCAATTTCTTGTAAAATTTCATTTCTTCCAATTTGCTTTACCAATTGTTGATAGTAGGCGCTTGAATCAAGTGATACCCATGTATTGCTATCTGCATTTAATTGCCCTTTATCAAATCCAATTAGAATAGGCAAAGCGAAAAATGTATTCAATGGCGCATAACCACTGTCTTTGTAGGCAGACAAATTATAAATGGTAAAAGCTTCTGTGCTGTTTTCCATTAATGCAAAGCTACCTTTCATGCCAGCACTGTCTATTTGTTTGCCAATTGCATCATTGATTTTAACATTATTTGGGGTGCAAGCAAATGCACCAAAGGCGATAAGAATAAGAACTGAAATCTTTTTCATAAAATAAATTGAAAAGGCTATGAAACAAAATACACTCCACAAATAGATGTGAAGTGTATTGTGCTATAATTTATGTGTAACAAATACTATTGTACACCCAACAATTCCACTTCAAAAATCAAAGTAGACCCTGGTCCAATTACTGGTCCTGCTGAACGTTCGCCATAAGCTAATTCAGAAGGAATGAATAATTTCCATTTGCTTCCAACTGTCATCAATTGCAAAGCTTCTTGCCAGCCTTTTATCACACCGTTTAATGGGAAACTTATTGGCTCACCTCTTTGAACTGAACTGTCAAATACTTCCCCAGTAATTAAAGTGCCATGGTAATGACATCTTACGGTATTTTTTAAAGTAGGCTTTGTGGTATCTGTACCAGCCACCAATACTTCATATTGTAAACCATTGGTTAAACGAACCACTCCTGGTCTTTTTGCATTTTCTGCTAAAAATGCCGCGCCTGCTGCTCTGTTTACAGCGATTTTTTCTGTACTCATTTTATCTTGGTAGTTTTTAATACATAAATCAATTAAGCTATCTGGAATAGCTGATTTGGCAATTACACCTGCCTGCATCCCTTTTTTGAATAAATCAAAATTGACATCTTGTAAGCCCTGGCCTTTTAAACTTTGTGCAATTCTATAACCCAAAGCATAAGAGGCACTATCCTTTGTTGTCTTTATAAACTGTGCTGCCGTGTAAGTGACAGCTATTTTTGATTTTGTTACTGGTACAACTTTGGCTGGATTTGCTTTTTTTACAGTTGTAGGAGCTGTAGCCTGAACAACTGGCTTGGATTGTGCCCAAACAGAAATACTGCCAACTAATGTCAATGCAACAAGAATTATTTTTTTCATCTTCAACAAATTGAAATTTAGACCCCAAAAGTACGCCAGAATCAGTTTAATTAGACAATAATTCTTGAATTCTTTGCGCTACCCTATTTGCTTCAAAGTCCTTGATAATCAGCGCCATTTGAGCGGCAATTTGAGGATTGCATAAATTACCAATACTTCCTTCGTGTCGGTGCTTTAATTCGGTAGAATAAGTAAAATTACCTGCCTCAATATCTAATCCAATTTTTTTATAGGCGTCTCTAAATGGCATGCCACCATTCACTAGTTTATTCACTTCCTCGACACTAAATAAGAACTTGTATTTTGGATCGTTTAATAAGTCTTTTTTTACTTCCATACCTTCTATCATCAATGTTGCCATTTCAATACAATGGTTTAACTCTGTAAATGCAGGAAATAAATGTTCTTTTAATAGTTGTAAGTCGCGATGATAACCTGAAGGAAGATTGGTTGTCATCATCATGATTTCATTTGGCAAAGCTTTAATTCGATTGCAATAAGAACGAATTAATTCAAATACATCTGGATTTTTTTTATGTGGCATGATGCTTGACCCAGTTGTTAAGGCTTCTGGAAATTGAATGAAACTAAAATTTTGATTCATAAATAAACAGGCATCCATACTCAATCTAGCGAGCGTATCAGCTATATTGGCCATGGCCATTGCAGTCACACGCTCTGCCTTCCCTCTACCCATTTGTGCATACACCACATTATAATTCAAGGTATCAAAACCTAATAATTCCGTTGTCCTAGTTCTATTGATTGGGAAAGAAGAACCATATCCGGCTGCAGAGCCTAATGGATTTTTATTCACCACTTTATAAGCGGCTTTCAACATGATCATATCGTCCACAAGGCTTTCTGCATAAGCGCCAAACCACAAACCAAACGAAGAGGGCATGGCTAATTGCAAATGCGTATAGCCAGGTAATAAATCCGATTGATGTGACTCACTTTTTGTTTGTAATAAATTGAAAAAGGATTGTATAGAATCGGTTAACTTGATAATTTCGGCACGTAAAAACAATTTAATATCAACAAGTACTTGGTCATTTCTACTCCTTGCGCTGTGAATTTTTTTTCCAATATCCCCAAGTTTTTTTGTTAAAAGCATTTCAACTTGTGAATGGATATCTTCGACACCTTCTTCCAATTCAAAATTACCTGACTGAATTTGATTATAAATTTCAATCAATACTTTTTTGAGTTGTACTTGTTCCTCCTTGGTCAATAAACCTACTTCAGACAACATCGTTGTATGTGCAATAGAACCCAGAACATCATAAGTGGCAAGGTATTGATCCATTTGCTGATCCTTACCTATCGTAAATTGTTCTACTAAACTTGATGTTTGATTATTTTTTTGCCAAAGTTTACTCATAAGATAAAATATTTTCAAGTAGTTGAATATAAGTTTCAATTCCCAATTCAATTTCTTGTATAAAGATAAATTCATCTGCCGAATGGCTTCGTGCAGAATCACCAGGACCTATTTTTAAAGTTGGAAAGGGCATTAAAGCTTTGTCTGATGTGGTGGAAGATCCAAAATACCCCTTACCTAATGCAATACCTGCTTTAATCAACACATGATCCAATGCTATACTTGAAGATCTTAGTCTTAAACTTCTTGGCGTTACTTTAGAACGTACATTTTGAGCAATCGTTTCTAAAATTGCTTCAAAGGAATACAATTCATTAACCCTAATATCAACTACCATTTTACAAGAAGCAGGCACCACATTGTGTTGCTTATTATCCGTCTCAATTACAGTCACACTCATTTTAACGGGACCTAATAATGGAGATACTTTATCAAAAGAATACGTTTTAAACCATTCCAAGTCTGCTAGTATTTTATACAAAGCATTCTCGCCCTCTGCTCTAGCTGCATGACCAGCAATTCCTGTCGCTTCAACATCTAAAACCATTAGGCCTCTTTCTGCAATGGCCATTTCTAATAAAGTAGGCTCGCCCACAATTCCAAATTGGATAGATGGAATTGATTTAAGCACAAGTTCAATGCCATTAGGTCCTGAAATCTCTTCCTCTGCAGATGCTACAAAGACAAGGTTATAAGGCATGTCTTTTCTGTCAAAAAAGTATAAAAAACAAGCAATCAAACTTACTAGGCATCCGCCAGCATCATTCGTTCCTAATCCAAACAACTTGCCCTCTTTTTCTATTGGTTCAAATGGATCAAGTGTATAACCTTTGTTGGGCCTTACTGTATCATGATGAGAATTCAATAAAATGGAAGGCTTATGTTCGTCAAAATATAAATTAGTTGCCCAAATATTATTGTGAACACGATTAGTAACAATATTATTTTTTTCTAAAAAATCCTGTATACAATCGGCAGTCAAGTCCTCTTCTTTACTAAATGAGGATATTGCTACTAATTGCTTTAATAATTCAACAGCTTCTGATTGTAGCTTTAGAATGAAAGGAAGATTAGGTTGATATTGTTTTTGTGTTGACATTAGATTGTAATTGTTGTACCTATAGTCCCATTTATTAAATCATTCAATTTTTCTGCCCTGCCAATAAGTACAGACTGCACACCTCCCTCAATAGCTTTAAATGCATTATCAATTTTAGGTAGCATTCCTTCAAATATAACTTTTTCGGTCTTGAGTTTTGAATAACTTACTTTATCAATTTTTGCAATTACAGAGTTAGGGTCATTGATATTCAATAACACACCCTGTTTTTCAAAACCATAAATTAAGTGGACATTAAACTTAGCCGCCATCGCAACAGCAATTGATTGCGCAATGGTATCGGCATTGGTATTCAATAATTGACCTTGCCCATCATGGGTAATTGGTGCTACTACTAATTTCATCTGACGCTCTAAAAGAGATTCAAGTAAATCCGAGTTGATTGCATCCACATCTCCCACAAAACCATAATCTATAGATACATGGTTTCTTTTATGCGCTTTAATTAAATTTCCATCTGCGCCAGTCAACCCTATCGCATTCGCGCCTAAGGATTGCAGTTGTGCAACAATATTTTTATTGATTGCACCTGCATAAACCATGGTGACAATCTTAAGTGTCTCTTCATCTGTCACCCTTCTTCCTTCAATCATTGTTTGTTGAACACCCATGTCATTCGCCAAACTTGTGGCTAACTTACCACCACCGTGCACTAAAATTGCCTGCCCTTTGATTGTGGCAAATGCCTGAAGGCACTCGGTTAACAATGCAGGATTGTCAACGATATTGCCTCCTATTTTAATGATGTATAAGGTTTCCATAAGTTTTGCTATGCCTTTTATTTTACGATGCTGTTTTTATGATGCTTTTTTATTATTTTGAAGCATCCATTGTTTTTAAAATTTCAGCTATGACTGCCTGAGCTGCCCAAACTCTATTAGAAGCTTCTTTCGTAACCAAACTATTTGGTCCATCTAAAATTGCATCACTCAACTCTACATTACGTCGAACAGGCAAACAATGCATCACTTTTGCATTATTAGTTAAGGCTAGTTTGCTATTCGTCAACATCCAATTCGAATCTGTACATAAAACCTTCCCATAATCATTGAATGCACTCCAGTTTTTTACATACACAAAATCCGCGTCTTTTAAAGCCGCTACTTGGTCATGTGTAATTGTAGCACCCTCAGTAAATTGTGTAGCTAATTCATATCCTTCTGGATGTGTAATCACAAAATCTGCCTCACCCCATGCATTCATCCATTGACTAAAACTATTGGAAACGCATTGAGGGATGGATTTAATATGCGGCGCCCATGTCAAAACAACTTTAGGTTTTTTATGATTGAATGCAGCATTAGAAGTCATTGATTCCTGAATGGTAATAATATCTGTCAATGATTGCAATGGATGTAAGGTCGCAGATTCTAAACTCACTACTGGAATCCCAGCATATTGGATAAACTGGTTAATAATCTTTTCACTATAATCATCTGCCTGATCCTTTAATCCAGGAAATGTTCTTATGCACAAAATATCAAAATAGCTTCCAAGAACAGGAGCCGCATCTTTAATATGTTCAACAGTAGTGCCATTCATAATAGCACCTTCTGTAAATTCTAAAGCCCACCCTTCTTTATCTACATTAAAAACGATGGCTTCCATGCCTAAATTCTGTGCAGCGACTTGAGTACTTAATCTTGTTCTCAAACTTGGATTTAAAAACAACAAGCCAATTCTTTTACCCGATCCTAAATTTTTATCAAGCAAGGGTGATGCCTTATACGCCAATGCTCTTTGAACAAGCGCATTCATATTTGTTACATCCTTTACACTAATAAATTGTTTCATTTGCACTGTTTAAACGGTCTTATCCTGCAGCTGCGCAATCGCGTTCTGCAATCTATTTAAAAATAAATCGATATCATTTTTAGTAATCGCTAAAGAGGGTAACAAACGAATCACATTTGGCTTTGCTTCTCCGGTAAAAACCTTAAAGTCGTTTAACAATACTTTTCTTATGTCTTGCAAACCCTCTTCCATTTCAAATCCAATCATTAAACCTCTTCCTCTCACCGTTTTCACGCCTTTTATTTGTTCCAAAGCTTGGATCAAATATGCACCTTGTACTTTTGCATTATCAATCAATTGATCCTTTTGCATCACTTCTATCACAGCTAATGCTGCAGCACATGCCAAAGGATTGCCACCAAATGTAGTACCCAACATGCCAAACTTCGCTTGAATATGTGGCGCAATCAAAATGCCACCAATTGGAAATCCATTCCCCATACCCTTTGCTATTGAATAAATATCTGCATTGACACCAGCATGGTCATGTGCAAAAAATTGACCAGTTCTTCCATAGCCACATTGTACACTGTCTGCAATATAAACTGCACCAAAATCGTCACATACTTTTCTGATTGCTTGTAAGAATTTGTTTGATGCTTCATGAATGCCTGCAACTCCTTGAATACCTTCAATAATCACTGCTGCTATTTGATCCCCTTGCTCGGCAAAGCATGTATGCAATGCAGCAATGTCATTCAAAGGAAGAAAAATGATATTGTTGGTCTCATTCACTGGCGCAACAATACTTGGATTGTCTGTAGCAGCTACAGCTAAAGAAGTTCTTCCATGAAATGCTTTATTAAAAGCAATAATTTTTTTTCTGCCAGTATGGAAAGAGGCAAGTTTCAATGCGTTTTCATTTGCTTCTGCCCCGCTATTACATAAGAATAATTGAAAATCTTTTTTACCACTAACCATATTCAATGCATCTGCCAATTGCGATTGAATTGGCATGATCACTGAATTTGAATAAAAGGCAATCGCATGCAATTGATCTTCTATCCTTTTTACCCAATGCGGATTGGTATGACCAATACTGATGACCGCGTGTCCTCCATACATGTCTATATACTCCTGTCCCTTGTCATCCCACACACGGCTTCCTAATGCTTTCGTAATAGCGATT
This sequence comes from uncultured Sediminibacterium sp., assembly GCA_964579885.1. Classification (GTDB taxonomy): domain Bacteria; phylum Bacteroidota; class Bacteroidia; order Chitinophagales; family Chitinophagaceae; genus Sediminibacterium. The sequence goes on from CAZOHD010000001.1 coordinate 378,103, forward strand.
GGATTTAAAGGATAAACATTGAATAAGGACATGAGGATAATATTATAAATTGATTGGAAAAATTAGATTGTTTGGATAAAGAATGATGATTGATTTAAAATATTTATGAGTGAATTGTTAAAAATAATTGGCTTTTAATTTCAAACCAGTTGTCTCTTCTATTTCAAACATCAAGTTCATATTTTGAACTGCTTGACCCACTGCTCCTTTTAATAAATTATCAATCACAGAATGAATCGCAATTTTATTACCCTGCTTTTCGATATGTATTAAACACTTGTTGGTATTCACTACTTGTTTTAAATCAATGTTATTTTTTGAAACATGTGTAAATGGATGCGCAAAATAATAGGCTTCATACAATTCATAGAGTGCTTCTATTGACGAGTCAGAACTAATAACCGAGGTCACAAAAATACCTCTTGTAAAATCACCCCTCCATGGTACAAAATTTACATCCACTTTTTCATTAGGTTGTAGCTGAGCCAAACTTTGACCAATCTCGTGTATATGTTGATGATCTAAGGCCTTGTATGCTTGTATATTATTTTCCCTCCAGCTAAAATGACTTGTTACAGACAAGCCCTGTCCTGCACCAGTTGAACCTGTTATACCAGTAGTATAAACATCAGTCAAAAGCCCTTTAGCAGCTAATGGCAATAAACCTAATTGAATTGCTGTGGCAAAACATCCTGGATTAGCAATATTTTTTGCTTGTTGAATTTCACTTCTTTGTAATTCTGGTAAACCATATACAAATCTTCTATCTCCAATGTTCGAAGCACTTGTCATTCTAAAATCATGAGATAGATCAATGATTTTTACTTTCGCATTTATTGCATTTGTTGCTAAAAACTTCTTAGCATCACCATGACCCAAACATAAAAACAATACATCGATTGATTGATCTAATACATTTGTAAATTTCAAATCTGTATCACCTACTAAATCAGCATGTACTTTACTCACCAATTCTCCTGCATTGCTTGTGCTATGTACAAAAGTTATCATTGCATTAGGATGACCTAATAGCACACGTAGCAATTCACCACCTGTATATCCAGCACCACCGACAATTCCAACTTTTACTTTTTGCATCTTAAGTTATTTATTCGATACTTTTAAGTGATGATAAATGCCCACTTGATTACCAAATATTTTCGTAAATCCTCTTACATCTGCACCAGTCCATCCTGTATTCATCTCTCCATACTTACCAAACTTAGCACTCATTAAATCATTCGGAGATTCAATACCAATAATCTGGAAACGATATGGATTTAATTGAATAGATACTTCGCCAGTTACTTGTTCTTGCGAATTGATTAAATAAGCTTCGATATCACGCATCACTGGATCCAAAATTTGACCTTCATGCAGCCAATTGCCATAAAACTGTGCCAACTGATCTTTCCATGACAATTGCCATTTTGTTAACACATGTTTTTCTAATGCATGATGTGCTTTTAATATCACCATTGGTGCAGCAGCTTCGAATCCAACTCTGCCTTTGATTCCAATAATCGTGTCACCCACATGTATATCCCTGCCAATACCATATGCTCCAGCAATGGATTGAATATATTGAATCGCTTTTGTTGGATACTCAAAGCTTTGTCCATTTACTTTTACAATTTCACCTTTTTCAAAACCGATCACCATTTCCTCTTCCTGTCCATCTTTAGTCATAGGAGTTGGCCATGCAGTTTCTGGTAAAAAACCTTTAGATTGTAATGTTTCTTTACCTCCAACGCTTGTACCCCATAATCCTTTATTGATAGAATAGGCTGCTTTTTCAAAATTCATTTCAACCCCTTTTGACTTTAAATAGTCTATCTCGGCTTCTCTGCTTAATTGTAAATCACGAATTGGTGTTAATATTTCAACACCTGGAATTAAGATCTGAAAGATCATATCAAAACGCACTTGGTCATTGCCTGCTCCTGTGCTCCCATGTGCCACTAATTTAGCATCTAAATTTTTCACATGCTCTGCTATATGTAAAGCTTGACTTAATCTTTCGGCGCTTACACTTAATGGATAGGTGTTATTTTTTAAAACATTTCCATAAATCAAATATTTGATGATGCTGTCATAATATCCTTCAACCGCTTGAACTGTTGTATGGGATTTAACACCCAAAGCATAAGCATGTAACTCAATTTTTTTTAATTCAGCTTCATCAAAACCACCTGTATTAACAACAACACTATGTACCTCTAACCCTTTATCCTCTGTTAAATATTTTACACAAAATGTCGTATCTAAACCACCGCTAAATCCTAAAACAACTTTTTCCATGTTCATTTATTTTTTTGGTTCAAATAACATCGCAGTACACATACAGTTTTTGCGATCTTTACTCTTTAAAATTTCATAATTCACACAACTCTTACAGCCAGCCCAGAACTCTTCATCATCCGTTAGTTCACTATAGGTCACTGGCTCGTAACCCAACTCTGAGTTGATTTTCATGACTGCTAGTCCAGTTGTTAATCCAAATATTTTTGCATCAGGATATTTATCTCTAGACAATTGAAAGATTGCTTGTTTGATTTTTTTTGCAATACCACTTTTTCTAAAAGCAGGCGCAACTATCAATCCACTATTGGCAACAAACTGACCATGCTGCCAAGCTTCAATATAACAGAAGCCAACCCATGTTCCATCTTCGGTATGTGCAATAACAGATTTACCTTCTTCAATTTTTTGCGCTACATAAGCTGGGCTTCTTTTTGCAATACCTGTACCTCTTGCTTTTGCAGAGGCCTCCATTTCATCCGTAATCGCAATAGCATAAGACACATCGCCAACAAGGGCTACACGTACAATAATATTTTGTTCCAATGATCAATAAAATTTAAAGGAATGACAGTTCTGGCGTTAAATTACTTTCGGGGATTTTTCCACTGATAGGGGCAATTGCCAACTGCTCGTCCTATCAGAATCCGCGTCGCGTAGAATGCGACAGCCTAAAGGGACTGTGCAAAACAAGGGTAGCTGCGAAATTCGCAGTCATCATTAAAGTATTATTTTGTCCCTGTTTCATGTTGGAAACAAATTTATAAAATAAAATAGACAAAACAGGCCTTAAAAATAGGCTATTTTGAATTTCAGGCCTTCAATCATCCAATTAGGTCTATAAATGAATAGTTGTTAGTTTTTTTAAGGCAATTTTATCTTCTGTTTTATACTAAATCATAACTTTGTACAAATCATCACTTATGAAAACAACCCTCCTTAAAGGCGTAAAATTATTTTCAATTTCTTTCAGTATTTTTTTAATGGCTTGCGGAAATGATTCTGCGAGCAAAACGGAAACAATGGATAGTACTTCTACTAGTACAGTTGTAGATTCTACAGTAACATATGATATCAGTTTAGTTGATAATAAAAAAGATCCAACATGCGGCATGCCAGTTACAGCAGGCATTACGGATACGGCACATTATGAAGGCAAAGTAATTGGATTTTGCGCAACAGGATGCAAAGAGGAATTTTTGAAAGATCCTAAAGCAAGTATTGCAGCTGCCGAGATGAAATAAGAGTTATATAAAATAAACTTACAACAAAAAGCCCTCATCAAGTATTACACTTTTTGAGGGCTTTTATATTCATTCAATTTGACTTGTTGTTGTAAATACTTCGAAAGAAAGATGAAAAATAACTTAACTAAATAAGTAATTAATATCCTCCTTAGTCAAGGATTTCACAAAGCCATCTTCGTCAGAAATTAGTTCTTTAGCGAGTGATCTTTTACGATCTTGTAGTTTCAAAATTTTATCTTCTACTGTATCATTACAAATCATTCGATAAGCGAAGATATTTTTTGTTTGCCCAATACGGTGTGTTCTATCAATCGCTTGTTGCTCTACAGCTGGATTCCACCAAGGATCTACTATATAAACATAATCAGCCGCTGTTAAGTTTAACCCTACACCACCCGCTTTTAAAGAGATCAAGAAAACACGACAGTTTGGATCATTTTGGAATCGGTCGATTGCTTTTTCTCTTTCTTGTATAGTGCTAGAACCATCAAAATATTCATGGTCAATACCTAGTTTAGTCAAGGCTTCTCTAATCAATCCAAGCATTCCTAAAAACTGAGAAAATACTAAGGCTTTATGTTCACTAATATTCTCTACTATTTCTCTTGTTAACTCTTCAAGTTTAACAGATTCATTTGGATAAGACTCATCTTTTATGATAGCAGGGCTGTCACAAATTTGACGCAATTTCATTAAGCCCTGCAATATTGATAATTGCGCTTTTTGTACACCTTTCTCTTCTACCAACCCCATTAATTTATCACGATAATCATTTCTATAAGCCTCGTATATTTTACGTTGCGCAGTCCCCATCTCGCAATATAAAACCATTTCTTGCTTCTCTGGCAAATCCTTTGCTACTTGCTCTTTCGTTCTTCTTAAGATAAATGGAAATACAAATTTACGTAGATGTTCTTTTTGCTCTTTCTCATCAAACTTATCAATTGGCATAGAAAAATTATGCTTGAAATATTCTACAGAACCAAGCATGCCAGGATTCAAGAAATTCATTTGTGCATAAATGTCAAAAGTATTGTTCTGTAAAGGCGTACCACTTAAACATAATTTATTTTCAGCCTCCAATAAACAGGCAGCTTTCGTCACCTTGCTTGTTGGATTTTTGATTGCCTGGCTTTCATCCAAAATCACGTAATCAAATTTAACTTCTACAAAGTTTTTAATATCACTTCTTAAAGTACCATAAGTAGTAATGATCACTTCCACTGAGTTGTCTGATAATTTTGCTTTATTCCTTGTGCCGCCATGATGGATCATGAAACTTAAACTTGGAGTGAATTTTTTTAATTCATTCTGCCAGTTAAATAGCAAAGTTGTTGGACAAACCACCAAGGCTAATAATTTTCCTTTTTTCTCTTTCAAGTGTTGCAAGAAAGATAAGGTTTGGATGGTCTTACCCAATCCCATGTCATCTGCCAAGATCCCACCCCAACCTACATCGTGCAAATAATTCAACCACTGGAATCCACTAGCCTGATAAGGTCTTAAAATTGGATCTAAATGTGCAGGTGGTTTTACATCAGCAATAGTATAATGTTCTCTGATCTTTTCAAATTTCCCTTCTAATTGGAAAATCAATTCTTCCTCATCACGTTGTTGGTATAATTCATCTAAAACAGAGAAATGGTACTTGCTTAATTTTAAATTGTCCGCCTTGCCCTCTCCTACCTTAAATAATAGTGCATATTTATTCAACCACTGTTCTGGTAAGACACCTAAGCTACCATCTTTCAATGGGACAAACTGTTGTTTATTCATCAACATTGTCTTGATGTCTTGAATGCTTACTTTTTGTTCACCAAAAGAAATCTCCACTTTAGCATCAAACCAATCCGTGTTACTACTAATGTATAATCTTGTTGTTGGCTTGGCTGTATTGAACTTGAATTGTTTCAATTGCTCAGTGCCAAACAATGGAATTTGTTTCTCTTTTAAAGTATCTATAAACAAGAAGAACCAGTTATTCTTTAAAACTTCAGCTCCTTTTAATGCCAATACATTGCCTTCGTTAGGTCTAATAAATCCAGAATGCAATTGCTCAATAACCCCTACCAATTGACGTTCTGCTGCTAAATCCCTTTCTAAGATCATCAGCTTGTCGCCTAATTGCTGAATAACAGATGGGCCATCTTCTTTTTGAACCACAATATCATTATAAACAAACAACGGTTCAAAAAATAAGTAGTCCCCATTTTCTTTCAAAAGAATTTGTAATTGCGGTTTTACACCTTTTACTTTTTCTTGCGATACATGATCTAATGCAACTGCATAATTTTTGGACAAAGGCAATACTGTAGACTGCAAATAATTTGGCCACTCTTTTGCAGAAATTTTTTGAAATCCTTTTGGTAAAAATTGTTCTACCCAATTTATATCCATTCTATTTTTCCAATAGAAAAATTGCTGTGCTTGTTGGAATAAAAAATAAGACTTTGCGTGGTTATCTACTAATTTTACAGGGCCATTTGGCAAAATAACTTGCGCATGAACAATAAAATCTTCGCCCGCTTTCTCTACTTTAAAACTTGGCTGAACAGGATGAAAAACCAATTCTGATTTAATCAAATTTGCTGTTGTAAAGGTTTTATTATGACCTACGAAAAACACAAATGGATGCTCTGACAAATCGCGCCATACTTTTTCCATTTTAGGATGCAAGTATTCTTGCATCAATTCTTTGGTTTCATCAGGCAAACTTGCTTCATCTGCATGAACAATGGTATCCCAGATACCTTGAAAAGGAGAATTCTTATTCAAGTACTTGGTCATTTCCACTGGTTGTAATTTTCTCACCGTTTGCAACAAAGCTTTATCCTCTTCTTGGATATCATAAGGCGTGACAAATTTTAAGATATCAATCTTCTCTACTTTACCAACATACGCATTCTCTTCTTCATTTGCCTCTCCTCTAACCACATGAAAAGACAAATAGGGATAATTATGTTCATCCTGCTGAATTACCAAACCATAGCGTTCAATCGTTTTTTGTGGGCCTTTAATTGTGCTATCATCTGAATCAGAGGAATCCACTTTCTTACTATGGGATTGAAATCTTACCACTTCGATAGGTGGCGCTTTTGTTACCGCCTCGCCCCCATTAACTTTTTGAATACTAGGATCTAATACTTTTAAGAATGGCTTCCCATCATGATAAGTAAATTCAAATTTATCTCTAATATCATCGGACAAGCTATACCCATACAATGCCAATAATTTATTTTTTTCTCTATCCCAATTACGAATCGTCTCAAAATAATCTGCCCCTTTTAACTGAAACAATTGTAATAAGAGCATTGTCTTGTGAATACATAATGGATAAGCCGTCTCAGACAAACAATCACAAGAAGTATCAAAAAAACGTTCTTCATTTTTCTGAATAATCAAATGATGGGTTTTGCCCTCCATATCTAATTCCGCAACCACTTTTTCATTTTCACTTGAAATGATATGTGGACGGATTGTTTTTAAAGTCTGCTCCGCCTGATCGAATGTGGTAGAAGAACAAAGCATCTTGATCGATTTTAAATCGATGGCTTTAGTTCTAAGTAAAGTATGTGTTGTTTTATAAGATGTCGCTTGGTATTCTAATTGGTTTTTATCCAAAAGATCTTGAATAAAAAACAAAGCAGCAGCTTTATGTCTACACACTTCTGATAAATTATACGGACATCCACATCTTAATGATAAGGTAGCTGCAGAAGTGAAATTCTCAATTGTTACTTTATAGTAGGTGCTGTAACCATCGTCTTTTACGCGACAATGAATGTTGCCAATCATTGGATCGAATTTGACCAATTCGATATTTTTTAATGCAAAAATGCGTTTACCACGACGGATCACTTCTTCGGTGCCGTAACTATAAATATGTTTAACAAGATAGGGTAGTGCCATAATTAAAAATGCAAATTACCCTCTGTAAAAAGGGCAATTTGCAAATGTACAACTTTATAGGCTATTTTAGGGAAAAACTACCCCTGATTCACCAAGGCGCCACTTTTGAAAATTGGTAAAGAGGGCGCAATATCCTTGGTAACACAGTATAGCATGTCATCCTCCAAGCCATAAGCTGCCAAACGATGCCAATGTGTAACCGTTTTAATGTATTCAGATAAATTATCTTTATGCTGGTTGTATAATTGGTTAGCCATAAAACTGCTATCGCAATGAATGGTAAAATGGTCTTTAATTTCCTCGATCACCGCTCCAGCAAAAAGGGCATCTTCGATATTGAATCGGTTCTTCCATCCAGAGCAACCTAAGATTACTGGTGCATTTTGTGCTTTTAAGAATTCTACCACTTTCGTTAAATTAGGGAAAGAACCAGTAATGATTTCTTTAGCACCTTGATTCAATGCCATATGCAATAACTTAGTCCCGTTGGTCGTGGTAATCACTAAGGTTTTATTTTCAATGAAAGACCTTGGATATTCAGAAGGAGAATTGCCATAAGCTAAACCTGGTATAATTTTTCCGTCTCGCTCTCCAGCAGTGATACCACCCGTTTGTTTACCCATCTCAATACAATGCTCTGCAGAATCAACAGGAATAATTTTTGCCGCTCCATTATATAAAGCAGTAGCCATGGTAGATGTAGCTCTAAATACATCAATAATCACTACAACACTGTCTTTTATTTCATAAAGTTCTAATAAGGATGGCGTTAAAATTGTATGTAATGAAGGTTTCATTTTTCGATTATTTGCTTAGTCTGCAAAGATACAAATTGTACAGCTTTATTCCGTTTCTTTTGTACTTTTTTGCTTGCCTAATAATAGAATTTCATTCAATATAATTTCTGTTACGGTTCGTTTAATGTCTTGCTTATCGGTATAGGAATTATTCACCAAACGCCCTTCTATAGCCAATTCCTGACCTTTTAATAAATTCTTTTCTGCATAGTCGGCAAGCTTGGACCAAGCGACTAAATTAAACCATTGAGTGTCCTCCTGCCACTCCCCTTCTGCATTTTTAAAACCATCATTCACTGCTAAACTTAGTTGGGCTAATTTTTTGTTTTCGTCAAAAACTTTGATTTCAGGATTCGCACCTAAATGTCCAATTAATTGGACTTTGTTTTTCATTGCTTTCATAATATGCATTTTAGTTGATACCAAATTTGCACCTAAAAAAGCAACATTTTTTGCGTATTTATTGCATAAAAAAAGGGGACTAATGTCCCCTTTTAACTATTTAATAACTGTATTAAAAACGTTCCTTATTTAAATGGGAACTTAACCACTTTTGCTTTTACTAATGTGTTTCTAATATCAATATATATTTCTGATCCAACTGAAGCATGCGCTGTAGCAACATAACCTAATCCTACAGCCTTGCCTAAGCTTGGCGCCTGCGTTCCAGAAGTTACAGAGCCAATCTCATTGCCAGCTGCATCCTTGATAATATAATAATGACGAGGTATACCGCGATCAATCATCTCAAAACCTACTAATTTCTTTGTCACACCAGCTGCTTTTTGTGCGGCAAGATTTTCTGAATTTGTAAAAGTCTTGTTGAATTTTGTAATCCAGCCTAATCCTGCTTCTAATGGACTTGTTGTATCATCAATGTCATTGCCATATAAACAGAAACCCATTTCTAATCTTAATGTATCTCTAGCACCTAAACCAATTGGCTTTAAACCATATTCAGCGCCGGCTTCAAATAAGGCATCCCAAACCTTATTGGCATTGTCGTTCACATCTTCGAAATAAATTTCAACCCCACCAGCACCAGTGTATCCAGTTGCACTAATCAACACATTATCGATGCCTAACAATTCTCCTTTTACAAAACTGTAATAAGGCAAATTTAAAACATCCACTTTGGTCATGCTTTGAACAATCTTAGTTGCATTAGGGCCTTGCACAGCCAATAGCGCAGTCTTTGCACTTATATTATGCATTTCAACACCCTTGGTATTGAAACTACTAATCCAATTCCAATCTTTTTCAATATTAGAAGCATTCACTACTAACATGTATACCTTGTTCTTCTCTACACAATACACTAATAAGTCATCCACAATGCCACCGGTACTGTTAGGCAAGCAACTATATTGCGCTTTACCATCTTCTAAGACTGATGCGTCATTGCTTGTTACACGCTGAATCAAATCCAGTGCATTTTCTCCTTTTAAAACAAATTCGCCCATATGGCTCACATCAAAAACACCTGCGCTATTTCTTACAGTGGCATGTTCATCATTAATTCCAGTGTAACTAATAGGCATATAATAACCTGCGAATGGAGCCATTTTAGCACCTAAAGCAATATGCTTATGTGTAAAGGGCGTATTTAGTATTTCACTCATCTTGATTTGAATTTGGGCAAAGTTAACTAATAAATAGAAACGCCCTTCTAGAAAGAAAGGCGTTTTCGTATTATAAAAACCACAATTGAATCTGCTATTAATAGGTAAAACGTTGGATCAGCAAGTTCAGCTCTTCTGCTTTTTTAGCAACAGCAGCTACTTTACCTAAACCAGTTGACGTATTCGATGTTATTTGCTGCGTCTTTTTTATTGTTGTAGACTCTTTCTTATCCCCTTTTTTTTCTGACTTCTTTTCCTCTAAAGCACGATCTATTTTTTCTAATTCTTCCAACTTTTGAGCACGTGTTTTTTCCAAATCTTGCTCTACATTTTCACGATCGGCTTTTAATTTTTGTAATTTTTTAACATCCTCGACAATATTATCGTTTTCATCAGAATCAGAATCAGTATCAGATTCGTCCTCATTATCTGACTTGATCTTTTCTAATCCATCGGGAGTCATTTTATATTCAACACCTCTGTCATAAGAATAAGATTCATTGTCCCAATTCTCATTCCATTCATCTACCCAAATATCATCTCCACCAAAATGATTCATCGTTTCAGATCTAACACCTCTACTATTGACTCTTATATTGGTTTGAGACCATCCCTTATTTGTGATTTTAAAACGTTTTCCAACTGGAACAGCAATGGTCATGATTACATGTTGGTTTCTGAATTTATCCTTTTGAGTGATTGCAATTCCTCTATCTAAAAATAAAGTGCTGTCTTGTTGTATAACAGAGAAGTTGATCTTTTGAGCATAGCTATTTGCTTCATTGATAGACTTACCATTACTCATTGTCACATACTTCACTTCAAAACTATCTGTCTTAGACTGTACAATTCTAATTTTCAAATTACGCACACGTACTGTATCATCATTAAAAACTTGGAATGGCTCAATATGAAACCATCTTTGTTCATAATATTTCATTTTTGGAGACGCTGTTACTTCTAGGTATTCTACACCAGGATTCGCTAAGACGATACTTTGTTCAATGGGTTGATTGTGTTTAGAAAAACTATTCCCTACACTACTTATAAAGTAAAATAAACAAACCCAACCCAATGTCCACAAAGCAATAAAACTAGACCTTACCCAAATATTTGCTTTCTTGAAGCCGGCAATTTTGCGCACGATCGAAGCCACTATTGCAACTACTGGCACCCAGATGAATAATAAAATGGTGCCAATAAATGACCAAGTTTGTAAGCCCTCTTCTAGAATAAATTTCCTCAAAGGCAATAAGCCAGTTGTTGCAACACCAATTCCAAATAAAGTAGCAAGTACCGATATAGTAATGATGCCAAGAATAAAATAAACAAATGCTTTTAACAGGATGGTAATTGTTCTTCCAAAATAATACATACAACCTTTATTTTGAGACATAGCAGTATAGTTAGGTGTAGTTTCATTGGTTGAATCGCCCTCTGTTGCAGCTGTATTTGTAGTCTGCTTCTTTTCATTAGAACTACCCCATGCTTGTGCTCTTTTACCAAATCCTTCCATATCTGTTTGAATCGTGTTCTTAATACTATTGATATCCACTTTCTCTCCAACCATTTCTAATTTATCCGCACTGGTTCTGGCTTCTGGTAAAACCAACCATAATACGATATAAACAAATAAAGCACCAGGACCAAAAAAGGTCAAACCTAAAAAGTTTGGAAAATCATCAAAATCCCAGAATTGAAATAAATGAAAATGATTCCAATTTAAAGTGACAACAATAGAAGGAATCAAAAATAGTAATCTAATGATGCGCACTTTTACACCAAAGTATTTTGATAATCCTGCACATACACCCCCAATTACTTTATGATCTATGTCTCTAAATAATCTTTTACGTACTCCACCTACTTCTTTTTCAGAAGAACTTGGTACTGCAATCCATAATAATAAATACGCAAGGAAAGAAATTCCAAAAAGTAGAATCCACAATACGCGAATAATGATTGGATCTAAATTTAAATAATTTGCAATACCACTACATACCCCACCTAATACTTTGTTCTGCTCATCACGGTATAAACGTTTATGATAAGTAGGTCCCGCATTTTGTTGCGAACTATTATTAGGCTGACCAGAAGCAGTATTTGTATTCGCCTCAAATCCATCCTGTGCTTCAAAATCCGCTGGACGACCAATACTTTCAATGATTAAATCAATGTCTTCTTCAGTGATACATACTGCTCCTTTTTTAAGACGATCCTCGCAAAGTTCAGCGACACGACATTCAATGTCATTGATAATTTCGTCCTTACCTTCTTCTTGTTCAAAATAGGCTCTAAGACTTTCTATATATTGTTTCAAATTTTCATAAGCCATTTCTTCGATTGGTAGAATACGACCTTGGAAATTGATACTAATTACTTTTTTCATTGTTATGCTATTTATTGAGCAGTGTCTGCTTCGTTCACAATTGGGTTTGCTTTTGGAGTAATAATGGTTTCCACTGCGGTAGCCATTTCGCTCCAAGTTTTGTGTAAGACATTATAGGCTTCTGTTCCTTCCTCTGTCATTACAAAATATTTTCGTGGGGGGCCACTGATACTTTCAACCCAACGATAATTTAGTAGACCTGCATTTTTTAACCGAGTTAACAAAGGGTACAATGTACCTTCTAGAATATGCAAATTGGCCGCTTTCATTTGCTCAACAATATCACTTGGATAAACCTCGCCTTGTTGAATGATGGACAATATGCAAAACTCTAAAACGCCCTTGCGCATTTGACTCTGTGTGTTTTGAATATCCATAACTTTAATTTATACCACAAAGCTAAGGATGTTTAAGGTACTATGTATCACATAGTACCAAGTTTTTTAAGGTAGTGTACAAATAAAAATGCTAAGTTATTGAATATCAATACTTAGCATTTTGAAAATATTTATAAAAGGGGCTAAAAAGGGAAGATTGGTCCTTTTAGTACACCACTAATTCATAGAAATCGTCCGGCTGAAGGTATTTATTAGCAAGCGCCTGAAGGTCTGCAGGCTGGATAGCACGTACAGTTTCGATGGATTTATTGAAATAGGCGATATCCAAATCGTTCAACACATAGGTCTTCCAACGATTCATAATCTGGAACGGACCATCTAGGTCACCTAATAATGCACCCAACATGTAATTCTTGACCAATTTTAACTCTCCTTCATCCACCAAATCATTTCTTAAAATAGCCATCTCCTTATATACTTCTTCTATAGTTGCATTACAAACATCTTTACCTGCATCGGTACTAATCATCCAAGCACATTCCTGAACATGATTTTGCAAATAGCTATGAATGCCATAAGTATAACCCTTATCCTCTCTAATATTGCGCATCAACCTTGATCCAAAAAAGCCACCGAATAAATTATTCAATACTTGTGTGGCAGGGAAATCTGGATGATGACGATTGGGGAACCTTCTCGCCATTCTTATAGATCCTTGTACAGAACTTGCATCATTCACAATCGAATATTTCTTATTCGTAGCAGAAATAATTGGATGATCAAAACTGGGAAGTACTTGTTGGTTCAAGGGCAAACTACCAATGTATTGGTTCATCAAAACTTGCATATTCTTAGGAAACTTGCCCGCCATGAATACCACTGCTTTACCGTTTTTGTAAAAACGATCATAATATTTCACTAGATCCTCACGTGTTAGATTTTTGAAAGATGCTTCTGTAGAGTATGTACCATAAGGATGATCGATACCAAACAAATATTCATCTATCAATCTGTTCGCAATAAAATCACTTTTTTTCAAATTCAAAGTCAACCTTTGTAATTGATTTTGTTGGTAGATTTTTAATTCTTCTTCTGGGAAATTAGCTTCTGTGACTAATTCACTGACAACAGGCAATAAGGCTTCAAAATGTTTTGAAAGCGTGTGCAAATTGATGGTTGCAGTTTCATTGTAACAAGTCCTATTCACATACGCACCATAAAATTCAAAATGATCGTTTAATTCAAAAGCTGTTCGTTTATGGGTGCCATTCTTTAATAAAAAATTAGTCGCAGCTGCCACCCAATTTTTTTCTTCATAGCAGTTTCCTGCAAAAAAAACCAAGTCCATCATCATCACTTCCTCTGCGCCACCTTCATAACTGTATACTTCTACGCCATTGTCTAATGTAAAATGTTGGTAAGGTTTTAATTGAATATTAAAATCAACGGCATCCTTGATCAACGGTGCTTTATTTCTATCTAATGCCATGTTTTAATTTTTACTATAATAATATAATGTGTTTCTGTTGCTATCTTGGAAGATGGCATTGGCAGTCGTTTGAATTTTTTCTGGTGTTACCGCTTGGTATTTCTCTAACTCTTTATTCATCATATCTGCGTCACCTAGTAATTCATAAAATGCTAAGCTATGTGCACGATTCATGATACTCATATCCTCGAAGCAAATAATACTTTCTGTTTTATTAATTACTTTCTGTACTTCTTTTTGTGGAAGTAATTCTTGTTTAATTTTATTCACTTCTTCTAAAACTGCTTGTTCTGCAACCGACATGCTCACCCCTTTTACCAACTTGCCTTCAATCACCAATAATCCTGGATCGATTGTGCCAAAATGATAACAATCTATCGAAGAAAATAACTGTTTTACTTTTATCAATTGCTCATATAATCTCGCAGAAGCGCCACCACCTAATACTTCTGTAATCAAATCTGTTTCATGATAACCTGCATCAAATCTGCCACCCATATGCCAAGTCATCATGAGCATATCCATTGGCACATCTGCTCTAACATCCAATGACCTGGATTTTTCCTGTACCGGCTCTTTAGGTAAATTTCTGTTATAGGTTTCGCCCGCAGGTATTGGACCAAACCATTTCTCTGCTAAGGTTTTAACTTGTTCTGTTGTGGTATTACCCGTCACTACTAAAATGGCGTTATTCGGTCTGTAAAATTTAAAAAAGAAATCTTTTACATCTTGCATCTTCGCATTTTCCACATGCGACAATTCAGCACCAATGGTCATCCAACGATAAGGATGATTCGTGTAGGCAAGTGCGCGCATTTTATGCCATGCATCCCCGTATGGTTTATTGATATAGTGTTCTTTAAATTCTTCACAGACAACTTTACGTTGTACTTCTAAACTCTTTTCACTAAAAGCAAGTGATAACATACGGTCACTCTCAAGCCAAAAAGCAGTTTCAATATTTTCGGCTGGTATTTGACAATAATAATTGGTCAAATCATTGGTCGTATAGGCATTGTTTTCTCCTCCTGCTCTTTGCAAGGGCTCGTCATACACAGGAATGTTCACGCTACCTCCAAACATCAAATGCTCAAAAAGATGCGCAAAGCCAGTTTGTGCAGGATTTTCATCCTTTGCACCCACATTGTACAAGACATTAACCACTGCCATTGGGGTACTTGTATCTTGGTGCACCAGCACCTTTAACCCATTCTCTAATTGAAATCTTTCAAATTGTATCATAAGGACAGCAAAAATAAGCTTAAAACACAGAACCATTTGACGTTAAGCTTGTTTAATTAGTAACTTCGCACTATTAATTGAAAACTATGCAATTAGAACAACTTTATCAGAAAGCACTGAATTTTGAATACCTAACTAAAGAGGAGGGTATGTTCCTTTTTGAAAATGCGCCATTAGCTGAATTAAGCTATGTGGCAGATACTTTAAGAAAGAAACAAGTGCCGCATGGTAAAGTAACTTGGCAGATTGACCGTAATTTGAATACCACCAATGTATGTATTGCGAATTGCAAGTTTTGTAATTTTTACCGTATCCCGGGACACCCAGAATCTTATATCACCGATATGGATACATATCGTGTGAAAATCAAGGAAACCATTGCTTGGGGTGGCGATCAATTATTGTTACAAGGTGGACACCATCCTGAATTAGGATTGGATTTTTACGCTAATTTATTTAGACAAATCAAGTCTGAATTTCCGACAATTAAATTGCACACATTAGGACCCCCAGAGATTGCACATATTGCAAAATTGGGCGGATTCACCCATACCCATGTATTAAAAACTTTGCAGGAAGCTGGGATGGATTCTTTGCCAGGCGCGGGCGCAGAAATATTAGTAGATAGAGTTAGAAGATTGGTCTCTAATGGAAAATGTGGCGCCGAAGAATGGCTAGAAGTCATGGCTGCAGCACACCAGTTGAATATCACAACAAGTGCGACCATGATGTTTGGACACGTGGAGACATTGGAAGAGCGCTTCATCCACTTAATCAAAATCAGAGAAGTACAGGATAGAAAACCAGAAGGCGCAAAAGGATTTTTAGCCTTCATTCCATGGACCTTCCAAGATGTAGATACTCTATTGACAAAAATCAGAGGGGTCCATAATTTAACGACAACCGAAGAGTATATCCGCATGATTGCGATAAGCCGTATCATGTTGCCAAATATTAAGAACATCCAAGCTAGCTGGTTAACAGTAGGTAAAGCAACCGCTCAGGTTTGTTTAGAAGCTGGAGCCAATGATTTTGGTAGTATTATGTTGGAGGAAAATGTGGTGAGTGCCGCAGGTGCACCCCATCGTTTCACTTACAAGAGTATACAAGAAGCCATTAAAGAAGCTGGATTTGAGCCTCAGTTAAGGAACCAACAATACGAATGGCGTGAATTGCCTCAGGACATCCAGGAGCAGACCATTAATTACTAGCAATCTATGGGCTTTTTGAGTCAAATAAGTATAAAAAAAATAGAGTTACCTGTAACTTTTTAGGCCAGCCCACGTTTAACCTAACAAACGAGGATTAAACCAGACAGATGACGGATAAAGCGTACAATGAATGTGTAGATAATTATGCCGACGGGGTGTACCGATTTATTGTAAAAAATATTCGACACCAGGAAGATGCGCAGGATATTGTTCAATCTTCATTTGAAAAATTATGGGTGAACCGTGCACAAGTACTTCCTGAAAAAGCAAAGTCTTATTTATTTACAGTGGCCTACCATCAGATGATTGACCATATCCGTAAATCCAATAAGATGAGTTTAGTGGATGAAGATGCAATCCCTCATCAATCAACTACGCAACAGGATGCTGAATTAAAGCAAATTTTAATGCGCGCAGTGAACGAGTTGAATCCAACACAAAAGAGCCTTGTTTTACTAAAAGATTATGAAGGATATAGCTACCAAGAAATTGGCGAGATCATGAACTTATCCGAAAGTCAAGTGAAAGTATATTTACACAGAGCTAGAATCATTTTAAAAAATAAACTATCGGCCTTCGCCCCAACCGCATCCTAATGCAGCTTAACGCATCTACATACGAAACCATTTTCTTGTTGTATATCGACAATGAATTAAGCCCCAAAGAAAGGCTAGAGGTAGAACTATGGATTGCCGAGCATCCAACTTATGCTTTGCGCATGGAGGAATTAAAGGCAACTATACTAGTCCCTGAAACGATTCAGTTTGGATTGAAAGCGAACTTAAAAAAGACAGCTGTTGGTATATCGAAAGAAGTTTTAGAAGAGGATATGATAGAAGACTTAGATACTATCTGGACGAATGAATACACCAATTTATTGAAGCAGGATATGCAGGCTATTCCTGGATTGTCTAAGCAATTCAAAAATAGTTTAAAGAAAGAAACAAGCTCTAAAGGTGGAATTATCAAAGCTTTTGGTTTTAGTCAAAACAAATTCACTTACACCGCAGTGGCAGCAATGTTGATGTTATTCATTGGATACAAGCAATTAACGACTACCCCCGATTTAAAAACTGTTGCCGCAGTTAAAACACCTTCAGCTCAAACGTTAAGTAAAGAAATATTGGTTCAACAATTCATTCCAAATCAAAAAACGAATGACTACTCAACTAAATTGAATAAGAAAAAATTAGTTGTGCAAGATCCCACTACAAATAGTATAGTGAATGCAAATGAATATACCCCTGAAGCTGTTTCAAATGTTTTAGTAAATCAATCAGTTGAAAAAAATGAATCAACAACATTCGCTCCTCCAATTGAATTGAATATTACTACAAATAATACAGGAGCCCTGTCAGAAAAAATTGTCAATTCATTAAGTAGCACTTCAACAAATGCATTGGATGCAGAAGAAGAATCAGTGCCTGATACAAAAATTACTACCAACTACGAAGTAATTGATACAGAAGATCCTGATAGGACTATTCTGATCGCTAATTTTGAAATAGATGGCAATAGATTAAGAGGACTAAAGAGAAAAGTAACTTCTTTATTCAAGAATAATAAATCAGAAAAGAACAAATAACTATAATAAGTAATAAATAAAATCGATATGATACAAAAAATGATCCTTCCCCTTTTCATATTGGGAATAAGTTTAACCAGTAAAGCTCAAACAGATACCATTGCAGTGCTTGCAAGAAAAAATGATACCATCGTATTTGCAGCCAATAATGATACTGTAAAAATTGGATCTATATTGATCGTGACTAAAAAAGAGGCCGAAGATCGAAATTTCAAAACAGTCCTAAAAATTGGTGATGCAAGTTTTGGTAAAACAAATGACGGTGAATTAGGCTGGATTAAAGGTGATTTTAAAAAGACAAAGATTGAGATTTCAAAAGGACCAAGGAAATTAAAAAATCTTCAAACGAACTGGTGGACTTTAGATTTAGGCTTTGCTAATTACCATGATAAAAGCCCTGTAACATATTGGCTTGCAGCAAATCCAAACCTTTTGCCCTATGGCCCGGGTCCAATAAATCCAAAGAGTTTAAGCTTGAATAATAAAAAATCATCTAATGTAAACCTTTGGATTGTTCAGCAAAAACTAAATATATACCAACATAAAATTAATTTGAAATACGGCGTTGGTTTGGAAATGTTCAATTTTAGATTTGAAAAACCAATTAGCTTCAGAGAAGATATTCCAGGCTATTTGAAATACGACGATGTAACATTTACAAAAAATAAACTATTAGTAAAGTACTTGACCGTTCCTGTTCAAATTAGTTTCAAGCCAAATCCAAACTTAAGAAGAGGTTTTTATGCAAGTGTGGGTATGAGTGCAGGCTATTTATTAAATGCAAAAAATAAACAAATTAGTGCAGCGAATGGTAAACAAAAATATGCAGGTAATTTTAACTTGAACGATTGGCGTGTTGCTACTATCGGTGAATTGGGCGTAGGACCAATTCGTTTATATGGCTCATATGGTATGACGAACTTATTTAACAAGAGTCAAGTTTTATTTGACATGCAACCATTTGCATTGGGCTTAAGATTTAGTAAGTTCTAGTGCTACAAAATATATAGTTCCCTAAACGATAAAACGCCCCAACTATGGGGCGTTTTAGTATCCTAGAATTGAATAAAATTCTATATTAAATTTTTAGTGCCAAAATAAGGCACTAATACTTCTGGTAAATTAATCCCATTTTCAGTTTGATAGTTTTCTACAATCGCTGCGTAAATTCTAGGCAAAGCCAATGAGCTTCCGTTTAATGAATGTGCAAACTGCGTCTTCCCTTCTTGGTCTTTAAATCGACACTTCATTCTGTAAGTTTGGTAATTGTTGAAATTAGATACACTACTTACTTCCAACCATTTTTCTTGTGCTGCACTATACACTTCAAAGTCATAGGTGATAGCAGATGCAAAGCCCATATCTCCACCACATAATCTTAGAATACGGTATTGCAGTCCTAAACTGACTAATAAATTTTCAACGTGCGCCACCATCTCATTTAATGTGTCATCACTTTTGTCTGGATGCACAATCTGAATGATCTCTACTTTTTCAAATTGGTGTACTCTATTCAATCCTCTTACTTCTTTTCCAAAACTTCCTGCTTCTCTTCTAAAACAAGGAGAATATGCCGTCATCTTAATAGGCAAGTCCGTATCTTTTAAGATCGTATCTCTAAACACATTCGTTACTGGCACTTCAGCAGTTGGGATTAAATAAAAATCATCTTCTGTGGCATGGTACATCTGTCCTTCTTTATCTGGCAATTGCCCTGTCGCAAAAGCAGATGCCGCATTAACCATATAAGGAGGAATATATTCTGTGTAACCTGCTGCTGTATTAAAATCTAAAAAATATTGAGTGAGTGCTCTTTGAAATTTAGCGCCTTTTCCAATATACAATGGGAAACCGCTTCCTGTGATTTTAGCACCTGTTTCAAAATCTACTAAATTGTATTTTTTAATCAAATCCCAATGCGCCATTGCACCTGTTGGCAAAACCGGTGTGGTACCCGCTTCTTTTACTACTTCATTCTCTTCGGGCGTTCTTCCTTTTGGTACTAGATCATGTGGCAGATTTGGTAGTTGCACAATTAAGTTTTGTAATTGTTGTTCCACCTCTGTCATCTCCACCTTCAAAGGTTCTAAGGCCAACTTCCAAGCACCTACATTTTGCTTAATCGCTTCTGCTTGTTCTTTCTCTCCCTTCGCCATGTGATTGCCTATTTCCTTAGAAGCAGCATTCACCTTAGATTGTAAGTCGTCAAAATTGGCTTGGATACGCTTTCTTTGGTCGTCCAATGCAATCACCTCGTCCACTAAACCTGGATTCGAAAAATGCTTTATCGCCAGTTTATCCTTAGCTAATTGGGTATGTTGTCTTAAATAATTAACCTGTAACATATCGAGAAATTTGGGCAAAGATAATCAAACCATCCTACTGCGCACAGATATCCCCTACCTTTGCATCATAAATTGAGAAATTCTATGGCAAGTATAGGTGACGATATCCAAACCAGGTGGTGGGATTTAGAGCGAAAATTAATGGACCGATTCGGCAAAAAGCCCGATCTAGAGTCAATTTTGTTTTTAATAGGCTTACAGGAAACCGGATTTATCCAGGAAAAAATTACCAAAGAACAAAAACAAGACTTAATGCATGTCGCAATTTGTACCATTCTAATGTCTAGTGGTTTTTATGTAGTTGAAGGCAAGGATGGAGATGGCTGGCCACATTTTAAGCAATTGAAGAATTTACCCGTGATGGACTTGATAGAGCAAGAGGTTTTCTTAAAAGACCATGTTTTGCTTTATTTTGATAACAATCAGTTCTAGTCAATTGGTTTTTTAGCGATTTTTATGAATATTTGCACTAATAAAAAATTAACCTATGCAATTCCCAGCAGACTTACGTTACACAAAGGACCACGAGTGGATTAAATTAGAAGGCAATACTGCTACCATTGGTATCACAGATTTTGCACAAAGCGAGTTGGGAGATATTGTATATATAGATATCAATACTGTGGGTAGTACATTAGCGGCAGAAGCTGTATTTGGTACTGTTGAAGCAGTAAAAACGGTGAGTGATTTATTCTTACCTATCGCTGGTACAGTTTTAGAAGTAAACCCTGCTTTAGCTGGTCAACCAGAATTGGTGAACACAGATGCATATGGCCAAGGTTGGATGATTAAAATGACAGTAAGCAACCCTGCAGATGTGGATGCATTGCTTACTAGCGAAGCCTATGCGAAGTTGGTACACTAATCCAACCTCTATGAAATACCTTTTTTGGGTGATTGCTGAAATAGCACTCGTATTTGTATTACTAAGTCTTCCGGGCAGTAGTTTTATAGATCGAACTGGATGGTTGCACCTGCTCCCTATTGATAAAATGGTACATGTCGTTTTATTTGGATCCTTAGCTTGGTCATTCTTCCTTTTTTTTGACAAATCATCTATTCCTGCTTTGCAATCTGTTCGAGCTCAAGCTTGGGCAATGATTTTTTGTATTGTATATGGCATTGCCATGGAATACTATCAAAAATGGTATGTGCCCAGTCGAGGATTCGAAGTAAAAGACATGATTGCTGATGCAGGTGGAGTCTTGTTCGCATTACCTTTATATCAATTATGGAAAAAAAGACAATAAATTGTATTTTTAACTGAAACCAATACCATTGCCTCCATGGGGATAGAACAAGATATACAACAGTCTAATTTCAGAAATGAGTTTCAGAAAATGGGTATCAATCTCCTATTCACTGCCAACTGGCTAAATGAACAAATAGGAAAAATGCTCTCCGAAAAAGGCGTCACACAACAGCAATACAATATACTTCGAATTTTAAGAGGAAGTAATACGCCACTAAGTACACTAAAAATTAGAGAGCGTATGTTGGATAAAATGAGTGATACAAGTAGAATTGTTGACAGACTCATTGCAAAAGAATTAGTCGTTAAATCTACTTGCATAAAAGATAAAAGACTCGTTGATATTAGTTTATCTCCAAAAGGACTTGAACTTGTTGAACAACTAGACCTGTACAATGACCGCATAGATGCTTTGTTAAAAGGAATCAATGAGCAGGAGGCAGAAACGATGAATCAAATTCTTGATAAAATAAGAATGATTGATTCCAAATCCTAGTTGCAAGTTTTTCGAAATCATAATCAAACACATTACAATCTTATTTTTCAGTTATGAAGAAATATTTATTTACCTTATTTCTAGTCCTTCCATTTTCAATTTTTGCACAACCAAGTTTGAATGATAAAAATGTATTTGAATTTCGTGCAGTATGGGTTGCTACCGTTGTAAATATTGATTGGCCTAGTAAAACCGGTTTAAGTAATCAAGCACAGAAAGACGAGTTTGATGCTTTATTAGATATGCATCAAAAAAACGGAATGAATGCAATCATCATGCAGGTAAGACCTTCAGGGGATGCACTCTATCCCTCTGAATTAGAACCTTGGAGTGAATACTTGACTGGTAAACAAGGGCAAGCACCCTCGCCATTTTACGATCCATTGAGCTATATGATCGAAGCGACACATAAAAGAGGAATGGAATTTCATGCATGGATCAATCCATATAGAGCCGTGTTTGATGTCAATAAATCAAGCATTGCAAATAACCATTTATCGAAACTACACCCAGAATGGTTTTTAACTTACGGCGATAAAAAATATTTTAATCCAGGATTGAAGGAAGTATGGAATCATACCAATAAAGTAGTACATGATTTAGTAGCTCGTTACGATCTTGACGCAGTGCATATGGATGATTATTTTTATCCTTATAAAATTCCAGGAAAAGAATTTCCAGATGAAGCAACTTATCAAAAAAATGGTCGCGGTTTAAGTAAAGACGACTGGAGAAGAAGTAATTGCGATACCATTGTGAAGCAATTATCAAATACAATACATCAAGTAAAACCAGGCGTGCAATTTGGTATTAGTCCTTTTGGTGTTTGGAGAAACCAATCCACTGATCCAAGGGGAAGTAAAACCAAGGCCACTTCAAACTATGACGATTTATATGCTGATATCTTATTGTGGTTAGAAAAAGATTGGATTGACTATGTGGCACCACAATTATACTGGGAACAAGGACATGCATTAGCAGATTACAATGAATTGATTGAGTGGTGGAATAGAAATAGTTATGGCAAGAACTTGTACATAGGACATGGTATTTACAGAGCAGGAAGCAATTCTGCATGGAAATCACCAAACCAAATACCGAATCAAATTACCAAAATGAGGTCTTTGAAAAATACCCATGGTAGCGCCTATTTTAGCAGTGCTAGTTTTAAAACCAATGCCAATGGATGGAATGATAGTTTACAAAATAACTATTACAAAAATCCTGCATTGATTGCTCCTCTTGAATGGCTAGTACAAACCAAAATGTCGACACCTAAAATTCAAAAGCTTTCAGATAAAAATTATACGATCACTGATTTGAATCCATCAAACACATTAAAACATTTTGCACTTATTCACAAAGGCAAATCTGGATACCGAGTTGCTGCAATCCTCCCAAAGACAACTAAGAATTTTGATTTGAATTCATTAGGGTTAAGCCAAAATACAAATGAGCCCATCTGGATTGTAGCAGTAGGAAAACAAAATCAGTTAAGCAAATACCAAGTGATTGAATAAAAAGTAATGTCAAAAATAATTTGACATTAGCAACATCGATACCTCATAAAAAAAGCCACCTTTTAAGGTGGCTTTTTTTATATTCAAAGAGACTAAAATCTTATTCGTAAATACGCTTTAAAGGCAGGTTTTCATTGGCTTTTATCAATAACGGGACATGCTCTACCACAGTCATGTCATTGTCTAATCCAAAAGCTTTCTGATCGCTTTGTGCTAAGTGTTTGATATTAAAATATAGATCCATGATAAAGTCTTCTTTGAATGACAACTCATTTTCAATAGAGAAGAAGCTTTCTATAATCACATATGTAATATCCGCATGAAAGTCTTTTTGCTTCAATGATTCGTATTTACTATAAATGCCAAGTTCTTGACACTCATTCAATTCCTGCATTACTTTTTTAAACAATACATTTACGCGAGGCTGAATACGGAAACCTAATTTAAAGTCAATACGCATTACTTTGTCGTCCACTAATTCGCGGATACTATACGCCATACCATAAGGAGAATCCGTACGGTCGATATGTATGAACCAATAAATATCTGCACGTTTTGGTTTTCTGTTTAATATAGAATCAATAATGCGGTGTTCAATTTCTCTATGATTATTCGCCTTTGTTAAATACACTAAATGGGTGGCGTATTTAGGCACATCCTTATCCGCACTTAAATTCGTTAGTTGTTCTAGATAGGTTTTCAATTTTACGAAATCTAAATATCGATTAGCAATTTTTCTAGCACGATGCCATACAAACATCACAAGAATCATACTTAATGAAAAAACGAAAGTGATATAGCTCTCTTTAATTTTTACCACATTCGCGACAAAAAACGAAACCTCTACAATACTAAATATAAAAATGATCAAAGCAACAATAGCATGCCCCCATCTCCTTACGTTTAATAAATAGAAGTTCATAAGAATAGTGGTCATGATCATGGTAATGATTATGGAGAACCCATAAGCCGCTTCCATATGTTCACTCTTTCTAAAGAATAAACACATCGTGATACAACCAGCCCATAAAATAAAATTCAAGCTAGGTATATAAATTTGACCTTTTTGATCGGTAGGAAACTTCACTGTTACACGTGGCCAGAAGTTCAAACTAATCGCCTCATTGATTAATGTAAATGAGCCACTAATTAAAGCTTGACTTGCAATGATCGCTGCAATTGTTGCAACACCAATACCAGCAATCAAGAACCAATTAGGCATAATTTCATAAAATGGATTCAACCCTTCCATTGGCTGACCAATATGTTGAATCAACCAAGCACCCTGACCCATATAATTCATGATCAAAGCTACTTTCACAAACATCCAACTTACTTGTATATTCTTACGACCACAATGTCCTAAGTCACTATATAAAGCCTCCGCACCCGTGGTACAAAGAAATACAGCACCCAATAACCAGAAGCCCTTAGGGTAATTCACTAATAAGTCGTAAGCATAATATGGATTGAAAGACTTTAATATTTCAAAATGTTCAATCACTTGAAAAAAGCCCAATAAGAATATCATTGAAAACCAAACCAACATGATTGGGCCAAAAGCAAAACCTACAATCTTAGTTCCAAAACGTTGGAAAAAGAAGATCAATGATATAATCCCAATCACAATACCTACTGTCAAATTATTACCGGGTACAATAGTTTTTTCTAACCCTTTTACACCACCTAATCCTTCGATCGCAGATGAAACAGAAATGGGAGGCGTAATCATACCATCCGCTAAAAGCATTGCTGCGCCTATAATTGCAGGAATATAAATCCATTTTACATAACGACGGATCAGTGCAAATAAAGAGAAGATACCTCCTTCACCACGATTGTCTGCCCTTAAAGTCAGAAATACATATTTAAAGGTGGTCTGTAAAGTCAGTGTCCAAAAGACGCAGGAGATGGCTCCGTAGACCAATTGTTCTGTGATTACTTTGTGGTTAATGATGGACTTGAACACATAAAGTGGAGAAGTACCGATATCGCCGTAAATAATACCAAGCGTTACGATTAAACCAGCAGCAGAAAGTTTTTGCTGGTGCCCTGAATTTTGTACCATTGATTAATAATCTAGGCAACAAAGTTTATACATTTTCCGTTCTAAAAAATCAGAAAGGGAAAGTATTTTTAAAATAGTTTTTTGGCGTAAGTCTACCTATTGAAAGCTAAGGCTTGTAAGCACCCCATTTTGCCTCCACCGCTTTGAATCGGAAATCAAAAATGCCTTGTAATTGTTTTTTTACAAAAAGCACCTGCGCGATATCCCCTAAAAAGCCCATTGGGATTTTGTAATGCACAATATCATCCATCTTCACCCCTCCTGGCACGGCCTTAAAATGGTGCTGATGATGCCACATTGTATAAGGACCAAAGCGCTGTTCGTCTACAAAATATGCACCCTCTACCACATGTGTAATTTCCGTCATCCAATACAAAGGAATATTAAGAATTGGCTTAACCCTGTATTCTATTATTTGTCCTGCATACATTTTTTCGCCATGAAATTTGCTTATTATATTAAATCCCATCTTTGCTGGGGTAATCTTAGCCAAATTCGCTGGGCTGCTAAAAAAATCCCATGCTTCATTTAAGCTGATAGGGATAAATTGCTCTGTGTGGATGGTATATACTTTAGACATACATGAATAACAACGCTTTTGCCATTTTGTTGTATGAAATAGCGACAAAGCCATTAATAATTTAAATACAAATGGTGCAATTTTGTAAAAAACAATGAGCTCGCAGTTGCATTATACGAGCTAGAGGAAGAAATTTAACTAAGTTTGCAATAGTATGATCCGATTCAAATTGATTCCAAGTATTTTAGTGTGTTGTATTGCAACATTTGCACTCCTTCAAATTGGGGGCTGTGCTAATATAGTGCCTCCTTCAGGTGGACCTAGAGATAGTATTCCACCCTATGCAGTATATGCAAAGCCAAAGGATTCAAGTTTGAATATAGCTCCAAGAGAAATACTAATTAGCTTCAATGAGTATATTACGACCAATGCATTACAGGAGCAATTAATTGTATCTCCGAATATCAAGAACAACCCCTTGATAGATCAAAGGTTGAATATGTTGCGTATTCGTTTATCGGACAGCTTGAATATCAACACGACGTATTCTTTACAATTTGGCAATGCAGTTAGAGATGTGAATGAAGGGAATATTGCCAAAGACTTTACTTATGTTTTTAGTACTGGCGATTATATTGATACAGGTAGACTTAATGGGAAAGTCCTGTTGGCAGAAAATGGATTAGTAGATAGCACTTTAGTTGCAGTTTTACATCCTGCAGAAAATGATTCAGCTATCTTCAAAGACAAACCACTTTATTATACGCGCATCAATGGCCAAGGCAAATTTGAATTTAAATTTTTACCAAATAAAGATTTTAACATCTACATTCTTCCAAATGACTATACCAAGAAGTATGATGATACGACTAAATTATTTGCCTTTTTAGACCAACCTGTAAATCCTGCCAAAACAAAGGATAGCATTCAATTGTTTGCCTTTGAAGCTTCACCAAAATTGGGAAAAAAAGCACCGACGACTTTAACAGCAAAAAATACAAAAAGACAATCTCCAACGCTAAAATATGTAAGCAACTTAGAAGGAAAAGAAAAAGATATTTTAAGTCCATTGTTGTTAAATTTTGAAACAGTAATAAAATTGAATGATACCTTTCGAATCCTAATCACGGATACAAATTTGGTACAATTAGAGGGTATGTCCGTATCCGTAGATAAGCAACAAAACAAAGAAGTTCATATTGATTTCCCCTGGGAAGCGAATACGGATTATAAATTAATTTTACCTCAAAAAGCAATCCAAGATAGTTTAGCAAATTATTTGGTTAAATCAGACACGATTCGTTTTAAAACAAAACCAGAGGCTAATTATGGTACTGCAATTTTAAGGATCAACGGATTCCAACAATTTGAAAATCCAGTTTTATTATTGACCCAAGAAAATAAAGTAAAATTTAGTTTCCCTATCACACAAAATATACTGCGCATACCATTATTGCCACCTGGCGATTATCAATTGAAAATATTGAATGACAATAATCAAAACGGCTTCTGGGATACAGGTAAATTCAAAGGACAAAAATTACAACCAGAGCAAGTGCGCAACCTGAACTTAATTTTAAATATAAGGGCGAATTGGGATAATGAAATGAACATCATTTTAAAACCCTAATTTTGCACTTTATAATCCTATGCAACTACCCTCTTATTTACTTGAAAACGCTGTAGCAGAATTCTCCAAACTCCCTGGTATTGGAAAAAAAACTGCTTTGCGTTTGGTATTGCACCTATTAAAACAAGAGGAGTCCACGACCACACATTTTAGCGAGGCCTTGGTAAAAATGCGCAAGGAAATTCAATTTTGTAAAAACTGTTTTAATATTAGCGACGGTCCCATTTGTTCCATATGCAACAATACATCTAGAGCAAAAGAAACGATTTGTGTAGTAGAAAATATAAGAGATGTTATTGCAATTGAAAACACTAGTCAATACCATGGCACCTACCATGTATTAGGCGGTATCATCTCCCCTTTAGATGGTATTGGACCAGAACAACTGACTATTGAATCCTTAATGGAACGCATCCAAAAAGACAAAGTAACAGAATTGATTTTTGCATTAAACCCGACCATACAAGGGGATACAACTATCTATTATATACAAAAGAAAATGTCTGGGAATGCATGT
The DNA here is from genome assembly GCA_964579885.1 of uncultured Sediminibacterium sp. GTDB lineage: Bacteria > Bacteroidota > Bacteroidia > Chitinophagales > Chitinophagaceae > Sediminibacterium. The sequence continues at coordinate 406,581 of CAZOHD010000001.1, forward strand.
AAAGTCACCACTATCGCAAGAGGTATAGCATTTGGCGGAGAGCTTGAATATGCAGACGAAATGACTTTGGGAAAAAGTATCTCCAATCGACAACCGATACAACAATACATCAAGTAAGATTGTTATTCAATTATAACAAATACTATGCATCGGATCAATTTTATGCCGAAACATAAAACTTGTTCATTCAAAGACTTTTATTTATTTTTGATGTTTAAACATTGAATTATGCGCATTAGACTAATTAGCTTCTTCATTGCATTTCTTGCACTTAATCAAGTAGATGCTCAAAAAGTGTACAGTACAAAAACAGCCAAAGTTCGTTTCATTGCTGTAGACGATAATGATATTGACGCAACAAATAATAAAGCGGTTAGTCGTCTAGAACCCAATGGCAAATTGAGTTTCATTATGCTCATGAAAGACTTTTCTTTTGAATGGGAAACCATGCAGGAGCATTTTAACAAAGAATATGTTGAATCTGATAAATTTCCTCGTGGCTTTTTCAATGGACAAATCACCAATATCTCAACGGTCAACTTTGCAAAAGATGGCAAATATCCAGTCACTGTGAAAGGCAATATGCAGGTACATGGAGTGAATAAAGCAATCCAAACCAATGGGTTCATTGAAATTATTAAAGGTCAGCCCAAAGCCACCGCTAAATTTACAGTTACATTGAAGGATTTTGGTATTGGAGGCCTACTAATCAAGATGGTAGCAGATAAAGTGGATGTTGAAGTCGTTGCTAGCTATCAATAAGGTTTAAATAACTGTCTAGTATAATTTTGGAGGGCATCTAATACTGTATTACCTTTGCCCCGCAACAGCAGGAGGATTTGTTTATTGTTCAACCTGCCATCCGAAAGGAGAAAAGAACTAATAAACGGTACACTTATCGCCCCCCTACTTCTTTTCCGTTTGGATGCTGCATAAATATTAATGTAGTATTATGTCAATTAAAGAAGCTTTACAAGAACGAATTTTAGTGATTGATGGTGCCATGGGCACGATGATTCAACGTCATAAATTAACGGAAGAGGATTACCGTGGAACAAGATTTGCCAATTGGCATTCGGATGTAAAAGGTAATAATGACCTTTTATGTATTACCCAACCTAGTATCATCACAGGCATACATTTAGAATACCTCGAAGCAGGTGCAGATATTATTGAAACAAATACATTCAGTAGTACTTCTATTGCAATGGCAGATTATGACATGCAAGAATTGGCTTATGAATTAAATGTAGCTGCAGCAAAATGTGTGCGTGCTGCAATTGACCAATACAAAGCAAAATATCCTGAAACTACGGATAAATTTATTGCAGGGTCTATCGGTCCTTTGAATAAAACATTGAGTCTTTCACCAGATGTAAATAATCCTGGTTTCAGAGCAGTAACTTTTGATGAAGTAGTGGAAGCATACACAGAACAAATAAGAGGTTTAGTAGATGGAGGTGTAGATGTTTTATTGGTAGAAACAATTTTTGATACACTAAATGCCAAAGCTGCCATTTTTGCAATTAAAGAATATTTTAGAAAGATTGGAAAACCAGAATTACCAATCATGATTAGTGGAACTATCACAGATGCATCAGGTAGGACTTTAAGCGGACAAACTTTAGAAGCATTTTATACCTCAGTAGCACACGCAAAACCATTAAGTGTAGGATTAAATTGCGCATTAGGTGCACAGGAAATGCGTGCGCATATTGAAGAGCTTTCACAAATTGCAACTTGTTATACATCTGCTTATCCTAATGCAGGACTTCCAAATGCAATGGGCGAATATGATGAAGCACCACACCAAACTGCTCACTTTATAGAAGAATGGGCCAAAAATAAATTCGTCAATATTGTTGGCGGATGCTGCGGTACCACACCAGACCATATTAAACATATGGCGGATCATGTACGTACTATTCAGCCAAGAACCCTACCAATTGTAGACAAAACAATCTAAGATTATGAGTGATCAAATAATACATATAAAGCCTTATTTAAGATTAGCAGGATTAGAACCATTAGTGATTCGTCCGGAAACGAATTTTGTGAACGTAGGAGAAAGAACCAATGTCACAGGATCTAAAAAATTCGCGCGTTTAATTAAAGAAAATAAATACGAAGAGGCATTGTCTGTGGCACGTCAGCAAGTGGAAAATGGTGCACAGATTATTGATATCAATATGGATGACGCATTGCTAGAGGGCGTAAAAGCAATGACAACCTATTTGAATTTATTGCAAAGCGAACCTGACATTGCAAAAATTCCAATCATGATTGATAGTTCTAAATTTGAAATCATAGAAGCTGGATTAAAATGTGTTCAAGGAAAATGTATTGTGAACTCTATCTCCATGAAAGAGGGTGAAGCGAAATTCATTGAACAAGCTCATATTTGCAAAGCATATGGCGCTGCTGTCATTGTCATGGCTTTTGATGAAGTGGGACAAGCAGATACCAAAGCAAGAAAAGTAGAAATATGTGCGCGCGCTTATAAAATATTAGTAGAACAAGTTGGATTTGATCCAGAAGATATCATTTTTGATCCAAATATTTTTGCGGTAGCGACAGGTATCGAAGAGCATAATAATTATGCGGTAGACTTTATTGAAGCTACAAGAGAAATTAAGAGATTAATGCCTTTAGCTAAGGTAAGTGGTGGCGTATCGAATGTATCTTTCTCCTTTAGAGGAAATGATGCAGTAAGAGAAGCAATCCATGCTGTATTCTTGTACCATGCTGTAAAAGCTGGAATGGATATGGGCATTGTGAATGCAGGTCAATTAATAGTATACGATGAAATTGAACCCGAATTAAAGCAATTATGCGAGGATGTAATCTTGAATCAAAACAACGATGATAACCAAGCAACAGAAGCCTTGATTCAATATGCAGATGCCTTGAAAGCAAAAGGGGAAGATGCAGGACAAGTGGCAGATGCAAATAGTAAAAAATTAGCATGGCGCTCTGGGACAGTAGAAGAAAGATTAGCGCATTCATTAATCAATGGTATTACTGATTTTATTGACGCAGATACGGAAGAAGCAAGATTGCAATATAGTGCACCCCTAGAAGTGATAGAAGGTCCATTAATGGCCGGCATGAATCAGGTGGGTGATCTTTTTGGCGCAGGTAAAATGTTCTTGCCTCAGGTAGTAAAGAGTGCTAGGGTAATGAAAAAAAGTGTGGCTGTTTTGACACCCTATATTGAAGCAGAAAAAGAAAGATTAAAAAATATTTCTTCGGATCCTAATGGCGAAACAAAGGGGCCAGCTAAAATTTTATTAGCGACAGTAAAAGGAGATGTACATGATATTGGAAAAAATATTGTGGGTGTGGTATTAGGCTGTAATGGTTATGAAATTATAGATATTGGCGTGATGGTGCCTGCAGACAAAATTCTTGCAGAAGCAGAAAAACACCAAGTAGACATTATTGGATTAAGTGGATTAATTACACCATCATTAGACGAGATGGTATACATCGCAAAGGAAATGAAACGTCGCGGGATGACAATTCCATTAATGATTGGAGGTGCAACAACTTCTAGAATGCACACGGCAGTAAAAATAGCACCAGAATACAATGATGGTGTAATACACGTTTTAGATGCATCCAGAAGTGTAACTGTAGCAGGTTCATTATTGAACAAAGAAACAAAAAAGCCATTTTTAGCAGAATTAGAACAAGCTTACACACAATTAAAAGCCGACTTTGACAATAAAAAAACAGTCAAGCAAAGTATTCCTTATGCCGCTGCTTTAGAAAATAAAGTAGCGATTGATTGGACTCGTTTTGAGGCAACAAAACCAAGTTTCACAGGCAACAAAGCCATTGAAATAACTGACTTATCTGTTTTGGTCGATTATATTGATTGGAAACCATTCTTTATCGCTTGGGAATTACATGGTAATTTTCCAGCCATCTTAACAGATAATGTAGTGGGTGAAGTAGCAAGTAAATTATACCAAGATGCTCAAGCGTTATTAAAGAAAATTATCGAAGAAAATTGGTTAACGGCAAAAGGGGCAGTTGGTTTCTGGGAAGCATCTTCTAAAGGTGATGACATCACTGTAAAGAATGATCAATCGAATGTGGAATTACATTTCTTAAGACAACAAGCGAAGAAGGCAGCAGGTCAACCCAACTTCTCCTTAGCGGACTTTATTTGTCCTGCAATAGAAAATAAAGCAGATTATATAGGGGCTTTTGCTGTGACGATACATGGAATTGAAAAACACATCAAAGCATTTGAAGACAATTTAGACGATTACAATAAAATTATCTTACAGGCACTTGCAGATAGATTAGCGGAAGCATTTGCAGAATACTTACATGCTAAAACTAGAAGGGATTATTGGGGTTATGCAAAAGACGAACAATTAGATAATGAAGCTTTGATTCAAGAAAACTATGTGGGCATTCGTCCTGCGCCTGGCTATCCAGCTTGTCCAGACCATACTGAAAAATATACTTTATTTAATTTATTGAATGCTGAACAACACACAGGTATTAGCTTAACAGAAAGTCTTGCAATGTATCCTGCGTCAAGTGTATGTGGTTGGTACTTTGCAAATCCACAAAGCCAGTACTTTGGACTAGGAAAAATTCAGCAAGATCAAGTGGTAGATTATGCGAAAAGGAAAAAACAATCTATGGAATACATTACAAAATGGCTTCAACCTGTGATTGACTAAATTCTTTCAAATAACCACCAGAGTCTTTTTCTAGGTTTTACTACATAATTTTTTCGAACATACTTACTAATGTGTTCGATGGCTTCATCGCAGCTATCTGTAAATAGAATAAAGTTTTTATCTTCTGGAGAAATAGTCCCCGCTGCTATCATATGATCCATCCAATGCATAAAAGGGGCGTGGTATTCCTTGCCCATCACCACTATTGGGAAGTCATTAATGACTTTAGTTTGTGCAAGTGTTAGTGTTTCAAAAAATTCATCCTGTGTTCCAAATCCACCTGGCATAATTATAAAAGCATAAGAATATTTAACAAGTAAAACTTTTCTAATAAAGAAAAAATTAAAAGTGATTGACTTTTGAACATATGGATTAGGCTCTTGTTCAAAAGGCAACTTAATATTACAACCAATTGATTTACCTCCATTTTCAAAAGCCCCTCTATTTGCTGCTTCCATGATGCCTGGCCCTCCCCCTGTCATGGTTACAAATCCCAATTCTGCTATTTTTTGGCCGATCTTTCTTGCTTGATCATAATAAGGATGATCCTCTTTGAACCTTGCCGAACCGAATACTGTAATGCATGGTCCTACAAAATGTAAGGCCCTAAACCCTTTGATGAATTCAAAGAATATTTGTACAGCAAATTTAAATTCATTTATTCTTGGCTTTGGCCCATCTAATTCAAAATTTTTAGACGCAGGTATAATCCTTCTTTTGTGTGGCGTTTTGTCTGCTAATTGCATAAATTATATTTCAAATTAATTAACATGAAGTTAGAATAAAATAGGTATTAAATGGTCAAATCAACTAAATTTGACTACCTAACTTGACACTACTGAATGAAAAAAAGCATCTATATTTTTAGTTTACTATTTGCATTGTCAATTACACAATTTGCATTTAGCCAATCCAATCAAGTGGTGCTTGAGCAAGTGCAGATGTATTCAAGTATCAGTCCAGATGGAAATTATTGGCAGCCAAACAAAACTCAAATTCAGGCATTTGCAAATGCATTAGATACAGGCCTTTTTAATAGATTACAATTACTGAGAGATACAAGCTATGATCCGAATATTAAAATTTTAACTAAGCCAAATCAAATTGGAAAACTGGTCATCGATTGGTCAAAAAGTAAAAATGTTGCTTATCATGCTTACTTAGAAATATATGAATTATTGCCTGAGCAAACCTACAGGAATGAAATGGTCAAAATAACGATTCCTAAAAAAGATAGCATCGAGTCCACTTGGTTTTTGACTTGTACCATTTTAGATGAAAAGAAAACACCTGTATTTCAAAAAACAGTTTTAATGGGCATGATTCCATTGGATTATCAAGGTGTTGGTTACCCTATCAATATCCCTGTTACCACACCTAAAAACATTTTTAAAGCCTTAATTTCAGGGGTGAATTTTTTCAATGAAGCAGGAACAGAGCTTGAATATATAGAAGCAAAAGTCTCAACGAGTTTTGCAACAGACAATTTCTTCATGCCAATGTTGCAATCAAAACAAAGAATTAGTGTTGATACAAGTAAAGGATTTCTAAAGTTCGTTAATGATAAAACAAATAATCTACTAAGAATACCTAATGCAATTATGAATAAGATTGATTTAAAAGACAAATCAATCAATAATCCATTTTATGCTGTTTTACCAGAAATCAAAAAACGTAATAGCACCCTATTCAAAGAGTATTATCAGGCAGTTCAACCTTTAAGAAATGTAAAGGATAATAAAGATTATTCACTAGAAGCGTATATAGAATTCAACCCATTTATTGACCCAGAATTACGCGCAGTTCCTCCTATAAGATTTTTACCAGACAGCATACACAAGATATTTGCTGACACCAGCTTAATTGGCAAATTTAAAGTAGTAGAACAACCAGTCAATAAGACATGGGTTTATAACTCAAATCAAGTATATAATGGGGTTGATTCAAGCTCAATTTTTAAATTGAATAGTGCTTACCCTAAGGGACCAATTCTGTTTTCTAAATCAATTGAAGGAAATATAGGAAAGGATACATTTAAAATCCTATTCAACGAGGATATAAATGTTAAAGTGATCTATTTAAATAATGTAGTCATTTTAATAGCACAAGGAAGCAAGAAGCCCACCAATTTAATTCCGATTGAACAGATAAATCAAAATACACTATCTACACTCTTACTAATGATTGCTTATAGTGAAATCTTTCAATCACCAAATCAATAAACATGCGTGTAGTAAGTTATAATTTGAATGGCATTAGAGCAGCCATTAAAAAAGGTTTAATTGAATGGCTTAAAGAATACCCTGTTGATATACTCTGTGTGCAAGAAACAAAAGCAAGTAGTACTGATATTGATTTAACCCTTTTAACAGACTTAGGCTATCATATAGCATGGTTTCCGGCAGAGAAAAAAGGCTACAGTGGCGTTGCAATTTTTAGCAAACAAAAACCAAATCTCGTTGTACAAGGTACCGGTCATCCTATGAGTGATTCAGAAGGGCGTGTTATAAGGGCCGACTTTGGAGACCTAACCATCATCAATGCTTATTTCCCTTCTGGAACAAGTGGTGACCTTAGACAAACTTATAAGTACCAATGGTTAGAAGAATTTTATGTTTGGATTGAAGCATTAAAAAAAGAAAGGCCAAATATTATTGTCGCAGGTGATTATAATATTGCCCACAAAGAAATTGATATTCATGATCCTAAAGGAAATAAAAAATCATCTGGATTTTTACCTGAAGAAAGAGCTTGGATGGATCAATTAATTGCAAGTGATTGGGTGGATAGTTTCAGACATATTCATGCAGATATGATTGGAGCTTATTCATGGTGGAGTCAACGATTTCCTTCGGTTAGACTTCAAAATAAAGGATGGAGAATTGATTATCTTTGTACTACAAAACCATTGGCTACAAAAATCAAAGATGCTTTTATATTACCTGATGTAAAGCATAGCGACCATTGCCCAATCGTTGTAGAAATAAAAAAGTAAAACATGTTTGTATCAAATATTAGTTTTCAAGTAGACCCTGCAATTGAAAGCAATTGGTTGGTTTGGGTAAAAGAACATTTTATTCCTAGTTGTATTGCTACAAGTTGTTTTATCAATCACCAACTCTATCAATTAGACCTTACAGACGATCAGCCACCTACTTATACCCTTCAATTATTTAGTAATTCGGCTGCTGACTTGTCTAATTTTCAAGAAAAACATGCAGAATCTGTGCTTTTGAGCATTTCAACCCAGTGGGGTGAACAGTGTTTTCACTTCAATACAAGCATGAAAATTGTGAATTGATTGTGGATAGCTGACTCCCCAAAACCCAATCCAGGCTTCATTTTAAACAAATAAATGGCTGTAATTCAATAGAATAAAGGCTTTCAGAAATTAGCGAAAAATTGGACCTGCAATTTTGCCCTCGACATTTAGGCGGAAATCCTTACTATTTAAGGGTTTTGGTGGAAAAATAAAAATTAAAAAAAAGGTCAAAATATTTTTTCGTTTCATAAAACCCAATAAATTTGTCTTATCGTTTAAAACTATAAAAAACACATCTATGAACAAAGCAGAATTGATCGCACACATCGCTGACGCAGTTGATTGTCCAAAAACACAAGCTAATGCAGCTTTAGACGCTTTTATCGAAGCAGTAACTAAATCTTTGAAAAAAGGTGACAAAGTAACTTTAGTAGGTTTTGGTACTTTCTCAGTATCTAAGCGTGCTGCAAGAACTGGTCGTAACCCACAAACTGGTGAGACTATCAAAATTAAAGCTAAGAAGGTTGCACGTTTCAAGGCTGGTAAAGAATTGAGCGGTAAGTTGTAATCTCAAATTAATTTGAATAAAAACCCTCGGATAATCATTTATTCAGAGGGTTTTTTTATATTTGTGCTCCAATCACAATTTAAAAATTATAATATCATGGGTAGAGGAGATAAAAAAACAGCAAAAGGAAAGCGCTTTTTAGGTTCTTTTGGTAAAAGCAGACCACACAAAACAAGAGGTGTTAAAGCAGCAGCTCCTAAGGCAAAAGCTTAATTCCATTAAAAAATAGATTCCCCCGATTATTCGGGGTTTTTTATGCCTAATTTTGTACTATGAAAAGCATCTACTTACTTATTACATTTCAGCTCCTATGCTTAGTCGTAAATGCACAATGCTCTATTTGTACTAAAACAGCAGCGCAGATTGGTGAAGAAGCTGGGAAGGGGTTTAACGTGGGCATTCTTTACTTAGCTGCTATGCCTTTTGGAATCATGGGTTATGTCGCTTACAGATGGTGGAAAAACGAAAAAGGCTAAACTAAATAAAGGGGTCATTTTCAACTACCCTGGCTCCAAAGTTTTTTCAACTTACTATACTTTCTCTTGGTTTGATACGCAATTGAATATTGAATGATAATGCCCTGCCAACCATCAAGAAATCCTAGTTTAATAAAATAGCCACTTATAAAAGCCCAAACAGGATTGATATACATTTTTATCCAGGTTGCTTTCTTCTTTTGATTAAACATTTGTTTAGACTGAATGGTCGTATATTTTTCTAGCTTGTCTACCAATTGCCCCACCGAATCGTAACTATAATGTAATAAATGACCCTTGATGGATCCTTTAGTTGGACTTGTATCAAAGGTTAAATTTTCATGCACTTCTCCAGTCCATTTCCCAATACCTCTTTGAACTAGTCTTTGAATTTTATCAGGGTACCACATGCCATGTTTGATCCATTTCCCACAAAAATTAGTGATTCTATTGAGGGTATAGACCTGATTTTTAAAGCCGGCTTGTTTAAGTTTACTAATCTCGTCTACAAGCTCCTCGCTTAAAACCTCGTCAGCGTCTATGAATAAAATATGAGACATTGATGCCATTGACATAGCTAAGTTTCTTTGACTAGAAAAATCGGAGAATTTATTTTGATGCAGCTTTACTTCATAACGGTTGCAAATATCAAGAGTGGCATCGCTTGAGAAGGAGTCCACAATAATGATTTCATCGGCAACTCGCTTAAGACTATCTAAACATTTACCAATATGCTTTTCCTCATTATAAGTTATGATAACAACAGATAGTGTATGCATTTATGCAATAAGTTTATTGTGATCAATTTTCAAAAATTGGTTGGTGTGAATTTGAATTAAAATAATCACCCAAATTAAAAAACAACCAACCACTTTTAATGCATAAGGGATCATGATATGTATTCTAAGCCAAGGCGTAAACAAGTCGGAATACGATAAGCTTGAAAAGAAGATTGCAATTATAAATGCCGTGTTTACAAAAGTAGTTTTTGGCTGTAATACATACCATAAACAAATGGGTACAACACCAATGATATAAGTTGGCGATTCCGATCCTGTATTAAATACAATTACAAACAACATGACAGAGCATAAGATGTAAAGCTGATAAACCAAGTGGTTAAAATATTTTATTTTGGTATACTGTGAAGCTAATAAAATCAATCCTGGAATAATAAAATAAAGTTTATTCAGTGTAGGTAAGTTAAAGACCCTTTTTACCATGCCTTGCAGCGATACGTCAACCATGTTTTTGTACATGTCAACTGTCAAATCAAAATTAGATTTTAGCGATAAGCTTGTCAGCCAGTCTTGATAGGATTGCATTAGAAATGCCGGACTTGTAATCAATAGTGGAAGTAGCACCAAAATAATGGTCCACATAATAAAATAAAGCACATACTTGCTCTTTTGTTTGCTAAAAAAGAAAAAGGCAAGTCCTACTATGCCATATAATTTAATAAAAAAGCCAAGTAATAATGACAATGTTGCGCCATGCTCTTTTTGTTTTATTAGATAAACGAAGGAAAGGATGATGGACGCCGCAATCAATCCATTGCTTTGCAAATTGGCACTCGCATTCATCATTTCGTGGACAGATAAAAGCAATATGCCATTTTGATAAATGGACTTTATTGGTAATTGTCTAATTGCATAATACAATACACCAGCATCAAATAGTCCCCATGCAAATGGTCCTACAATAGAAGGTAGTATTGTAAAAGGTGTTACTAAAATGGCAAATGTGGGACTGTAATAATAATGATCCCAATATTCAGCAGGATATACACTATACAAATTCAATTCCTGTTGAAGATGAAAAAAAGACTGCTTAAAAATGATGAAATTATTGTAGGAATGATTCAAAACCGCACCAAGTAGCGTTAGAAAAACTAAGCCAAACCAAATGATAGCTACTCGATTGTTGTTTTCTAAAATCTTATCAATAAAGCTTTTGAATTTCGAAGAATTAGCCATGCTTTTATTTTATTGATTTAAAAAACTGTTTATACAAACATCTAATGCTTCTATTCCTACGCCTGTATTAGCGACAGTTTCAACAATGCCCACTTTTTCACCAGCTTGTATTCTGTCATTCAAAGAATGTGTTAAATGTGAGAGGAATTTTTTAGCATCCGCTCTGTCAGATTTATTGACAACAAAAATATTAGCCACTTCAAATAAACCCGATTTCATCATTTGAATATCATCCCCTGCTTCTGGCACCAAAACCAATAATGTTACATCTGCTACAGAAGCTACTTCTACCTCTGACTGACCAACACCAACAGTTTCTAAAATAACAATATCAAATCCAACAGACTTCAAAAATTGAGTGATCTTGTTGATTGATTTAACTAATCCACCTAAATGCAACCTGGAAGCAAGTGATCTAATATAAACAGATGGATGCAAGTACCAATCTTTCATTCTAATTCTATCACCCAATAAAGCCCCCTTGTGTTTGACGGAGGAAGGATCAACAGAAATAACAGCAACTCTTTTATTTTGTAAAGTATAATGACCAATTAAAGCCGAAATTAATGTGCTTTTACCTGCTCCCGGAGGACCTGTAATACCAATTACTGGCACACTCGATGGGGTTATAGTAGACAAAAGTTCATCGACCCCAACAGCTTCATTTTCTATCAAAGAAATAACTCTTGCGACAGCTATAAAATTGCCTTCAGCAACCTCTTTTTTCAAATTTTCTATAGCAAACATCTAGTGACGAATGATTTTATAATTCTTATAATCAAAAAGTCGAATACCTGTTAATTTTTCGAAATAATACAAAACTAAATTTTTCAATGAAAATTTCTTTTTTGTAACGTCTATATCAATAATCCAATTTTTCTTTTCAATACGATCAAGCATGACATTAGGATGTGTACCTGTAAAACGTTCTAGAGAATCATAGCCAGAAAAATCATAATAATCAGGACTGGCTTTTATTTTTTCTAGTTGTGTGTCATCATTCCAAAACATGGCTGTTTCTTTTTGCTTCTTACGCATTTGTTCAGGGCTTTTCACCCAACCATAATGGTATATACTAGCATCTATCGCTGCAACGTTTAACTTTTTATTTCCTAATCTAAATCCTTGGGCGTCACGATATGCACTAATTGCTTTGTTATTTTTAATGATTCTTATTTCATGGGCGTACCATTTTCTGCTATCACCAACAAAATCATAAGTGCCATAAAAATGTTTGTACTTAAATAACAAGCCTTCAACTTCTTGGTCATCCTTGTATTTTTCACAAGCTGCAAGTATTGATGGATGGTATTTTTCATGCACTACTTCATCCCCTTGTATATAGAATGCCCAATCAAAACTGTCATCAATTAATTGAAAAGCCTTGTTGGTTTCATCTGCTAAAACAACACCGCCTTTTCTTAAATCCTTATTCCAAACTGAATGGTGAATTTTAACTTTTGGGTCACCAATAGATTCTATTAAGGCAATCGTTTCATCTGTTGAATCACCAATTAAAACAATCATTTCGTCCACTACTGGTAATATAGATCTTATCGCTTCTAGGATTGGAAAGTCGTTTATGACTGCATTTTTAATAATTGTAAACCCGGCAACCTTCATATTCATTGTTTTGTTCTTCAAATAACCGAAATCTTTTGCAACTTGCCTATTGTTTTACTTAAAGTTTGATTGAAAGCGGTTAATTTTGAAGCACGAATATGATTATGTCTACAACTATTTGTTTTGATTTTGGCAACACCCGATTAAAGGCAGCAATTTTTAAAGGCAACCATTTGGAAAAAATGGAAATTCTTGAAGATAGCAGCCCCGCATCTATTCAAAAAATATTGGATCAATACCAGCCTGCGAAAACCTTGCTTTCATCTGTCATTCACCACGACAAGCAGATAGAAAGTCAGCTGAGTCAATATGGATCATTCCATTTATTGGGACCACAAACCAAATTGAATTTCACAACGCCAGTTGGCAAGCCTGAGACAATTGGGGCGGATCGCCTTGGTCTAGTTGCTGCTGCAGTGGATCTTTTCCCAAAACAACACAATCTTGTCATCTCTCTTGGCTCATGCATCACTTATAATTTTGTCAACAATAGAGGACAATTTTTAGGAGGGGGTATATCGCCAGGCATGCAAATGCGTTTTAAGTCAATGAATGATTTAACCGCTCTTTTGCCCTTAATCCAGCCTGCTCCAAGCTTTGGCTTAGTTGGCTATGACACCAAAACAAACCTACTTTCTGGGGTGATTTTGGGCATGGCAGCCGAAATTGATGGCATAATTGGTGCATATGAGGCCAAATACAGCAAATTTAACGCCCTATTAACCGGTGGAGACCTTAGTTATTTTGTACCTCACTTAAAAAGAAGGATATTTGCGGATCAAAATTTAATATATAAAGGACTATATGCGATTAGTGAAAAAAATTCTTAGGCTAACCCCTTTCATTGGACTTTTCTGTTTTATAGCCCCTTTAAAGGCGCAGATCAATTCCCCGTTTTCAAGATTTGGTGTAGGTAATGAAGTATACAATAGTCAAAATGCGGCCAATCAAGGAATGGGTGGATTAACAGCAGCCTATACCCCAACGATGAATGGCGCTTTTGGACAAAGTATCAATTTTAATAACCCAGCATCTTATGGCGGTATCTATATGACCACCTTTGATATTGGCATGAACTTGACAAATAATATTCTTAAAAGAACAACACCTGCTGCAAAAGAAAAATCAACCTACTTAATACCAAACTATATCGTAGTGGGTGTGCCAATTAGTAAAGCGAAAAAAATTGGATTTGCATTTGGCTTAAGACCTCTTACACAAATCAATTATTCTGTGAACGATTTTGAATTTTCTCCAAGTATCGGCGATTCAATATACAGTAATTATAAAGGCGAAGGTGGAATCAATCAAGTGTTCTTTGGTGTTGGTAAAAGCTGGAAATACCTTAGCATAGGTATGAACACAGGTTATAATTTAGGAAGAAAGAAAATAGATGTTGTTAAAGCAATTTTATACAATAGTGACTCCTCTTATTTTTATCAGTCTTTATCTAGTACCAATACAACATTTGGTGGTGCTTTTTTAAATCTTGGTTTACAGGGCGAGTTTCCTTTATCTAGTTCTACAAATTCTGTGACAAAAGATAAAACCGAGTATAGTCTTAGTTATGGTGCAACTTACACACTTGACCAAAAATTAAAAGGCAAACAAGATATCATAAGATCTACAGGAACTTTTACGACTTCTGAAGAAATCGCAGTTGATACGGCACTTTACCAAAAGGACATCAGTGGCAATATTGAATTACCTAGCTTTATTACAGCCGGTATAGGTTTACATAAAAAAATAACAACTGTAAGAGGAAGCTTTGATCAGTGGGTATTAGGCATAGAATTAAACCAATCGAACTGGAAAGATGGTTATAGATTTTATGGTGCAACAGACCAAGTTCGCAATGCGACTATGTTACGTTTTGGAGCTCAATTATGTCCAAATCCATTTGCCTTTGAAAGCTACTGGTCAACAGTTACGTATCGTTTTGGCCTATTTACAGGTAACGACTACATCAATATCAATAATAATGGATTAAGATCAAATGGTCTTACAATGGGATTGGGCTTGCCAATTAGAAAGTATCGTTCATATGACTATCAATTCACATTATTGAACTTGGCTTTACAGATGGGACAAAGAACAGGTGCTTCTTCTAATTTCAAAGAGAACTTTGTTCAATTTACAGTGGGTTATAGTCTAAGCGACGTATGGTTTAATAAACGTAAATATGATTAATCAATCATTGAATAAAATATTGAAAATAGCAGTTGCTTGTATAAGTAGCTGCTTTTTTATGACCTCTTGCGAAAATGATGTGGATGCTGTAAAAGCCTTAGGAGCAAGGAGTGGAGGGATTGATGTAGGAAAAGATGTGGCAATTTTTGTGAGCAACGACGGTAAATTAGGTGCGAAATTAACAGCACCATTAATGAACCGATATTTAATTGATAGTAGTAAAATGATTGAGTTTCCGAATTCAATTCATGTTGATTTTTACAAAGACATAGATCAAATTGAAAGTCAACTTTCAGCTAAATATGCAAAATATAAAGAGGCAGAAAATATCGTATTCTTAAAGGAAGATGTCATTATTTTCAATACGCTTGGGGATACATTATGGTGTAAAGAAATGTATTGGGATCAAAATTCAGGTAGATTTTACACCGAACAGGACGTGGTTGTAAAGCAACATAGTCCCCTTGCAAAGATTTACGGTAAGGGCTTAGAAGCCAATCAGAATTTAACAGACATTCGTATCTTTAAGCCACAACCAAATAGCTATGCCATCATTCAAGATAGCAGTAGTTTGAATCCTTAAAATTAAGCAGATGGAATATAGAAAAATGGGCAAAACAGGCCTACAATTAAGCACATTAAGTTTCGGGAGTTGGGTGACATTCCACAAGCAAATTGACGATCGTATTGCGGACGAATTAATGGGTATCGCTTATGACGCAGGTGTGAACTTTTTTGACAACGCAGAAGTATACGCTGCTGGTGAAAGTGAAAAGATGATGGGCAGGGTTTTAAGTCAAAAAAAATGGGACAGAACCTCTATCGTACTATCTTCAAAAGCCTATTTTGGATGGAGAGGAAAAGCAAATAAACCAAACCAAACAGGTTTAAGTAGAAAGCACTTAACTGAAGCTTGTAATGAAGCATTGCAAAGATTACAAACTGATTATTTAGATTTATATTTTTGTCATCGTCCCGACAAATCAACCCCTATCGAAGAAGTGGTTCAAACTATGAACACCTTAATACAACAGGGAAAGATTCTTTATTGGGGAACAAGTGAATGGAGCGGTGTTGAAATCATGGAGGCCCATAGAATTGCAGAAAAGTATAGACTGATTGGACCATCGATGGAGCAACCTCAATACAATATGTTTGAGCGCAATAAAATGGAAAATGAATTTGTAGAGATTTTTAAAAATGTGGGAATGGGTACCACCATCTGGAGCCCTTTGGCTTCTGGTTTATTAACTGGTAAGTACAATGACGGCATACCAGAAGGATCAAGAATGCAAATCGAAGGATATGAATGGTTAAGAGACAGGATGTTAATGCAGGATAAAATTGCCAAAGTACAACAACTAGGCGCGTTAGCAAAAGCTTTAAAAGTAAGCACAGCCTCTTTAAGCATTGCATGGTGTATTAAAAATCCAAATGTATCTACTGCAATTTTAGGCGCTACCAATAAAACGCAATTGTTAGAAAATTTAACTGCACTAGAAACCGCTACACTTTTGACACCAGAGATCATGGAACAAATAGAGGGCATTATTGAAACTAAACCAGTTTTACCAGAATGGTAATGCCCGATTTTTCACTTAAAAATAAAATATGATTTTCGCCATCATCGCTTCAATTGTTTTAATAGGTTTTTTCTCTGGTTATGAAATTGGATTCGTAAGCGCGAATCGTCTTAGTTTGGAATTAAAGAAAAAACAAGGAAGTAGATCTGGCAAAATTATTGCTGGCTTTCTTGAAGCCCCAACACAATTTATTGGCACCTGCTTGATTGGTTTAAATATTTCGCTGGTGGTGTTTGGTATTTTATTTGAAGAATTATTACACACACATATTTGGAGCAAATTAGGCTTGGGAGAGGGCGCCATTTTATTTGGAAATACATTTGTATCAACCTTGGTGATTTTGTTTATTGGCGAGCTTGTTCCTAAAGCTATTTTTAAGGCAAGGGCGGCATCAATGATCAATACTTTCGCTCCTTTGGCACAGTTCTTTCATATCTTATTCAAGCCATTGACAGTAGTTCTAGTCAATACGGCACAATGGGTATTGAGTAATATTTTACAAGTAAAGATGGTGTATAAAAAAGAAGCATTTACGAAAGTAGATTTGGCTCATTTTATACAGCAGACAAATGCACATCAAGAACAACAAGAGCTGAATACCGACTTATTTGAAAATGCTTTGAGCTTGCCAGATATCAAAGTCCGAAAATGTTTGGTTCCAAGGACGGAGATTGTGGGGGTTGAAATTCAAACAGATTTGGAGGAAGTAAAAGCACTTTTTATTGAAACCAAATTAAGTAAACTGATTGTTTATAATGATACATTGGATAATATAGTTGGCTATATTCATCAACTCGATTTATTCAAAAAGCCAAAAGATATTAAAGCAATACTCCACCCTATCCTATTGGTGACAGAAAGTATGAATGCGGCAGATCTAATCAACCTGTTTTCAAAAAAGAGAAAAAGTATTGCATGGGTTGTGGACGAATATGGTGGCACAGCAGGTATTGTAACAATGGAAGATGTATTGGAAGAAATTTTTGGAGAAATCAATGATGAATATGATGAACAAGAATTTTTAGAGAAAAAGATATCAGAGAACGAATATGTGTTTAGTGGCAGATTAGAATTAGACTATATCTATGAAAAATATGGGATCGATTTTGCCGCAGACAATGCAGAGACCTTAAGTGGGTATTTAATTCATAAACACGAAGCCATTCCTAAAGTAAGAGAAGTGATTCATTTAAGTCATTTTGACGCGGAAATACTCATGGTGAGTGATACTAGGATTGAGAAAGTAAAGCTGATCATCCACTAGTACTATTTTTTAGTTTTAGGCCTTAATTTTCCACTAGAAGCCTTAACTTTAGTCTTCATTCAAACACTCCATGGCGTTATTTAATCGTTTAAACCCCAAAGATGGTTCAGAGATGTCGTTTATCGATCATCTTGAGGTACTAAGGGGCACTATTGTTAGGTCAGCCGCATCTATTTTGGTGATGGCGGTGGTTATTTTTATCAAGAGAGACTGGGTCATGGACAATATTATTACAGGACCTATTCAGCCAGATTTTATTACCTATCGTAAATTTTGTGAGTTTAGCCATTGGGCACATTTAGGAGATGCATTATGTATGCCTGCTGTTAAAGTGACAATGCAAAGTACTTCCTTTGGTGGTCAATTTTTAAGTAGTATTAGTATGGCCATAGTAGGGGGAATAATTACAGCATTCCCATTCATATTTTATCAATTTTGGTCATTTATAAAACCGGCTTTAAAAGAGAATGAATTAAGGAATACACGTTTCATGATTTTCTGGGTATCCTTCTTCTTTTTTCTTGGGGCCGCATTCGGATTTTTTATTTTGGGCCCATTCACTTTTAATTTCCTAGCTAGCTTTCAATTAGGGACAAAAAATGTGATTACAACTATCCCAACATTTTCTGATTATTTAGACAATCTTACGAATTTGATTCTAGGATGTGGCATCGCTTTTGAATTGCCTGTATTAGCTTTTTTATTGACGAAAATTGGCATAGTGACTCCAAAATTTTTGAAAGAAACGCGTAAATATGCAGCAGTAATCATATTAGTTATTGCGGCATTTATTACGCCTAGCCCAGATTGGTATAGTCAATTACTTGTCTTTATTCCTTTATACTCCTTATTTGAATTAAGTATTATTGTTTCAAAGTGGGCCTATAAATCGGTGAAGAAAGATGAGGAAGAGTGGGAATAATCAAGCATAAAATAAAAACATAAAATATGGCTTACGTTTTTGATGCATCAAAACCAATCGCAATGGGCGCCGACCATGCTGGAGTTGCCTATAAGCAAGAAGTTAAAGAATGGCTAGAAAAAAAAGGATACCAAGTAAAGGATTTTGGAACTTACAATACTGACTCAGTTGACTATCCAGATTTTGCACATCCTACTGCATCTAGTGTAGAAACAGGAGAAGCTGCATTTGGTATTTTATTCTGCGGCTCTGCTAATGGTGTAGCTATAACAGCCAACAAGCATGCAGGTGTAAGAGCTGGTTTATGCTGGTTAACAGAAATAGCAAAGCTAACCAGATTACATAATGACGCGAACATGATCTGTGTTCCTGCAAGATTTGTAAGCATAGAGTCTGCAATAGAAATGATTGATGCATTTATGACAACAGCTTTTGAAGGCGGACGACACCAAGGAAGAGTTGATAAAATAAGTTGCTCTTAATTCTTGATCATTCATTCTTTTAATAACAGTTAATTCAATATTTTCAATTTAAATAAATCAACATGCGTAAATTTTTTATTGTACTTCTAAGTTTGAGTGTTGGGTTTGTGAATGCACAAACAATAGATGCAAGTACCGCTGCAAAACATATCACTGCAGCTGGATTAAAAAAACACCTTAGTATCATTGCAGGCGAGGAAATGCAAGGTAGAGAGACTGGAACAGAAGGAGAAAGAAAAGCTGCTAACTACTTAGTTGGTCAGTACAAACAAATGAACCTTACTCCTGGTAATGCCGGTTCTTATAGAATGCCTTTTAGCTTATTTCAGGATAAGGTAACAAGTTCAAGTTTAAAAGTGAATGGCGCAAGTTATACTTTAGACAAAGATTTCTGGATTAGTGCAGGTGCTGCGCCACAAAAAACATTTACAAGTAATGAACTTTTCTATGTAGGTCCTGATTTTAATGATAAGTCTACTTTAGATGTTAGAGGCAAATTATTAATTAGTACAGAAGGAAAAGAAAGAACAATGGTTGAAACTATGGCTGCACAAAAATTAGGTGCAATTGGTATCATTCATGTTGCAAAAACAAATCCTACTATGCCAAGTAGCTTAAGTGGTCGTTTAGCTTTTGCGGCAAATACAAATACATTTGTAAGCATGACTGTGAATAAAACAGTTGGTGCAGCTTTATTAGGTGGCACAAAAGAGTTCAGCGATACAGAATTTGCAGAATTACCAATTGGAAAATATACTGCTGCGATAGAATGGACTTCAGACAGAACAAATGTTACTATTCCAAGTGCAAATGTGATTGCATACATGCCAAGTAAGGAAAAGTCAGATGAATATTTATTCATTACAAGTCACTACGATCATGAAGGTGTTAAGAATGGTGTAATCTACTATGGCGCAGATGATGATGGGTCAGGCACAACTGGTGTTCTCGCAATTGCAGAAGCATTTACACAAGCAAGAAAGAAAGGATTTAGCCCGAAAAGAAATATCGTATTCATGAATGTTTCTGGAGAAGAGAAAGGATTGTTAGGCTCTAAATATTATGGCGAACACCCTATTTTCCCTATGGAAAAAACAACTGCCGATTTAAATATCGACATGATTGGTCGTATCGATCCAACTTACAAAGGAGATTCAATGAACTATGTGTATGTAATTGGAGAAGATAAATTAAGTAGCGATTTACAACCTATCACTGATAAGGTAAATAAAAATTACAATATGGAATTGGATAGAAGATTCAATGATCCTAAAGATCCAAACCGTTTTTATTACAGAAGCGACCACTATAATTTTGCAGCAAAAGGGGTTCCAGTAATTTTCTACTTTAATGGAACACATGCAGACTACCACAAACCAACAGATAGAGTGGAGAAAATCAATTTTGATCTAATGGAAAAAAGAACAAGACTTATTTTTGAAACAGCTTGGGAAATGGCAACAAGAGAAGAGATGTTAAAACGCGATATGCCTTTGAACATGCCTGCTACAAGATAGTCCTTTACACTATATAATTAAAAATGCCCCTTATTGCTAAGGGGCATTTTTGTAAAACAAAATCGGCACCTTAGTTTATGGGGGGGCCGAAAAAATCACTAGAGTGAAATAAATTAGCCCTTACATTTTATGAAGGGCTAATTTATTTCTACTGACCTAATATATAAGAGAAAATCAATGGCACAACAATCGTGGCATCACTCTCAACAATAAATTTAGGCGTATCAATATCTAGTTTACCCCATGTAATTTTTTCGTTCGGAACGGCACCAGAGTAAGATCCGTAAGAAGTAGTACTATCACTAATTTGACAGAAATAACTCCAGAAAGGCACATCATGCCATTCTAAATCTTGGTACATCATTGGTACAACACAAATTGGAAAGTCACCAGCGATACCTCCTCCTACTTGGAAGAAGCCTACTCCTTTACCACCACTATTTGCTCTATACCATTCTGTTAAATAGATCATGTATTCGATACCGTTTTTAACAGTAGATGCCTTTAATTCATTTTTAATCACATAGCTAGCAAAGATATTTCCTGTTGTACTATCCTCCCATCCCGGAACAACGATAGGGATATTCTTTTTAGCAGCAGCCACAATCCAGCTATCCTTAGGATCAATTTCATAATATTGTTCTAACTCGCCGCTCAATACCACTTGGTATAAAAATTCATGCGGGAAATAACGCTCTCCTTTTGCTTCTGCTTCTTTCCAGAACTTCACAATATGTTTTTGTAATCTTCTAAATGCTTCTTCTTCTGGAATACATGTATCTGTAACACGGTTATAATGGTTCTCTAATAAATCCCACTCATCCTGTGGTGTTAAATCTCTATAGTTAGGAACACGCTTATAGTGGCTATGCGCTACAAGGTTCATTACATCTTCCTCCAAATTGGCACCAGTACAACTGATGATTGCAATTTTATCTTGACGGATCATCTCTGCTAAACTGATCCCCAACTCTGCAGTACTCATCGCACCTGCCAAACTCACTAACATTTTACCACCCTCTAATAAATGGGTTTCATAACCTTTAGCAGCATCTACTAAAGCGGCAGCATTAAAATGTCGATAATGGTGCTCTATAAACTGTGAAATTGGTCCTTTACTCATGTCGATTGATTTGATGCAAAAGTAATTTTTTTTAGCAGATTTGCCCAATTCAAGTAAAACGCACCAAATGGCAAAATTTTGTACCTTGTAGGATCAAATTCAACGTATGGATACAAAGAAATATGGCCCATGGATCGTGACCTTACTGATTGGAGCCCCATTTGTATATAGTGGCTTAATTTACCCTCAATTACCAAGTCAAATACCTACCCATTTTAACATTGAGGGAAAGCCCGATGCCTGGGGAGGACCAGCTAGTATTTTTATTGGCCCTGGTATCATGGGCGCAGTGAGTCTTTTTGTTTATGTATTGATGACCAATTTAAAATCAATTGATCCTAAAAAATATGATGAACAAAACGATCAGCTCTATAAAAATTTCGCCCTCTTTACAGTTGCCTTCTTAAGTATTTTAAGCAGCATGATCATCTATTCATCCACACATACAGACCAAATCAATGTAGGTAAATTAATAATGCCATTAATTGGCTTATCCTTTGCTGGTTTAGGTTGGTACATGCCCAAGTTTAAACAAAATTATTTTGTAGGTTTTAAATTGCCATGGACTTTAGAAAATGTAGACAACTGGAATGAAACACATAAGGTTGCAGGAAAAATTTGGGTCTATGGTGGATTATTTCAAGCAGTATCCACTTTTGTGTTATCTATGAAATTTGGGTTTATATGTTTTATGGTAGCGACAGCCGTGATGGTCATTATACCTACAGCGTTTTCGTATAGAATGTTTAAAAGAGGCAATCAGATTTTATAATTAAGTCATTAAGAACTAGATGAATCGTTTGTTCAATCCAATACCATAAAAATACATTATGAGTCACAAAAATAATTTAGGTACTAAATTCATCCATGCTGGAGCACATCCCGACCCAAGCACAGGTGCAATTATGACACCGATCTATCAAACGTCTACATACGTACAATCCGCTCCTGGAGTACATCAGGGCTATGAATATGCAAGAAGTCAAAACCCTACCCGCTTTGCTTTAGAAGAAGCATTTGCAGTGATTGAAAATGGAAAATTTGGATTGGCTTTTGCAAGCGGTGTAGCAGCTACGGATGCAGTGATGCGTTTATTAGTACCTGGAGATGAAGTGGTGGCAGCACATGATATGTATGGAGGATCTTTTCGTTTGTTTTCAAAAGTGCATGAGAAAATGGGTATTAAGTTTACTTATGTAGACACTTCAAATGCAGAAAATGTTACGGCAGCAATAACACCAAAAACAAAATTGATCTGGGTGGAGACGCCAACCAATCCATTGATGAATATTACAGACATTGAGGCGGTTGCTACAATTGGAAAAAAACACAACTGCATTGTTTGTGTAGACAATACCTTTGCTTCTCCTTATTTACAAAATCCACTAGACCAAGGTGCAACCATTGTGATGCACTCTGCTACTAAATATTTAGGGGGTCATAGTGATGTGATTCAAGGCTGTTTAATAATGAACGATGAAGCATTAAGAGATCAATTGTATTTTATTCAAAAAAGTACTGGTGCCGTTCCAGGACCACAGGATTGCTTTTTGGTCTTAAGAGGGATTAAAACATTGCATGTAAGAATGCAGCGTCATTGTGAAAATGGCGAAAAAGTAGCTGCTTATTTACGTCAACACCCAAAAGTAGCTAAGGTATACTGGTGTGGGTTTACAGACCATCCGAACCACGATATTGCTAAAAAGCAAATGCGTGGTTTTGGGGGTATGATGAGCTTTACACTTAAAGATGACAGCATTGAAGCCGCAACAAAAGTTTTATCAAGCACTAAAATATTTTCACTTGCCGAGAGTTTAGGAGGTGTTGAATCTCTTATCAATCATCCTGCGAGCATGACTCATGCTTCTATCCCACGTGAACAAAGAATCGCCAATGGTTTAGCAGATGGATTGATTCGCTTAAGTGTAGGCATTGAAGATGCAGAAGATATCATTGCAGATTTAGCACAGGCTATTGGATAATGAACCAAGCAATCAAACAATTATTGGATCAAAAAGTAAAACAGTATAACCATATTGATTTTATTGAAAAAGATCCAATAGCAATACCCCATTTATATACAAAGCAGCAAGACATTGAGATTGCTGCTTTTTTTGCTGCCATCTTTGCCTGGGGAATAAGAACAACTATAATTCAAAAGAGCAAGGAATTATTCAATCGGATGGATAATGCACCTTTTGAATTTTGTACTCAACACCAAGAAAAAGACCTCAAAAAATTACTAGGATTTACACATCGAACATTTAATGATATCGATTTGCTTTATTGTATTGCCTTTTTTAAAAAGCATTATGCAACCCAAAAAAGTTTAGAGACTGCTTTTTTTAAAGACCAAATAACCGGTAAACATTTAACTACTGTAGAAGCAGGACTAGTACATTTTAAAGAATACTTTTTTTCTTTAGACGATGCCCCACATAGAACAAAAAAACATATCGCCTCTCCTCAAAATGGATCCACTTGTAAAAGATTAAACATGTTCCTTCGATGGATGGTGCGCAAAGACAAGCAAGGTGTAGATTTTGGATTATGGAAAAGCATCCAACCAGCTGATTTAATCATTCCAATTGATGTGCATGTGGCTAGGGTATCTAGAAGTTTCGGGCTCATCACTCGTCCACAAATAGATTGGCAAACTGCTATCGAGTTAACCAATTATTGCCGAACTTTAGATCCTAAGGACCCCGCTAAATATGACTTTGCCTTATTTAGTTTAGGTGTAACAGAAAAAATCAGATAAATCATTCCTAATGGAAATAGCATTACATGAAATAGAACAGTTATCTCCAAACGATTTGATTGTTTATATCAACGAATGTATTAATAATGATTTTAATAAGCTAATTCAACTGCTTTACCGAATTGATGTTTCTGAAAATAAGTTAAAAACAATTTTACAATCTAATCCTAGCGAAGATGCTGCAAAATTAATCGCAGCAGTCATCATCGAAAGATTAGCTGCTACAAAAGCTGCAAGAGCAAGTTTTGCTTCTACTAATAAAATTGAAAGTGCCTCTACTAACAACAGGACCAAAGAAGATGATGATGAGGAGGGATTAGAAAGATTATAAATCTCCTAACTGCGGACGCAAAACAATATCTTCTACCACCGCCTGAGGGCTTAATTGCGTTGCAGCATAAATCATCTTAGCAATATCTCCAGCTTCCATGATTCTTTCCTCAGCTACACCAGAACCTTTCCAGCTATTGGTATAAGTAGCTCCAGGACAAACCGAAGTCACTTTAATACCCTTGTCTTTTAATTCCAATCTTAGGTTTGCAGAAAAACCAAGTAAGGCATATTTTGAAATACTATAAGAACCTCCATTTGGATAAGCTTGTAAAGATGCAATTGAACAAATATTAAAAATATGGCCTTGCTTTGCTTTAAGCATTGCAGGTAATAAATCACGTGTTAAATGATAAGCAGAAAATAAGTTGGCATTTAATTGCGCTTCTAATTGTCCATCTGCTTCGTCTTGTAATTGACCAGGTAAAAAATATCCTGCATTATTCACTAGTACATCGGGAACTGTTCTGGCTAAGACCCATTCAGAAAAACAATGCACTTGACCTTTAATAGATAAGTCTGCATGCACAAATTCAATTTTAACAGCGGGATAGCTATTTTGTAATTCAGCAGCTGCTTTAGCAAGATCTGCTGCAGTCTTACTAGTTAGATATAAATTATGTCCCGCTGCTGCAAATGTATTCGCAATTGCAAATCCTATTCCTTTAGAGGCACCTGTGATAATGATATTCATAAATTCATGCTTTACTCGATAAAGATACCAAGCAAAATGGTAATTTAGCAGTTCAATTATCAATTCATACCCTTCAGATGGCTTATAAAGACCTGTTTTTTGACCTAGATCATACCCTTTGGGATTTTGAAACCAACTCAAAAGAATGTATCCAAGAATTATACAACAGGTATGAGCTTGAAAATTTAGGGATACTTGATTTTGATGGTTTTTACAGTACTTACTCTGCACATAATCATCGATTATGGGATCGTTATAGCAAGGGCTTTATTAAGCAAGAAGAATTAAGATGGAAAAGAGTGTATTTAAGTTTACTCGATTTTAAAGTAGCCAATGAAAAGTTGTCAAAAGAAATTTCAAACGCTTATTTAGAAATTTTGCCCGACAAAACAAATTTGTTTCCTTATACGATCGAGATATTAGATTACCTTAAGAACAAGGATTATAGAATGCACTTAATCACGAATGGTTTTGAATCCGTGCAGTTTAAAAAAATTAATAACTCGGGATTAGCAGCTTATTTTATAGAGGTGATTACTTCTGAAGCAAGTAATAGCTTAAAACCGCACAAAGATATTTTTGAATACGCTTTAAAAAATGCCAATGCATCTGTATCAGAAAGTATTATGATTGGAGACAATGAGTCAGCAGATATTCAAGGGGGTATTAATATTGGGATGGATACGATTTTCGTGAACCATATCCAAGCTATACCAACAGTTCCTGCAACCTATACGATCACTCATTTAAAGGAATTAGAGGCAATCTTATAAAAGCTTTTTGATTACCACTTTGCTAAGACAGTCACACCGCCTTTTACTGTATCACCAATTTTACAAGTAATTTCAGTGCCAATAGGTAATAACAAATCTACCCTGCTACCAAATTTAATAAAGCCATATTCATCACACTGATTGAACTTAGAACCTACTTCAGCGTAATTACAAATTCTTCTCGCAAGTGCTCCCGCAATTTGTTTTAATAAGATTGATCCTTTTTCGTTTTCAACAACAACAGACCATCTTTCATTTTCCGTAGAAGATTTTGGATGCCATGCTACTAAAAATTTACCAGGATGGTATTGATTGTATATAATATTACCGGCGACAGGCAAACGATTCACGTGCACATTTGCAGGACTCATAAATACACTTAATTGGATTCTTGGTTCTTTGTAGAATTCATCTGGCATTACTTCCTCAATTACCACCACTTTACCATCAGCTGGAGAAACGATGGCAGAAGCATCGTTCGTTAATAAACGATTCGGCATTCTAAAGAAAGAAACAATGAATAAAAAGAAGGCTAATAAAACCACAAAAACAGCCCAAGCCAAAAAAGCACTTATTGGAAATAAATAAGAAAAATTAACTAGGTTTAAAATACCAACTACAAATGCAACCAATGCGATTGTAGCTGTACCTTCTCTATGTATGGTCATAAAAACAATTTGGGCAAAGGTAATTCATCTAAAAGATAAATTGAAGCAATATCCAAACAAATGGCCCTGCAAATAAGACAGAATCAAATCGATCTAGGAAGCCTCCATGCCCAGGCATCATACTACCGCTGTCTTTCACGCCAGCCAAACGCTTCAATTTACTTTCAAAAAGATCGCCTAGATTGCCCATAACAGATGCAACAAACGTAATTAGAAACAAATATGGGGTAGAGATTGGAATGAATTGTCCTGCCACAATAGATAAAATAACAACCGATAAAATTACGCCTGCAATCGTTCCTTCCCATGTCTTTTTAGGTGAGATAGGAGAAATAGGTGTACGTCCAATAAAGGAGCCCACTAAATAAGCCATCGTATCGTTTATCCAAACAGTCACAATTACTAAAATAGGCACCATCAATTCAATATTTGGTATAAACATAGCCATCATTGAATTTAAAAACATGCCTCTTATTGCAAAAAATAAAGAAAGGCTAATTGTGATATAGATAAAACCAAAAAAACTAATCGCTAAATTTTTGATATCCGCTTTTCTTGCAAAAACATCTGCAATCATCATCAACACAAGTGCGACTGGCATTAATTTTAATCCAATCCACCTTAAACCAATACCTTGATAGGCAGTGGGTAATTTTTGTAATAAAGCCGCTGGTAAAGTAATATCCGATGGCGCTAAACTAAGCATCATGAATACACCTACAACCAATACACCCCATTGGTGCAATTTTGAAATTTGCGCATAGGATGGAAAAATAGCACGCATTAATTTTTGGTATTCAAATAAACAACCTATTTGTATAACAAGGAATAAGGCAAAAAATGACCAGTTATTAAATAACAAACCAGCTAACATTATAAAAACAAATACGATAGCAGACAATGCCCTTACTTTAAAAACAGAAAAATTAAACGCCATGAAACCTTATTTTAATTTGAATATAAAATTAAGCTATCTCAGCTAAGAAGCTAAGCGCTTTTTCCTCGAACTCGGCAGGGGTATATAATTCTACCTCACCTAAAAAAATGTAGGATGTATCCTGCTTGTTTAATAATTTAACAGGAATGCCTTGTTCCTCAAAAAGTCCCGCCACCATCGTGACATATGCCAGTTGTGTATGACTAAATATTTTTTTCCAATCCTGCATCAGTAGTATTTTTTAGTTGTTTGAAAAGTACAACAAGTAAAAGTATGCCAAGTAGGAACCAATAGTATGCCAAATTAGTGTCTAAGACTTGATCTATTTTCTTTGGGTTATTACGGACAAAATACAATGCTGAAACACCGATGGCATTATTGATAAAATGCATCAATATGGGCAACCAAATGGTTTTGGTATAATAATAGATTAACCCCAATACAATACCCAAGGACATTCTTGATAAAAATCCGAAATAAGAAAAATGAAAGGCACTAAATAAAATTGCTGTTACAACAATCGCAACAAAAGGCTTGCCAGACCAGTCCATGATTATTTTTTGAAGGCTTGCTCTAAAATACAATTCCTCCACAATCGCCGGCACCACTGCGATTGCAAGTATAGCAAATAATAGATCCCAGATGGAACGCATTTGAGTCATTGCCATCAATGCTTTTTTATACTGCGCTTCCAAATTGGTTGCCCAGTTTCTGATTGAACTTGAAAGGGTTAGTTTATCTGTAAGATCCCCCAATGCGCCACTTAATACAAGTCCAGTCAATGCAAGTAAGACCACTATTAAAACCTGCTTTTGATTTGTAATTGGGTTAAAACCTAATTGAACAGTCAATTTTCCGGAAGTAAAATAGCCCACTACTAATACAGGCAATCCGAAACCAATAATAGAAGCAACTGCGTTGGCCGCCTGCGTCATACTGGTATATTCGGGACGCATTAAGATAGATTGGATTTCCAAAAAAGGCACATGTAATAGGGCTGCCACAATGGAAAATGTAACTAATCCGCCTAAAATCATGCTCAATCCAGTCATAGCAATGAATAAAACCATCCTGAATCCAGGGGTCATATTAAAAATAGAAGTTTCGTTTGTAGACATGTCAATGCAATTAATTGGTACCTTTGCAACCGTATCGGTTAGATGCAAGATAATGAATTCATATGGTATCTATAGGCAACATACAATTACCAGATTTTCCGCTTTTATTAGCACCCATGGAGGACGTAAGTGATCCCCCGTTTAGAGCAGTGTGTAAAGACAATGGCGCGGACTTAATGTATACCGAATTTATTAGTAGTGAGGGGTTGATTCGTGATGCCATCAAGAGCAGGCAGAAGTTAGACATCTATGATTATGAGCGACCTATAGGGATACAGATTTTTGGAGGTGATGAGGAAGCAATGGCCTTATGTACTAAAATTGTGGATACGGTAAACCCCGATTTAATTGATATTAATTTTGGTTGCCCAGTAAAGAAAGTAGCCATGAAAGGTGCAGGTGCAGGGGTTTTAAAAGACTTGGACTTAATGGTACGTTTGACAGAAGCCGTGGTTAAAAGCACCAACCTGCCAGTTACAGTAAAAACAAGGTTGGGGTGGGACGATAGTAATTTGAATGTGCATGAAGCTGCATTACGATTACAAGATGTGGGCGTAAAAGCATTAGCAATTCACGGACGCACAAGGGTGCAGATGTATAAAGGCGAAGCAGATTGGACCATCATTGGCAATATTAAAAATGACCCAAGAATTCATATCCCAATTTTTGGTAACGGAGATATTAATTCTCCAGAAAAAGCGTTAGAGTATAAAAATAAATATGGCGTAGATGGTATCATGATTGGAAGAGCTGCAATTGGCTACCCATGGATCTTTAGAGAGATCAAACATTTTTTAGCAACAGGCGAAAAGATGAAATCACCGAGTATTGAAGAACGTGTGGAAGTAGCAAGAAAGCATTTGATTAAATCATTGGAATGGAAAGGACCAATTGGTGGCATCAATGAAATGCGCAGACATTATGCCAATTATTTAAGAGGCTTACCGAATATTAAAGAATATAGAAATCAATTAGTTCGCATCACAGAGCGTGAAGCGATTGAAGCGATCCTAGACGAGATCAAGGAAAAGTTTAAAGGTATGGAGATTGACTCGGGTAAAATTGTACTTGAGAACTACCACGAGCACTGCCCTATCAATTAGGAAAACTCATTCACTAAAGCTTTTTAGAAAAAGTAAACTCAATTAATTTTTAATTGCTTCTATTATTTTGTTATCCAATGGATCGATACTCATTGGGAAATAATGTGTTAATACCCCTTGCTCATTAATCAAGTATTTACAAAAGTTCCAAGCGGGCGCTTGATTGCACCATCCGTTTAAATTAGCAGAAGTTAACCAACTATATACAGGATTCTGTGCAGATGATTTTACAACAACAGACTTAGACATCAAAGGAAAGCTTACTCCGTAATTTTTTTGACAAAAAGCGGCAATCGCTTGATCGTCTTTTGTTTCCTGATTTTTAAAATCATTTGCAGGGAAACCAATAATCACTAAAGAATCTTTAAACTGCTGAGCTAACTTTTCTAAATTTTCATATTGACCCGTGTAGCCGCAATCACTTGCTGTATTTACAATCAACACTTTTTTGCCTTTAAATTGCGCAAAACTAAACGCATTGCCAGCAATATCTTTTGTGGTTAAACTATAAAATTCAGCCGTTCCTTTTTTCATGGAAGGATTCACTTGCACTTGTTTAGCGCCAGCTTTACCAGTTGACCACATAATCACAGGATACATGGTTTTTAAAATAGACTGGCGATAGCTCATGTCTTTCTTCTTCATCAATAAGGCAGATGAAACCAACACACCAACTGCAATGGCAATTTTAATAATCATATGTTTTTTTATTTTCAAAGCAACTTACTTTAGCCAATTAATTTTTTCAATAACCAACCCTTGCCTTTATAAGGAGGGTATTTTAAATCTGGGTCAATCCATGTGGGTGTTTTCATCACCGACTTCATATGAGTGAAAGTAGTGAAACTTAATTTTCCATGATAACCTCCCATCCCACTAAATCCTCTACCACCAAAAGGCAAAGCATGATTGGTCAAATGCCAACTTGTATTATTGACACATGCGCCACCAGAAGGCACATTTGTTAACCAATATTGTTCCGTTGCAGTATCATTTGTGAATACATAAAATGCCAATGGATTTGGATTGCGTCTAATAATATCTAAAGCTTCCTCATTGCTATCATAAGTTAATACTGGAAGAATCGGACCAAAAATTTCGTCCTGCATAATTTTACTTTCAACCGATACCTCTGTTAATATAGTTGGCTCAATATGCAATTTAGTAGCATCGGACTTACCGCCATAGGCAATGGTTCCATCTGCAAAATAACCAACTAGTCTTTGCCATTGTCTTTCGTTAATGATTTTGCCATACCCTTCGGAATTAGCGGTATCTGTTCCGTAAAATTGTTCAATGGCTTTAATCAACTCATCTATCAAAACTTGTTTGAATGCAGTAGGCACTAAAACATAATCTGGCGCCACACACATTTGACCACAGTTAGAAAATTTAGAATTAACAATCCTTCTAGCAGCCACACGCATATTCGCATCTACTGCAACCACAGCTGGACTCTTGCCACCCAGCTCTAAAGTAACTGGCGTCAATTTCGAAGCTGCTTGCTGGTAAATAATTCTACCAACAGTCGTACTGCCTGTATAAAAAATATGATCGAATCTAAAATTGTCAAACATCGGCGTCAGTACTTGTGCACCCTCTCCCTCCATGTATAAAACATAATTTTCAGGAAATAATTCATAGATGATCTTGCCCATTACAGAAGCAGTCGCAGGTGCAAATTCACTTGGCTTCAATACCACGCAATTACCCCCAGCAATTGCGCCAATCAAAGGCGTAAACAATAACTGAAAAGGATAGTTCCATGGACCAATAATACAAACCACCCCTAAAGGTTCTTGAATCGTATAACAAGTAGAAGGTTGATTCAATAAATTAGTCGGCACTTCAGAGGGCTGCATCCATCCTTTTAAATGCTCGATGGTATAGTTTAATTCATTCAAGAAAAATCCAATTTCTGTTGCCCATGATTCTTCATTGGATTTCTTAAGGTCTGAATGCAATGCTTGGTACAATGGTTGCTCATTTTCTAGCACCAATTGCTTAAGCCTTTTTAGCTGTAAAAGTCTAAAGGCATAGCTCTGCGTTGCTCCTGTTTGAAAATGATGTCTTAACGCTTCTAATTGTGGGTTCATAGGATAGTTATAGTATAGCAATTTAAACCATTATAACGAGACAGATTGGTTATTTGTTCATTCATAAAAATAATTTTAAGATATCCGCAATTTTCAATAATTTAACCTACTTAAAAACCGAAGGAGGCCCCCTCCTATTTAAATGATTGCTATGAAAAAAAACGTGAAATCAAGAAGAGATTTTGTCAAAAATGCCGCATTGGCTTTGGGCGGATTTTACATTGTTCCTAGACATGTATTAGGTGGACCTGGATTTATTGCACCAAGTGATAAATTACAAGTTGCCGGTATTGGTGCGGGCGGAAAAGGAGAAGGCGATTTATGGTCTTTCTATCAAAGTGGAAAAGCGGACATCGCATTCTTATGTGATGTAGACGATCGTCAAGCAGTAAAGAGTCGTGAGCGTTTTCCAAAAGCAAAATATTATAAGGATTACAGAGAGATGTTAGAGAAAGAAGGAAAGCATATTGATGCTGTTTCTGTCTCTACTCCAGACCATATGCACGGCGTACAAGCCATGGCAGCAATGCAATTGAAGAAACATGTGTATGTTCAAAAGCCAATGGCACATGATATTTACGAAGCAAGAATCATGACGCAAGCAGCACATAAATACAATGTCGTTACACAAATGGGTAACCAAGGAGCATCAGGTGATGGTGTGCGTGTTTTGCAAGATTGGTACAACGCAGGATTGATTGGAGATGTGCATACTATTTATTGTTATACCGACAGACCAGTTTGGCCACAAGGTGTAATTCGTCCAACAACAGCATCTGCTATACCAGCTGGATTAGATTATGACTTATGGTTAGGTACTGCTCCTAAGAAAGATTATTTTGATGGCGTATTGCCATTCAACTGGAGAGGTTGGTGGGATTACGGTACCGGCGCATTGGGAGATATGGCTTGTCATATTATGGCACCAGGATTTGCTGTTTTAGGACTAGGCTACCCTGTGTCTGCAGAATGCAGTGTCGCTACAAGGTATACTGCACCATGGCAAAGAGTGTATTCTCCAGATAGTCCGCCAGCAGCATCTCATATCATTTTAACTTTCAAAGGTCAAAATGGAAAACCAGATGTAAAATTACATTGGATGGATGGTGGTATACAACCAGAGCGTCCAGCAGAATTAGGACCGAACGAAATGATGGGTGATGGCGGCAACGGCATCATCTTTGAAGGAACAAAAGGAAAGATGATGGCAGGTACCTATGGCGTGAATCCACAATTATTACCGACGAATTTAACTAAAACTACTGTTGTACCTCAAACCATTGATCGTGTGAAAGGTGGTGCAGAAGGACACTATGCTGCATGGGTAGAAGCATGTATTGCAGGTCCAGGTAGCAAGGAAGCAAAAGTATTAAGTTCTAATTTTGATATTGCAGGACCTTTAACTGAATCTGTATTAATGGGCAACTTAGCCATCCGTTCATATGATGTGAAAGCAAATGATGCAAAAGGATTAACAAGCTACCCTGGAAGAAATATCCAATTAATGTGGGATGGTCCAAATATGAAGATCACCAATTTTGACTTAGCGAATCAGTTTGTAAAACGAACTTACCGCGAAGGATGGAGTTTAGGTGAATAAAAACAAACTATGGAATCTTTAAAAGATCAATTTTTATTAAGACCCGATATTCATTTTTTGAACTTCGGGTCTTTTGGTGCTACACCAAAACCAGTATTCGAAAAATACCAAGACTGGCAAAGAGTTTTAGAAGCGGAGCCTGTGCAGTTCATTGCTTTTGATGGCTATGAATACTTAGCAGAATCAAGAGCCGTGTTGGCAAATTTTTTAAACTGTGCCGACAAAGACGATTTGGTCTATGTCACTAATCCAAGTTTTGCAGTGAACATGATTGCAAAAAGTTTTCCATTAGCAGCGGGAGATGAAATCCTAGCCACAGACATAGAATATGGTGCTTGTGATAGAACATGGGACTATTATTGCAATAAAAAAGGTGCCACTTATCGAAGACAAAAAATCAATCTTCCTATTACAACGAAAGAAGCGTTTATAGAAGATTTTTTCAAAGGATGTAACGAAAAGACCAAGGCTATTTTTATTAGTCATATCACCAGTGCAACAGGATTGATATTACCTGCTGAAGAGATTTGTGCAATCGCAAAAGAAAAAGGATTAATTACAATTGTAGATGGTGCGCATGTACCAGCTCATATCCCTTTGGACTTAAGTACTATTCAAGCAGATTTTTATACAGGCGCCTGTCATAAATGGATGATGGCACCTAAGGGCTGTTCCTTTTTATATGCTGCAAAACCCGTGCAACACATTTGTGATCCAATGATTGTAAGTTGGGGTTATAAAGCTGCGAAGCCCTCTCATTCTCCTTTCTTAGACTACCACCAAATGATTGGCACAAGGGACTTTTCTGCTTTCCTAACCGTTGGTGCTTGTATCGATTTCATGGCACAACATAATTGGAAAGCGATTAGTGCAAAATGTCATCAAATGGTGTTGGATAATGCACCAAGATTTTTTGATTTATTAAAAAGCACTCCAATCAGTCCATTAAACAATGAGTGGATTGGTCAGATGATTAGTATACCAATTCAAACCCCTGATCCCGAAAAATTACAGCGAAGTTTATTCTTAGATTATAAAATAGAAGTGCCCATCATGCGACAAGGCAATGATGTGTACTTAAGGTATTCTATCAATGCTTTTAATACGAAAGAAAACTTAGATGCATTATATAATGCGATTGTAGACATTCAAAAACAAGGAGTACTTTTATAGTAGATAACAATATTGCAATTTGTAAAACTATGCGCATTAAAAAAGGGACATGAAATCATGTCCCTTTTTTAATCAATCATTATTGGTCGTTTTACCAGTTCAATGTTTTTACAAACGCTGCATTGTCTCTTGCAGCATCTAATTCATTTGTTCCAGTATAGGCTTCTTGTTCTACAATCATATGCGCTACACCACGCTTTGCCATTTTTGGTAATAAATTTTTATAATCAATCGTACCTTTACCTATGACACAAGACTCATGCCCAGTAGCTATCTTAGTCATATCTTTCACATGGACTAATTTAAAACGATTAGGAAACTTATCCATATAGGCAACAGGATCTACCCCTGCAGCTGCTGTCCAATACATATCCATTTCAAAGTCTACAATTGCAGCATCCGTATTTTTCATCATTAAATCTTGAGGGACAATTCCATCCATAGCTTTAAATGAATAATCATGGTTATGGTAAGCAAAACGAAGACCATGTTTTTTTGCAATTTCACCACAAGCATTGAACTCGTCCGCAAATTTTTTAAAATTATCAAGTGATTTTTGGGGTCCTTTAAATGCACATATTAAATACTTCAAGCCAATCTCTCCTGCTGCTGCAGCCTTCATTTCGAAAGAAGTAAGATTGCCAGTATCATTGCAATGAGAAGAAACTATATTCATTCCTAAATCATCCATCACTTTTTTGAACTCCGTATTTTTCAACCCCCAAAACATTCCTTTTACACCTTCAAAACTTTCGATTTTTTGATAGCCATTGGCAGCAATTTGTTTTAAAACTCCAACTGGATCTTTTGCCAATGCTTGTTTCACCGACCATAATTGCAAACCAAATGGTTTTGAATTAGCTGCCATCGCCATTAATTCATTTTTAAATGGCATCGATAATGCAACACTAGTTAAAGCGGCACCGCGTAAAAAACTTCTTCTTGAATTTGACATAAATTAAAATTGCAAACGTTATAAATTTTTATAAAGAATAAGCCTCCAGCAGGAGGCTTATTCAAAAGTATTTCATCACTATGATGTAGCCCAAGCCTTCTCACCTTTCGTATAAGGCACACATCCTTCAAATTTACCAGGAACAGCAACATACCTTAATACTTCTGTTGCGCCTATTTTAGAAGTAAATAGGCCTGATAATGTTAATTGCTTGATCATTGTAAAGTAATGCGTAGGATCTTCCTTCTGTTTATTCTTTTGGTATTCCTTCGCTTCTTTATCTAATTCTGTTAAAAAAGCAGTGCGCTCTTCTGGAGTTGAATCCATAAAAGTTTTACCATGGTGCTTCTTACAAGCAACATTTAATTCCTCCATGCCCTTCATAAATATTTCCTGATCCTTTGCTTCATAGCAATCGCTCACCATAGTTTGCATGAAAGCACCCACATTTGCTGCTTTTGCACCAGGCGTATTGGTTGCAGGAAGGATCGTCTCTCCTACTTCATTTAAGAAATCAATATCTTCTTGTGAAAATTTGACACCCTTTGTATTGGTTTTACAACCAGTCAAAAAAGCTTCTGCACCTAAAACAGTTCCTCCCATGATGATGGCAACTCTTGAAAGGGCTTCTCTTCTATTTATCATAAAATTTCTTTTTAATAATTTTAATTATAAGTTACCTTTTTTCAATTCAGATACTGCAAAATCAGCAGCTCTAGCAGTGAATGCCATATAAGTCAAAGATGGGTTCACACAGTTTGCACTTGTCATGAAAGAACCATCCGTTACAAATACATTTGGTGCATCCCATACTTGGTTGTTACCATTCAATACAGATGTCTTAGGATCTCTACCCATACGAGCTGTTCCCATTTCATGGATGCCTCTTCCTGGTGTGCCATCTCCTTCATACCCTTGAACATTCTTAGCACCTGCACGCTCTAACATTTCTTTTGCATCTTCTAAAATATCTTTACGCATTTTGATTTCATTGTCTTTCAACTCACAATCAATATTCAAGACATTCAATCCCCACTTATCTTTCTTGGTTTTATCTAAAGTCACTTTGTTTGTTGGATCTGGCAACATCTCACCAAAGCCCATCATACCAATTGACCAACCACCTGGCTCAGTCAATGCATCTTTAAATTTACCACCGATACTTACTTCCGCCACATCATGACCCCATCCAGATCTGTTGGCACTACCTTGGTAACCAAAGCCTCTGATATAATCGCGTTTTTCACCATTAATATTTCTAAATCTAGGGATATAGAATCCGTTTGCACGACGACCAAATGTGTATTTATCTTCATACCCTTCGATGGTACCGCCAGCACGATTTCCTAAATGGTGGTCCATTAAGTTTTTACCTAAAGCATCGCTGCTACTTCCTAATCCACCTTCCCAAACATCTGTTGCAGAGTTCATCAAAATCCAAGTACTATTTAAAGTAGAAGCATTTAAGAAAATGATCTTCGCTTTGTACTCAATTGTTTTATTTGTTTCCGCATCTAATACAGTTACACCTGTTGCGCGTTTTTTATCCTTATCATATTTTACTTCTGTCACAATTGACCAAGGTCTTACAGTTAAATTACCTGTAGCCATAGCTGCTGGCAATGTAGATGATTGTGTACTAAAGTAACCACCGAATGGACAACCTAACCAACACTTATTTCTAAATTGACATCCTGGACGACCTTCGTGTGGCACAGTAATATTTGCAGTACGGCCAATAATTAAATGACGGCTGCCTTTGTAAATTTCTTTTATTCTTGCCGCTACATCTTTCTCTACACAGGTCAAATCCATTGGAGGTAAAAACTGACCATCAGGCAATAAGTCAATGCCATCTCTATTTCCACTGATACCCGCAAATTTTTCTACATAGTCATACCATGGCTCAATGTCCTTGTATCTTACAGGCCAATCAACTGCAATACCGTCTTTTGCATTCGCTTCAAAATCCATATCGGCCCAACGGTATGATTGACGACCCCACATCAATGAACGACCACCCACATGGTATCCTCTAAACCAATCGAAACGTTTTGTTTCTGTATACGGATGGTCTTTATCAGAACACCAAAAATCTAAATTTCTTTCATTCAAAGGATAGTCGCGCTTCAACACAGGATAATCTTCAATCATCTGTTGAGTTCTGCCACCTCTGTGTGGGAAATCCCAATCTTCTTTATCTGCGTTAATATAATCCTTAATGTGTTCAATGTTTCTTCCACGCTCTAACATTAATACTTTAAGTCCTTTTTCTGTAAGTTCTTTAGCAGCCCATCCGCCACTGATTCCAGAACCTACTACGATTGCGTCATACTGTTGTTCGGCCATTGTAAAAAAATTTAGGTGTTGTTATGTTTGGTTTTTTAAGCAAAATTTAAATATCGCAAACAGAGACTGCTTGCTTTAGTGAACTAATTTTATCGGGGTTAGTTGCAATAAATTCATGTGCCACAAAACCCTTGTATCCAGTCGCTTTGATTGCGCGCATGATGGCTGGATAATTTAATTCTTGACGATCATCTAATTCATGTCTACCTGGCACACCAGCTGTGTGGTAATGTCCAAAATAAAAATGATTGTCTTGAATAGAACGAATGATATCTCCTTCATCAATTTGCATGTGGTAGATATCAAATAAAATTTTGAAATTAGGAGAACCTAATTGTTTGCATAGTTCAATGCCCCAAGCAGACTTGTCTCCCATATAATCTTTATGGTCTACTTTAGAATTGAATAACTCAATATGTATTGTTACGCCTTTTGCTTCTGCTAAAGGCATGATTTGTTTTAAACCTTCTACACAGTTTTTCAAACCTGTCGCATCATCCATGCCATTTCGATTGCCAGAAAAACAAATTAAATTTTTATAGCCTGCTGCTGCAACCAATGGGATCGCTTCTAAATAGTCTTTAATTAACCAAGCATGATTTGCAGGATTATTCCATCCTTTTGTCAAACTTGTTTCGCCAGCCGTATAACACATGGAGCATTCGATGCCATGTTTTTTTACCGTGTCCCACTCATTTGGTTTTAATAAATCAATTGCGTTAAATCCGATGCGTTTTACTTCCTTGCATAAATCCTCTAAACTCAAATCGCTATAACACCATCTGCAAACACTATGATTGATATTGCCTTTTAAGGCACTTTTTTCAGCATCCGTCTTTGCTATATTTTCTAATTGCGCTTTTGCTTGTTCAGGCAATACGAAGCCAGCGGCGATCGCGGCAGAACCGGATAAGACTTGTTTCAATAATTTTCGTCTGTTGACAATTGAAGACATAGCAAGCAAGCGTTAAGATTAGGATATAAATGTAAATTTATTTTTGCATTCTTTTCAAATAATTCTACCTGAAAAAAGGGGTTTTTTGAGAAATAATGAGGAAATTGCTTCTATAAAGAACTGAACGTGTTAAATTGACACATTCAACTTAATTTATAAGTATAAAACTCCCTATAATGAATAGAAAACTACGCATGGGTATGGTAGGTGGTGGAAAGGACGCTTTCATTGGTGCAATTCACCGACTTGCTGCAAATATGGATGGCCTTATTGAATTAAAGTGCGGCGCCTTAAGTATCAACCCTGAAATTGCAGTAGCATCTGGAGAAGCATTATTTCTTCCAAAAGAAAGAACCTATTTGACCTACGAGGAAATGATTACAAAAGAAGCGCAACTGCCTGCAGAAGAGCGCATTGATTTTGTAACCATCGTGACGCCAAATTTTGCACACTTTGCACCTGCGATGATGGCATTAGAAAATGGCTTTAATGTAGTGATTGAAAAACCAATCACTTTTTCATTAGAGGAGGCAAGATTGTTGGAACAAAAATTAAAAGAAACAGGTTTAACACTATGTTTAACACATACTTATTCTGGCTACCCAATGGTCAAGCAAGCAAAAGCAATGGTTCGCGAAGGCAAGCTGGGTAAGATTCGTAAGGTTTGGGTGGAATATCCACAAGGTTGGTTAAGCAGGCTCTCTGAGAGAGAAGGTAATGCCCAAGCAGCATGGAGAACAGATCCAAAAAAATCGGGCAAGAGTTCTGTGATGGGTGATATTGGTACCCATGCAGCACATTTAGCTGAATATATTACTGGAGCAAAAATTACCGATATCTGTGCTGAACTTAATACTTTAGTAGATGGTCGTGTAATGGATGATGATGGCGCAGTACTCTTGAAATTTGACAATGGTGCAAAAGGGGTTTTAATGGCATCACAAGTGGCAGCTGGTGAAGAGAATGCATTAAAAATTCGTGTATACGGAGAACTGGGTGGTATTGAATGGTTCCAACATGAGCCCAATTCTTTAATCGTAAAATGGCTAGATCAGCCAACTCAAATATTAAGAGCGGGTGCCAACTATGGCGCACATCTATCCAGCTTTGCAACGCATAATTGCCGTACTCCAGGAGGTCATCCAGAAGGTTATTTGGAAGCGTTTGCTAATATTTATAGAAATTTCGCATTGACACTTTCTGCTAAAATGGATGGCACTACGCCTACTGCCGAAATGTTAGATTTCCCAAGTGTAGAAGATGGTATTCGAGGCATGGCTTTTATTGATAATGTAGTTTTATCTGCAGGATCAGATAAAAAGTGGACCCCACATACAATATAGATTTTGCGTAAGCGATAAAAATTAATTATGACAACATTAAAAGGACCAGGCATATTTTTAGCACAGTTTTTAGGTGACTCTGCCCCATTCAATACATTAGAAGGTATCTGTAAATGGGCTGCAGGACTAGGTTTCAAAGGAGTGCAGATCCCAAGTTGGGACCCAAGATGTATTGACCTTAAAAAAGCAGCTGAAAGTAAAACCTATGCAGATGAAATAAAAGGTATTGTAAATGCAGCAGGATTAGAGATCACAGAATTGTCTACCCATTTACAAGGACAACTGGTAGCAGTGCATCCTGCATATGATGCACAGTTTGATGGTTTTGCACCAGTTGAATTTAGAGGCAACCCAAAAGCGAGAACTGAATGGGCGGTACAACAATTAAAGTATGCAGCAAAAGCATCACAGAATTTAGGTTTAAATGCGCATGCAACTTTTAGTGGTGCATTGTTATGGCACACCGTATACCCTTGGCCACAAAGACCGGCAGGATTAGTGGAGACAGGTTTTACAGAGCTTGGAAAAAGATGGTTACCTATTTTAAATGAATTTGACGCTGCAGGTGTCGACTTATGTTATGAAATTCACCCAGGAGAAGATTTACACGATGGCGTTTCCTATGAAATGTTCTTAGATAAAGTTGGGCAACATCCACGTGCTTGTTTATTATTTGATCCATCGCATTTAGTATTACAATGCATGGATTACAAAGGATATATAGATGCATATCATGAAAGAATTAAAATGTTTCATGTAAAAGATGCAGAATTTAACCCAAGTGCAAAACAAGGCGTTTATGGAGGATATCAAAATTGGATTGACCGTGCAGGAAGATTTAGATCCCTTGGTGATGGTCAAGTAGATTTTAAAAGTATCTTTAGCAAGCTTGCTGCATATGACTATAAAGGCTGGGCGGTGTTGGAATGGGAATGTTGTTTAAAACATCCGGAAGTGGGTGCAGCAGAAGGTGCTGTGTTCATTCAAAACCATATCATCCCTGTGACAGAAAAAGCATTCGATGATTTTGCAAGCACAGGATCAGATGAAGCATTTAATAAAAAAATATTAGGTATTTAATAAGTCAACTAGTTATAAATTAAAATAGAATATTCATAATCACAATCAAACAATACACTATGCGTAAAATTTTATTCACTCTATCTGCAGCCCTTTTATTAGTAGCATGTGGTGGTGGAGAAACAAAGAAAGAAGACTCTACAGCAACTGCAACTGCAGAAGCTAAACCATCTGATAATCCTGATTACTCAAAAGGTTTAGCATTGGTTGCAGGAAGCGACTGTTTAACTTGTCATAAAGTAGCAGAAAAAAATATCGGACCAGCTTACCAAGAAGTAGCTGCTAAATATGAAAACACAGAGGACAATGTTAAAATGTTAGCAGAAAAAATCATCAAGGGTGGTAGTGGTAATTGGGGTGCAATCCCAATGACACCGCATGCTGCACTTAGCCAGGAAGATGCAGAGGCAATGGTGAAATACATTTTATTGCTTAAGAAATAATTTATTAAAAATATACTATGAAAAAACAATTGCTTGCTTTAACCTTATTAACACTTGCTGTACTTGGATTCAATCAAGCACAGGCACAAGAAAAATGGATTTCTTTATTTGACGGCAAAACAACGAACGGCTGGCACACTTACGGAAAAACAACTGCAGGTGAAGCATGGAAAGCAGTTGACGGCACTTTGATGTTTGATCCAACAAATAAAGTAGATGGAAGGATTGTTGGCGGTGGAGATATTGTAACAAACGAAAGCTTTACCAATTTTCATTTACAATTAGAATGGAAGATTTCTAAAAATGGTAATAGCGGTATCATCTTCTTTGTACAAA
The DNA here is from genome assembly GCA_964579885.1 of uncultured Sediminibacterium sp. GTDB lineage: Bacteria > Bacteroidota > Bacteroidia > Chitinophagales > Chitinophagaceae > Sediminibacterium. The sequence continues at coordinate 448,984 of CAZOHD010000001.1, forward strand.
ACGATCCAGCTAAATATAAAAACACTTGGCATACTGGACCCGAAATGCAAGTGCTTGATAACGATGGACATCCTGATAGCAAAATCATTAGCCACCGAGCTGGTAATTTATACGACTTAATTGTTGGTGATGAGTCTGGTGTAAAGCCTGCAGAGGAGTGGAATAAAGTAGATATCATCGTGAACAAAGGCAAATTAAAAATGAAATTAAATGGTGTGACTACTGTAAACACACATTTAGGAGATGATGCTTGGAAAGAATTAATTAGAAGAAGTAAATTCTCAAAAGGAGAATCACCTGATTTCGGAAAAATATTTGCAGGACATATCAGCTTACAAGATCATGGCGATAAAGTTTGGTACAGAAATATCCGTATCCAAAAATTGTAATCCCAGCTATACTTACTTGTGGAAATTAATCATGAACATTATATGCGTCAGGCCCTCTTACAAGCAAAGAGGGCCTTTGACGAAGATGAAGTACCTGTTGGTGCTGTGATTGTTATGAACAATCAAGTCATCGCCAAAGGATACAACCAAGTTCAGTTATTAAAAGATGTAACGGCACATGCCGAAATTTTAGCACTCTCCAGTGCTTGTGAAAATTTACAATCCAAATACCTGCCAGAAGCCACTTTATATGTTACACTTGAACCCTGTTTAATGTGTGCTGGCGCCTTATATTGGAATAAGATTGGACATATTGTATTTGGAGCCTACGATGAAAAAAATAGTTACCGTAGAGTTACTGAAAAAAATCCCTTCCACCCTTCCACCACCCTTATTGGAGGCGTCTTACAGGAAGAGTGCGCTGCACTAATGCAGTCCTTCTTCAAAGCCAAGCGCTAATACCCTTCTCCTATTCACACATCATTACTAAATTTTTATACTCCTTTACAAAGGCATAAATACCTATTCCTAGGCTCACGGCTCGCAGGCTCGAACGCGCGCTAAGGAATAGTATTTACACCTATATTAACTATTTAAGGAAATTCTTTGTTTTCGCTAGAAGAATCGCTGAAAGCATTGTAATTTTGACCTTCAATTATAAACAATAAAAATAAAGCAATATGTCATTTACATTACCTGCATTACCATATGCACACGAAGCCTTAGAACCACATTTTGATACTTTGACCATGCAAATTCACCATGGCAAACACCATCAAGCATACGTTGATAATTTGAATAAAGCGGTTGCTGGTACACCAAACGAAGGCAAAACAATCGAAGAATTAGTAGCTGTTGCGGGAAGCATCAGTCCTGCTGTTAGAAACAATGGTGGTGGTCATTGGAACCATACTTTTTTCTGGAATAGTTTAGCACCAAATGCAGGCGGAGCACCAACTGGTGATTTAGCTGCTGCAATTGATGCGAGCTTTGGTAGCTTTGATGCATTCAAAGAAAAATTTGCCAACGCTGGTATGACACGTTTTGGAAGTGGATGGGCATGGTTGATTGTAAAAGACGGAAAATTAGAAGTGAGCTCAACACCAAATCAAGACAATCCATTAATGGATGTGGCAGAAGTAAAAGGCACGCCAATTTTAGGCGCAGATGTTTGGGAACATGCTTACTACTTGAAATACCAAAACAGAAGAGCAGATTATTTAGCTGCATTCTGGAATGTAGTCAACTGGTCTGTGATTGCAGATCGTTTTGCAGCAGCAAAATAAGGAAACTAAAAAACGATTGATATATTGAAATAATCAATTGGTAATAGAGATCTTTCAGAAGCCGTCCTCAAAAGGGACGGTTTTTTTATGCAATCTTTTCAAAAATATTTATGGAACTGGATCATACCCATGCCCACCTCCTGGCCTGCATTTACTCAATCTTTTAACACCCAAATAAATGCCTTTGATAGGGCCATATTTTAGGATTGCTTCTGATGTGTAATGAGAACAAGAAGGCGTGAATCGACATTTATTTGCGCCTAAATAGGGCGATAAAACGTATTGATAAAATCTTATCATAACGATAAAGGGGAAAGATATAATACGTTTAAGCATGCCCATAAATTCGCTTTACAAGTAAATTCAAAATTGCTTTCATTTTTTCATTGATCTCCGACTGTGGTAACACATTCGTGTCCATGTATAAAACGAATAGATTTAATCGCATTCCCTTTAAAGGCAACTGTGCTTTGAATGCGGGCTTCTCTAATCGGTACGCTTCTCTTAATAATCTTTTTACTCGATTACGATGTACTGCTTTTTTAAATTGTTTGCTAGGTGCGCCGACACCCGCCTGCAAAATCAAATCAGATGGATTTACACCTTCGGCTGTTTCCAATTTCTCTAAAGTATAAATCAACCTTAGAGGTGCATTGGACATAGACTTACCAAAGGAAAACAAATTCTGCATTTGTTTCCTACTTTTTAATTTATCCTCTTTTTGATATGTAAAAGTCTTTGGCAAATTATTGTGATGATGCATTAAAAAAGTCCACCCGAAAACGAGTGGACTTTAAAATTATAAGTTTCTACGAATAGAGATTAAATTATTTTAATCCTTTCTCGCTAGATACAGTTAGTTTCTTGCGTCCTTTCTTACGGCGACTTGCTAATACTTTACGACCATTAGCTGATTCCATACGCTTACGGAAACCATGAACTGATTTACGACGACGTTTATGAGGTTGGAATGTACGTTTCATAATATACTTTTTTTTGCGGGTTATTAGGATTATTCCTATCTGCCCTTGAGGTTTAATACTTTATATTCTAAATCCGTTCTTATAGCAGTCACCATACCACTACCTGTGAAAGGACGGCAAAAATAGGGTATTTTTTGAATTTTTAAGCTAAATCTGTATGATTTGCAGCAATTTTTTGCCCAAAGAACAAACTTCCCTGTTCTTCAAAGCTGGTAGGATTGTCTGTTGTAAAAAAGCTTAATTGACCATTTTTGCTACAGTTTTGGTCAATTTCAGGGTGATTTTGTAAGTAAATCGCCAAACTTTTAGCAACTATATCCCCTTGGGTCACCAATTTCACCCCTGCCGGCAAGAAGCTTTGAATCTTACCAGCCATTAATGGATAATGGGTGCATGCAAGCAATACGGTGTCGATTTTGGGAGATTGTTCGAATAATTGATCAATGTATAGCTTAACAAAATAATCAGCTCCTGGACCATCATATTGCCCATTTTCGATTAAGGGCACCCACATTGGACAAGCCTGTTGAAAAACCGTTGCTTCTGGAGCAAATTTTGCTAACTCTATTGGGTAACTTTCACTCTGAACTGTTCCGGTCGTTCCTAGTATTCCTAAATGATGGGAGCTAGAATATCGACCAAGTACTTCTGAACTTGGACGAATGACTCCAAGCACTCTTTTACCAGGTGCAATAGTAGGTAAATCTAACTGTTGGATATTTCTAAGTGCTTTTGCAGAAGCAGTATTGCATGCTAAAATTACCAAAGAGCAACCTTGTTTAAAAAACCACTCAACCGCTTCTAAAGTATATTGATAGACCGTGTCAAATGATCTAGTTCCATAAGGTGCGCGCGCATTATCTCCAAGATATAAGTAGTCATACTGAGGCAGTTGTTGCTTCAATTCTTTTAAGATGGTGAGTCCACCATAACCACTATCAAAAACGCCAATGGGTGCTTGCATAAAATATAGATTCCTTCTTCACTTAAACAAATACACCCCGTTGTAGACAACGGGGTGTATTCAGTATATATTGATTAAAATATTACCCCTTTTTTGCTGGAGCTGCTGTTGGTTTAGCTGCGCCACCTGTAGCTGCTTTGAAAGCATCTTCGATTTCTTTAGGAACTGGAAGCTTTAATTTTAAAGCAACACGGATCGTTAAGTTATCAGCGATAGAAGGTTGAGCATAAGGAGACAAAGCGTCTGCCTTTAATACTAAATTATATTTTTGCTCAGCAACAACTTCACTTAAAGCTTGTGCGATTTTTTGTCTGTAAGGCAATAACAAAGACTCTTGTTTTTGCTCCATCATTTGTTGTTGGTATTGTTGCCAGTTGATCAACTTGTATTTTAAACGATTTAAATCGTCTGTTGCCATTTGTAAAGCCTTAGGTCTTTTAGACAAATCAGCAGAATCTCTTCTGTAAATGCTATCTTTTACTTGATAATCTTTCAATGTGTAGTTATACTCATCTTGTAAAGAATCTTTAGCATAAGAATTTAATACAGTATCTAATTTCTCTTGGATACCAGGGAATAAAGCGATTACGCTTTGGTCATCAAAGTAACCAATCTTAGTTTGTGCTGTTGCACTGTTACCGAAAGAACATGCCACTAACAAGATGGCTGCAAATAAAACTTTCTTCATTGTCTATTTTTTGTTTGTTTGTTTAATTATTGATGACCCCAAGATCTTTTAAAATATCGTCGCTTTTATCCAACTTCGGGTCTGCAAATATAATGGTAATTCCTTCACTTTTATCCAAAATGAAGTCATACGAACGAGCGGTAGCCATTTTTTGAGCGGCATTATATACCCTATCTTGAATAGGTTTAACTAATTTTTGGCGCTCTTTGAACAAATCTCCTTCGTAGCCAAAACGCTTTTTTTGCAAATCTCTCAGTTCCTTCTCCTTCATAAATAATTCATCCTCACGCTTTTTTCTTAGGTCTTCCGATAACATGAATTGTTCCGCCTCGTAGTTCTTATACATTTTGTCTAAGACCATTTGCTTTTCGTCAATCTCTTGTTGCCATTGATCACCTAAAGCTTTTAATTTCTTATCTGCTTCCTTATACTCTGGGATTCTATCTAAAATATACTTCGTATTGATAACTGCATATTTTGATTGTGCTTTAGCAGTAAATGACAAACTGATTGTCAACATACCCAATAAAAACATTTTTTGCAATTTCATAATTCTTGTATTTTAACTTTCAATTTATTCAGGCTCAAATCCTAACATGAAGGTGAATCTAGCAGCATCTTTTAAGGCGTTGCTTCCATCTAAACGATCTAAACCGATACCATAGTCAAATCCAAGTAGACCAAACATAGGTAAGAAGAAACGCATACCCACACCCACAGACCTTCTTAATTTAAATGGATTGTATTCTTTCATGCTATACCAACCATTGGCTGCTTCAAAAAAGCCCAATGCATAAATAGTACTACTAGCAGCCAAGCTTAGTGGATACCTAACTTCAACTTGGTACTTATTAAAGATTGTAAATTTCTGTCTGGAAGATTGTTGATCAGGATTGATTTTAGGATTAGAAGATTCATACACTGGATAACCTCTTTGTGCAATGATATCAAAACCAAGTAATGCAAACTGATTACTTAAACCAGCGTCACCCACCTGAAAACGCTCGAAAGGAGAGACAGAAAGTGATTGATTATACCTGCCTACAAATCCATACTTTGCGGCAAATTTTAAAACGAATTGCTTGTTGCGATCTTCTCCTGCAGGCTTACCTAATGGTACATACCATTCACCATTGAAACGCCATTTATGGTATTCCAACAATTCATATGGATTTGATTTAGTTGCAAAATTTGGATCAAACAAAGAATAGGGAGGAGTCAATTGACCACTTAACATAAATGTAGAACCTGTTCTTGGAAATAATGGCTGATCAACAGAGGTTCTTTGCAAAGCAATTCTCAAGTTTAAATTGTTTACAATACCATTATCAAAATTTGGAAGATTAAATGGATCAATTGCATAATTCTTTAAAGTGTAACGCGTGTAGTTCATACCAAGGCTTAATGAAAAATAGTCATCTGGCCATGACAATTGACGACCAAAAGAAACCGTTGCACCTGTTGTTGAAATGTACCTTGAGTCTGCAGCGTTCGGATCGAACAAGCCAGTCAATTGATCAAAGGTTTGTCCAAATTTAGTGTTGTAAACGCTTACGGTTAATGTATTACGTTTTATTCCACCAAACCAAGGTTCAGTAAAGGAGAAATTGGTAGATCTAAATGCTTTACCATTACTTTGAAAACGTATACTTAATTTTTGACCATCGCCCATTGGCAATGGATCCCAAGCCTTTTTATTGAAAATATTTTTAGAGGAGAAATTATTAAAGGTCACCCCTAGCGTTCCTGTCAGTCCAATAAATCCACCCCATCCAGCACTTAATTCCAATTGGTCACTTGATTTTTCTTCAACCCCGTAATTGATATCAACGGTTCCATCTTCAGGATTAGGGATTGGATCAATTTTGATTTTTTCTTGGTCAAAATAATTCAACTGAGAAATTTCACGTTGAGAACGAATCAATAATGTACGGCTGAATTTATCTCCAGGTACAGTTCTGATTTCACGACGAATAACAAAGTCTTTTGTTTTATCATTACCGGCGATTCGAATTGTTTTGATCGTTGCTTGAGGACCTTCTTGCATTCTAACTTCAAAATCGATGGTGTCATTGTAAACAGCAGTTTCAATAGGATTGATACTGAAAAATAAATAACCATCATCTTGGTATAGACCACTAATATCTCCACCCTCAGCTGTTGGTGTTTTTCCTAATTTATTAAAGAAGGTTTCTCTATTGTAGATGTCTCCTTTTTTAATATTCAAAATACTTGCTAAAACAGAGTCTGGATATTTTGTATTTCCTCTCCAAGTAATATTACCAAAGAAATACTTTCGTCCTTCTTTGATTTGCATATCAATGTTTAAATGCCCAACCGCGTTATGGTAAACTGTATCTTTATCAATTACCGCATCTCTAAAGCCCAATGAGTTGTAGTAATTCAATAAATTTTCTTTACTCTCATCGTATTTTTTTATATCATATTTAGAAGAAGAGAATCCAATTCTTGCGTATGGATTCAATACCTTTTTAGTTTTTGAAAAAGTTAAATAACCGCGTTCTTTTAAATATTGATCGAAAGTATATGGCGTTGTTTTAACAATAGCTGGCTTATCATTCACCGGGAATAAGGTTAATCGAGATTTTTCGTGGATCTCTTTTAAGCTTTTTTTCAATTTTGTTTCATCAATAAGGTTGCCCCCAAAATTGATATTATTTATTCTAACTTTAGGACCTTTAGTTACAATAAACTCAAGTACTAACTGATTTTTTCTAATGGTATCTTTTGTTTCTCTAATGCGAACAGATGCATCTTGGAATCCTTTTTCAGCATAGAATTTTTTAATTCCTTCTATCGCAGTAATGCGCATATTATCTGTGACAACTCTATTAGGTGTTAAACCTGTTTTACCAGAAAGTTCATCTGTTTCAGACTTTTTAATTCCGATGAAACTAAATCGAGATAATCTTGGTCTTTCAACTACATTAATTTCAACATCAATTTCATTTCCTTTCACATCTGTCAAATAAACACTTACATCACTAAAGTAATTCTGATCCATTAATTTATGAATCGCTTTCGCAAAATTATCACCACCCGGCAAGGCAACTTCATCCCCTTCATTTAAGGTAGACAAAGACAACAATAAATTTTCGTCAAAAAACTGATTACCAACAACTTTAATAGAACGAATCTTGTATTTAGTAGGTGTTTTTTGATTTAAGATACCCAGCAACTTAACATTGATCTGGCTAACTGAGTCTTGCGGTTTTTGGTCTTGGGCAAAACTAGAGGTGGATAAGATAAGAAAGGATAAAATTCCTATAGTAAACTGGGTCAATTTCTGCATCTGCTGGTGGGGCTAAGTATATATAATTTATAAGTGGTGCAAATTACTCGTAATATTTCAAAGTCTTTGTTAAAAAGCTAAAAAAACATATTAATAATTTTAACTATTTAAGTTGATTTGAGCACTTGTTTTGCCAAAACGACGTTCTCTGGACTGATAATCCAAAATTGCGTCTATAAAAGCTTCTTTTCCAAAATCCGGCCATCGGGTTTCTGTAAAATAAAGTTCCGCATAAGCAAGCTGAAAAAGCAGGAAATTGCTAATTCTATGCTCTCCGCTGGTTCTAATCATTAATTCGGGGTCAGGGAAATTACAAGTAGATAAAGCCTGTTCAAACACTGTTTCATTAATTTGGGAAGGATCCAAAAGACCTTCTTTTGCTTGTTTAGCTAAGCTTTGAGCCGCATGTATGATCTCCCATCTACTGCTATAACTTAATGCAATAACTAATTGTAAACCAGTATTTTGCGCAGTTTTTTCGGTTGCATTTGCAAGGGCTTCTCTAGCTTCATTTGGCAATAAATCTAAATTACCAATAAAGTGAAGTCTAATATTGTTTTGATGTAAATCTGGCACCTCTTTACTAATGGTATCAACAAATAAAGACATTAAACCAAGTACTTCGGCCTGAGGTCGATCCCAGTTTTCAGTACTAAATGCATATAGTGTAAGGTATTGGATACCAATCTCTGTAGCCGCTTCGACCACCTTTCGAACACTTATAACCCCATGATAATGACCATATAAGCGGTCTTTACCCTGCTCCTCTGCCCACCTGCCATTTCCGTCCATAATGATGGCAATATGTTTTGGAAGCCTATTTAAATCCAAATTTTCCATGATGTAAAAATAAGAAAATCAGCAGGTTATTTGCGCTTAAATTTAAGTCTGCTAAAGAATCCTGGCTTATTATTACCCGATTCCTTGTCTTTAAGACTGGCTAGTTTAGACCTTTTAGCCCCCGGCTTAAACTTTTCTTCTCCATAAATTTTAATCAAATTATAAGAGAAGCCCGCTTTTACCGTAAAAAATTGATCCTTGCCCGATCTACTTCCTTGATAATTATGAACAATCTGGGTAGCCCCAACTGGAACAGAGGCAACTGTTTGCGCCTGAACGACTAATGCGCCATCAGCTAAAAAATCTACCTCATCTGAATTTACAAATCGATACATCCCCTCTGCAAATAAATTCCATCTTTGAGATAAATTGTATTTGAATCCAAATTGAATTGGAAAATTCACAAAACCTTTTGCCTTTTTGACTTCTGGTAAACTAATTGAATCAATTTGCGGCGGTGTGACAGTAGAATAAACAAACTGCTTTATTCCATCTGAAGTTGGCAACATATATCCAACACCAATTCCTAAATAAGGCGTAAAACGATAACGTTTATTTCCAGGTAAATACCTTGTAAAATTAAATTCTCCAAGTAAACTTATATCATGAAAATCACGCGAGAAACGCATTCCTCTTCTTTTCTCATAAATATTTGAAGAAAGTGTGTCATTTGATCCAAGTTGAATTTTTTCATAGTTGAATCTTATGCCGCCGTAATCATTGAATTGTTTCTTATAATACAAACCTCCCATATAATATTTAGATAAAATATCAGGAACTTGATCACCCATAAATCCAGATCGACCAGCATGCACGCCAATCTCACCTCTATTTTCGAGTAATTGTAAATGTTGCCCATTCGAAATAGCAACAAATGCAACAAAACTAGTTAGTAAGTATATTTTTTTTAGCATGCTTAATTTCTTTTATCTAAGCCCCAAGTCAACTTTGTTCTTAAAGTAGTTAAATAACTATTTTCATTTAGTCTAATAAAATGCACGCAGAAGCTTTCTTTCTTTACTGCGATTTGAATATTAATTGGGACAATTTCTTTTCTTGCATCCAATGCGCAAATTAACTCCTCTGTTCTACCCTCAATTTCAAAAGAGATCACCGAACTGTCTGGAACTACAACAGAGCGTACGTTTAAATTATGTGGCGCAACTGGCGTGATTACAAAACTAGATGATTCAGGAAATAAAATAGGACCATTACAGCTCATATTATAACCAGTAGAACCAGTTGGAGTTGCAATGATTAAACCATCTGCCCAATAAGAGTTTAAAAATTCACCATTTAGATAAGTGTGAATTTTTATCATTGGAGAAGTATCACGTTTATGAATCGCAAATTCATTTAATGCAAATGGATTGCCATCAAATACAGGAATGCTGCTATCAATATGCAATAATGTTCTTTTGTCAATCACATAAGACCTGTTGACCAATGCCTCCACCATAACAACTAATTCATCCTTAGATATTGTTGCTAAGAAGCCCAAACGTCCGTAGTTAATACCTAAAATAGGTATTAATGTATCACCTACTAATGTAATTGCATCTAATACTGTTCCATCTCCACCCAAAGAAATTAAGCAATCAATATTATTATGTAAATCCAATGAAGATTCAAAAGCAATCATTGGCGTAGAGACTAAACTAGATAAGTTGAATTTTTTAATTAAATCTGCAAAAATATAAATCGTAATGCCATGTTTATCTAGTTCAGTAATCAAGTCAATCAATGACTGCTGCTGATCCAAATCTACACCTCTACTATAAATGGCTACATTCATGAAACAAAGTTAAAAATTAATTCCGCCGTGCAAATATAATCCTTTGTCACCCAATTGGTTGATACTATACTCCATATTTAACACAAAGTCGTATATACTGATGACATCTAATCCAATGCCGGCAGTCCTTAACAAGCTATTAGCCAATGGATTCGCCTTATTTTTTTCTTGGCTATACACATAACCTAAATGACTAAATGCTTTAATCCACAAAGTATATTTAACAGATGGCAAGAATTTTTTTGTAACAGGATTAACAACAGTATAAGATCCAATTCTTTGATGAAAGGAACCTTTGAATAAGGTTGCTGCATTTCCATCCACTACATAATATTCTAGACCATTCATTTGCATTAAACCGTAACCCATTATTTTTCGATCGGAATAATTTGACTGTTGCATGATTCTTCCAATGGTCAATGATTCGGCAAGAAGGAATCTCGAGGAAGCAATTGGTTTAGCAACGACCTGTCTAAATTGGAATGCGGTTAAATTACTCTCCTTGGAGAATCTTTGAAAAAAAGCAAGGTCGGTACTAGCCCCTTTTGTTGGATAAGCATTGTAATCGAAACGCACTTTTGAATAAGCAAGATTAAGGTCTAAGAATGAATAACTTTTTTTATGATTCGGTAAAAAATTCGGGGCAATAGCATAAGCGGAGTCGGATATAGATTCATTGCCCTGCCCTACCTGCAATGCAAATCTTTCAAATAAGTTTGGACGATAAGTTAAATTGATATTCGCTCTGTAACCGTTTCGAATTACATCTTCTGTTTTTAAAAAAACTTGTTTATTGCCATCGGTTTTGTAATTTATTTCCTTTTGATTGAATTGAGCCCAACCTAAGCCAAGTCCGTATTTCAATTGCTTGTCAATAAAAGGCATTTGATACCTTACTGAAGCTTGATGTGTATAGCCGGTAATATAGCCAACTGTTAATTTATCATTGTTACCGGTCACGTTGCCCTGTCTAAGATTAATACCATAGTTCACTCTATCAAGGCTTCTGTTTTGCTCATTCCACCATTGACTAAAGTTTCTATCTATCCATCTAAAATAAGGAAGCGGGAAAAAATACCAACGCTCTTTTAATTGAATATTAATTTTCACACTTGAGCTATCTAATGATTCAGCACTTACACTTGTCTCTAAAAATAGCGCTGTATTAAATAATTGTTGCTGTGCGATTGTATTAAGCAAGGACAATGAATCTTTAGAAAGTACATCTCCTACTTTATAAGGAAGCTCCCTCTTAATTATATAATCTCTTGTTTTTTTATTTCCCTTTATTTCAATGTCAGTAATTCTAACTTGTGCATAACCTAATTGACTAATGCATATCAAAGAAAAGAATAGGCATTTGAAGCCAATGGATTTAAACATCTAGGTAATTCATTAAATGATGGTAATGTGCTTCAATATCATTGTGCAATGGTGTCTTGCCAAAATATTGTACCAGTTGATAATCGTAACGTTGAAAAGTAGCAATGATAGCTTGTGCTTCGTCTTTATTGATTTTTAAAGTAATGATCATTGCACCATTCTTTTCATCATAATAACTATTCAATTGCAGGATTTGCGCATTGTTAGACTCAACCAATCTTGACATCTCAGCTAATGAATATTGATAGGGCGCAACAGATAATACTAAAATAGCACCCGGGAATTCAACGCCTAAAAATTTTGCCAATGCATCATTCAAGCTTTTTTGAGGAATCATTCCAATGCATTCTTGTTGTTCATTCAAAACGGGCAAGATGCTTAATTGATGTTTAGAGAATAAATCTAAGGCAGTTAAAAAATGTGCTGTATCTGCAATCATTATTTTTTTAAGCTGATCGGATAAAACCATCAATGTCGCAGACTCATCTGCATCTAATAAATCTGATTTTTGTACTAGGCCTAAAAAATAATCGTCTTTAACGACCGCTAATTCTTGCAAATCAAAGTCTTCCATACACTGCAATGCAAAGCTCACCTTGTCTTCTAAATGAAGTAAGGGAAATCCTTGTGCAGTAATAGAAGCAGCTAACATATTTTTAAATTAAGCGTTTGCCTTTAAAAACTTTTCTAAGATATCGTTGAATTCATTTGGTACTTCCATCATTGGCGCGTGTCCACATTTATCTATAAATGCCAATTCACTATTAGGAATTAATTTATGGAATTCTTCTCCAACAAATGGCGGTGTAACGTTGTCATTTTTACCCCAGATCAAAAGCGTTGGCACTTTAATTTGCCCAAGCTCTTCTCCTAGGTTATGTCTTATTGCACTTTTAGCCAATGCAATAATTTTAATCACTTTAATTCTACTATTTGTGATTTCAAAAACCTCATCAACTAACTCCTTTGTCGCGACAGCTGGATCATAAAATGTTGCAGCTGTTTTTGCTTTAATATATTCGTAGTCTCCTCTTTTTGGATAAGAATCTCCCATCGCGTTTTCAAACAATCCACTACTTCCAGTAAGTGTTAATGTTTTAATTTTTTCTGGATGTTTTAATATGTATACTAAGCCAACGTGACCGCCTAATGAGTTGCCTAATAAATGGATTTGATCATACCCTTTATGGTCAATAAACTGTTGTACATATTTTGCTAATCCGTTTACACTTGTATGCAAAAGATCCAGGTCAAATAAAGGCAATAAAGGCACAACCACTTTATGAGTATGCCTGAATTTTTCTATTAGGTCGGAGAAATTACTGAGCGCACCAAACAGACCATGCAGAAGCATCAAGGGTTCCCCAGTTCCTACTTCAACATATTCGAATTTGCCCTCTTTCTGTATTTCGTATTCCATAATTTTTTAACAATTAAGTGGTTGCTATAAAGATACTTAATTCATATTAAATGCACTTATAATACCTTTTCCTGCAGTTGAGTTGAAAACTGACCCAAAGTCTGTTTGATAAACGGCAGCCATTCACTCAATTTTGCCATAAAATAGGGCCACCAATTCGCCAGGTAACTATAACTAATTGAACTATCCATTTTCGATTTTTCCACCACACCTAAAAGGTTCATAAAGTAGATAAATGAACTCAACATAGTACCATAAATTAATGTATAAAGCACTATTCCAAGTAATTTATTTAACCATCCTAGCATTAACCAATCAGCTGTCTGTTGAAGGATTCTGGTGAGCCATCTTAGCCCAATCATCACTACCAATAAAACCAATAAAAAAGAAATAAATGGAAGCCAATAGGACGTGATTTTTGTATACTCCTTTAACAAGCCAGCTACAAATCCAGCAAATTGAAAAGCAAGTAACACTCCAATCAACAATGAGAAAAAGGAGATAAGTGCTTTTATGAAGCCATTACGATACCCTTGCAAGAATGCTATAATCAAAACAGTGCCTGCTAATAAGTCTAACCAATTCATTAGTTCGTCAATGCGCTTTTAGCAACAGTAGCAATTAATTTACCATCTGCTTTTCCAGCTAATTGCTTTGAAGCAACACCCATTACTTTTCCTAAATCTTGTGGACCAGCAGCACCCACTTCTTTAATAATTAGATCTATTGCGGCTTTTACTTGGTCTTCCGACATTTGAGCAGGCAAGAATTTTTCGATCACTGCAATTTCTTCTGCTTCTTTTTGTGCTAAGTCTGCACGATTTTGTTCTTGAAAAATTGCCAATGAGTCTTTTCTTTGTTTCACTAGCTTTTGCAATAACTTCATTTCCGCATCTTCTGAAATTGCGCCATTTGCACCAGGTTCAGTTTTTGCTTTGATAATTTCTGCTTTAATTGCTCGAAGCCCTCTTAATAATGCTTCATCTTTATTTTTCATCGCGTCTTTCATCAAAGACATGACATCTAGTTCTAAACTCATAGTTTTAATTTTTATTGTGAGGCGTAATTATTTTGCGCCTTGTTCTATTTGACTTGCTCTAAATTTATTGTAAAAGGATTTCGCAAAAGTTTTAAAATCTTCTGCTAATGCTTTGTCTTGAGTTGCCCTTAAATAAGTATCACCCATGCCCATTAAATTTTGATAAAAGAAGTCTGCCATCTCATCTACCATCATATCCTTTGTCCAAAGGTCTATGCGTAAGGCTGTTTTATCTGTAGGATCCCAAAAGGTCAACATCATGGCCCTTGCAGCCTGTGCTTCCTGTGCAGTACTATCTGTAGCCGACCAATCAATAGATTGAGGGATTTTTTGTTCGTCCAATTGAATTTTTACCTGAATAGAAGACTCATGCATAACTTAAAAATTGAGCCACAAAAATACAATAATATTAGTGAATTTGAGGGGTCAAAATCAAGTCCCTTGGCCATTTGATGTCCGCCTTTTCCTTAAAACGGCTTATTTCAGTTTGAATCGCTTTTTGAACTTCTGCCCCCTTGGCAGCACGATACATTTCGTCTTTATAATAAAGCTTAAAATGATTTGCTAAAACATCAGGGGATTTAAAATCAAAGTGTTCACCAGCTGCCGCCATATCGGGCAAAATAAATGCATTACTATTTGCCTCATGATGTAATAAAAATGGAATCTGATAACGCATAGAATATGTCAAGAACTGAAAACGATGACTATTCATTTTACTAAAGATTGTAAGATAGGATGCCGCAATCCATTCTAATTTAAAATCGTTTAGAAGAACCAATTCAACCGCATCCCTGTATTTGTAACCTAGCAATAACGTAGCTGCTTTTTGTCGATCCTTTTCTGACTCCAAAACAAAAACAAGGGACATAGTACTGAGTTGCCATTTTTTAAAAACTGAAAAAGCTTTTACAATAGGAATAATCAGTTCTATTTCTGTAAAAGCAAGCAGGTATTGGTTTCCATCCGTTAAGGTAGACCTAACTGGCGCCAATTGAGACCACTCAAAATTGGGCAATGGCGCATTTTCAATGGCAACTCTTTTTGTTGCAGGCCTATGGATAGCATGCCATTCATCTAATGCCAATACTTGAGATGCTGCTTGTAGTGTTTTATTGAATCTTTTATTTTCAAATATTGTTTTTAACCATCCCATCTTGCTATCTAAATGGGGCATGGATAATGGAATGAAAAAGGATTTCATTTTTTTACCCCAATCGGCCACTGGGCCAAAGTGGATCAAAATATTTGAGGTTGATGCTGTCGCCAATGAAGTCACTTGATTAGGCTGTATCCATTCTACCGATAATTCACTGGAAGGATTGGGCAGAGCAGAAACTATATATAGCTTACAAGTCACATCTAGTTCATTCAATTGGTCAGGCGCTACCATTGCTATAAGGTCTAATAACAAGGGCTCCAATACATTAGGATTAGATAGGTAAAAATCGTCAAGTTGGATAAAAATGCGCATAGGCAAAATTAATGCATACTTAACAATTTATCCACCAATCATTTACAAGGCTTTGTTCCACTAAATTGTGCCCTACCTTTGATGCATGGCAGAACCGTTAAAGCAATTAGATTTATTTGGCATGGAGACAAGCGCTCCTGTTCATATTGCTGCGCCCAAGCAAGCCAAAAGTGTTAAACAGAAGAAATCCTTACCACAATACCGAAAGCCTGCTTACCAAGAAGAAACAAATAATTTTCAAATTGTTGCTGAACCAGTTCAAAATTCGTCCCCATCAAATTTAGTCTCGCCAGAAGATGCTGCCTTGCCTTCTGTATCAAGAACACCAATGGCTTATGTGAATAGAAATATTTTACATAAAAGGGGCAGAAAAGCTTTTGCAGATATGGACCAAGAGATTGATAAAATTAATGTGCCAGACGCAACCGCTTTGACAAAAAAATTGTACTACCCCATTGGAGAAGTGGCAGGTTGGTTTAATGTAAACACTTCTTTAATACGTTATTGGGAAAAAGAATTCAAACAACTACAACCTCGTAAGACAAGAAAAGGAGATAGATTGTTTCGTGCACAGGATATCGAATTCCTAAAACAAATTTATTATTTACTAAGAGAGAAAAAGTACTCCATTGATGGTGCAAAAACTTATTTGAAAAATAATAAAGAAAAGGCCAACAAAGATTTGACTTTATTAACGAATCTAAAAGATATCAGGAACTTCTTAGTTTCGCTAAAGGCAAGTTTATAAACTATCCTTTTTCTGAGAATTGAATTTGATGCGTGTTCGCATATTCAATTGCGGCAAGATTTAAACGTTCTCTGATCATCTGAAATTCTTCTACATCAACGCCTATTGTAATTAAACAGTCTATATGCAATGCATGAAATTGTTTGCCCGACTCGGCCACAAAAACATTAAAACTATTTACGCCTTTTTGTGATTTAACAATATCACGCATATGATTTGCAAAATCGGCTATTGCTTGTGCAGAGGTTTGAACACTTAATTGCAAGTCCATTTCTATTTTTCGCTCCGACCTTAGTGAAATATTATCTACAATTGAATCCACCATTTGCTTGTTTGGTACAGAGATATATGTTTTCTCCTGTGTACGAATACGGGTACTTCTTAATCCAATCTTTTCGATCGTACCAGTAAATCCATTGACTTTAACAAGGTCGCCAATGGTAAAAGGTTTATCAAAAAAGATAATGAAGGATGCAATAATATTTTCTAAACTTTCTCTTGTTGATAAGGCAACAGCAGCACCAACGATACTTAAGCTCGTAACTAAGTTTCCAATGCTTTCATTGAATACATACCTCAAGACCATTAAAATGCCAATGATATAAATAATAACTTTAAAGAAGTCTCTGAAGAACAATACTAATTGATCATCCGATTGATCTTGTGTTAATCGAGCTTTATTTTCTAAAATGATGGAGATGAATTCTAAAGTACGCAGTGCAACTCGGATCAAAAGAATAATAAAAATAAATTTGATAATCGATTCATTGAACTGCTGCAAACTCAATTTAAATAATTTCAAGTCCCATTCTGCAGGAAACTTCAATTCATACAATGCGATAATTGCAACCAAGAATAATAAGAATTGTTCAATCGGAACC
The DNA here is from genome assembly GCA_964579885.1 of uncultured Sediminibacterium sp. Lineage (GTDB taxonomy): Bacteria > Bacteroidota > Bacteroidia > Chitinophagales > Chitinophagaceae > Sediminibacterium. The sequence goes on from CAZOHD010000001.1 coordinate 466,187, forward strand.
AATAATCGATGAACATGGCTCTTCCTTAATTCTGAATGATTCTTTTTGTCGACCCATGTATAGATTAAGCTTGCAAAAAAACGAGAAATCAATCTTTTAATGAGCAATGTTACTACTAGTATACCTGCAATGAGCAAGTAACTTCTCAAAGAATTACTTAGTATTTGTTGGTCTAAATTCATCATTTAATTATGCTTTCTCCCAAGTTAATAATTGCATGCTGCTTCCATCAAATACAGCATAAGTATTTAAACGAATCCAATCTCCTAAATTGATATACCTACTTTTTTCATTGATCTTATAATCAATAGCATAGTGACGATGGCCAAATACAAAATAATCCACTGCCATTGTTTTCGCTTTCTCTTTTGTATAAAGTATTAACCACTCTTTGTCTTCGCCTAAAAATATTTCGTCTGCGTTGCCGGTTTTAGCCCTGCTTTTTTGACTAAAGTAATTTGCCAATTGAATTCCTGCATCAGGATGTAGCCACCTAAATAGCCATTGGCAAACCGGATTTGTAAATATTTTCTTTAAACGTTTATAGCCATTATCCCCAGGACCTAATCCATCCCCATGACCAATTAAAAAATGCTTGTTATTGAAAGTGAATTGTGATGGTTCAAAATAAACTTTCGCATTTAATTCTTTTGCTAGATAATCCTGCATCCATAAATCATGGTTACCCGTGAAAATATGTAAGTCAATACCTTCATCAGACATCTGTGCAAGGGTACCTAATAAACGAACAAATCCTTTTGGTACCACCGTTTTATATTCAAACCAGAAATCAAAAATATCCCCTACTATAAAAATAACACCGGCATCTTTTCTAGCTTCATTTAGGAATCGTACTAAACGATCTTCTCTTTTTCGACTCTCCACTTCATTAGGCGCACCTAAATGAAAGTCTGAAAGAAAATAAACTTTTTTACCGTTAGCCAATACCATGAAATAGTGTTAATAGATTAAAGTTAAGATTGGAGTGGATTGTCTATTAAAAAACAATATACCTCTTTAGGACCATGCACTCCAACAACCAATGTTTTTTCGATATCTGCAGTTCTACTTGGTCCTGTAGCAAAGCTAATCATGGAAGGGAAATCGTCCATATTTTCTTTGAACTTTACCAAGCTATCAGAAATATCGTAAACAAGTTGATCTGCATAAGCAATACAAATATGAATAGGCGCATACACGCTCGAAGTCCTTCCACTCAACTCTTTACTACTTAGTACAATCGTACCCGTTCTTGCAACTAAGTGTGTGCATAATGTAATTGCTGCATCACAATCTCCCAAGTCATCTGTCGTAACTGGATCGAATTTTAAAGTCAACATTTTATCCAACCATTCAGATTCCTTTGAATATACTTTGTTCCATCCTTTTGTAATAATCAACGCATTTAATTGAGCAATTAACTCTTGTTCGTCAGCACAATAAACAAATTTGCCCAAGAGTTCTGTGAACTTTTGAGCAAACTCTATCGCCATTTCTTTTTCGGTAGGAATAAAAATGGGCGTATCCATTACTTGATCAGGAAACGGAACAGGCACAGGCTCTTTCAATGCCTGTTTGATTTTTTGCAATATCTTATTTCTTGCGCCTTGAGATTCCATTTACAACTTATTCGTTATTATCAGTTGCATCTGCAGCTTGGATGGTTGCATTTGCATTTTCAATTACATCTTCTGATTGATCAGCAGGCGTTACAACAGTTGTTTCAGATGGAGCAAACTGATCATTCGCATCTGCAGTTATTGTTGTTTCTTCAAGGATTTTTTTCTCCTCAAATGGACGATCACCAATTAATTCTTCTACATCAGATTTATGTAATACTTCTCTTGTTAATAATGCTTGCGCTAACTTTTCTACTTCAGCTTTACGTTCTTGCAATAAAGCCAATGTTCTATGGTAAGCAGCATCAATCATCTTACGCACTTCTTCGTCAATAATTTTTCCAGTCTCTTCGCTAAAAGGTTTTTGGAAAGTATTTTCTTGAGAAGGATCGTAAAAACTTACATTACCAATTTTCTCATTCATACCATAAGTAGTTACCATCGAGTAAGCCATCTTAGTGATCTGTTGTAAATCATTCGATGCGCCAGTAGATATTTTTCCAAAGAAAATTTGTTCAGCAGCACGTCCACCTAATGTCATACACATTTGATCAGTCAATTGCTCAATCGTATATAAGTATTGCTCTTTTGGTGTATACTGCGCATAACCTAATGCAGCTGTACCTCTAGGCACAATCGTTACTTTTAATAAGGGGTAAGCGTGCTCCAAGAACCATCCGCAAATCGCATGACCTGCTTCATGGTAGGCAATCACTTCTTTTTCTTCTTTAGAAATGATTTTATTCTTTTTCTCCAATCCACCAATCACTCTATCAATAGCATCTTGGAAATCTTTCATCTCTACACCTGTCTTGCCTTTTCGTGCAGCAATCAATGCAGCTTCATTACAGACATTCGCAATATCTGCACCCGCAAATCCAGGAGTTTGTTCTGCTAATTTATGTACATCTAAACTTTCAGAAACTTTGATAGGTCCTAAATGCACTTTAAAAATTTCTTCACGTCCTTTTACATCTGGACGATCAATTGAAATTTGACGATCAAAACGACCTGGTCTTAATAAAGCAGCATCCAATACATCTGGACGGTTTGTAGCAGCAAGGATAATGATACCAGTGTCGCCACCAAAACCATCCATCTCTACTAACAATTGGTTCAATGTATTCTCACGCTCGTCATTGCTCATCATGGCATTTTTACCACGCGCGCGACCGATCGCATCAATCTCATCTATAAAAATAATACAAGGCGCTTTCTCTCTTGCTTGCTTGAACAAGTCACGTACACGACTTGCACCAACACCCACAAACATCTCCACAAAGTCAGACCCGCTTAAGCTAAAGAAAGGCACTTGCGCTTCTCCTGCCATCGCTTTTGCTAATAATGTTTTACCTGTTCCTGGAGGGCCAATCAACAATGCACCTTTAGGAATTTTACCACCAAGTGCCGTATATTTTTTTGGTTGTTTTAAGAAGTCAACAATTTCCATCACTTCTTCCTTCGCTTCTTCTAATCCTGCTACATCTGCAAAAGTGATATTCACTTTTGTACCGCCTTTTTCAAATAAGGTAGCTTTAGATTTTCCTACGTTAAAAATACCACCTGGGCCACCGCCGCTTCCACCAGCGCCACCGCCCATCTTGCGCATCATCAATACCCAGATCACTACAATGATTAACATAGTGAAAATAGTATTGGCAATAGGTCCAAACCACTCTCCTTCTTTGATTGTGTTTTGAGGTACTTCTTGAATACCTCTTTGCTCATAGAACTTTTGTAAACGCTCGTTGAAACTATTCCAATCTGTTACACTAAACTCAAACAAAGGCACACCTTTAATTTTTGCTTTGTCTAATTTCTTTTTGAACTTTTGTACATAGTAATCTTTGTGAATACTATCTGGCTTCATGTACACGCGTACAATTTCTTTGTTTTGAACCAAATCAATACGCTCCACATCGCCTCTAACTAACATTACTTGCTTGAACTCTTGTTCAGTTGTAGTAGTTAATTCAGGAGACATTTGAAAAAAACGTGCCGAAAAAAGGGACAAGGCAATAAGACCGTAAATCCAATAGATATTGAACTTAGGCATTTTAGGTCCGTCACCAAGAGGCGATTTTTTCTTATTATTTGTTGAATCTGACATAGTATGATTGCTGTTTCTGCTTTTATTATAAACAAGTAAGATGGTAGATTGTTGACTACATCATCTAATTAATCCTCATGTGTTTTTGCATCGGCATCACTCCACAACTCCTCTAACTTATAAAATCCACGTGCTTCTGGGTGCATAATATGCACTACCACATTGATGTAATCAATTAATAGCCATTGTCCGCCCTGCTTGCCTTCTGTTTTATAAGGAAGTTCGCCGCATTTGCTTTTCACTTCATAATCAATGAAATCGGCAATCGCTTTTAACTGAGTGGTATTGTTGGCTTCGCAAATAATGAAAAAATCTGCTGCTGCTTCATGCACTTTTTTAAGATCAAGACTTATGATATTTTCTCCTTTTTTATCCAAGATCGCCTGAATAATGGTTTTGAAAATTTTAGAGCTCCTTGTGAGCCTAGTAACCGTGCTTTTATTACGGTCTTTTAAAGAAGAAAGTTGTTCCAATGCGCTTTATTTTAATGTGTTAAATCCTGTTTCTAAACTAACTTTACAAAAATAACAATTCTTTGCCACTAGCCACACCATTTAACATATTAGGCGCGCCGTTGATAGAACTGTCTACCATAGATAGTACCAATATCTATGCCATGGCACAAATAAAGGAGGGTTTGGCCAAGTCTGGCAGTTGTTTTAGAGCAGATTTTCAAACACAGGGTAAGGGACAGCATGGGCGAGTTTGGGAGAGTGTGACGGGGCAAAACCTACTTTGTACCTATATTTTAGAAATAAAGCAGCTGGATTCAGATAAAAACTGGGTTCCAGAACACCAAATTGGCTTTTCTGCAGCTATTGCATTAGGAATACGCAGCTTTTTTGATACGATGACCAATGGGGATACCAAGATAAAAAGGCCTAATGATATTTATTGGCGTGACAGAAAGGCAGGGGGTATTTTAATCGAAAATATTGTGAGGGGCTCAGAATGGACATGGGCCGTGGTTGGAATTGGCATCAATATCAATCAAACTCAATTTTCTACGGATGCACCCAATCCGGTTTCCTTAAAACAAATTACTGGACGCGATTGGGATATCCGTTTATTGCAAGAAGCTTTAACAAAGTCATTGAATACTTCGCTTGAAGATTGGCAAAACAATGGAGATGAAAAAACAATGCAAGCATTCGATCAACATATTATTGAAATAAGTAAATAACTAAGAACCTCAACAAATGAAAATAGCATTAACACAATATTCAAAAGGTGCAGGATGTGGCTGTAAGATAGCTCCAGCAGTACTTTCAGAGATACTGGCACAACATAGTGTAGGCATAAGCACCCCCAAATTATTAGTGGGTAATGATACCAAAGACGATGCGGCAGTGTATCAAATAGATGAAACAAATGCTTTTATTAGCACCACCGATTTCTTTTTACCCATTGTTGATGATCCATTTCAATTTGGACAAATTGCTGCTGCAAATGCAATAAGTGATGTTTATGCAATGGGCGGAAACCCTTTGTTTGCGCTAGCTGTATTAGGTTGGCCAATTGATACCATTCCTGTATCAGCGGCGCAGGAAGTGATGGCGGGCGCAAGATCGGTTTGTTCAGAAGCAGGTATTGTGATGGCAGGTGGACATAGTATTGATAGCAAGGATCCCATTTTTGGATTAGTTGTAAATGGCATGGTGGCGATTGAAAATCTAAAAAGAAACAACAGCGCTGTTGAGGGAGATGTTTTATTATTAACCAAACCTCTTGGTGTGGGTATTTTAGCAACTGCACAGAAAAAATCATTGATAGATGAAGCGGATCTTGAATTATTAGTAAAACAATTAACTACATTAAATAAAGTGGGTGCGGCACTCGGAAAAATAAAAGGCGTACACGCCATGACCGATGTAACTGGATTTGGAATACTAGGACATCTAATTGAAATGATGGAGGGCAGTGGATTAGGCGCGACTATTCATTACAATCAACTTCCAATTTTAGATGCTGCAAGAAAATACATTGCGCAAAAAGCAATACCAGATGCAACCTACAGAAACTGGAATGCGTACAATCAACAAGTTGCTTTTGGCACTGGCGTGAACGTGATGGAAGCATTTCAAATTTTACCAGATCCACAAACCAATGGAGGATTATTGATTGCAGTAGCACCGGAAGCATTACAAGAGGTTCAAACTATTTTAAAGGAAGCTGGCATTGAAAACACAACGCCCATAGGCGTTTGCACGGAGGCAGCAGAAAAGAGAATACAAGTAAACGCATAGATTAAGCGCCACTTTTTATAAATAATGATCGCCGCTTTATAATTGAATTGCGCTTATTCAAAAATCAAATGCCCTTTGTTCTTGATTTGTTCTGGCGTTAATTCAGCAACAAGTTGCACGCCTTTGATATTACGAATGGTATGTAAAATGTCTTTTACTTTTTCATCTTCAATCCATTCGCCACGTATCCACCAAATAAAGTCCATGTGTTTTAATTCAGGCAAGAGGTATTCACCATCAAATTGATTGTGGTAAACAAAATGGCCAATAGTGGTATTAGGTTCATATCCTTCGTACATCGAAAAATAATAGGTTCTATTTTTACGCTTCAGTGCAATTTCATGATTGGGATTAAATCTAAATTCAAATCCCATACATTGATTTAATAAAATACAAAACTGGTAATTTTTAATTGGAGCAGTAATACCAAGGATACGAGACCCTTCAAAGTCCTGTTCATTGATCTCGTCTTGATTTAAAATTAATTTAGCACTCACAATAATAAAATAGTTGTTTTCTAATTAATGCTTCAATGCAATTTAAAAACTAATGTCGACTTTAATTTCTTCTGACCCTCTTTTATAGATTAAAAAAGTAGTATCTCCTTTTTTAAACTTAGATAAGGTCGTCATATAGCTCATCACGTCAATGAACTTATAGTCGCCCATTTGTAATAAAATATCGCCTGCTTTTAAGCCTAATTTCTCTCCTAATTTACCAGCAGAAGCGCCCTCAATCCTAAGTCCAGTGCCCGTATACGCATAATCAGGCATTACACCCAAGCTCACTGTAAATTTAGTGCTACGACCCATGGCAGCTTCACGTGTTTTTAAGAAATCAAGCTTGCCATAACTATTGGTGGTTTTCACAATGTGTTGAACAAAACGTAAGATGTCTTTTTGACCAATATAATTAATCTTATCCCAGTCATCTGTTGCTTTATGATAATCTGCATGGCTACCAGTAAACATAAATAAAACAGGCATGTCTTTTCTATAGAAGCTTGCATGGTCACTTGGTCCAGTACCTGCACTATCAATCGTATACAATAAATTAGTGGGCGTTTTGTTAATTATCTCCGACCACTTACTAGAAGTGCCATATCCGCCTAAACTCATTTTTTTTGTTGCGTCATATCTTCCTACCATATCCATATTCACCATATAATTAAAGCTTGTTTTAAGTGTTGGATTTTCTAACCAATACTTACTTCCAATCAAGCCCAACTCTTCTGCAGAAAAGTGAATGATTAAATAATTATTCTTACTATACGCATCATCACCCTGCTTAGAAGCCTTCTTTAATAATTTAGTTAGTTCGATCAAAGCTGCAGTACCACTAGCATTATCGTCTGCGCCATTGCGTATTTCATTGTTAATATCTAATGCATTTTTATCTTGATTGTAACCAAGGTGATCCAGATGCGCACCGAGTACAACCGTGTGCGCCGCTTTGTTGTCAATGAATGCAACGACATTTTTTGCTGTTCTATTTTGAGCTTCTAAAACAAAATTTGCATCAATATCAAAAGTGCCGAGTGCATCATTGAAGAACTTCTTAAATCCATCTTTAGTAATATAAACAACAGGTATTGCGAGTGCAGCACTTGTATCGAATTTATTAAATTGAATATTATCCACTAGGCTACCACTATTAAAAAGAAACAATGCTTTTGCGTTTTTCTGTTTCATATTAGTTGTAGTCGTCTTGATCCAATCTTGTAAATCAAAATGAGGATTGCTTTGTTGCTCTTCTAATACTTCTTGTAAATCTTTAAACCAAACCTGGCCTGCTTCTTCTAATGCAAGGGTAGATTTTGTAGTGAACTTTCCGTTTGTGCCAGTAGAAACGGTGAAAAAATCATTTCCAAAATCCATGTTTTGTTGATTGATTTTCAAATACGCATCCCCAGCCCATTTTTTACCTTCATTTATTGGAAAAGCTTGAATAAATCCTGTCTCACCCATCGGCTGCATGCCTATAGATTCATACTGTGCAATGATGTAGTCTACTGCCTTTTGTTCTCCCAAACTGCCTGCACGACGACCTTCTAACACATCACTTGCCAAGTATTGAACATGTAATTTTAGGTTTTTGATCATTTGACGATCAGACTTATTTTGCTTTTGAGAAAATCCAATAATGGAAACAAAAACAAGAAGAAAACTGCTGAAAAGACGCATAAATGGAGTTTGAACCACAAAATTAAGTAATGAAGACTAGTTTAGTTCGCAAAATCAATAAAAACTGCCCAAACTCATGTTTTTCAACTGCCTTCAATTTCTAATTTCGTAAGTAGTAGCTATGCTTAATGGCTAGCTTTGCGACCAATCGTGAAAGCAGGTATACATATCGCCTTAGTGGGTAATCCCAACAGTGGAAAAAGTTCTCTTTTTAATGCCCTAACAGGCTTGCAACAAAAAGTAGGCAATTTCCCTGGCGTCACTGTAGACAAGAAAACTGGTGACGTACAAGTGGGTCCTTATCCTAGTACATTAATCGACCTTCCGGGGACTTATAGTTTTTATCCAAAAAGAGAAGATGAATGGGTGGCTTACCGAGTTTTAATGGGGGTAGATGAAGACGTAAAAACAGATGTGATTTTATTAGTTGCGGATGCCAGTAATTTAAAAAGGAATTTGCTTTTTTGTAGTCAAATCATTGACTTAAAGATTCCAGTGGTATTGGCGCTAACCATGAATGACCTTGCACAAAAAAAAGGCATTAAAATAGATATTGCCGGATTACAAAGTGACTTAGGTATTCCAGTTGTTGCAGTGGATGCAAGAAAAAATAAAGGCCTAGGTGAACTAAAAAAAGTATTGGGGCAAATTATTGAAACACCGCGTTCAAAAAATCAGGAAAGTTTTATTGACAATAAAAACCTTGCCCCTGCAGCCATTGATGCATTTAAGCAAACTTACCCTACGCATAGTGATTACGCAGCACTGCATTATTTAATGCACCACGAAACTTTTCCTTTGGAGCAGGAAATGCAAGACAACATTGAACAAATTGAAATCGCAAACGATTTTAACCATACAAAAACGCAGGCACAAGAAATCTTACAACGTTATCAGCGTATTCAAGAGCTCATGAAAAAATGGGTAACTGAACCGGATCCAACTGCGAAGAAAAAAAGAACAGATCAACTGGATAATATATTCTTGCACCGTGTAGGTGGCTACCTCATTTTATTATCTGTCTTATTCTTATTATTCCAATCTGTTTTTTGGATGGCTTCTTTCCCAATGGATGGTATTGAATGGATCTTTACGAATATCACTACTTATTTAAATCAAGTTTTACCAGCAGCATGGTGGCAGGACTTATTAGTGAATGGATTGGTCGCGGGCATTGGAGGTATTGTGATTTTTGTGCCACAGATCATGATCTTATTTGGCTTAATCACTTTACTGGAAGATACAGGCTATATGGCAAGGATTAGTTTCTTAAGTGATAAGCTCATGCGAAAAGTAGGGTTGAATGGCAAGAGCGTGATGCCCATGATTAGTGGATTTGCTTGTGCTGTTCCAGCCATCATGAGTGCAAGAAATATTGAAAATAAAAAGGAACGTCTGCTTACTATTTTAGTAACGCCGTTCATGAGTTGTAGTGCAAGATTGCCCGTGTACACGATATTAATTTCATTGGTGATAGACGAGAAAATGTATTTTGGATTTTTAAGTTTACAAGGATTGGTGATGATGGCCTTATACTTATTAGGTATTGTAATGGCATTGGCCGCAAGTTTTATTTTAAAATTCTTTATCAAGATTAAAGAGAAAAGTTATTTTATTTTAGAACTACCTGTATACCGTGCGCCGCGCTGGGGCAATGTGGGTATGACGATGATTCAAAAAGCTAAAATATTTGTGGTAGATGCAGGTAAGGTGATTATTGTGATTAGTTTGTTGTTATGGTTTTTAAGTTCTTATGGTCCTGGCAAAAAAATGGAGCAACTAGATACACAATATGCCTTGGCTATCAAAGCCAACCCGGCTCAACAAACTGTTTTAGAAAAACAATACCATACCGATAAACTCGCAAATTCTTACGCTGGTTTATTAGGTAAACAAATTGAACCGGTGATTAAACCACTTGGTTATGATTGGAAAATTGGAATTGCCTTAATTACCTCCTTTGCAGCGCGCGAAGTATTCGTTGGCACGATGGCAACTTTATACAGTGTAGAAGAAGATGACAATAGTAGCTTAAGAGAAAAACTACGTGCCTCTGTTTGGCCTGATGGCAAACCTGTTTATAGTTTAGCAACCGCACTTTCCTTGATGGTCTTTTATGTACTCGCTATGCAATGTATGAGTACCCTGGCCATTGTAAAAAGAGAAACAGGCTCATGGAAATGGCCTACCATTCAATTTTTCATGATGACTGGACTAGCTTATATCATGAGCTGGGGTGTGTATGTAATGTTTAAATAAGAACTACCAACCAGAAATTGCTAAAATCTCGGCAGTATGGTCTTTTGTATCGGGTTTTTCTATAATATGTTGAACCATTCCGGCTTCGTCTATTAAGAAAGTAGTTCTTGTAGTACCCATATAGGTCTTACCCATGAATTTCTTTTGACCCCAAAGATTGTATTTGTCTACTATTTTCTTGTCTTCGTCCGCAACCAAAGAGAAAGGCAATTCATATTTTTCGATGAATTTGACGTGAGATGCAACTGAATCTACGCTTACACCCAAAATAGCTATCCCCTTCTTAATCAATTTCTTATAGTTATCACGCAAGTTACATGCCTGAGCAGTACAACCTGGTGTATCATCCTTTGGGTAAAAGTATAAAACTAGTTTTTGACCTTTAAAATCGGCAATAGAAACCGTTTTACCATGTTGATCTACCCCTTTGAATGCAGGTGCTTTAGCGCCTTCTTTGATAACTGCCATAAGATTTTGTATTGTGGTGAAGATACGGATTTAAAAGGAGAAAATTGTTTGGGTTAATATGACCCGAATGCGACCAAAAATTAATAGATTTGCGCAATTTATATTTTTGTAGACATGCCAAGAGACACATCCATCAAATCGGTATTAATAGTAGGTTCTGGACCCATTATCATTGGCCAAGCCTGCGAGTTTGACTACTCCGGATCACAAGCTGCAAGATCTTTAAGAGAAGAAGGAATTAAAGTAATCTTGATTAACAGTAATCCGGCGACCATTATGACAGATCCGATGATGGCCGATAAAGTATATTTATTGCCTTTGACGATCGAGAGTTTAGAACAAATTTTAAAAGAAAATCAGATAGATGCAGTCTTACCAACCATGGGAGGACAAACTGCTTTGAACTTATGTAAGGAAGCAGACGAATTAGGCATTTGGGAACAATACAATTGTAGAATGATTGGGGTGGATGTTGCCGCAATCAATACAGCAGAAGACAGAGAATTATTTAGACAATTGATGGTGAAGATCGGTATGGCCGTTGCACCAAGTAGAGTTGCAAATAGTTTTTTAGAAGGAAAAGAATTTGCGCAAGTGATTGGCTTCCCATTAGTAATCCGTCCATCATTTACATTAGGTGGAACAGGAGGAGGATTTGTGCATGATGCAAGTGAATTAGATGCTGCATTAGAAAAAGGCTTAAAGGCATCTCCAATGCACGAAGTATTGGTAGAGAAAGCAGTGTTAGGATGGAAAGAATATGAATTAGAATTATTAAGAGACCAGGCGGATAATGTGGTGATCATCTGTACAGTTGAGAACTTAGATCCAATGGGTGTGCATACAGGAGATTCAATTACAGTAGCGCCAGCCATGACATTGAGTGATACTGCGTTTCAAGAAATGCGTAACAAAGCAATGTTGATGATGCGTAGCTTAGGTAATTTCTCTGGCGGATGTAATGTGCAGTTTGCACTCAATCCAGAAACAGAAGAATTAATTGCAGTTGAAATTAATCCACGTGTATCTAGATCATCTGCACTAGCATCAAAAGCAACTGGTTATCCAATTGCAAAAATTGCAGCTAAGTTGGCTATCGGATATCATTTAGATGAATTAAAGAATCAAATCACACAAACTACTTCTGCATATTTTGAACCAGCATTAGATTATGTGATTGTGAAAGTGCCAAGATGGAACTTTGATAAATTCAAAGGCGCGAACGATACATTAGGCTTACAAATGAAGAGTGTGGGAGAAGTGATGGCAATAGGAAGAAGCTTTACAGAAGCGATTCAAAAAGCTTGTCAGTCATTAGAGAATGAGGCAATAGGCTTAGGCTATTATGGAAAGAGTTTGATGAAGAACGAAGAATTGATGGAATATATCAAGACACCAAAATGGGATCGTATCTTCAGAATCAAAGATGCATTGATGCAGGGGTCAACAGTAAGATCTATTGCTGCTGCAACAGGTATCGACAATTGGTTTTTATATCAAATCAGAATCATCTGCGATATTGAAAAAGAAATCGCAAAACATAATTTAGATACTTTGCCTACAGAGACTTTAAAAGAAGCGAAGAAACATGGCTTTAGTGATTTACAAATTGCGAAAGTATTACAAGGAAAAGTTTCAGATGACGAAGTATATGAAAAGAGAAAAGCATTGGGAATTACCAGAGTGTATAAAATGGTAGATACTTGTGCTGCAGAGTTTGAAGCAAAAACACCTTACTTCTACTCAACATTCGAAAACTAAAACGAAATCAACTACTTTCAATAAGTAGTTAAGCAACATTAACTATAACAAAGCATAACCTAATTAATATGAAGGCAACAGATATCGTAGTACAAAACGAAAAAGAAACAAGAGCAGGATTCGGAGATGGAATTTTAGAAGTCGCTAGAGAAAATAAAGATGTAGTTGTATTGACTGCAGACTTAGCGGGTTCATTTAAATTAGGCCCATTGATGAAAGAATTACCAGCTCAATTCATTGAAGTAGGTATTGCAGAAGCAAACATGATTGGGATTGCTGCTGGTTTAACGATTGGTGGTAAAATCCCTTACACAACAACATTTGCCGGCTTCAGCACAGGACGTGTTTACGATCAAATTAGACAATCAGTTGCTTACTCAGATAAGAATGTAAAAATTTGTGCATCTCACGCTGGATTAACATTAGGAGAAGATGGTGCAACACACCAAATTTTAGAAGATATTGGTTTAATGAAAATGTTACCAGGCATGACAGTAGTGGTACCATGTGACTATAACCAAACAAAAGCTGCAACTAAAATGATTGCAAACTATGAAGGTCCAGTTTACTTAAGATTTGGTCGTCCAAAATGGCCAAACTTTACCAAAGAAGATGGTTCTGATTTCGTGATTGGTAAAGCACAAATTTTAGCAGAAGGAACAGATGTAACGATTGTTGCATGTGGTCACTTAGTTTGGAAATCAATTGAAGCTGCTAAGCAATTAGAAGCAGAAGGTATTAGCGTAGAAGTAATCAACTTGCATACTATTAAGCCATTTGACGAAGCAGCAATCATCAATAGCTTAAAGAAAACAGGTTGTGTAGTGACCGCCGAAGAACATAATGTAATTGGTGGTATGGGCGATGTAGTTGCACAAGCAGCTGCAAAACATTATCCAGTGCCGGTAGAATTTATCGGAACACAAGATACTTTCGGAGAGAGTGGAACACCAAACCAATTGTTAACTAAGTACGGATTAGACGCAGTGAACATTGTTGCTGCTGCAAAGAAAGTGATGAGCCGTAAGCGCTAAAAAATATTTTAAGGGGCCAATCTTACTTTCACCCAATGTCCATTATCGTGTAAAGTATATTGAAGACGATCGTGTAAACGAGAGCTACGTCCTTGCCAGAACTCTATTTCTGTAGGATGGATAATATAGCCACCCCAATCTGGAGGTAAAGGAATGATACCCTCTTTAAATTTTTCTGTATTTTCTGCAACAAGGTCTTCTAAAAATTCTCTGTTTGGAATAATTCTACTTTGTGGCGAAGACCAAGCACCAACTTGGCTGCCTATTGGTCTTGAATGAAAATAGTTTTCACTTTCCTCATGGCTTACCTTTTTGATTGTACCAGTGATACGTACTTGACGCTCTAATTCTTTCCAGAAGAAATTCATGGCCACATGAGGATGCGTTTCTACTTGTAATCCTTTTGCAGAAGCATAGTTGGTAAAAAATATAAAACCTTCTGGCGTATACCCTTTTAATAAAACAACACGAGAGGCAGGTGTGCCATTTGGTTTCACTGTAGATAAGACAAATGCATTCACTTCATCAATATTGCTTTCAATCGCATCGTTCCACCAAGCAGTAAATTGATCCATTGGATTTCCCATACTTGTTGCTTCATCTAAAGAGGCTAATTGGTAATCGCGTCGTATGTCAGCTATATCTCTATTCATAAAATGCATTTAAAATTTCAATGTAAATCTTGGTTTCAAATTATTAGCTAGGCTTATTATTGATAGACTTAGTTGCGTAAAGAATATTCACCACAGAAAGCAACAACAACATGCCTACTAATTGATGCAGTTGTGCCATCCATTCAAAATTACCCCAGTTTCCTGGAATAATATTTTTACTAGTCAATACAGAAAATATACCCAGTAATACTTGTAACAAAACAAAAAACAAGGGTAATGTTTTTACATTGCTCCAGAACAAATTACCTTGGATCTTGCGCATCTGTGCTACCCAGAAAATTATAACTACTAATAAAATATACGCTAAACCACGATGTACAAAATGTATGAAAGTGGTATTGTCTATCGCATTCAAGAAAAAGCTTTCCTTCCCCATTAAGTGTGTCGGAACCCACTCCCCATTGATTGTTGGCCAAGTGCTAGCCACATTTGCGGCTTTATGTCCCGCCATCAAGGCGCCATAGATTAATTGAAAAAATAACAAACCTAAAACGACCCATGCCCATACTCGAAATCCTTTCATACTAGATTGCGCTTCTGTGCTTAGATGTTCTTTCGCAACAGGCTTCGCTTTTAAAGAAAGTGCAAACCAATAAGTATAAGATAATAGGCCTAAGGCAAAAATAAAATGCAACGCTAAACGTGTAGGTTTAACATACACTGCATCTCCTTCTAAACCACTCGCCACCATGATCCAACCAATACCACCTTGCAATGCACCTAATAAAAACAAAATCACCAAAGGACGAATCATTGCAGGTTGAAAATATTTTTTTACTAAGAAATAAATAAAACCAAATGCAAAAACTAAACCAATGGTACGAGCCCATAAACGGTGGAACCATTCCCAGAAAAAGATGAACTTAAAATTATCTAAAGTAAAATCGAAATTCAATAATTGAAATTGAGGCGTCGTTTTGTATTTCTCGAAAAGTAATTGCCAAGCAGCTTCATTCAATGGAGGTAAGCTACCTGTCACCACATCCCATTCTGTAATGGATAACCCACTGCCTGTTAAACGGGTAATGCCGCCAAGTGCGATTTGGATAATGGTCATCACCACACCAATAATCAACCAATTGGCTACTGCACGTGATTTTTTGTCTTGTAATTCCATAGATAAATATTTCAGCTGAATAAGACGAAATTAAAAAATGTTTAACCCCTAATTCCTGACACAAAGTTACTAAGTAAATCTACAAGGAAGCAGAATTCAAAGCAAGAATCACGGGTAGTTTTGGATTGATTTTGCTTTGTGAAAAAGAATGGATCGATCTACATTAGAACTTGAACAAAATTGAAGATAGATCAATACGAAGTGTCGATTGACTTTGATATATTTGAATCTAATAAACCGGCGATTAAAGCATGCTCCTAAATTACTACCAACCCGACAAGATTGAAGCCGGCTGCGACGAAGCAGGCAGGGGTTGTTATGCAGGACCGGTATTTGCAGCAGCCGTTATATTGCCTAAGGATTTTTACCATCCATTGATTAATGACAGTAAGAAATTAAGTGAAAAGCAAAGAGCAGCTTTGGTGCCAGTCATAAAAAAGGCAGCGATTGCGTGGGCTATTGGCTCGCAAACACCGGCCGAGATAGACGAGATCAATATTTTAAAAGCAAGTATCAAGAGCATGCACCTTGCTCTAGATCAATTAAAAAAGCGACCGCAGTTTATTGCGGTAGATGGGAACCGCTTTTACCAATATAAAAAAGTACCACATCAAACAATCATTAAGGGCGATGGGCTCTATGCTCATATAGCCGCTGCCAGTATCCTTGCAAAAACGGCACGTGATGCCTATATGATTGAGTTGCACAAAAAGTACCCGCAATATGGCTGGGACCAAAACAAAGGATACGGCACCGCTGCGCACCGCGCAGCCATCGCCCTTCATGGCCTTTGTGAGCATCACCGAAAAAGTTTTAAGATTTAAAAGTCCCAAACCCCAACCCCTTGACGAATGACATGGTATTCGTCTGTGGTACAATCCACAACAGTAGAAGGTTCCATCCCTCCGATTCCACCATCTACCACCATATCAATTTGTTTGCCCCAGTTTTCATAAATGACTTCAGGGTCGGTGTATTCCTCTACTTCGTCTCCCGGAAAACTAGCCGATAAAATTGGATGACCCAATGTTTTAATAATTGAAAGTGCAATCAAATTATCAGGGATACGAAGCCCAATTGTTTTTTTCTTAGACTGTAAAATCTTAGGCACTTCTTTACTCGCAGGTAAAATAAAAGTGAAAGGGCCTGGCAATGCTTTCTTTAAAATACGAAACAGACTATTGTCAATTGCCTTTGCATATAAGCTTAGGTCACTTAGATCCGCACAAATAAAACTAAGGTTGGCTTTCTCAGGATCCACTTTTTTGATGGCACAAATTTTTTCAATCGCATCATGTTTAAATATAGAACAACCAAGTCCATAAATGGTATCCGTTGGATAAGCAATAATACCGCCAGCTGTAAGACAATCGGTCACCATAGAAAGTTGTCTAGGCTGTGGATGTGTAGGATGAATTGAAATAAGCATAATAGAGTGCCGAGGCCTCATTTGATTCCCCTAAAATTAGGCTTAATTTGGTAAAACAAGCTTATGTTTCCAATCATCTACTTAGAAGAGAAATTAATGATCCGAAATGCAATGGTTCATTATTTTGAAAAACAAGAAGGATGTAAAGTCATTTACCAAACAGGTTTGATTGATGAACTAGAAACCTATTTAGAAAAATCAAAGGATACCATCTCCCTTTGTATTTTGTCCGACGACTATGGACATCAAGCATTGCTTAAAATCATTCAAGTAATACGAGCAAGAAATACCTACACCTATATTTTATTAAAATCAAACGATAAAAAAATAAATTCAATTTGCTATTTAATGAAGCATGGCTTGAATGGTTTATTTTTCACTGACGAACCTTTGATTGATTTAAAACAATGTGTACTCAGAAAAACAAAGTTCAACCTCTCGGCAGATAAATGCAAACTCATAACCAAAAATGTCTTGCAGGGTATTGATATCAAGGCTTTGAACTATAATAAGAATCCACTCACGGCAAATGAAGTACAATTTATTCAAGCCTGTACTAAAGATTATAGTTACGAGGAAATAGCAACCTACTTGCAAAAAAGTGTCTATACGGTGTATGGCTACCGCGATCGTATATTTAAAAAATTGGCTGTAAAACAAAGGACCGCCATGGTGATGACAGCCCTTAAAAGAAATTATATCGATCTTTAAATCAATCTTGAATCTTAAGATTTTATACTTCTGTATACTAGATTTACTTTATTAAAGTATCTCCCAAGTCTCTTTACCGCGAATTAATTTATCTAAATCACCCATACCTTTACTCGTCATGGCTTCTTCTACTTGCAATGCCATCATGTCTTCGTAACAAGGACGATCTGCTGAATAGAAAACGCCGAAAGGACGAGGGAATTGAGCACCTATTTCAGAAGGGTTATCAAACAAACGCACTAAAACTTGTGCTTTATAAAAATCTTTTTCGTCGTGAATCCATAAATCTTCAGCGCTATATTTTTCGCCGATGGTCACTACTTCTGGACGAAGGCCATCAAAACGAATACCCATTTCATTATTTGCACCAAATGTCAATGGCTTGCCTTGCTCTAAAAATAAAGCATGTAAAGGCTTTGAAGCTTTCTCTGTGAAAACTTCAAATGCACCATCGTTGAATATATTACAGTTCTGATAAATCTCTAAGAACGAAGACCCCTTATGTTGTTGCGCGCGCGTGATCATTGCTTGCAAATGTTTAGGGTCACGATCCATACTACGAGCAATAAAACTTGCATCTGCACCCAATGCCAAAGCAGCAGGATTAAAAGGATGATCGATACTACCCATTGGTGTACTCTTAGTGACTTTATTGATTTCAGAAGTTGGAGAGTACTGCCCTTTTGTTAAACCATAAATCTGATTATTGAAAACTAAAAAGTTTACATCAAAATTTCTTCTCAACATGTGGATGGTATGGTTACCACCAATACTTAACGCATCCCCATCTCCTGCTACAATCCAAACGCTCAATTCGGGACGAGATGCTTTTAATCCACTCGCAATAGCTGTTGCACGACCATGAATAGAGTGCATGCCAAAAGTATTCATGTAATAAGGGAAACGACTACTACAACCAATACCACTAATGATGACAATATTTTCTTTCGGCACACCAATTGTTGGCATCACTTTTTGAACCTGCGCCAAAATAGAATAATCACCACAACCAGGGCACCAACGCACTTCTTGGTCTGTCGCAAAATCTTTAGCGGTTAAAGCGGCTGCTTGAGGAAGTATTGTTTCAGTAGACATAGTCAAATATTAGGAGGCAAAATTACAAAAAATAGCTCGTTTCTTATTGTAAATACCGGTTATTTAACCTTTCTCCCCTTCCAGGAATAGGTTTTAAGCTGCCCAAATAAGCCAGCGGCAATATTATATACAATATGGATAGGTTGATAGAAAACAAAATAGCGCAGTTCGGGTTTCAGCTTAAAGAAAGCAGCAACAGGATCCAAGAAGAACAATTCAAAAAACGTTTTAAAAGCAAGGGCAATTATTAACGTGCTCCAGCTTCCTAATAAAGCCAATAATAAAAAGCTCAAATTAAAAAGATAAACAAGGGTCAAAACTAAAGTAATTGAACGGTCATCATAATACCTTGCTTTACTTGCCCAGCGAATTCTTTGCATGATAAATCCCTTCCAACTATCCATCGCTGCGGTCAACACTATTGCATCGGGATGAAATAAATAACCGACAGGCTTATGTAAAGTCTGTTTCATTTTATGCATTAAAAACATATCGTCGCCACTCGCAATATGGTCTACGCCTTGGTATCCACCCACTGCAATAAAAGCAGTTTTTTCAAAAGCTAGATTAGCACCATTGCTCATAGAATGTTTGCCAGCGCCCACTGCAGCGGCTGTGATACCTTGCAATGCTAAAAAATCTAATAACTGAAATTGATTTAATATACCTGCAGTTTTAATAAACATCACTGGAGCAGCAACAAAAGAAGGTTGATGCACTTGTATATAAGCATGGTATAAAGACAACCATTTTTTAGGCACGATACAATCTGCATCGGTCGTTACAATCCAATTTCCTTTTGCAACAGAAACAGCAATTTCAATGGCCTTTTTCTTATATGCAAGTGTCTCGCCATCCTTACAATGATCTGCTAATTTTAATAAACGCACTTGAGGAAATTGTGCATTCAATGCTTTCACAATAAATGCTGTATCGTCCTCAGAAAAATCATCAATTACAATAATTTCAAAAGCATTAGTAGGATAGTCCTGTGCTAAAATACTATCTACACATGCTTTGATATTGGCAGCCTCGTTTCGAGCAGGAATGATGACCGTAAACTGAGTTGGGCTTTGATCCTGTCTAACCCATTCATTCTGATTCGATTGTTCCAATGCATCGGTTTGAAAAACACGCATTTTACCATACCAAAAGCGGTAAGCCAATAAGAGTAAGGCATAAGAACAAGTTAAAATGGCAACTGCCCAATCTAGTAGATACAACATAGCACAAAGTTAAAGGGTAAATATTTGGTAGAATCCTTAAAATCGTTGTACTTTTGAATTAGTTGCATAACTAACTATATGCCAAACAACCAATTTAAACGAGGAGAACTTTATAGCGTCATCAATGGCATGGCGACAACCGCTGTTGCAAGAAGGTTGCAAAAGAATTTCCGCAATGCAGGATTAGAAATTACGATTGAACAATGGTCAGTCTTATACCATTTATGGAAGGAAGATGGATTAAGTCAACAAGAATTAGGCAACAGAACATTTAGAGATAAAGCAAGTATCACAAGACTCATTGATAATATTGAAAAGCTAGGATTGGTAGAACGTATTGCATCTAAGGATGATAGAAGAGTAAACTTAGTTTACTTGACAGATGCCGCGAAACCCTTACAGGAAGTGACTTACGAGCTAGCTAATCAAACAATGAATGAGGCTTTGCAAGGTATTAGTAAAGAGGAGATAGAGATTGTGAAAAGTGTTTTTCAGCGCGTATACGAGAATAGTAAATAATTAAATTATATTTTATGGCAACAACAATCCAAGGTGGAGAGTGGATCATTAAAGAAGTGAAAGCCGAAGATGTTTTCATTCCAGAAGAATTCAACGAAGAACAGATCATGGTGCGTGACATGTGTAGCCAATTTTTGGATACAGAAGTCTTACCAGTGGCGGACAGAATGGACAAACTAGAGCCAGGTTTAATGCCAGGTTTATTAGAAAAAGCAGGCGAACAAGGCTTATTAGGCGTTTCTGTACCAGAGCAATATGGTGGCATGGGTAAGGATTTTATTACCTCAACGATTGTAGCGGAATACTTAGGAGGAGGTTATTCTTTCTCTGTTGCCAACGCAGCACATACTGGTATTGGGACCCTTCCTATTTTATATTTTGGTACCGAGGCACAGAGAGCAAAATATGTTCCAAAATTAGCGAGTGGTGAATTCAAAGGATCTTACGGATTAACAGAACCAAATAGTGGATCAGATGCTTTAAGTGCAAAGACCACTGCAAAATTATCTGCAGACGGTAAGCACTATATTTTAAATGGACAAAAATGCTGGATCACTAATGGTGGATTCGCAGATGTCTACACCGTATTTGCAAAGATTGACGGAGAGCAATTCACTGCATTCATCGTGGAGCGTGGCATGGAAGGTTTCACTTTAGGACAAGAAGAACATAAGATGGGTATTAAAGGTTCCTCTACAGTTCAGTTGTATTTCCAAGATTGTAAAGTGCCTGTAGAAAATGTGTTAGGGGAAATTGGAAGAGGACATATTATTGCATTCAACATTTTAAATATTGGAAGATTAAAATTAGGCGCTGCAACGATTGGTGGAGCAAGAAGAGCAACCACAACAACAATTCAGTATGCAAAAACTAGAGAGCAGTTTAAATTACCAATTGTAAAATTCGGTGCTATCCGTCATAAGTTAGCAGAAATGGCTATTCGTTTATGGGTGGGAGAATCTGCTTTGTATAGAGTAGCAAAAAACATTGACGAAAAAGAACATGACTTATTAACTGCAGGAAAAGATTTATCTGCAGCATTACTTGGAGGCGCAGAAGAATATGCAATTGAATGTGCGATCTTAAAAGTGTTTGGATCAGAAGTATTAGATTTTGTGGTAGACGAAGGCGTACAAGTACATGGCGGAAATGGATACAGTGATGAGTACGAAATTTCAAAAGCATACCGTGATAGCAGGATCAACAGAATCTACGAAGGTACCAATGAAATCAACCGTTTGCTAACAGTAGACATGGTTTTAAAAAGAGCTATGAAAGGACAGTTAGATTTGATGGGACCTGCAATGAGTGTTCAAAAAGAATTGATGAGCATTCCAGATTTTGGAAGCGAAGACGAAGCACCATTTGCAAAAGAGAAAAAGGCCATTGCAAATTTCAAAAAATGTATTTTGATGGTAGCAGGTGCTGCAGTTCAAAAGTTAATGATGACTTTAAGTAAAGAGCAAGAGATTTTGATGAATATCGCTGACATGTCCATCATTACTTATCATGCTGAATCTGCTTTATTAAGATTAGAAAAATTAAGCAAGACAAAATCAGAAGCTGAATTAGCGGTACAAACTGCAATCGTAAAAACATATATCTATGATGCAGCAGATGCAATTAACAAAGCAGGAAAAGATGCATTGAATAGTTTTGCAGAAGGAGATGAATTACGCATGATGCATATTGGATTAAAGCGATTTACAAAAGTAGATCCTTACAATACCAAAGAGGCAAGAAGAACGATCTGTGCGCAATTAGTAGCTGACGATGGTTATAAATTATAAGTAAGTGAATAATTGATATAGGTTTTGAATTGAAAAGAAAGTGCCGCTCAAATGAGCGGCCTTTTTTATTCTATACTTTTTAATATCAATCAGTCTGCGCTTTAAACAACCCTCACGTTTCTTGAAAAACTTTCTTCTAATGAAATAAAAGTTTCTGTACGCTCAATCCCTTTTATCTTTTGTAATTCATCATGCAAGACATAACGTAGTTGTTGAATGTCTTTACAAACAATTTCAGCGAACATACTATAGTTACCTGTGGTATAATTTAATCTAACAATTTGTGGAATGTTTTTAAGTGCAAGTGCCACTGAATCATACATCGAACTCTTTTCCAAGTACACCCCAATAAATGCAATCACATCATAACCCAATACTTTCATATCTACTGCCAATCTTTTACCTTGCACAATACCCAAATCTTCTAATTTCTTAATCCTAACATGGATGGTACCACCAGATACAAAGAGCTTCTTTCCTAAATCGGCATAAGAAATCTCAGCATCTAGCATCATATTTTGAATAATTTGCAAATCAAGCTTATCTAAGCTTTTGACTGCGTTCAATTTGGCGTTGTTTTTTGCTTCCATTTTTGTGATTTTATGAATATAAATGCAATTTATTAGATATTTTCTACATTTTAAAATATTTACTTAAATTATTTGCAACAATAAACCCAATACATTAGTTTTGATTTATCAAATAAGGGGAAATATTGAAAATGACCCTTAAATGAAAGTTCTTAATACTGTGGGGTGATGAAACTTTTGGCAGACATGCCTCCTTGTCTCGGAGGTGGGGATCACGGGATAAACGTAACATAGAGCCGCCTAGCAATAGGCGACCAGGGTCGACCACTGAACTTTGTGTTATAGCTAACTGCCCCTTGGAGGTTCGATCCCTCCCCCTACAGCAACTAAAAGCATCTATTACATTGATTATCATTGTTTTAGATGCTTTTTTAAATGCATTAAGTATCTTTACTGGTATCTCTACATACAAATTATTCCATATTTTCAGGTTATATAGGGGCATAAAAAAACCACCTACATTTCTGTAAGTGGCTTATCTACTTTACCCTCCCTCCCTATGCGGCTTCTCTATTCAAGTCAAACCTTTTATACTTGCGAATAACTAACAATGCCTTATCTAAATCACTTTCCCTATAAAGGACTTTCTTTCCAACTCTTATTTCTTGAATTACCCCATCATTTACCTTTGAAACTAATGTCTGTGGGCTAATATTTAGTTTTTTACTTGCCTCTTTTCTTGTAAGTAGCTTATCCTCTTTCTCTGGCAATAGTGGTTTTATCAAGCTGACTACTATTTCAGCAATTTTATTTGCTAATTCTTCTTCTGTGCATCCAACCATAAAAACTTTTGTCTCTTTATTATTCATATTTTATTCTTTACTTACTCCTTTCTAATAAAGTATAAGGGGAACTTGTATAAGTTGCAACTCATATCATAACGAATTGTGATATTTTATGATAATTTATTGACTAACTTTATATGTAATAAATCTTTTATGAAAAGGATATTCATTATTCTAATTTTATCGCCACTCCTATCTCAATCACAATCAAAAGATGACTTATATAGCGATGCAACAAAATTGAAATCAACTGAAATTGTGAAAAACAACAATTTTGAGTTTGAGCCAGGTGAAAGGATTGTAAAATGGGTAAAAATTTATGATATTGATGCTAATATATCATTCAGTATTCTAAAAGATTATTTTATTAGAAAAAATAATTTTGAAAGTTACAATGTTGAAAATGAAACAATTACCGCAAAATTATTACCCAAAAACATTGATATTCAAAAATATGGTTACACTTCATTGAGCACGCCAATGGTTTTTGGGAATGAACATAGGGGTAATTTTAGATTAGAATACAAAAAAGGGAAATACAGAGTAACTATAAATGACATAGAATATATTGACAATGGAAGCTTTGATATAATTACAAAATCATTAGTAAGTCAATATGCACCAACTTCAAAAGGTGATATTCAATCATATAATGGAGATTATTCATTTAGAAATGATGGGACTATAAGAACAAGGAATAAGACAATATATGAAATTTTAGATAAATATTTTACTGATATATCCCAATTCAAAATAATAAATAATAATGAAAATTGGTAACTTCTAAACTACACTCTTTGTAATGAATAATAAAAAATGTGTCTCTCTTTTAGTCTTTGTTTTTATCTGCTTTACTTCTTTTTCACAATCAAAGAAAGAGTTAGAAGAGGAACTAAAAGCTATAAAAGCAAAGCTGGATAGTATGCAAGTATTATATTATCAGCAACAAGCCCAATACCAACAAAGAATTACAAGTTTAGAAGCTACAATTGATAAAATAAAGTTTCTAATAGAAAATAATGTAAAATCTACCTATGGGGTACAATCAAGTAATACCACCGGCGTCGGTGATACATCACAATTACAAAATAATTTCAAAAAAATAGTTTTAGGAGAAGGTGACGGACTAACTCCAAGAACCGGTGCAAAAATTTATACTGGTTCAAGGGGTGGGCAATACTACATAAATAAGAGCGGCAATAAGGTTTATATCAAGAAAAAAAACTAAATGATTACTACAACAACATCAACAATTCCAAATACAGAAATTACTGAAATCATATCTGTAGTTCATAACAGAGTAGTTCTTGGAACAAACCTATTCAGTGATATTAGTGCTGGATTTAGCGACATTTTCGGTGGAAAAAATACAGCATATGAAAAAAGATTAGCTGAAATTACAAATCAAGTCATAGAGGGGTTGAAGGACAAAGCTAAAAAGCTCAAAGCGGATGCCTTGATTGACTTGAAAATTGATGTAGATGAGATTTCAGGTGGCAGTAAGAGTATGTTTATGGTGACGGCTATTGCTACTGCTGTGAAGCTAAATAAACAAATCGCATCTAATGAAAGTATCAGCATTGAGATTATCAATGAAAAGATTACCAAGTATAAAATAATAAAGAGTATTGAAGCAGGAGCATTCAATCCTCATACTAACTGGGTAGAGCCATATATTCTAAACTATGAACTGCCGGAAGCATTTGATGCTTATTTACGATGGATTTCAATTTCATCTAAACAAGTTGAAAACTGGAATGATTTATATTCTGTTTATATCAGCAATCTAAATAAGGAGAATTTGTTTGATAAAACAATAAGTTTATTTGCCAAAGAAAATAGGAATGAGAATGAGGGAACTGCTTTGTCAACTATTTTCAAGCACATTGTAGTTGATTATTCTAAAATATTGCAAATCTTATCTGGCGATGATATTGAGAAGAAAAGGTTATGCTTGAATATTCTTTACTACTACAATAAATCATATTCTAAAACTGACTTTGATTTGGTTGGGAAGGTATTATCCAAAGTCAATGAGGTGTTCCCCAAAACCTCAACAGAGGAGATTGGAACTGGTTTATTGAGTAAGGGTTCTAAATATTGGAGATGCCAATGTGGAGCAAAAAATGATGCACAATACAATAATTATTGTGAAAAGTGTAATAAAGATGAGTATGGTAATCCAGCACAAACAAGAAGAGTAAATGAAATTATTTCAAGATTAGAAGAATTACTTATTGCAAATAAATAGTTTATGAAATATTTTGGATGGATTATTGGTTGCTTTATTGCTGGGTTTGTATTTGGACTATTACTATTTGGAGGAGCTACTAATGAACTAAAAAAAAGTCAAAGTTCCAAAATACCAATCGCTATTCCTTTGATTATTGGAGTTGTTTGTGGAATTGTTGGTGCAGTAATTGCATCTAATCTAATTGAAGATGAAAAGAAAAGGGAAGCATTGGGACTGAACAATATTCAATTTTCAAGTGCAAAAGATGGTAGAAAATGGATTTATAAAAGTAGCTGGGTAAATCCTACAACTAATGAAACAATTGTTGTAAAAACATTCTTTGATATGAAATCAAATACTACAATATCAACTCTAAATGATGATTTGTTCCAAAATCATAATTCTAATAGCGGTGCAGAGGTGTTTATTTCTAAAATGCACGCATCAGCCAAAGGATTAGTAATAAATCAACTTTTATCTAACAAGAAAATATAATTCACAATCATAGGTAGAAGCAGAATTTCTCAATAATAAAGTCAAGTAATCTTTATTTTTTACACACTACATAGTTTCTTATAGATAGATATATCTTCTTACATAGTTTTTTTGGACACTCATAGCTTTTTGGGGTATATGCTCATTAATTAATTTAGTATAATTCAATACATGACATACTCAAATCAACCGAATTTTTAGGAGGAAGTTATTTTGAAGCCTTATCAGAAATGATATATAATTTGTATAACGCATAAACAGAAACAAAAAAAACAATTACACTGATACAAATACTAAATATTGTATAACCTTCAATTAAATCTCTATCCCTACTGAATAAAATTAGAACGCCCCCTATAACATTTAATACTCCAATCGCAACTGTAAATAATAGCATCAAAAATGATTTTGAATACTCTAAAAATACTCTCTTTAATTGAGAAGAATTAAAATCTGTAGTATAGCAAATATCATTAGATGATTCTGTTGAGTTAATCTCTTTACGAAACTCTTCTACAGCATTTTTCAATTTCTCAGGTGTTTCCATGTTTTCAAACAAATCATCGGTATTGTGTCTTAAATTTTCATATCTATTACCTAGAAAAAATAATTTTATACGAACACCAAAGTGGTAATTCATTATATATATAAATGCAACAACTGATTGAAGATTAAAAATAACCTGGTATGCACCGCCAAATAAATCATAATAAAAATATAATATAGATAAAAAGATAACCCTATCTATTAAATTTATCAGGAATAATGATAATAAAAAGTAGCATACATAAAGAAGTTTTTTGTTTTGTAAAATTTTCATAGTGACTTGATTTATAATTATTAATATTTAGGTCATAAAGAATGCAGAACCTAAGAATTATTCTTTAATAAATAAATATATATAAATAGTTTAATATTTTAAAATATTTTGAATAATAATAGTTACACGGCTTTTAGATTTCCAGTTTTTATGCCTTCCTCCCTATTGTTCCAAATAAGTCTTATCCTTTCTGCATTTTCCTTCGGTGTTTGGCGAATATATTTATAAAAACTTCTTTCAGTTGTATGACCTGTTATGGACATTATTTGTTGCACATTTAAAAAAAATTCTCTAGATGAAATTGACAAATCAAAAAAATAAATTTTCAAAAGTTAAATGGTTCTAACGGGACGAACATTATAACTGTATCGATGCCTCCCTGTATTTCTTTTGAAAAAACGAATGCCAGTTAAGAAATGCTGCTTCCAGGCATACATGAATAACACTACTTAGAACTTCAATAACTTTGGAGGCAATTATTTACCAATTCCTTTAATCCAATTCAGTGTGCGATTTAAAAAAGAGTTTGGATTATGTGGTGCAGAAGGATTCGTTTTCATGTATGTTGTAATTATTACAACAAATATTAAAAAAACGAAAAAAAGATATTTGGAGAGGTGTTCTATCAAGGAAGTAAAAGACATGTTAGATAGTTCTTCCTGAAGTTCCGGACCCCTAATAGCGCGAACATGATTAGGAGTGTGCTTCATACTCCAGCCAGTACTAGCGGAAGGCAGATAGCCGGTGTTGGACTGATCATCAAATAAGAAAACCTGTTGCCAAGCGAATAAGAATACTCTATCATCAGAACTCCAATAGCTACCATTTGTAAAACCGCTAATTATAGCTTTATTTTTATTTAGTATTTCTAATTCATATTGGGTTGGCAATCTCCAACCATTACCTAATGCTGCACAAGCTTTTTTTGCAGCATCCCAATTCATTTGGTTAGGAAAATCATTTTGTGCTACTATAAGATTACCCAATTTAAATGATTTACCAATGATTGAAGCCGAATCTAATGCTTGAGCATTACTCAAAAAACAGACAAATAAAATTGGAAAAATTAATAAATTTTTCATTGTTGTAATTAATTTGAAATTATAAACATTGTAATTTACTATAAAATCTAATTGCATATTCTCCTATAAGTTAATTACACTTTCCCTTTAAACCCAAGTTTCACAGGTGTAATTGGCAAGTCCCTTACTCTTTTACCAGTTGCATTATACACTGCATTGGCAACAGCAGCAGCAAAACCAATTAATGCTATCTCACCGATTCCTTTTGCCCCAATTGAATTCATGTTCACATCTGGTTTGTCTACAAACCAAACATCGGTTGGTGGTATTTGAGAATGCAAAGGCACATGGTAGGCGCCAAAACTTGCATTGATGATTTGACCAGTTGCATGATCCATTTCTAATTGCTCCGTTAATGCCATGCCTATTCCTCCGACTACACCACCAATCATTTGGCTTCTTGCAGTTTTTGGACTAATGATTTTACCCGCATCACCTGTCGTTACTACTTGTAAAATTTTTATCGTACCATCTTTTGGATTCACTGCAAGTTTTACAAAATGCGAGGAGAATGAATTGCTAGTAAATTTCAACTGCTCAGCGGTTTTACCAGAAGAAGCAATCGTTAGGTCTATTTGTTTTTCTGGACTCAATTGCAACAAATCAACTACGGCTATTTTAATATTTGGATCTGCCACAACAGCTACCATTTCATTCTTAACCTCCAAAGCTTCAGATTTAAAAGCACTAAACGCAGGTGCATATTTAATTGCAAGGTCTTTTAAGTTTTGCTTCAAAGTAGTACATGCTAAATCGACTGCAGAACCAACTGTCGAAGTAGTACCTGATCCACCCTGAGAAGGCCCTGGAGGTAAATCAGAATCTCCTAATTTAAATTTAATTTTTTCAATAGGCATTTGCATTGCAGTAGCTGCAATCAAAGTCATAGAAGTAGTTGTGCCTGGCCCCATATCACTCACTGCACATTCTAAAGTAAGTTTACCCTCTTTATTCAATAAGGCACGAACAGATGCACTTCCCTTGCCAGCACCAAATACACCATTGGCCATTCCATAACCAATAAGCCATCCATTTTCTTTTAATGTGCCTGGCGTAGTTGGACGATTTTTCCATCCAATTTTTTGTTGACCATACGCGTAACAATCTTTTAAATTAATATCTGAAAATGGTAATTTATTTTCAGGATTCACTGTCGTAAAATTCTTCAGTCTTAATTCAACAGGATCCATTTTTAATTTATAAGAAAGCTCATCAATCGCAGACTCTAAGCCATAAGAGCCAGTTGCTTCTCCTGGACCACGCATCCAAACAGGCGTACTCATATCTAGCGGCAGCATGCTATATTTAGTATCTACATTTTCAGATGCATATAAAAACTTAGAAACATTTACAATGCCTTCTCTAAAATCTTCGTAACGTGATGTAGCACTTATTGCTTCATGGGAGATCCCAATAAAACGGCCAGTCGCATCTGCGCCAATACCAATTTTCTGCCATGATTGTGGGCGATAGCCAACAAGTGAAAACATTTGAGGACGCGTTAAAACTAATTTCACAGGACGATTCAATTTCTTAGAAGCAATCACTGCAGCAGGCACATTCGCCCAACTTCTTAAACCACTTCCAAATCCACCACCTACATTTTCTGCAATCACCCTTACGTTTTTATCAAGCAATCCAAACGTGCGTGCAATAGTTGACTGTGTACTTTTAGGGCCCTGTGTTTTATCATACAAAGTCACTTTGTCTTCTGCTTCCCAAAATGCAATGGTTGCATGCATTTCCATTGGAAGATGCACTTCGGCAGGAATTGCATACTCTGCTTCCACAAATACTGGTGCCGTTTTAAATGCGGCTTCATTCCCTCTTTTATAATTTACGGTGCCTTTTAAATTAGCAGGAATTTTTCTTGCTGTCTCAAAATTTGTTTCAAACTTTTCTACTTCATATTCAGGACGCACTAAACGGATAGCAGCATTGGCGTTTTCTAAACTATCCGCCACAATCAATGCAACAGGTTGTCCAAAAAAGCGTACTTGGTTATCGTGTAAAACTTTATGACCCCTCCATTCAAAAACATTCTTAGGGCGTTCTGCAGCATTGGTAATATAACCAGGCACAGTTGGACAATTTGCATAATAAATCACATCCAACACCCCAGGAGAGGCTAAAGCTTTTGCAGTATCTATATTTTTAATCGTTCCTTTTGCGATGCTACTAGTCACGAATACCGCATAAGCCATATTCGGAAGGTTGTATTCTGCAGTATATTTTGCTTTACCTGTTACTTTATCGGCACCATCCACTCGCTCATCTGCAAAATCTAATTTGAATAAATTAGTAGCGTTATTATGTATGTTCGTATTGTTCATAAGAAAAATTAAATGGATTAAATTTTTGCACCAGATTTAGCCACTTCTTCAATGGCATCAACAATATTTTGATAAGCACCACATCTACAAATATTGGTATCCATATAGGCTTGAATACTTGCTCTTGTTTTTGCATTACCTTCTCTAACACAAGTCACAGCAGACATAATTTGACCAGAGGTGCAATAGCCACATTGAAAAGCGTCATGCTTTAAGAATGCAGCCTGCATTGGATGTAATTGATCTCCTTTTGCAAGACCTTCAATTGTCGTAATCTGATTGTTTTGATGATTTAATGCCAATTGGGTACAAGATTTTAAACGCTTCCCATTTACATGTATCGTACACGCACCACATTGCCCCATCTCGCATCCTTTTTTGGTGCCTGTATAACCAATATGCTCTCTTAATAAATTAAGCATGGTTGTTCTAGCATCTATTTCAACTGCAACAGGTTTACCATTTAAGATAAACTGTAATTTTTCTTTTGCAATTGGCGTAGGCACAATCGCATCCGCAGCAAATGTTTTGACTAAAATAGAGGGAGTAAGATAAAGCGCAGCCAATGAGACTGATTTTTTTAAGAAGCCCCTTCTTGCATCATCAAAATGACATGGATTCATATACATCGATTTGATGTAATTTACCAAAAAAGCAGGGCGCATCAAAAAAAAGATGGATAACCGGCGCGGGTTATAAATTATAATTTATCGGCTAATTTCCCTGGCTTTGCGTAAGCATAGCGGTCAATGAGTTGGGTGTTGTAATAGGCATCCAATCCATTACTACAAATTGATCCAGCTTGGTCTAAATGCAAGAATCCGTCAGCACTAGGTTGTAAAGATGAATCTATCATTACTTGTTCCAATTGTCCAATCACTAGAAAAGTATCATTAAGCTGAATGGGGATAATCTCCTTTAAGGAAAGCAGGTATTTGATATGACTTTCCTTTACAAAAGGCACAGGCACGCCTTCGATAAATGCTTCTGTTAAACCAACTTCAGTAAACTCATTTACTTCGTCTGGATATTTTGCACTTGTTTGATGTGCCTTATCTAAAAAGGATGCATGGATATGGTTGACTGTATACAATTTATTGGCTTTGATATTAGCCAAAGTATGCGGAGCGGCAGCAACGGGGCGATTGATATAACCAATTAGTGCAGGGTCAGAACCAATATGCACCATGCTGCTAAACATCCCCAAATTAGGAACGCCATCAGCATTGATGGTACCAATTAAACTAGCGGATTTAAAACCAGTTAAGCTATTAATAAAATTAGCTCTGTAAAATCTTTCCCATGATTGCCATTCGGCAGGCGTAAACTGTTGCATAAACAATTAACAAGCGAGGGCTTAAAAAGTTTACGGTCTATTTAAAGGAATATAAATTCATAGACGTAGGAGTAATCTTTTCTTTGGACTGTATCTCCCATTTTGTATAGGGCTGAGATGGGAAAAACAAAGCCGTCATCACTGTGCGGCCGCCATCTGCAAATAATTCTATAGAAGTTTTATCTAAGATAATAGACAAGTCCATATTCAATGCGTCTGAGAACCTTGGTGCTACGGCAACGGCTGCAAACCCTTCGTTAAAATTAGAAATGCCCGCTTTTGTCCTATCAATGTAAAATTGTTTTTTAGACGCATCATAACCAACAATTAATTTTTCATTGAAGGCATTTGAAAGGATGATTTCAAAATTCGTTGCCTTGATATCCTTAAGATCAATACGATTAGGAATTACATTTTCTTTAGGCATGATTTGAGCAAAAGCGTTCTTCCATTCATTTACCGGATTAGATACTAATAGAAAATCCTTAGGTGCACTTAGGCTAGAACTAGTATTTAAAATGTCTTTTTTATTGAATAAGCGTTCTACTAAATTTAATTCCCTTGCAATCGTCATCGCACTTCTCCAGTTATCAGTAGGCACTTTATTGGCGTAATTCCAATTACTCATCCAGCCAATTAAAATATTTTTTTCACCTACATTTGAAAAGGTCACACCGGCGTAATTGTCCGGACCATAATCCATCCATTTAATTTCGGTAGAAAAAGGCTTGAATGCATGACCATCAAAGTCGCCCACTATATATTGTGTGGCAGAGCCTCCATTTGGTCCTCCAGGATTCATACTCACTAATAAAACCCAAATAGTTTTTCCATTCAAATTAAAATGCAATAAATCTGGACATTCCCAAACACCACCATGAGCAAATAAATTTTTACCTATTTCAGATTCCTTAGTCCAATTCATTAAATTAGGCGAACTATAAAATTCAACATGATCAGCCACTGCTAAGCTCATGATCCACTTTTTAGTTGGTTCATGCCAGCTTACTTTAGGGTCTCTAAAATCTTTGATACCTGGCGTTTTAAGCACAGGATTGCCGGCATACATTGTCCAAGTCTTGCCTTCATCTAAACTATAGGCAATAGATTGGTTTTGAAAATCATTTCTACCTGCCTTTTCTCCTGGCATATAATGTTGTGTAAAAATAGCCACCAATGGAGCAATACCATTGCGCCCTAGGCCACTTGTGTTATCCTTGTCTAACACAGCAGAGCCAGAAAAAATCATTCCAATAGAATCAGGATAAAGCGCAATTGGCTGATGATTCCATTTTACTAAATCCATGCTTGTTGCATGTCCCCAATGCATAGGACCCCAGACTGTTTCATCTGGATAATGCTGATAAAATAAATGGTATTGTCCATTTAAGTAAATCATACCATTTGGATCATTCATCCACCCTTTCTGTGGTGTAAAATGAAAATTGGGTCTGTATAAAGTTTCGTTATCGATCGTTTGGGCGTTTGCCAAGAAAAAGAAGCTTGAAAAAGTAAAAAATAAAATAGCTCTAATATGGTACATTGGAATAATTTAAAATACAAACACCATTAATTTAATTTTTCAAATAAGGTTTTTGCATCCTCTTCTTTTTTAAGATTCAATTTTAAACTTTCATTTAATTGATCCAATTGTGCTGCTTTTTCAGGCAAAATCTTTTTTAAATTTTTTAAGGTAAGTGAACTACCTACTAATAACATTTTTTTATCTGTGATTGAATATACAAAATACAGATGATCGGTCGTATATTCTTTAATAGGCGCACTTCCGTAAACTGTCGTTTCTTTAATACTTTTATTAGTGTATTTTAATAAATGATGTGTTGCATTCTCACCAAGCACTTCATAAAATGTAACAGGGCTATTGTTTTCAATAGCTGGATAGCCACTTGCAAAATTCTTAACAAGGTTATTATTGTTCTTATCTATACCATTTAATTGAAAATATTTTACCGGCTGATTCACTAAATACATCCCTTTATTTTTAATAAAGTATAATTTATGATCTGCTAAAGAGTAATTCAAATTTGAATCAATCGCTTCTATCCCGTTTGTCATCATTAATTTACCTAATCCAAATTGTTCAAAAACATAAGGACTACCTTGAACACCATTGCTGCCCATTGGAAGGAATCGACCATTGACGTCAGAAAATTGCACACTAGGTACGGCATTGCCAGGAATAGGCTGCGCGATTAGATTTGATAAAAAGATCGTAAACAGAACGACTAATAAAGACTTATACATACGCTAGATTTAGTTTGATACATACAAGATAAAAAAAAGGGCGCACTCAATATAATTGAGGCGCCCTTTTTAACAAAATCTATAAAATTAGTTTGTGTAACCTGGATTTTGAACGATCAATGGATTCGCTTGAATTTCCGAGTTTGGAATAGGCAAGATGAATCTGAAGTTACCTGCTGGTAAAGTCAAGGCAGTACCTTGTGCATCAACAGCTAAACGAGTGATAGGTAAGTTTCTTCTTTTTGCATCAAAGAAACGGTGACCTTCGTATGGTAATTCTTTGAAACGCTCAGTCATTACTGCATCAATTACATCGCCTTTTGTAGCAAAAGTTGCATTCGTGTAATTGTTAATTCTTGCAGCTCTTAAAGCATTTAAGTCAGCAGCAGCACCAGTTAAATCACCAGTTTCAGCTCTTGCTTCTGCACGGATCAAATACATTTCACCAGTTCTGAATACTTTTGCATCTGCTAATAATTCAGTTGGAGTTCCGTAAGTTGTTCCTGCGTACTTATTAATCAAGATTGCACTTAAGTTTCTAGAAGAACTAGCTTTTAAGATTGGCTCTTCAAAGAAGTAAGCAGCATAACGGATATCATTTACTTGATCATAAGCATCTAATAAACGTTGAGTTGGTCTCCATGTAATAGTACCAATGTTTGCAGCATTAGCAGATGTACCTCTGTACAATGCACCAATTCTACCACCGGCAGTTGTTGTTCTGCTTAATTTAAACGCAATCTCGCTATTATCTGTATCCTTCCAGATTTTACCAAAGTTAGTCTTAGAAGCTAATGGGAATGCAGTGATGTATTCAGTAGCAAAAGTATTTGCACTTGCATAATCTTTTGTATACAAAGCAGCTCTAGCTTGTAACGCAGTTACCGCATGTCTAGAAGCTCTAAAGATATCAGCATTGGTAGCTGGTACTAAAGATTTAGCAGCAACTAAGTCTGCATTTAATTTAGCAAAATATGGACCAACATTAATTCTAGCTTGTGGCGTCAAAGAAGGCGTTTCCATATAAGCTAATGCTAAACCATTTGCATCAGCAGTGTTGCTGTAAAAACGATACAATTCAAAGTGACAGAAAGCTCTTAAGAATAAAGCTTCCCCTTTCACTCTGTTTTTTGTAGCTTCTTGAGCAGCAGTAGTTGCTTTTACATTTGGTAAAGCTTCTAATACTCTATTTACTCTGTCAATAATTCTGTAGTACAAAGGAAACGCTGTATAGCTATCTCTTAAAGAGATATCTGTAGAAGCAAATTGCCATTCGTGCACTGTAGCAGCATTGTAGAATTCAGCAACTCTTACTTCGTCAGCAAAAACACTGTTCAACAAGATGCCCATTTCAACGTTCATAGCTGAGTAAGCACCAATGATGCCAGACTCTACGTTGTCAACAGTCTTCAAAGCGACGTCTCCGCCGATGAAGTCGGTCTCTTTAACATCTATCACCTTAGAACATGATGCAAAAAGGGATAACATTAAAAAAGAACCTATAACCAATTTATTATTTCTCATTTTATTCATTTTTTAGTTGATTAGAAATTAATGTCTAAACCTAATGTAAACATGCTAGGGTTAGGATATTCATTCAAACTAATATTGTTATTATCTTCTGGATCCAAACCTCTCCAAGGACTCCAGATTGCTAAGTTTTGACCTTGAGCATAGATTCTTCCACCATTAATCATTGGCTTACCGTTAGGACCTTTGATAGCTGGTAATTGATAAGCAACTACTAAGTTTCTGAAACGTAAGAATTTAGCGTCTTCTAAGTCAGAAGAAGTAAATCCTCTATCAGCAGATGATCTTTGGAAGAATGCAATGTCACCAGGGGCTTGCCATTGGTTGTCAATTAACTCTCTAGAAGCTCTTACGATACCATGGTATCCAGGAGTACCTCTTGTGATCCAGTTTCTTGTGTTGTTACTTCTAACTACATCAAACTGATAAGAGAATAAACCGCTTACAGAGAATGCTTTGTAACGGAATTCAAAATCAAATCCACCTTGGTGTTTTGGTAAATAGTTACCAAATTTAGCGAACTGACCAGCTTTTGCAACATCAGTTGTTACAGAACCATCTGGTGCTTCAAATCTTGGAAGACCAGTTGCAGGATCAGCGCCTAAGTAATTGTAAGTATAGTGTGTTCCGTAAGGTAAACCTTCTCTGATAACGAATGTACCTAAGAAGAATTCATTTACAGATCCTAAGTCAACAATTTTGTTCACGTTGTAAGAGTGGTTCATACCTAATGTAACACCGAAGTCACGCGTCTTAACCACATCTACTTTAGCGTTTAATTCTAAACCTTTGTTAGACATTTTACCCGCATTGATATACAAGCTAGAGAAACCTGTTGTACCTGACAATGGTTGGTTTACGAATAAGTCTAAAGTTTGTTCATCATAAGCGTCTAAGTTAAAACGAGCGCGTCCGTTCCAAACACTGAAGTCAATACCAATGTTTGATTTTTGAATACGCTCAATTTTCAAGTTAGGGTTACCTGGACTATTAGGAACTAAACCTGTAATAGTTGATCCAGCATATTGTGCTGTACCAAATGTAGGTACTTGAGGTCCTTGGTAGTTGGTGATAGATTGTAAACCTGCACCATAAGATGAAGTAGAGATAGATCCAATGTTTGGAATGATACCAAATGATAATCTCACTTTTAATTCAGAGAAAATATTTTGTTTGCTCATGAATTTTTCGTTCAAAGTATTCCAAGTGAAACCAGCAGACCAAGAAGTTACTTCTCTGTTCTCTTCGTTTACGATTCTTGAAGTACCATCACGACGAATATTTGCATTCAAAGAGTATCTGTTGTCGTAAGAATATTTTGCAGTTGCAAAATAAGAACGGATACCGAATCCAGATTTTGCACTAGATGCGTTCTGAGGATAAGTTGCAGCACCGTTTGTAGGCAATGGACCAGCACCTTGACCTGTTTCAGTCAAACGCTTATCCAAGTTGAATAAGGTAAAACCTAAACCTCTTTGGTAACCTCTTACTACCTCAAAGTTTGCAGATGCTTCGATTTCAGACTTACCAAATTTTTCATTATACAAAACAGAAGATGTATTAATGAATTCAGAAGTTACTGTATTTGATTCTTGAGCAATACCTGATTGGAATGATTGTAATGAACCAATATAGGAATCAGCATTTACATAACGATTCACATAGTTGCTAGAAGCATTCACACCCAAGTTATTTCTAACAGTTAAAGTAGAGAATAATTTATAAGCTAATAAACCGTTACCAACCATTTTAATTTGATCGTAACCACGCTTCGTATTTTGTAAACCCTCTAACAAGTTTGCAACTTGTCTGTAAGCCATAGAAGAACTTGCACCCCAGTTTAAAGTACCATCTGGTTTGTAAGGATTCTCATAAGTCTTTGCTCTATAAGTCATTTGGAATGGACTTCTTGGGCTATTACCTAAGTAATCACCTTCTGCTAATTGAGACTTAGAATAACCAATTGTACTGTTGAATTGAGCAGTAAATTTATCTGTAGAATGATCTAAGTTAAAACGAATTGTGTAACGCTTTAATGAAGATCCTAAGTCAATACCTTCTTGATCGAAATAAGCACCAGACAAGAAGAACTTAGTTCTGTCAGATCCACCGCTTAATGTTAATTCATGCGAGCGAGAAATACCTTCTCTATAAAAGATATCAGTATAATCAATATCAATATTTCTTAAACTATCTAAAGATCTTTGCTTAGTAGCCGCAGTCATACCTGTAGGTATAGCTGGGTTGTTTGGAGACCATACCCATCCTGGTGTATTTGGAATCTTCTCTCTTTCCTCATAAGCCAACATCTCTCTTGTATTCATCAAGTTCATTCTAGAGAAGTTAGGTTTTTGAGTAATACCATATTGAGACTTGTAAGTCACTACGTTTTTACCAGTCTTACCTCTTTTAGAAGTAATAACAATTACACCCGTACCACCTCTAGCACCGTAAATTGCAGCTGCAGTCGCATCTTTCAATACTGTGATAGATTCAAAATCGTCAGGGTTAAGTGTTTGCATATCAAATGCAGGAATAGGCACACCATCTAATACATATAGAGGTTGTGCACCAGCTCCTTGGATAGACTTGATACCACGAATTGTTACTTGCGCACTAGCACCTGGTTGACCAGAACCAGAGTTAACTAACATACCTGGAACACGACCTTGGAAAGCTTGGTCGAATGAACCTACTGGTACATCGTTTACTGTTTTACCGCTAATGGTTGTAACGGCACCCGCGAATTTTGATTTGTTCTCACGCGCGTAACCTGTAATAACAACTTCCTCCAATTGAGCTTCAACAGACACCATCTCAACGTTGATGGTTGTTGCGCTTCCAATTGTTCTTGAAACCTTATCATAACCAACTATGCTATAGTTGATAGATTTTTGATCAGTGACACTGATTTGATAATTACCATTTGCATCAGATAAAGCATTCACTTTACCAGCATTCACTGTTACTCCTGCTAATGCTTGTTTCGTTTTTTGATCAACTATTTTACCAGAGATTTTCTTAGATCCCTGTGCCAATACTTGAAGTGCAAAACAAAAAACAAGAGAAGACAATAAAACAACTTTTCTCATGTGATTGATTTTTAAATTTTGACTACGAATATAAGCTAAACATTAACAAATTGTTATAAAATGAGCATTTTTTCAACTTTCAACCAATTGTATATTATAAATATTATATATGTATAGCATTTATATTTAATTATTAATTAAATATTCAACATTTTGAGCCAATTAGTCTAAGATTTAGTTAAAACTATTGTTACCACAATATTAAATTTTGGGATTTTAATGACAAAAGTCACCTAAAAATTGTCAATACGAGTTACCTTTGCGGCTGAAAATTAACAAGTTATTGCCTAAATCGATCTTTAGCCAAGATCCTGTTGAATTTCAAGAAAAAATTAGAAAACAAATCCAAACAAATGAAAAAAACAATCTTGTTCTTGGCAAGCTGTATGATGACCATCTTCAGTTTCGCTCAGATTACAACTTCAACCATCTCTGGTGTTGTTGTAAACGAAAAGAAAGAAGTATTAGTTGGTGCATCTGTCATTGCGACACACGTTCCAACAGGTACAACTTACAAAACAGTAACTAACAAAACAGGTGCTTATGTGTTCCCAGCAGTAAGAGTTGGTGGACCATTCACTGTTGCAGCTAGCTTTGTAGGTTACAAAAACGATCAAGTAACTGAAGTTGCAACAAACTTAGGTGTTGCATCAAACGTAGATTTCGTTTTGTATGCGGCTGGTTCAAACTTAAAAGATGTAGTTGTTGCTAGCAATAGAAATGGCTTATTCTCTAAAGAAAGAACTGGTACAGCACAACAATTCGGAAGAAGAGAATTACAAAACATTCCAGTAACTGGACCAAGAACAATTGATGGTATTACTAAATACAATTCAAATGGTAACGGTGCAAGTTTTGGTGGACAAGATTCTCGTTTGAACAATTTTACAATTGATGGTTCTCAATTCAACAATGGTTTCGGTTTAGGTTCTTCTGCACAAGCAGGAGGTAGAACTGGTGCTTCTGCAATCTCTTTAGATGCGATTGAGCAATTACAATTGAACATTGCTCCATTTGATATTCGTCAATCAGGTTTCACAGGTGCTGGTATCAACGCAGTAACTAGATCTGGTACAAACGAAATCGAAGGTTCTTATTATCAAACTGAAAGAGATAATACTTCTAAGTACAATGGTGTAAGAGCAAATGGTGTGAAAGTAACTCCTGCTAAATTCAGCGAAAAAGTACAAGGATTTAGAATTGGTGCACCAATCATCAAGAACAAATTATTCATTTTTGCGAACTACGAAAAATTAGAGAAAACAGAACCAGGTACAAACTGGATTTCTACAGGTTCTCCTCTAAGCGGTTCTCAAATCTCTCGTCCTACATTTACAGAAATGCAAACTTTATCCAACTTCATGAAAGAAAAGTTTGGCTATGTAACAGGACCTTGGGAAGGATATAACAATGCAACTATTTCTGAGAAGTTCTTAATTAGAACAGATTGGAATATCAATGATATGCATAAGTTAACTGCTCGTTATGTACACCATAACTCAAGTGCAGATATCAATATCTCTAATTCAACGTCTGCAGGTTTTGGTAACAGAACTAACTCTGTTTTAGCAATGTCATTCCAAAATAGTGGTTACGGTATTATGGATAACACACGTTCTATTGTTCTTGAATTAAACAGTAAGTTATCAAACACTTTACATAACAATTTGATTATTGGTTATGACAAGCAAATTGAAGATAGAGCTTACAGAAGTCAAATGTTCCCAACCATCGATATCAAGTCTGGTTCTACAACATTAACTTCTGTTGGATTTGATCCATTCACTCCAGGAAACAAATTAGATTACAATACATTCCACATTACAAATAACTTAACAAAGTATTTAGATAAGCACACAATTGTAGCTGGTTTCAACTACGAGAAGTACCAGTCTAACAACTTATTCTTCCCTGCTTCTAATGGTGTTTATGTATTCAACAGCTTAGCTGATTTCTATACTGCAGCAAACCAATCTATTGCTGCTGGTGGTGCACCATCTGCATTTGTTCCTGCAAGAACTCAATTCCGTTATTCTGCTTTGCCAGGTGCGGTTGATCCAATGCAAGTTTTAAAAACATCTCGTTTAGATGTATATGGTCAAGACGAATATCAGTATAGCAAAAATTTAAAATTAACAGCTGGTTTAAGAATGGCTGTAATTGGTTTTGAAAATACTGCATTAGAGAATCCAGCAATCACTGCAATGACTTTTGCTAATGGCGAAAAGTTTAATACAGGTGTGATGCCAAAAACACAAATCTTATTTGAACCAAGAATTGGTTTCAACTGGGATGTGAATGGTGAAAAGAAAACACAAGTACGTGGTGGATCAGGTGTATTCACTGGTCGTCCTCCATATGTGTTTGTATCTAACCAAGTTGGTAACAATGGTGTGTTAACAGGATATATTGATGTGAGTGGAGCAGCAGCAACAAACTATGGTTTCACTGCAAATCCAAACAAATACTTTATCCCTTCTACACCTACATTACCTTCTACATTTGATTTAGCATTAACAAAAGAAGATTATAAATTCCCACAAGTTTGGAAAACAAACTTAGCGGTAGACCAAAAGTTACCATTTGGATTTGTAGGTACAGTTGAATTCTTGTTTAACAAAAACTTGAATGCAGTACATTACTACAATGCAAACTTAAAAAGTGCTGTAGGACAATTTGCTGGTGCTGATAACAGAGCAAAATTTGGTGGTTCTGATGCAACAGTAAGAGTAAACAACAATGTTTCTAATGCAATTGTTTTGACAAATAAGAACCAAGGTGATTATAAGTCTATGACATTGAAATTAGAAATGCCATACAGAAAAGGTTTATGGGGATCTTTAGCTTGGACTACTTCTAACGCTACAGACTTCATGAGTGCTGGATCAATTGCTTCTGGTAGCTGGACAGGTGCTAGATCTGTAAATGGTAACAACGATTTAAGTTTATCAAATTCAGATTTCAATATCCCTAACAGAATCGTAGGTTTATTAGGATATAAAATTGAATACGGTGGGGAATACGGTGGAACAACAAGTTTCTCTATTGGATATATTGGTTCTCAAAATGGTGCTTATTCATACACTATTTCTGGTGATATGAACGGAGACAGAATCGCGAACAATGAATTGATCTATGTTCCTAAGTCTGCAACTGAAATTAAGTTCGCTCCATTGACTGTAGGTAATATCACTTACACAGAAGCGCAACAACAAGCTACATTCTGGAACTATGTTAATCAAGATAAATATTTGAGTACACGTAAAGGTCAATACGCTGAGCGTAATGCTTCTGTATTACCAATGTTACACCGTTTTGATGTATCAATTGTACAAGAGTTCTTTGTGAAAGTAAAAGGCAAACGCAATACTTTACAATTCAGAGCTGATATCTTGAACATTGGAAATAGAATCAACAACAAATGGGGCGTTTCTCAAAGAGTTACTAACCCACAAATCTTAGCATTCAGCTCTGTTAACACAGCTGGTGAGCCAGTTTACAAATTAGCTACACAAAAGAATGTAGATGGTTCAACTACATTGATCAGAGATACTTATCAAAAGAATTCATCTGTATTTGACGTATGGCAAGCACAGATTGGTTTAAGATATATCTTCGGTAGATAATAAATAAAAAACTAAATAGCATTTAATTGGCCATTTAGTTAAGCATAAAATTTAAGCTACTTTAAACCGCCCCACTTGGGGCGGTTTTTTTATGCATAGAAAATTGAACCTAGTAAATAAAATATTAAGTTTCTATGTCAGTAAAATGTAGGAACTTAGAAATCTAAAATTAAATATATGGCCATTTCAGTTTGGGAACAGTCTACCTATTTTGCACCAAAGGATTTAGTGATCGTTGGTTGTGGATTTGTTGGGTTATGGACAGCGTATGAAGCAATTCATAAAAATCCGAAACTGAATATTACTATCTTAGAAAGAGGTACCATACCCTCAGGTGCGAGTACAAGAAATGCAGGCTTCTCCTGCTTTGGAAGTGTCTCAGAATTAATATACGATGTACAATTGATGGGTGAGGCAAATATGTTGGAAACAGTGAAGATGCGTTATGATGGATTGCAAAGAATTCAAAAAGTATTTAAAGCCTCGGAGATTGATTATAACCAATGGGGTGGATATGAATTGTTTGAAGAAGGTGGTGCATATGATATTTCTAAATTAGACAGCGATATTGCTTATTTAAATAAAGTACTTGCACCAGCTTTAAAGACAGTAAAGAAAAATGGCAAGTACCTACCTATCTACACCAATGCGACAAAGGATATAAAAAAATTAGGCTTCCAAGGGATTGAAGCACTTGCGTTTAATCAACTAGAAGGGCAACTGAATTCTGCTAAGTTGGTATTGGCCTTACAAAAAGCTGTACAGGCGAAAGGAGTACAGATATTATTTAATACGGAGGTAAAAAAATTCAAGAGACATTCAAAGGGCGTAACGATACATACCAATTTAGAAGCACCATTAGAAGCGAAGCAATTTTTAGTTTGTACCAATGGCTTTGCAAAACAACTGATACCAAGCTTGGATGTGGTTCCGGCAAGAGGACAAGTATTTGTCACAGAGCCTATTCCTAATTTAAAATTTAAGGGAACCTTCCACTATGATGAGGGATATTATTATTTCCGCAATCTAGGTAACCGATTATTACTAGGAGGCGCGAGAAATAAAGATTTCAAAAACGAAAAAACATACTCCTTAGAAACATCTAATAAAATTCAAAAAGTATTAGAGGAATTTATGATGAAGAGGATCCTACCAAAAGGA
The DNA here is from genome assembly GCA_964579885.1 of uncultured Sediminibacterium sp. Classification (GTDB taxonomy): domain Bacteria; phylum Bacteroidota; class Bacteroidia; order Chitinophagales; family Chitinophagaceae; genus Sediminibacterium. The sequence goes on from CAZOHD010000001.1 coordinate 509,776, forward strand.
TCAAAAAAACCAAAAATTGAATTAAGGTGGAGTGGCACAATGGGGATCGGTAAAATCAAAAAGCCAGTCATTCTAGAAGTACAACCCAATGTTTATTGTGCAGTTCGTATGAGCGGAATGGGCGTAGCTATTGCTCCAATAGTTGCTAAAAAAGTAGTGCAATTAATGGGCTGCTAATCTCTATATTTGCAGTATGGGGCAGAAAAAATTAATCAAGTTTGCGGCAATCAAGGAATATGAAAACGTGTTGGAATATCCGCAAGACATGCAAGGAAGATGGAATGCTTTTTTTAATGAATTAGGGAAAGCTACGAGTCCAATTGATATTGCCACTTTATCGATTACCCAAAATACTGATATATCCAACAAACAAACTAGTTCAAATTCGGTACCTGCTAATAAGTCTCTTACTTTAGAATTAGCCTGCGGAAGAGGTGAATATGCAGTAGGTTTAGGCAGAATGTTCCCTGAACAAAATTTCATTGGAGTTGACTTAAAAGGAAACCGCATTTGGAAAGGTGCAAGCATCGCTAATAAAGAGGCTTTAAAGAATATTGCTTTTGTTCGTTCACAAATAGAACTAACACCAAACTATTTTGCCAAAGACGAAGTAGATGAAATTTGGATCACCTTCCCCGATCCTCAATTAAGATGGTCAAAAGCAAAGAAGCGATTGACACATCCAAAATTCTTGAGGTTGTATCAGCAGTTTATAAAGGGAGGCGACGGAAGTAATAAAGAAAGCAGAAACAATAGAAGTGAAAGTAGTGATGGGTATAATGGATTAGAAGCAGGGATTGTTCATTTAAAAACAGATAGTCCACTACTTTATCATTTCACCTTGAAAGTAATTGAATTGTATGGTTTAAACTTGATTTACAAAACAGAAAACTTATACGCAGAAGCGACAATTGATCCTCGTTGTTTAATCAAAACTTATTACGAAGGATTGGATATCGCACAGAGTAACAAGATTCACTATATTCAGTTTAATATTGACAAGGAATTACCAGTAGCATTAGATGAAGTACTAAAAGAAGCCATCAAAGATATCCCAATGGATGCTGGTGAGCTTAAAAGAATGGAAGCAGAAGCAGCAAGAGAAAAAAAAGAAAAATGACCGAAGGCATACATTATTATATAGACCCAAAAGGTAAATGGGTTTTCACAGCAGCTTATCACGAGGAAAGAGGCTATTGCTGTGGGGAAGCTTGCAAACATTGTCCATTTGAGTACGATGGCGTTCCTGAGCCAATTAAAACAAGAGCACAATTAATTAGAGCAGCTGCAAATAAAACTACTCCAGACGAACATATTGAGGAGTATATAGAAGCAAAGGGTAATACCAAACATTTATAGAAAACGCTTAATAATTCTGGTTAAGTAGTTAAATTGCTATTGTAAATGCAATACACACCTAAAACACAAGACTTTTTTCAAAACGTATTTGATGTGGTGCGCCTAATTCCAAAAGGTCGTGTGACTAGTTATGGCGCCATCGCTAAATATTTAGGCACAGGTGGTAGTGCAAGAATGGTGGGTTGGGCAATGAATGCCTCTCATGGGGTAAAGCCAAAAGTACCTGCTCATAGAGTTGTTAATAGGAATGGCATGTTAAGTGGTAAAGCGCATTTTGAAACACCCACTAAAATGCAAGAACTACTAGAGAAAGAAAAAATAAAAGTCCAAAACGAAACCGTCCTGGACTTTGAAAAATTATTTTGGAATCCTGCTGTAGAATTAAAATTCTAAACTAGTTGTCAATAGTTTTTAAACCTATTTGTATTTTAGTTTTAAACTATTCTTTAATTAGTTATAATACTGCTTAATCATTAAATAAACGATTGGTCCTGTTACTGCAACATAAAACCAAATAGGCCATACTTTTTTAGCTAAGTTTTTATGTGCTGCAAAATCACTTGTTAAAGCTCTATAAGCAGTCCATAAAATAAATGGCAAGCTTGTTGCAGCCAATACAATATGTGTTCCTAATAAAACTAAATAAAAAGGGCGTGTGTTTCCCAATACTGCTTTTTCTGCCTCATCTACTACCCCATCAAAATTTGCATCACCGAATTTTGCTTCACCTGCTAATAAATGGTGTGCTATATAAGTTACTAAGAATAATAGCGATAAAACCATTGCAGTCATCATAATTGTTTTATGCAATTCAAACTTTTTTTGTTTTACAGCCACCAAACCTGCAATTAATAAAACAGATACAGCCGTATTCAATAAAGCATTGATCAAAGCAAAGATGTGTTTGTCAAAAGGCAATTCAACTTCCAAAGTGAATTTGCTTAAAAATGTTACAACCAAGAAAACAACAACCGAAAAAACACCTATTAAAATATAGGCAAGTTTGTCATTCTTTTTAAATACTGGATTCAACATATATTTTTATTTATTTTTTAAAATATCACTAACAATTCTTGCTGCCATTGTTACAATGAATACAATCAGGCCTACTCTAATCTCTGCTTTATACTTGGTTTTAAATTCATTCCAATTCATAAAACAATTAATTTTTTAATCTTGTCTTTGTGAAATAATATACAAAGCTTGAAACTAAAAGTGCAATCACCAACCACAGCCAACTTAAGTCAACTATGTCTTGGAACACTTTGCTCTTTTTGGTTTTATCTTTCTCTAACATTAGATAACCTACATCCTTCGCTAATTTCAACATAGATGCAGAATCTAATCCGTTGTAGTAACCACGTACTTGCATCTTTTTATCAATCAATACAAACCTGCTCGTATGCACAAAATCAGGAGATACCGGCTCGGTACTAAATTGATCTACCTTCATTTCTTCAAATGCAAACTTATAAATTGAATCTCTATTGCCCGTAAGTAACCACCAGTTATCAGATGCCACATTCATTTTATTTGCATAGTCTCTTAACACAGGGACAGAGTCACGCTCAGGATCAACTGAAAAAGAAATAAATTGTATAAAGTTGGTGTCTAACACTTTTTTACGGCTATTCCCTCCTCTGCTAAAAGACTGTTGGAGTTTCGCCATATTATTAGTCAACTTAGGGCAGATGCTTCCACAACTTGTAAAAAAGAAATCGGCAATAATTATCTTACCAGATTGTTGGTACAAATTCACAGAGTCCCCTAATTGATTCACCAAACGAATATCTTTAGTCGTATGCCAAATGCTATCATCAATTGTCTTACCCTTAACTTCGGTGCTAATGACTGTATCCAATAAATAATGTCGAGGCATGGTTACCGCAGTGTCACTTGCAGACTTAAGCCATAAGTAACAACCAATGGGAATAACAAGGGCAATGATTAAACCGTATAGAGACTTTTTAGACATGCTGTTTAGGATATTATGGATGTAAAGTTACAACAAAAAACCACCCCAATTAACTGGAGTGGTTTCGAATATTGTAAAGAAATCAGGCATTGAAGCCTATTTCTACAAGACTAAATTAGTGTGCCGCTGGAGCGTCGTGCTTTGCATCTTCATGCTTTGCACCAGTAGAATCAGCGTGCTTTTCAGTGCTATCTGTATGCGCCGCACCTGCACCATGTTCAGTTGCACCTTCATGACCACCGCCATGCGCAGCACCATGTGCTGGTTGCTCTACCTTAATCGTAGATTGCTCCTTGAAATAGGGATCGTAAGTGTTACGTAAGTTTCTGAAAGAGCTACCATCCGCTAAGAAAGCGATGATGAACCAGATAAATAAAGATAAAGGAACCACGATCGTCATAATCAAGTTCTTTACTTCATGTTTTAAGTGCATGAAATAAGCAACAATGTAAAATGCTTTCGCCATCATTAAAATAACGATAGCACCTTTGATACCAAGTACCATGGCTTTGCTTTCCATTCCAATCATCCAAAATCCCAAAATCAATTCAACGATTGTTAAAACCGAAAGGATAATGGTTACTTTTTTAATTTCTGCAACTGCACCACCTCCGTGCTCTGCATGTGTATCATGTGTATGTGACATAGTTAATTCGTTAATTAGTTTACAATAAGTAGAAGCAAGTAAATACAAATACCCATACTAGATCTACAAAGTGCCAGTATAAACCAGCTTTCTCAATCATATTGTAATGGCCTCTTTTTTCAAATTGGTTAGTTAAAGTCATGATCAACATAATAATATTAATCACCACACCACTGAATACGTGGAAACCGTGGAAACCAGTAATAGTAAAGAAGAAGTTGGTGAAGTTGGTTGAAGAAGCAGTTCCATCAGCATTGATGAAAGGGTTTTGACCCCACCATGCACCTTCGTGGAATAAGTGATTCCACTCCCAAGCTTGACAGCTTAAGAAAGCGATACCACCAATGATTGTCCAAATCATATTTCTAACAACCCCTTTCTTATCCATATTGTGACCAGCGTGCACTGCCAATACCATTGTTACGGAACTCACAATCAAGATGAAAGTCATTACCGATACAAACACCAAGGGTGCGTTGATACCTTCTGGTGCAAATGGAAAACTTTTAAATACAAGGTTCGGGTCAGGCCATCCGTTCGTAGAAAAACGAACTGTACCATAAGAGATCAAGAATGCGCCAAAAGTGAATGCGTCACTCATTAAAAAGTACCACATCATCACTTTTCCGTACTCTACATTAAAAGGGCTTTTTCCACCACCCCATAATTTTGCTTCAGTTGTCGAAGCTGTTGTTGTTGTTGACATGTTCAGTTACAATTTCAGTGCAAAAATATTGGTTTTTAGTCTATCCTACAAATTGTAGGAACACAAAAAGGTAAATCCATAGTATATCTACAAAATGCCAATAAATGGATGCCAATTCCACTGGCAGGGCATTATAGAACTTCGTTTTTACAGAATAAGCTCTTAAAAAGATAATCGCAAGGGCAATTACCCCACCCACCACGTGAAGGATGTGTAAACCCGCAATCACCAATAAAAAAGAGCTAGCAGAATTACTTCTTGGGCCAGTTAAGGCAATGCTATTTGCCTCTAAAGTGCTAAAGCCCATTATTTGTGTCGTCACAAATACAAGCCCCAAAAGCACGGTCAAAGTAATAAAGCCGCGGTATTGACCCATCTCACGCTCTTTGAATTTCTTCAAAGCCATCTGCATGGTCACACTACTTAAAACAATCACTAAAGTTGAATACCAAAACACCACTGGTAATTCAAAATCCAACCAATTGGCTTGTCCTTTTTTTACAATATAAGCGCTCGTCAATCCTGCAAAAAGCATGATGATACTTCCTAAACCTACCCAAAGGATAAATTTATAAGGATGCGCTTTTTTTTGATCTGTACTCATATCTATTTCATTGTGGATCTTACTCAAAAAAGTAAGGTCCTATTTTTAAATTTTATTCGCCATTAAAGCTAAATACACAATGGGTAAATAAATGTAACTGCTAAACATCACACGACGTGCCGCAGGCACACCCATGTTCTGGTATAAACGTACACATTGAACCACCATAAATATATTCGCTACCAATACCACCCACATACTCCACTCCCCTGTTATCTTAAAGTAGTTTGGCAAAAAACCAATAGGTATCATCAGCACCGCATACATGATAGATTGTAATGCTGTGAACTTAGTTGGTCCTTTGTCTGCAGGCAATAATTTAAAACCCACTTTAGAATAATCGGTATGTGATACCCAAGCAATCGCCCAAAAATGAGGGAACTGCCAAAGGAATTGAATCAAGAACAATGCATAACCGCCCGCATTAGAATACGTTTTTCCATCAACCATAAATGTGGCGAAAGGACTAAACTCATTGGTTGCTGCAACCCATCCAATCAAACAAGGAATAGCACCCGGAAAAGCGCCCACTAAAACAGCGATTGAATTTATTTTTTTAAGTGGCGTGTAAATAAATGCATATAAGAATAAACTAAACGCACTTAATACTGCAGACAAAATATTAAACTGATAAGCCATTAATCCAACACCAATGATCCCAGTGATTATCGCAAAAGTATATGCCGTTTGTTGAGACATTCTACCTGCTGCCACTGGGCGCGAAGCGGTACGCTTCATTTGAGCGTCCGTGTCCTTCTCGACTGCTTGGTTGATTGCATTCGCACTACCCGTAATACAAAGACCTGCAAAAGTTAAAATCAAAATATTGATCCAATCAAAACTTTTGATGTTGGGTGCAATCTGATAACAAATTACACAGGTAAAGACCACCGTAAAACTTAGGGTGAACTTCATCAACTGGCTGTAATTTTTAAGAGTTGCTTTCAATATTAAAAAATAAATGAAGTGAGTAAGGGTAAATTAAAAGAAGTCAAAATTTAAATGATCTTTTCAGCGTGCAAACATCATTTGTGAATCAAAATTACAATGCCCTGAAATCAGGGCATTGTAAACTGAATATATTAGTGGGTAGTTTCATCCGCACCTACTGGAGTAGTTTGTGGAATGAAATCTTTTCCATCTTTACCGTAATCATATGCCCAACGGTGTACTTCTGGTATTTCACCAGGCCAGTTACCGTGACCAGGACGGATTGGCGTAGTCCACTCTAAAGTATTTGCTTCCCAAGGATTCTCAGAAGTTACTTTACGTCCTTTGAAAATAGAATAGAAGAAGTTGATTAAGAATAAAATTTGAACAGCAAACACAATGATCGAAACGATTGTGATGAACTTATTCAATTCAGCAAATTGCTTGAAACTTTCCCAAATGCTAAAGTCAAAATAACGACGTGGCATACCAGCTAATCCTTCATAGTGCATTGGCCAGAAAATCATGTATGCACCAGCCATTGTAACCCAGAAGTGAATATAAGCAAGTGAGTTGTTCATGTAACGACCATACATTTTAGGGAACCAGTGGTACACACCAGCAAACATACCAAACATAGAAGCCACACCCATTACAATATGGAAATGCGCAATTACGAAATAAGTATCATGTAAGTGAATATCTAACGCAGCGTTTCCTAACCAGATACCAGTTAAACCACCAGAGATAAATAAACTCACAAAACCAATTGCGAATAACATACCTGGAGTGAAACGGATATTACCTCTCCATAAAGTTGTCAACCAGTTGAACACTTTGATAGCAGAAGGAACAGCGATTAATAAAGTTAATAGTACGAATACAGAACCCAAGAAAGGATTTAAACCTGTAACGAACATATGGTGCGCCCAAACCAGGAAGGCCAATGCAGCAATAGCAAACAAAGAACCTAACATCGCCATATAACCAAAGATTGGTTTACGAGAGTTTACAGACATAATCTCTGATACCATACCCATGGCAGGTAATAAGATAATGTATACTTCTGGGTGACCTAAGAACCAAAATAAGTGTTGGTATAAAATAGCGCTTCCACCTTCGTTCGGTAAAGCACCCACACCATTGATAAAAATATCAGATAGATAGAAAGAAGTACCAAAGTTTCTATCAAAAATTAATAAGATCATACCAGATAACAATACAGGGAAAGATAATACACCTAATACAGCTGTAAAGAACAATGCCCAAATTGTTAAAGGTAAACGCGTCATGCTCATTCCCTTTGTACGCATGTTTAAAATAGTAGCGATATAGTTCAAGCCACCTAATAAAGAAGATACAATGAATAATGCCATCGCGATAATCCATAAATCCATACCAGTTTTAGAACCTGGAGATGCATCACCTAATGCAGACAATGGAGGATAAGCTGTCCAACCACCACTGAATGGCCCTGTCTCTACAAACATAGAAGACAACATAACGATACTTGCTACAAAGAAGAACCAGTAGCTCAACATATTCATAAATGGAGACGCCATATCTCTTGCACCAATTTGTAATGGAATCAAGAAGTTAGCGAAGGTTCCAGATAAACCAGCTGTCAATACAAAGAATACCAATACGGTACCGTGTGTTGTTACTAAAGCATAATATGCTTCAGGAGTGATTTGACCACCCTTTGCCCATTTTCCTAAAAGAGATTCTAACCATGGAAAACTTGCATCAGGATAACCTAATTGCAAACGGAAAAGAACACTCATTAATCCACCTAATACTGCCCAAACCATACCTGTGATCAAGAATTGCTTCGCGATCATTTTGTGGTCCATGCTGAAAACATATTTTGATAAAAATGTTTCATGGTGTTCGTGGTGTCCATGCTCGTCATGACCATGTGCGTCATGATGTGCTGTGCTGTGTGCATGTACGTCTTGAACAATTGTTGCTTCGTTACTCATACCGTTTTATTTAAAATATTTCTAAACTTCTATTGTTAAAATAATCTTCTTTCTTTTTTAAAACCAACTTCGCTCAATTACATTTTTGCAACTGCAGTTTTTGCAGTGCTATCTGTAGTTGAAGTTGCAGCTGGAACATTACTTGGATCTTTCTCAGGGAAAGCCACTAAGTATTGTGCCTTTTGCTTCGCCATCCACATATCATATTCTTCTTGTGTAACTACTTCAATCACGCCCTTCATAGAATAGTGACCATTACCACACATTTGATCACAAGAAATCTCGTAAGCAAAATTAGGGTTGCCCGTTTTCTCTCTCATCTCTGCAGTAGTGAACTTAGGTGTAAACCACATAGTTGTTGGAATACCTGGAACAGCATCCATCTTTAAACGAAAGTGCGATAAACCTACGTCATGAATTACGTCTCTAGAACCAATGATTAATTTAACTGGTTGGCCTTTCACCACATACATTGTTTGTTCAGTTAAAATATCGTCTTGTGCTAATTTATCATCCCATACAATACCAACAGAGTTTGTTGCAGGGTCAATGTTCTTATAATATTTTTTTCCAAACACTGCATCCTTACCTGGGTAACGGAAGATCCATCCAAATTGCTTTCCAGTTACTTCTACTACCATTGCATTCTTTGGAGGTTCGCCTGTAAAGAAGAACCAATTACGTAAACCAAAAATTACTAAGACAGTCAACGTGATTGCAGGAATTGCAGTCCAGATTAACTCCAACTTTGTGCTATGCGCAAAGAAGAAAGATTTTCTGTTTTCTTTTTCTTGGTACTTATATGCGAACCAGAATAATAAAATTTGAGTGATGATAAATACGATACCAGTAATGATTAAAGTAACCCAAATCATTTGGTCTACTTTTTCTCCTTGCACACTTGCAGCTTCTTGCGCTAACAAAGTTTTGTCAAAAAGATATTCATTACAAACGTACACGCCCACAAAGCCTAATACTAAGAACACGACCATTAAAAATCCGTTGATCTTGTTGTTTTGTTTACGGCTTTCTTCTTCTCCTTTAAGGATAGAAACGTACTCACTTGCTTTTGCGATTTGGAAGATCACAATAAAGATGAGGGCTACAATTGCTATGGATAAATATAAACTCATAATCTTATTTCTATTTTCTTACGCTAAATAATTTTTATTCAAATGTCGATTAAGTATGGTGGATGATACTTTCTTTTAAGAATGGATGATGCTTTGCAATCAATGGCTTGCTTGCCAAAGCTTTTGCAACAAAGAAAATCATCACACCAACAAAGAACGCAAGGATACCAAAATCCAATACACCTAATTCAACATGCTCCTTCATTAAAGAACCCATAATCATTTGATAAAAATCTATCCAATGACCAAAGATAATCACCACTGCCATTAATGCAACTAATGTGTAATTACGCTTAGCAGAACGCTTCATTAAGATTAACAAAGGTGCCAAGAAATTGATGATTAAGTTCAAGAAGAAGATGCCTTTATAAGGGCCTTGAACACGATGCTTAAAGTAAACAGTTTCCTCTGGGATGTTTGCATACCAGATCAACATGTATTGAGAGAACCATAAGTAAGTCCAGAAGATAGAGAATGCAAACATGAACTTAGCGATATCGTGTAAGTGCTCATTGTTTGTTAATTCTAAATAACCTTTATTCTTAAGGTACACAACCCATAATGCGATTAATGCCATACCAGCGACAAATGTGCTAGCGAAAGTATACCAGCTATACATAGTAGAATACCAATGTGCATCGATACTCATCATCCATAACCAAGGAATCGTAGACGCTACAGTTAAACCAAACCATACTAAGAAAAATCCTGAGCGCACCATGCTTTGAATGTTAAATGCTTTCGCAGTTTCAGCATCCATTGGCGCAACGTCTGCTTGATTAGATAACTGACGCATTCTATAACCAAAATAACTCCATAATGTAATGGTCAAAGTTGTCCAGATCACAAAGAAAGTTGGATTCAAGAAACCAGTCTTTCCTTTTAAGATTGGATCGTTCGCCACCGCTTCTGTATCTAACCAGTGGTAGATATGGTGCTTATGACCAAAGATCATGTACAACAAAACCATTAAAGTGATACCACCAAAAACAGGTACCAAAGTAGAAATGGCTTCTGGAATACGGCGGAAGGATTGCATCCATGCAGCTTGTGCCATTGCACTAAAGCTTAAGAAAAACATAGCGGCGTTACATACCAAAGTCCAGAAGATTGTGTTGTACATTAAAGTACCCCAAAAATGAACTTGCTCATGCTCGTCACTGCTAAATCCTTTGGTAAACATACCATACAATAACACAGCGCCTCCAATACCAATTAAGGAGTAGGCCCATGTTTTAAGTCTACCAGGAATTTCGAATTGTTCTTTTATAGATGCCATCTTTTCTCTTTTAAAAATCTTTTAAATAAGTGCTTTATTATTTTGCGGCTTTCGCTGCAGCTTGTTTGTCTTTGATGTATTTGATAATCATCCAACGTTGGTGCTTGTTTAATTGAGAAGCATAAGAACCCATTAAGTTCTTACCATATGCTACTGAATAAAACATTTGACCAGCAGGCATGCTCTCATACTTTACATCACCTACTAATGTTGCAGGCTTTGCAGCGTAAGGACCATTACCATCTTTATATAAAGGGCCATTACCATCTAATTTAGCACCATGACAGATACCACAGTTGATTAAATACAAACGCTCAGCTTCTGCAGTTTCTTTCGCAGACATAGAATCAATTGGATTCACTACAGATTTAGAAGCGATATAATTTGTTGTATCACCTGGCTTGTCCATTGCATAAGGGAAAGGCATTTCCTTACCACGTGCAATTGTACCAGCCACAGGCTTCGCATCAAAGTGGATGCCTTGCTCTTTTAAGTAAGCTAAATCTGTGTAAGATTCAATGGCACGACTGTAAGCCATATCCGGCATATAGATAGAACCCGGTGTACGTTTTACGTCAGAGCAGCTTACTAAAGCAACTACCGCTACTAAAAAGCTCATTATTAAATATTTCTTCATCATGTATATCTTAATCAGTTTATAAATTCTCTTAGTTCATTTTTATTTCAACTCATTTTTTAGAAAAGCGATTTACTTACGCAGTTACTGCTTCTTCCTTGTCATAAGTACCAAACCACCACTCTTCTTCTGCCACTTGAACATCTGTTTCAACAGCACCATTCGCTTTTAATAAAGCCAATAAATCGTCGGTGTTTGTTTTATCAGTGCACTCAATTGCCATTACAAATAAATCGTCTGTTGCTCTTTTGTGGAAATGGTGCTTCTTAACACCTGGTGCTAATTGACATAGGTAGCAGAAAGTTAACACCATACCAACAGCAGCAAACAATACTGTTAACTCGAAAATAATTGGGATCCAAGCTGGCAAAGCAAAATGTGGTTTACCACCAATGTTCAAAGGCCAGTCTTTTGTGAAGATCCAGCTGATTGCGCTGATTGCTGTTGTAGTACCAGTGATACCATAAATAAATCCAGCAGTGTGCAAACTTGTTTCACGCATGCCTAATGCATGGTCTAAACCGTGCACCGCAAATGGTGTGTACACATCTTTGATCTTATAACCAGCAGTACGCACTTGCTTTACTGCAGGAAATAAAACTGCTTCGTCATCAAAACAGCCAACTACGAATTTCTTTTGTGCCATAATTATTTTCTATTAATATTCAGATCCAAATAATTTCTTTTTTAATCAAGCGATTAGTGCGCGTTGTCATGAACAAATTTGTCCAGAGGTTGCGCCTCAATGCTTTCCATTCCTGGTTTGAATGATTCACCACTTCTCTTTAATACATACTTAATTTCCGCCACAGCAATTACTGGGAAGTATTTAGCAAATAAGAAGAAGCAAGTAAAGAACAAACCAAATGTTCCTACATAGAAACCAATTTCCCAAATGGTAGGGCTGTAGTATACAGACCAGCTAGATGGTAAATAGTCACGATATAAAGAGGTAACGATGATTACGAAACGCTCGAACCACATACCAATGTTTACGATGATACTCATGAAGAAGGTAACGAAAACGTTTCTTCTCATTTTTCTAGACCAGAAAATTTGAGGAGACAATACGTTACAAGCCATCATACCCCAATAGCTCCAACCATAAGGGCTAAATAAATAAGCACGAGAATACCAGAAAGTGTATCCCTCATATTTATTTTGAGAATACCAACCCATGAACAATTCTGTTAAGTAAGCGATACCAACGATAGAACCTGTTAATACAATTACTTTATTCATTAAGTCGATGTGACCAATTGTGATATAATCCTCTAAACCGAATACTTTACGAACAATGATCAACAAACTTTGTACCATCGCGAATCCAGAGAAGATCGCACCGGCAACGAAGTAAGGAGGGAAGATTGTTGTGTGCCATCCAGGAATTACTGAAGTAGCAAAGTCAAAAGATACGATTGTGTGTACAGACAATACAAGTGGTGTAGATAAACCTGCTAATACTAAAGACAAACTCTCATGACGTTGCCAATGTTTAGTAGAACCAGTCCAACCAAATGCAGCGATACCATATAATTTTTTACGCAATTTTGTAAATGCTCTATCACGCACTGTAGCGAAATCTGGAATCAAACCAGAGTACCAGAATAATAATGATACTGTGAAGTAAGTAGAGATCGCAAATACGTCCCATAATAATGGAGAGTTAAAGTTCACCCATAATGGACCACGAGAGTTAGGATAAGGCATTACAAAGAAAGCCATCCAAACACGACCCATGTGGAAGATAGGGAATTGACCCGCACACATAACGGCGAAAATCGTCATCGCTTCCGCAGCACGATTCACACCAGTTCTCCAACCTTGACGGAACAATAACAATACAGCAGAGATCAAAGTACCAGCGTGACCGATACCAACCCACCATACGAAGTTGGTGATATCCCAACCCCATCCAATGGTTTTGTTCAAGTTCCACTGACCGATACCATAAGTCACCTCACGGTAAACGCTATAGGCACCAAACATTAATAAGGTAACGGCAATGAAAAAGCCGATATACCATAAACGTGTAGGCTTCGCTTCAATCGGGCGCAAGATATCTTCAGTAACTTGTTGGTAGGTTTTGTTACCATACACCAAAGGTTCGCGCAGTTGTGATTCGTATTTAATATGCATCTTCGTCTATTTCTAAATTTTTATAATCTATATTTTTCTAAGCTTAACGCTAAGTTTAATCGTTGTTAAGTTTAGTGATGAGCTTCTGCTTTTTTAGTTTCAGCATGACCTTCTGCTTTTGCTTCGTGACCGCCAGCGTGTGCTTCTACTTTCGCGTTGTCATTTCTAACTTTTGCTAAGTAAGTCACGTTAGGTAATACGTGTAATTGCTCTAACACTGTAAAGTTTCTGTTAGGGTTTTCTGCACGCACCATTGTGATTGCACTGTGTTTGTCATTTGCATTACCAAAGCTAATAGCGTGTGTAGGACAAGCTTGTTGACAAGCCACTTTCACATCTGCATCAACCATTGGACGAGAATCTTTCTTCGCTTCTAATTTAGCAGCTTGTAAACGTTGAACACAGAAAGAACATTTTTCAATTACACCACGAGAACGTACAGTCACATCAGGATTCAATACCATTCTAGTTAAGTCATCGTTCATGTTCAATACTACATCGTTCACTTCACCCACTTGATTATCTGCGAAGCTATCTGCACCACTGTAATCAGCCCAGTTAAAACGACGAACTTTGAAAGGACAGTTGTTCGCGCAATAACGTGTACCAATACATCTGTTATAAGTCATTTGGTTTAAACCTTCAGAGCTATGGTTTGTTGCAGCAACTGGACAAACGTTTTCACAAGGAGCGTTATCACAATGCTGACACATTAATGGTTGGAATACCACATTTGGGTTATCCATATCACCACTAAAATATTTATCGATACGTAACCAATGCATTTCATGACCACGTAAAACTTCTGGCTTACCAACAACAGAAACGTTGTTCTCTGCATTACATGCAACCACACAAGCACCACAACCATTACAAGTGTTTAAGTCCACATTCATACCCCACTTGATACCTGGACGCTCGTAAACAGGATACATTGTACCTTGTTTTTCGAAGTTTGCTAAAACTTCTTCGTTGCTCATTTTATCGCCACCCATGATTTGACCTTTCAATTCATGTGCACGTTCTTCACGAATCTCACCAGGATGTGCCATGAATGCAGCAAGAGATAATTCTTTCACTACTTCAGTACGATTTCCTTGAGTTGTGTCATAACGGAAATGCGTTTGCGTTAAGGCAACTGGATAAGTTTCTTCTGTTAATGTTAATTGAACATCCGCTTGATCAAAAGAAATTGTTTGACCATTAAAGCTAGCAAAAGGATACGCGTTTTTACCTGTACCGATTACTGCTTTACCTAAAGCTTCGGCACGGCCATAACCAACAGCGATACCGATTGTAGAAGGATGTGTTCCTGGAATAATTAAAACTGGTAACTCAAGACTTACTTGACCTACAGTTACTTTAACTACTTTCTTAGGAGGTTGTACTTCGTAAGCATCTGCTTGACCACCATTGTTTAAATCAATGTTCAACAATGTTCTTGCCATTGCAGGTGATACTATAATATAGTTATCCCAAGTAGCACGAGTTACTGGATCAGGTAATTCTTGTAACCAAGGGTTAGAAGCACCTTGACCAGCACCGATACCTACTTTTTGGTATAATGCTAATTCAACTTTAGTTGAAGGTTTCTTTGCAGCTAAAGCAGCAGAAGCTGTTGCAACAGCAGCACCATTCAAAGAAGCACCCACAGCAGCAGCTGTAGTTGGATTGATGACACCCGCTTGTAATGTTTTATCCCAAGCAGACACGCCACCTAATTTAATAGACCAGAAATTCTTTAAGTAAGTCGTGTAATCATTTACATCACCAGCCCATTTCAACAAACTATCTTGGAACGCTCTTGTCTTAAATAAAGGCGCGATAGTTGGTTGGATGAAAGAGTAATGACCTGTTGCAGGTTCTGCATCACCCCAGCTTTCTAAGAAGTGAGGAGCAGGAATTACATATTTACAAAGTGCAGTTGTTTCATCTAATTTTTCGTTGAAAGAAATCGTTGTTTTCACTTTCGCTAAACCAGATTTTACTTTCTCAGCATTTGGCCAAGAGTAAACAGGATTTGCACCAACAAATAATGCAGCATTAACTTTACCTGCATTCATCTCGTCTACTAAAGTTGCAAAATCACTATCAATACCTTGACGGTAATTTAAAGTAACACCAAAGTCGATTGTGTTACCATTCGCACCAACTGCATCGTTGATTGCGTTTACTAAAATTTGAACGTTAACATCGTTGCTACCAGCTACTACTAATGCAGCACCTTTGTTAGCAGTCAATGCTTTTGCAGCCGCTTCGATACCTGCTTTCAATGTTGCGTCCACACCAGTTACTGCAGCACCTTTTACAGCGTTCAATAAACCTAATGCAATAGCACCCATTTCGGAAGGACGGCATAAATATTTTTCATCTGCGTTAGAACCTGTCAAGCTCGCCACTGTTTCAAAGTGGATATGCTTGCTCATTGAAATATTTTTTTCGTCAATTTTTTTACCTACTGCATATTGAGCAGCAAATTCAATTGGACTTAACCAAGTACCTAAGAAATCGGCACTCAAAGAAACAATTGCTTTTGCTTTATCAAAATGGTAAGAAGGAATTGCACGCTTACCATAAGCAGCTTCATTCGCTAACAACATCGCACTGTGAGAAACAGCATCATAAGTAACGTGTTTGCTACCAGGATATTTAGAAAGGAATTGTGCAATAATATTTTTAGTAGAAGGAGAAGTGATGGTGCTTGTTACGATAACAACATTACCACCTAATTCACCAGCGATTGCTTTATCAATGTCTTCGAAGCTCGCTTCTTTACCAGCGATCAAGGGAAAACGTAAACGTGCCGTATCATATAAATCTAATACAGCAGCTTGCACTCTTGCAGAAGTACCACCTTTAGTTAAAGGAGATAAATCATTTCCTTCTAATTTGATTGGTCTGCCATCACGCACTTTCGCTAACACACTTACCACATCACCGTCTTGTACATAAGTCGTTGCATAATAATCTGCAATACCTGGTACGATATCTTCTGGTTTGTTGGCAAAAGGAATTGCTTTTTTAATTGGCATTTCACAACTTGCTGCTGCAGCTGCGGCAGCCGTGCTAAATCCTAAGTATTTAAGGAAATCACGACGAGGTGCTTTAGCTTGTAAAAAACTTCCGTTTTTAGCCATCACAGTTTCATCTTCCACAAACGGAAGTGACTCTGTAAATTCATCTTTCACCTCTTTGTTGTAAGTCTCAGAATTATTTAATTCTCCAAAACTTGACCAGTGCTTTTTTTGCTCCATAATAATGTATATAAAATATTACGCGTCTATATTAATTTAAAGGCTATTAGTAGTGACATTTTTGACACTCTGTACCACCAATCTTTTCAACAGTGATTCCTTTAGTGCTATCGATTTTTCCAGTGCGGATATCTTCGTGGAATTTCTCGTAGATGCTATAGAAACCATTGTCTTTAAATTGAACTTTTGTTTCTCTATGACAGTTTACACACCATCCCATACTTAAGTCAGAGAATTGTTTTACTTCACCCATCTTTTGAATTTCACCATGACATTGTTGACAAGCAACTTGTCCAGCGTTCACGTGTTGTGCGTGGTTAAAGTAAACGTGGTCAGGTAAGTTGTGGATACGAATCCACTCAATTGGTTGCGCTTTTGTTGCATCCCAAGGTTGACCTTCTGTAAAGCCAGCGTACTTGTATAATTTTTTGATCTCAGCTGTACCATCAACGATATCGCCATTTTCTTTTACTAAAGGCTCGCCTTTGTATTCGTTAATTGCAGTGTGACAGTTCATACAAACATTCACACTAGGTAAAGTTGCTTGCTTACCTTGGTAAGTTCCAGTGTGACAGTATTGACAGTTAATTTGATTTACACCAGCGTGTACTTTATGAGAGTAGTAGATTGGTTGCTCAGGTTGGTAATCTTTAGAACGACCTAAATTGATTGCACCAACAGTAGTGTAGTAACCACCTACTATAAATAAAATGATAGCTGTGAAAGCGATGTATCTTTTATTACGATAAAACGGAACTGGTGTTTCAGGAGTCACACCTAATTTCTCGTCAGATAATTTCTTTAAGTTATTATTTACTTGCAATAAAATAATTGCAACAACTGCTAAGATTAAACTTAAGATACCAAATACTAAAGAGTTGTCTGATTCTTCTGGAGCAGCAGCACCAGCGGCAGCGCCACCAGCAGGAGCAGCACCTGGAGCAGGAACTGTTTTGATATAAGCAAGAATTGCATCGATGTCTGCATCAGATAAACCAGGGAAGTTGTTCATTGCAACTTTGTTGTACTCGTTGTACAAGTTGTTTGCATATGCATCACCAGTTTTCAAAAATGCTGCAGAGTTTTTAATCCATGCATACAAGTTTTTCTTTTCAGGCCAACGATCTTCCACGCCAGCTAAAGCGGGACCAGTTAACTTTTTATTAACCGCGTGACAAGAGGCACAATTCGCAGAGAAAAGTGCTTTACCATCTTGCGCATTTAGTTGATTACCGATAGCAGAACTAAAGGTGATAAGTAAGAAGATCGAAACGATCTTAGCTAGGTTTCTTAAAATAGTCATATACACAATCAGTGTCAAGTGTGGAAAAATATCCTTTAACGGACGCAAAATTAACTAAGAAACGCTTTAAAATGCTAGATTATTGTAAGTTTTTTTTTCTTTCTATTGATTGAGTTTCAATTCGGTGGAGTGGATTTTACTGACGAATGTCATAAAAATGTAATCATCAAACTTAACGGCTTAAATTTTGTTTAATCTTGTGGGGGAATTTGGAAAAAAAGAAGACCTTCGAGCGGTGGATTTAAGAGGTTGTGAGGCTAAAAAGGATTAAATATTATGAAAAGTATTAATAGATTACAGCAAAAATGGAAGGTAGGACCGGTGCAATTTTGGTTAATCATGACCACATTTGCCCTGGGCGGAAGCTTGAGTGGATACCTAAATAAGCAAATCCTAAATTTGGTGTTTTTGGAGAAAAATGCGGCATATTGGCTCATTTATCCCCTATTATTGACCATTTTATGGCCATTTTCGGTGATTTTGGTGAGTTTTCTAACTGGGCAGTTTTTGTTTTTTAAGGGTTATTTAGGCAGAATTTGGGCTAGATTAACGGGAGGCGCAACTGAACATGCTAGCCCGATTCATGTGGCGATATTCGCCTCAGGGGCCGGATCAAATGCTAAAAAAATCATCGAATACTTCGAAAATAAGACGACTCCGATCAAAATTTCACTCATCGTCTGCAATGTGCCGGGCGCTGGGGTGTTAGAAATTGCAAAATCAAAGGGCATTCCAACTCTCTTGATTAACAAAACTGAATTTGCGACTACAGGATATGTAGAGAGTCTACATAATGCAGATATTCATTTTATAGTTTTAGCAGGATTTCTATGGAAAGTACCTGAGGTTTTAGTGAACGCTTACCAGCCAGGCATGAAAATAGATTCAACTATGGTGAATGGAAAAACGAATACTGCTCGAGGCATTATTAATATTCATCCAGCATTGTTACCAAATTATGGTGGCAAGGGCATGTATGGCGCGCGCGTTCATGAAGCAGTTGTAGCAGCGGGAGAAAAAGAAACCGGCATCACGATTCATTGGGTAGATGCAAATTATGATGAGGGAGATATTATCCTTCAAAAGAAATGTCAAGTAGATGAAAACGATACCCCATCAACCGTTGCGGAGAAAATACATTTATTAGAGCACGCACATTTTGCTCCAACGATAGAGCAACTTTTATTGAAGTAATTTTATCGAAGGGAATTTTCCTAAGAAATTTATAGAAGCAATTTTATTGAAATAATAATTACCTGAGATCAATAAAAAAAGCCTGCACAATTTGGCAGGCTTCTATAAAAAATATTTAAAAACTATCCAGGCATACGAGAAATATATTTCTCAATCTCTTTAATTTGATCTAACACCTGTTTAGTAGATGGCTTACATGCTTTTGCTTTGCGGAAGAAATCTTTAGCAGCGCGGAACTCACGCTTATTCATAAAAATTTGACACATGCTTAAATAAGCAACAGCCTCAGATTCTTTATCAGGGATACCAGCACGAATCGCAGCGCGGATATAGGCTTCACCTTGTTTAAGATCGCCTTTTTGCATTGCCATCATACCTAATTGTAATTTATTCGCACCTTCTGCTTCAGGCATAGCCGAACCAAGGTCATTACTCATTTTTAAATGCTTCTCAGCAGTATCAAAGTCCTGCTTCGCCATTGCGATATTACCTTTAATTGTGTAGTAAGTACTTCTAACAGGCGTATATAATAAGTTAGGAAACCAAATAGTAGCAAGGATTCGCTCAACTTCTTCAATGTCACCAGCTTCCATAGGCGCTTGCACTAAACGCAAAGGGCCAATGAAGATGTGGCTCAATAAACCAATCATACCTAGAAAGTATAGAGGGAAAACAGGCCAAAAATTAGCCAAATCAGTTATTTGAAGGATCGCAGCGCCAAAAATTGCAATTAAGCTCAACCAAAAACGAAACTTGATAATAATATTGTAGAAGCCCATAATGATATCGATTTGAGGAGTAAAGATACCAAAATATACTTTAATAATAAGCCGAGCAGATAAACTATGGGTGCGCTATTTCAATCAAATAGGAGTGAACTAGGTCGACAAAGTATGGGTGCTTAAAAAAGAATAGTTATTTTTGCCCTCCTTAATTGGTGTAAGGCCAAATTAAGCCTCGAATCCAAGTGGTTCGATGGTCCCGTAGTTCAATGGATAGAATAGGTGTTTCCTAAACACTAGATCCAAGTTCGATTCTTGGCGAGACCACAAAGCCTCAATACGAAGTATTGGGGCTTTTTTAATACGAGAATGTGCATCAAGCTCGCTTGAATGCGCGGACGAGAATTAAAAAAGTCAAACGGCAACCAAAGGTTGTTGTTTGAAAGGCTTTGAGTTAGTTCAATACGGGAATAAGACAGTCTGAACAAAGCGAAGACTGGCAGTCTTGAAGTGGTGCAGTGTTGAAGTGGTGGAGTTTATTCGCAAAGCTCCGTAAACTGCGGGTTAGTAGCATAGCCTTTATACAAAGCATAAAGACTTAACATTCGATGAATTGGAATACGCGTGAAAAAAGAAATTTCACATAAAGTTTCAATACTGAAATTATGTTCACCAGTTAGCCAACGAGAAACAGTGGAAGGCGTCTTTTTGACCAATTTCGCAAAATCATGTTTAGATAAATTTGATTCAGCAATTAAAATTTCGATGCTTACAGACAAAGCTTTATTTACATTTATTTTGAATCTTTTTAATTGCTCAGGAGATTTTCGAAAAGATTTTTTCATTGGATTAAATTGTGAGATTATGAAAGTGAATATTGACTTATACGTGAATTTCGAAAGTTTGAATTTTGCAATTAATAATTTCGAAAAAGCGATGTGGAATAATTTTGTTTTGCTTGCTCCGTTGTGAAATCCCTAATTTGTTGATTAGTAATTAACGTTTTGTGTTTTTTAAGAATTCACAAATATGTAAAATGAACTTCTCTGAAATTCAATGGCAGCAGCCATCATATATTCTAAGTTTTAACTTATAAGTGAATTGTGAAAAAGTGACTTTTGATGTTATATGAGTTGAAGTATTTTAACTTTTATGTGAAATAGGAAAAGTAGATTTTGATGTTCTATGGGTTTAAGGATTTTAACTTATATGTGAATTGCGAAATAGTGAATTTTGATGTTCTATGGGTTTAAGGATTTTAACTTATATGTGAATTGCGAAATAGTGAATTTTGATGTTCTATGGGTTTAAGGATTTTAACTTATATGTGAAATACGAAAGAAAAGATTTTGATGTTCTATGGGTTGAAGGATTTTAACTTATATGTGAAATACGGAAAAGCGCGATAGGGAGCAATTAGATTTCACAATTGTAGATGTCAACAGTAAGCGAATATGGAATTAAATAGAAAACGCAATTAGCGTATTTATTCGCTGAATTAGATTGGGTGGATGGTTATACCGAGTAAAATGTGGTTCAATCGTGGGAGTGGTTGTAGAAAACAAAACGGCCAATCAAAAATGACTGGCCGTAGTAGAAAATTTATTTGAAATAAGTTAATTAGAAACGCTCATACAATCAATCTCAAATATTAATACCATTTTACCTATCCAACTTTCAAAAAGATTTATTGATAAACTCTCACATAATCAATCTCAAAAGTTGTACTTGTAAATGATGGATCAATAGCGCCGCCTAATGTCCCTCCCATTGCAATATTCAAAATCATGAAGAAGTTTTGATTGTAAGGGATGGATGGGCTGTTTGGAAGCGTATGGAATAATTTGTCGTCTACAAAAATTTGCATTGCTGTAGGCGTCCATTCTAATTTATATACATGAAACTCGGTTGTTGCGTTTGGCACGATTGTCGTTGCTACTTTGGCATTTCCTCCAAAGTATACAGGATAATGAAAAGCAGAGATTACTTTATTTAAATCTCTACCTACATGCTCCATGATGTCTATCTCGCCACAAGCTGGCCAAGAAACTGTACTAATATTATCTCCCAACATCCAAATCGCAGGCCATGTACCCACACCTGCTGGTAATTTAGCACGTACTTCTACTTTACCATATTTAAAAGAATATTTGCCTTTGCTTAATAAGCGGGCAGATGTGTATTGACTTGAAGAGAATGCTTCTTTCTTTGCCACAATCTTCAAAGTACCATCTGTCACGTAGGAGTTATCTCTACGATCTGTGTAATACTGTGATTCATTGTTGCCCCATCCGCTTCCACCAATATCATAGCCCCATTTATTGCTATTTGGAGCACCCGGTATATCAAATTCATCTGACCAAACTAGCTTCATTGCTACAGTCACAGCAACATCAACTGATTTGGAGATGGATGCACCTGAGCTGCTTTTTGCAGTTACTTTCACCGTGTAATTTCCTGATGCAGTGTATTTATGCTGTACCGAACCTGAAGGGATAATTTCAAAGATACCGTTTCCAAAATCATATTCATATTCCACTGCATTTGTTGCAGTTGCTGAAAAGGAAACATTACCCGTATTGTCTGGATTCACAGTCGCATTCACCACCAAATTCGTTGGGGTTAAAGCGGGGGGCGTACCCCCGCTTTTATTACATGAAAGTAAACCGATGCTTATCAAACATAAAAATATACCTACTCTCATTTAATATTTATTTTACTTTAAACATTTGATACCATGCGTTACCATCTACACCAATTGTTCTTAAAGTCATCGTTGTGCTTGTAAGTGCAATAATCTCATACATATTACTTCCAGCACCAACCATCACTAAACCATTGCCTGGCACTTGGAATTGAATTCTTGTAGAAATCGCAGCTGTACTGTTTGAAGTAGCATTCATGAATGAAAGACGCTTCACACCTGCTGTCGCAATTGGGAAAGCACCTTCTCCGCCTGTCAATCCATAATAAGATACTGCAGCACCTAATACAAATGTATTGCCTTTGTTGTCTACATCGATAGACACGTTATTATTTGCATCCTTAGAGAATGTGATTTCATCATCATAGAATCCATCAGCAGCTCTTGAATCTGGACCAGCAGCATACCAACTTGGGAAGAACGATTCGTTCGCTCCTTGATTAGGACCAGGACCTACACCAAAATGACCAGGTGCGCCTTTGTCTGCAATCCAAACCTTAGATGAACCACCCGTTAAATTAGCAAGGATACCTGTTGGGATTTCAAACGCAACATAAACTGTTACAGATTTGCTGATTGTTGAAATAATACCACCCGTTCCAATTGCATTCACGGTGATTGTATACTTTTTAACTCCTGGTGTTGTATACTTATAAGTAATCTTACCAGAAGGTACTAATGTAGTGTTACCGTCACCAAAGTCAACATTGTATGTAATTGCATTTGTCGCAGTAACATTGATTGCTACAGCGCCTGTACCATTACCTGTTGGATTGGCATTATCCGCACCAACAACAGTCGTTGTCAATACTAAGCCAGAAGGTGTTTTCATTTCTCCGAAAGAATATTCTTCTTTCTTACAACCTGTAATACTAAGTACTACAAGTAAAGAAAACAACCCAATTATTTTATGTAAATTTTTCATTTCTTACTATTTAAAAATTAATTAAGTTTTATGTCGTCAAAGTAATAAGTAAAATTAGCTGAACCATCACCTACTGTTCCTAAATCAAAAATTAATACAATTTTTTGATAAGAATTCGTTGTGCTGATTGCGCTATAATCAAAAGTTAACTCTTCCCATGCATTTGCAACAGTTGTAGCCACTTCTTTATCAAAGCTAATATTACCATCTGTTAAGTTCTCCACTTTCAATAAAAGCTTCGCACCTACTCTTGGAGAGTATACTTTAACCTTAAATGTTTTTTTAGTAGAAAAATCTATGCGGCTATCTAAAGTGATATAACTACCACCCCAAGATTGACCTGCACCCTTTACCATTTTACCCACTTTCGCACTAGTGTTACCTGAGTTGTTAGCAGGGTTACTTACGATTGTAACCGCACCACCATCAAAATTAGTAAATGCGTAATTAAGGGTAGATGATTCAAAAGTCAACGGCAATACAAGCGATGTTGTATTTGCAGGTGCTCCGAATTCAACATCATCCCAATAGAACACTTTACCTGTTCCAGCATTACCAAAATCAAAGAAGATAGATGCTTTATCATAAGTGTATGAAGTATTTAATGCCGCAGTACCAGTTGACTGTGCGCTAAAATCAAATACCAATGTTTCCCATGCGTTCGCAACAGTCGTTAACACATCTGTTTCAACAGACTTATTGCCATCGTTTTTATCTTCAATCTTTAATTTAATCTTTAAGCCCGCTGCAGGAGAATAAACCTTAACGCTCATTGTAGTTGCAGTAGACGTAATTGGGATTCTGCTAGCAAATCCAGCAGGCGTTCCAATTGTTGTACCAGCCCAAGTTTCAGCGCCACTTGGCTTTGTTGTTTTCTTTACTTTATTTGAACTAGAAGTTGGATCAACCGCATCCACTGTGCTGTTGTTACCAAAATCAGTTACCGTATAATTTACAGTCGTTGCGTCAAAAGTAACAGGTAAGTTAATTTGAGATAATACAACCGCTGCAGGTTTCATCTTCACATCATCACAATAGAATACTTTACCAGAACCATTCACACCAAAGTCAAAGAAGATAGATGCTTTGTCATAAGTATTTGCAAAGTTCAAAGCTGGTGTACCTGCTGATTGATTTGCAAAGTTAAACTCTAACACTTCCCATGCATTTGCAACTGTCGTCACTGCATCTGTTTCAACAGCGATATTGCCATTTGTATGGTCTTCTACTTTTAATTTAACAGTGATACCAGCAGCAGGAGAATAAACTCTTGCTTGCATTGTAGTTGCACCAGACTTAAGTGGAATCGCATTTGCTAAACCCAATGAAGTACTCATTGTTGTACCAGCCCAAACTTCTGCACCAGCAGTCTTTATCACTTTCATTACTTTATTAGATGCATCAGTAGGATCTTCAGCAATAGAGCTAGCAGCACCACCAAAGTCACCAAATGTGTAATCATAGTTTACATCATCAAAGCCAATTGGTAAATCAATTTGCTTACCTACTTTAATTGTCTTAACAACTTCAGAAGTAGCAGCACCACCACTCAATGCAACTACTTTCACATCGTATGTGCCAGCTTTTGCATAAGTATAAGTGATAGGTTGACCTTCGATGAAAGTTTTAAAAGGAATCGGTGTTACGTTATTAGAATCACCAAAGAACACTTTGTAATAAGTTTCATACAAAGCTGTTGCATCTACTGTTAAAGCCAAACCATTTTGAGCTAAAGTCACTTTCAAGTCTTCTGGTGCTTTAAAAGAAACAGTAAGGTCTTGCGTAGCTTCTGTTTTAGCGCCCATGCTGTTGTAGCCTACAATTTTAACTTTGTAAACACCTTCAGCATATTGGTGCACTGTATTTTTACCAGGCAATACTTTCACTGGTGTTGCGGTATTGTCTCCATAATATACTTCGAAATAAGTAACCCCTTCACCGTTTGGTGTAATGGTTACCACACCTGTATTGTCTTGAGTGATATCATATAAGGCAGTCAATTTAGCTGAGCTAGAAACGCTATCTAAAAATGATATATCATCAAATAAGTCTTTTTGGCAACCAGCTAAAAACATTAGCGAGCAACAAAGACCGATTATAAATTTATTTGTTTTCATTCTCTTTTATTTAATTAATGATTTTAGTATCCAGCGTTTTGAGGAATACCAGAGATATCTATTTCTGTTTGAGGAATAGGGAAAAGTTCGTGTTTACCTACAATGAATTTAGAACCCAAAGTAGCACTTGCTTTTCCAGTTCTTACTAGGTCAAAGAAACGATCTCCTTCCATTGCTAGCTCTAAACGACGCTCCGCTAAGATGTCATTATAAAGCGTTGTACCAGAAGAAGTGATATCATGGTTGTTATCACCGAACGCTCTACGACGCACTAAGTTCAAATATGTTTTTGCTTTTGCTTCGTTTGCAGCAGTTGCTTTCACATTTGCCTCAGCAGCCATTAATAAAACATCAGCATAACGAATGATTCTAAAGTTATTCAAGTAGTTTAATTCGATTTGACCAGAAGTTTGACCTTTTCTAGGTAAATACTTTTGGTTGTATAAACCTGTATTCTTGTAAGGCGCTACTTGGTAAGTAATACCATAAGAAGGATTAGCTGCTTTGTATGCTTCGATATCTAATACCGTTACATCCTTACGTTGGTCACCTGCTTCATACGCATTCGCTAAATTTGTAGTAGGTAAATTGGTACTCCAACCTGCAGCATAAGGCATCTCAGCAGATCCATTTAAACCTCTGATACCACATTGTTGAACCGCATAGTTACCTTGGCCTCTTGTTGCACCACCCCAGTTATAATAAGGAGAAGTATTAGAGTATTGAATTTCAAAAACAGACTCAGGACCGTTCTCACCACTCAATAAGAAAATAGAACCAAAGTTGCTTACTAAAGAGAAAGCATTTGAAGTAATCACGCCTTCTAATGTAGAAGCAGCTAAGTCAAATTTATTTTGGTATAAATAAACTTTACCTAAAAGTGCTTGAGCAGCAAATTTTGTGATTCTTCCTTTTTCATTTTGAACACCAGGAAGTGCAGCGATTGCAGCAGTTAAATCTGTTTCAATTTGTTTGTATACATCTGCTTTAGGCGCTCTCTTTAAAGTTTTAGAATCTGTAAGAGAAAGTCTACGGTCAGTGAACAAAGGCACATCACCAAACATTTTAACCAATGTAAAGTAATAGTAAGCTCTTAAGAAAAGCGTTTCACCGAATAAAGCTTCTTTACCGGCAAAGTTTACTGCAACGCCAGCAGGGTTTGTAGCTTTGTATTGGTTGATATAGTTTGCTCTGTTGATACCTTCGTAAGCAGACTGCCAAATTTCAGTCAATTGCGTGTTTACCGCGTTGTGCGTGTAATCATCAATTTGTTGAAGCGACAATACGTCCGATGCATTCTCACCACCAGAAACAGCGTTGTCAGAAGCGATTTCACCGATAGGCACTACTTGGTTGATCCATTGTAATGGTGTGTACACACTCACTACCATTGATCTATAGTCTGACTCAGATTTTAAATAATCTTGGTCGGTAATTTTAAATTCTTCGTGTGGATTGTAGTCCACAAATTTTGTGCAAGATTCAAGACTGCAAAAAGCTACAATCAGGAAAAGCAATTTGAAATAATTTTTCATAATAATATTCATTTAAGCAGGTTTAGAATTTAATGTCAAGGCCTAAAGCAAAAGTTCTAGGTTGAGGATACGCACCACGATCTACACCTGTCTCCAAAATTCCACCAGGAATTTCTGGATCGTAACCAGTGTATTTAGTGAATGTGTATGCATTTTTAACTTGGAAGTAAAAACGCACTTTATTTAAACCTTTCTTAGTTAATGATGCTGGTAATGAATAACCGATTTGAAGATTCTTAATTTTTACAAAAGAACCATCCTCTACATATCGATCAGAAACTCTTGCATTATTATTGTTATCTACAAAAGAATATCTAGGGAAACGCGCGTCGTTTGTAGAATTCTCGCCAGTCCATCTAGCTAAAATTTCACGAGGCTTGTTCGTGTAGTTTGCGTTTCTTTCGAATGCTCTGTAAATATCATTGCCTACAGAAGCATATACAAAAGATACAAAGTCAAAATTACCTACTGATACATTTACGTTCCAACCTAAAGTGAATTTCGCAAATGGATCACCAATTTTAGTTTTATCCGCTGCATCAATCACACCATCACCGTTCATGTCTACATATTTAATGTCACCCGCTTGCGCTCCTGGTTGTTTAGGAGAAGCAGCAACTTCGGCCGCATTTTGGAATAAACCATTTGTTTTAAATCCATAGAAATAACCAGGCGTAAATCCTTTTTCAAAAACAGTCACAGACTGAGATTGGCCATTGAAATAATAACCACCTAAGATTTTAGCAGTACCATCAGAGTTTGTAGAAGTAACTTCGTTAGTAGCTGTTGTAAATGTCAATGAAGAATTAAATTGTACCTTTTTATTCGGGCTATTACGGTAGTTTACAGTAACATCAAAACCATTGGTCTTAGTTGTACCGATATTCGCTTGAGGAATAGGCACTGTACCAAGGTATAAAGAAGCAGAAGGCGTAAACAATAAACCATCTACTGATTTAGTGAAATAGTCTGCGTTAATTGTAAAATGATTGTTCACAAAAGTCAAATCAAAACCAATATTTGATTGAACTTGTTTCTCCCATCTTAAAGCATTGTTTGCTGCAGAACCAATAGTAGAACCTGGTGTAAATACTTCACCAAAGCTATAACCGTTGCTGTTTGCAGTTGGACCGTAGCTAGGACCGCCAGTGATGATACCTACGAACTGAGGGTTCACATTCTCATTACCTGTTGTACCATAACTACCTCTAATTTTTAAGAAGTTGATAAGCTTGCTCTTAAAGAATTTTTCGTTAGAAGCAACCCATCCTAATGAAGTGGCATAGAAATTACCAAATTGGTTTTCTTTACCAAATGCAATAGAACCATCACGACGTGCAGAAACTGAAGCTAAATACTTCTCGTTGAAATCGTAGTTCAAACGACCAAAGTAAGAAATATTCTTTCTAAAATACTGATAGTAGTATCCAGATAAAGCGTCTGTGTTCGTTGCAGTGTTCGTTCCAGTAGCCGCAGTAAAGTCAGCAAATTCCCAAGAGTTAAATGGCACATCTTGTCTTGTTGCACCTGCAGCGTTACCGTTTAATTTAGAAGCAGCAATACCACCAATTAAATTAAAGCTGTGTTCGTTGCGCTTTAAATTATATTCAAAGTAATTCTCAAAAACATAATTGAAGTTGCTCACTTTTTCGTGTGCAATTCTGTTGTGTTTACCAACCACAGCAGATCCATCTGCATTCATTGAATTATCAACGTTTAATGGACCATAATATGCAAGCGGGGTAAATGATTTAGAATTACCATCATATTTAGTGTAACCAAAACGAGAAATCAAGTTTAAGTTTTTAGCTACATTGTATTGTAATTCAAACTTACCGTACAATTTAGTACCTACGTTTTTGTTGTAAGTATTCTCAAGTACAGTCAAAGGGTTAAAGATTTCAGAAAGTAATAAATTACTGAAACCATATTTGCTACCCTTGTTCGTTGTGTTATAAAGAGAAACAGTAGGATCAAAGTTCAATGCAGAACCTAAAACACTATTGAAAGAGTTTTCTGCAATGCCCTTAGATTCTAAAGTCAATGCACTCGCGTTGATGATTAATTTTAATTTAGAGCTTAAGTCAAAGCTTAAGTTTGCAGTAAAGTTACCTCTAGAGAAATTAGACTTATCAGCACCACCAACGATACCAGACTGGTTTAAGTAACCAGCACTTAATAAATAAGTCATTTTATCGCTACCACCTTTTGCGTTCAAAGAGTAAATCTGAACAGGTGCGTCTTTAAATACTTCTTTCTGCCAGTTATTGCCCACCCCTAATTTAGATAAGTTAGGGAAGATCACTGGACCGCCAGCTGTCGTGCTACCTTCGTTGATCATGGCACCATATTCAGATGCGTTTAAAGTACCAATCATATTGGTTACTTGTTGGATACCATAGTTACTGCTGAAAGTGAATTCAGTTTTTTGATTTCTTCTACCAGACTTAGTTGTCACAACAATTACACCATTACCACCTTTCACACCATAAATAGCTGTTGTTGCAGCGTCTTTAAGTACGTTAATGGTTTCGATATCTGCAGGGTTGATAGAGTTTAAGTCTACTAAAGATTGTTGAACTCCATCAATGATCACGGTAGGGTCGGTACCAGTGAAAGAAGGAATACCTCTAATTAATACAGTTGGTTTAGCACCAGGAGAACCGCCTTGGATCACGTTCACACCAGCAGCTCTACCTTGTAAAGCTTCCTCGGTTCTAACTGCGTTAATTTTTTCGATATCGGCGCTCTTGATGGTTGAAATAGCACCAGACACTTTTGTTATTTTCTGAGAACCATATCCAACCACAATCACTTCCTCTAAGTTGTTAGAAGTGCTAGGCTCCAAAAGAAAGTCTGTTTTGCTAGATGCGTTCACAAAACGTTCCATTGGGGTCATTCCAACAAAAGAGACAACCAATGTCGCTCCATTACTAGGTATACTAATAACGAATTGGCCATTTTGGTCAGATAGCGTGGATTGTTTAGTTCCTTTTACAATAATAGTCGCTCCAGCAAGGTTCTCGCCGGTCGCCTTATTATTGACTTTGCCTTTAAACTGGATGTTTTGAGCATAAGCCCCCACCATCAAGCATAAAACAAAGGCAGTTGACAACAAAATCCTGAGTTTTAATTTCATAAGTACTTGGTTAATAGTGAAAAATCGATTTTTGTTTGGTTGTTTAATAATGCTATTAAGCAATGATTAAGTCTGAAGAAAGACTGTATTCGGGCATGAAAGTCGTTGAATCTGAGTTTTAACATCATCTTGTGGAATCCGAGTTCAAAAAATGAATAAAAGACTTCAACAAACGTTTGCAATTCTAAAAACAAGCAATTTTCAGGAGGATAAAATTCCGGAGTTTACCTCATATTACCATAATGTTTACTACATCATTACTACATCATATTTGATTTTTATGCCTAAAACAGCTAATTTCATTACATCAATACTACATCATGCATACATCAATGAAAAAAACCACTACTACATCATTGAAAAAAATAGGCTTAAATCGCATCATTTGGATTTTGCTGCTGATTCCGTTTTTTGGGGTGGGTCAAAACACGATTGGCTTGCCAGAAATCCTAAATTATTCCAAAATCGACTACAAGGCGGGGCTTCAAAACTGGGACTTTAAACAGGATAAAAATGGAATTATCTATGTTGCGAATAACGAGGGCTTATTAAGTTTTGATGGTAGTTTTTGGAAATTGTACCCCCTACCCAATAAAACCATCGTAAGATCGGTGACCATTGGAAGTGATAATCATATCTATGTAGGTGGGCAGGATGAGTTAGGCTATTTTAGTCCGGGGGACAATGGCAGGCTGGTTTACCATAGTTTGGTGGACCTACTACCCGAAAATGACCGCAATTTTGCAGACGTTTGGGATATTGCCTATTATAATAATGAAGTCTTTTTTAGAACCTCTAAAAATATCATCCGATACGCCCATAAAAAGGTCAGCATTGGATTAGCACCCACAAACTGGAGCTATTTGGGAGAATCAAAGGGTAAATTGTATGCCCACGATAAAAAAACAGGGCTATTTGTATTTGAAAATGAAAAGTGGCAGCCGCTACCAAGCAATAATTTAACCAATGTCGAAGTCACTTCTATCCTATCTATTAAAGATGCACTTATTATTACCACTTTAAAAAATGGGATCTACCAATACGGTGCTAATGGGGCCATCAAAATCAGTACGCCTACCACCCAATACCTAGAAAATCAACGTATTTATACGGCAACTGCTATCAATAACGAATGGATAGGGATTGGAACAGCCAATTCGGGGGTGATGATCATTGACGCAAAGGGCGGCATGATTCAAAGTTTATCCAAGCCCGAAGGTTTACAGAACTATGATGTCCTATCCATCTTTGCCGACAACCAAAATAATTTATGGGTAGGTTTGAATAATGGGATTGATTGTGTTGGTTTCAATAAAGCCATCAAACATATTAATCCCAACTACCAGGACGCTTCGGCTTATGCAACTGTCATTCATAAGAATCAATTGTATGTAGGTACATCGAGTGGTTTATACAGTGTGCCTATTCAAGGCATGGGAGATTTAAGTTTTAACCGAGGGAACTTCAACAGCATTGCCAATACTGCTGGGCAAGTATGGGGCTTAGCAAATATCAATGAGCAATTATTTTTAGCGCATCATGAAGGCGCCTTTTTAGTGGAGAATAATAAAGCAAGACAGATAGATAACCAACAAGGATTTTGGAATTTTCAATTGATCCGCGATGGCTTAGGCACCAATAATATTGTTGCAGGAAATTACACTGGCCTTGTATACTTATCAGAAGCAGAAAATAGTTTTAAGTCAAAACCAATACAACATTATACAGAGTCTTCGAGGTATGTGGCAGTCAATGATGGTGCTTATATATGGGTATCGCATCCATTCCATGGATTGTACAAAATAAAAAAAGATACCAGCGATAGAAACAGTAAACCAAAATTATATACCAATAAAAATGGATTGCCTTCTATCTTAAACAACCATGTGTATACCATCAAAGATGAACTTGTAGTAGCCACAGAAAAAGGGGTGTATGGTTACAATGAACAGTTGGATAAATTTGAACCACATGCATCTTATCAAAAATTATTAGGTAATCAAAGTCTACGTTATTTAAAGGAAGATAAGGAAGGACATATTTGGTTTGTGCACGAGAAGCAATTAGGTGTAGTTGATATGAGCGAGAAAACACCGAAGATTATTTATATACCCGAACTAAATAACCGCCTACTGAGTGGCTTTGAGATGGTGTATCCAGTGAATGAAAATAATATTTTTGTTGCGGCAGAAAATGGTTTGGTCAATATCAACTACGCAAAATATAAAAAGAGCAATTATAAATTACAGGTACAGATAAGAGAGGTAAGGATGATGGGTGAAAAGGATAGTGTACTATATGGCGGCTATTTTGGCAACCTCAACGAAAAGCAAATACAACCCTTACAAACTGCACCTAAATTAAAAAAGCAATGGGGTAACCTGCATTTTGAATTCGCCTCTTCCTTATTTGGTTTACAAAACAACTTAGAATACAGCTATCGACTAAAGGGATTGGATAAAAACTGGTCAAAGTGGAGTAATAAAACCGAGAAGGAATACACCAACCTTCCAGCAGGCACTTATATATTCGAAATAAAAGTTAGAAACAATTTTGGAGAGGAATCAGAAATAGATAGTTACCAGTTTACAATCTTACCACCATGGTATTTATCCGAGCTAGCTTATGCAGGTTATGTAGTTTTCTTTTTCATGATCATTATTTTACTCTTCCGTTGGCAGAAGAAAAAATTCAATGCACAACAAAGAAAGCATGAGGAGGAGCAAAAGCAATTAAACTATTTAAAGCAATTAGAAATTGATCAGGCTAAGAATAAGGTGACGGAAATAAAGAATGAGAAGCTGCAATTAGAAATTGATAATAAAAATACAGAGTTACTCAACTTTACCATGCACTTAGTACAAAAGGGAGAATTGTTGTCAAATCTAAAGACACATATGAGCAAGATGACAAAAGTGCTGGAGAACTCATCGGGCTTAGAGGAGTTAAAGAAAATGATTAAGGTGATTAATGATGCAGAAAAAATGGATAACGACTGGGAGAATTTTGTCTACCATTTTGACAAGGCGCATAATTCCTTTACAATGAACCTAAAGCAGAAGTTTCCAAAACTAACAGCGAATGAATTAAAGCTCTGTACATTTTTAAGGTTAAACTTATCTACCAAAGAGATAGCGCAGTTAATGAACATATCTTTGCGTGGGGTGGAACTAAGTAGGTATCGATTGAGAAAGAAATTAGAACTCCCTACGGAGACAAGCTTATTTGAATTTTTTAATTCTATCTAAAAGTATCAAAGGAATAAACGCAGGGGCTTCAATTAAATACCTACGGTACATTCTTTTAGGCTCTTGGATAAGTCTATAAAACCATTCTAAACCAGCAGCGTGCATCCACTTAGGTGCACGCTTGGCTAAACCAGCCATCACTTCGAATGCGCCACCGATGCCAATATAGACTGCGGGGCAAAGTGCTGCTTTATTATCTGCAATCCAAATATCCTGCTTGGGTGCTGTTAAACTCACTAAAACTATATCAGGCTTAGCTGCGTTCACTGCATCTACCATCTTTTGATTTTCTGTGGCATCAAATACTTTCATGAAGGGCGGTACATAAATACCTACCACTTTACAATTAGGATAAAGTTGCGTTATCTTATCTTTTAATAACTCTCCTACGCCAGGTGAAGCGCCTAGTAAAAACAAGCTGAAATTTTCCTGGTTCGCGTATGCAACAATATTAGGAAGAAGGTCTAAACCAGTGATGCGTTCCACAATGGGTGTCCCTAAAAAATGAGATGCCCATTTAACCGGCATGCCATCACATAAAACAAAATCGGAGGCATTGTAAATATCTTTTACTGCAGCATTCTTATGTGCAGCTAAGATTGAATTCACGGGTGTAATGGCTACCTGCGCAAATTCTTTTGCATGAATGATGCGTTTAAACTCCTCTAAAAGAAATGTAGAAGGAATGGAACTCACCTGCACACCCAATATGTCTACTTTAGAATGCATGGTCAAAGATACTGAAACAAGCTTTATTGATTCTGTATAGTTCTATTTTGTTTCCAAACTTTAATGTCATAATTAATGGAGTTCAATGCATGATCGGCATCAATCCAATTTAAAAATGCATTTAAACGAAGGCCTAAAAAACTTAATGTACCCGTCATGCTGTTTTTACCCAATACACTGCTAATGGTTTCTAGTTTGTTCCCAAAATAATAGGTCTGCTCCTTTTTAATTAAGAGTGCATCTTTTAATTTAGAACCATCACAGACAGTAGGGCCACCAAAAAAGGAATCTTACAAGAACTAGATTGGTTGATAGATGGAGCTGCTGCAGGGGATCAAATTTTATTTCATTATAGTGGACATGGTGCACAACAAGACACAGGGCATCCAATGATAGAAAAAGATGGATTAGATGAAATTATCTGTCCTTATGATTTTAATGATCATCCTACCACCGCTATTAGTGATAAGGAATTTGCACAACGATTTGCCAAAATCCCTCAAGGGGTGCATTTTGTATGGATATCGGATAGTTGCCATGCGGCAGATTTATCTAGAGAAGTGGTTTGGAAGGAAGAAGGATTGGGATTAGAGGATAAGCGCTATCGTCAATTTAAAAGAACGAATAATGGATTAGCTCGATTAGCTTCTTTAGATGCTGAATTGAAAGAAGCGCTTGGCTTAGCAACAAGCTTGTTGAATGGTGCTTTATTAAGTGGCTGTGCATCGCATCAACTGAGTGCAGATGCTTATATCAATAACAGGTTCAATGGCGCCTTTACGCATTATTTAATAAAGAACTTAAACTTGTATGGAACAAGTACTACGATGAAAAACATTATCAAATATGTAAACATTGATTTAGCAAAAAACGGCTATGATCAAAATCCACAAATAGAAGGCGCCCTTGCAGAACAAACCTTTTTTAAAATCTAAACTTAAACTTATGAATGGTTCAAAAAATAAAACAAACAAGCTTAGGATTTTTGCTGGCATTATGATGGGATTGCTTATGGTAGTAGGACATGTTGGGGCTGCGCAAGCGCAGCCCCCCACTCCCCCAAAAGGCTTCCTTAATCGTTTAATTGAAATCAAATACAGCACCGAACTGTATTTAAGCCATGCCCTCAAAAAGGAAACAGGCCTTACACCAAATGAAATAGACACAGCATTCGCTACTTACAATACCATCCGTTGGAAAGTAGATGGATTGGTGTATCAAATAAGTACAGAGTTGATTGTGCGGAATAGTCCTGCTATACTGCGCAGGCTAGATGCTTGGAGTTACGGGGAGGAAGTGGATTTGAAGAATGAGATTTTGGGGAAAGAATTACTTGGAATTAGAGCGAAAGGCTCAATAAAGTATTATGTGGGAAGTATAAAAGAGATAGAGCAACTTTATAAAGAAGCTATTAAGCCAGCGATTTATCCAATGAATAAAAGAACACTGAATCTTACGACCAATGTATTTTACTTATTAAAGGATTCTTATAGTATCGTGAAAGGATTGAGTGATATAAAGACCCGAAAGGTCATGGCCTTAGTGGAGTTGCTAGATCATGCAAGGTTGATGGCACCTGGGGAAGTGGTGAAGATGGGGAAATAGAAGAATGAGCTAGAACTTATCTACTACTTCGGCAATGGTTTGCCTGATACCTTCTTCCAACTTAATAGAAGGTTTCCAACCAAGATTCGTAATTTTAGTCGTATCCATTAATTTACGAGGCGTGCCATCTGGTTTAGTGGTGTCAAATTCAAGGGTGCCAGCATAACCCACTTCAGTAGCAATGAGCGTAGCAAGCTCTCTTATGGAAACATCTTCGCCCCAACCTACATTCACTAGTCCTGCTTCATTGTAATTTTGCATTAGGAAATAACAAGCATCAGCTAAGTCATTAACATGCATGAATTCACGACGCGGTGTGCCAGAACCCCAAATAACTACAGCAGGGTCGTTGTTCTTTTTAGCTAGAATTATACGACGAATTAGAGCAGGAAGTACATGAGAATTCTCTGGATGGTAATTGTCATTGGTGCCATATAAATTAGTAGGCATTGCAGATATAAAATTACATCCATATTGCGAACGGTAACTATCACACATTTCAATACCAGCTATTTTAGCGATAGCATAAGGTTGATTCGTAGATTCTAAATAACCACTTAATAAGTATTCTTCCTTTAATGGCTGCGGAGCCAATTTAGGATAGATACAAGATGAACCAAGAAACAATAACTTCTTAACCTTATTCAAATAGGCAGCATGAATGACGTTTGCTTCCATCATTAAATTGTCATAGATGAATTCTGCGCGATAAGTATTGTTGGCATGGATACCTCCTACTTTAGCAGCAGCAAGTATTATATATTCTGGTTTTTCTAATTCAAAAAAATCGTTAACAGCTTGTTGATTTTTTAAATCTAATTCAGAAGAGGTTCTAGTTACTATATTCGTATAGCCCTCTGCTCGAAGCTTGCGCTCTATTCCAGAACCTACCATTCCTCTGTGACCAGCAATATATATTTTAGTAGATTTATCCATTATAATACAATTAAGCTATTCGCTTTCTTTAGATGTTGTAAACCCGTTCTGTTTTAATAGTAATTCTTTTTTGAAAAGTTCAAGGTCACTTGCAACCATTTCTTTCACTAAGGAAGCTAAATCATATTTAGGCTTCCATCCTAACTTATCTTTTGCCTTAGAAGCATCACCAATTAATAAATCCACCTCGGTAGGGCGATAATATTTAGGGTCTATTTTAACCACAACCTGACCTTCCTTCAAATCAAATGTTCCTGTATTCTTTACAATATATCCTTCTTCGTTATCATCCGTTCCTTTAAACCCAAGCTCAATTCCTAATTCAGCGAAAGTCATTTTTACAAAGTCACGAATAGTCGTAGTAATGCCTGTTGCTAAAACAAAATCTTCTGGCTTCTCTTGTTGAAGCATCAAATACATCCCCTCAATATAATCTTTTGCATGACCCCAGTCGCGTTGTGCATTTAAATTACCAACATATAAACAAGTATCTAATCCCAATGCAATACGAGCAGCAGCTCGAGTTACTTTACGAGTTAAAAATGTTTCACCGCGCAATGGAGATTCATGATTGAATAAAATACCATTACATGCATATATGTTATAAGCCTCTCGATAATTTACTGTAATCCAGTAAGCATATAGTTTAGCTACGCCATATGGAGAACGAGGATAGAAAGGTGTTGTTTCAGATTGAGGTACAGCTTGCACTAGTCCGTATAATTCAGAAGTAGATGCTTGATAAAATTTTGTTTTTTGTGTTAAACCTAATAATCGGATAGCTTCCAATATTCTCAATGTACCAATACCATCTACATTGGCTGTATATTCTGGTTCCTCAAAACTTACTTGCACATGACTCATTGCACCCAAATTGTAAATCTCATCGGGTTGTACTTCCTGTATAATTCTAATTAGGTTCGTGCTATCAGATAAGTCCCCATAATGTAAATGCAGGTGCCTGTCAGGAATATGTGGATCCTCGTATATATGATCAATTCTTTGGGTATTGAATAAAGAGGATCTTCTCTTAATACCATGCACTTCATAGCCTTTATTGAGTAAAAATTCGGCTAAATAGGCTCCATCTTGTCCAGTTATACCTGTAATTAGGGCTTTTTTCATTAATGAAAACTTAAGAAATAATTTTGTTTAAAATAATTTCTATAATTATTAAAAAATGAACTCAGCAATTGAAAGTCTTTAGAATATCTGACACTGTTTTTTTCTTTCTGATATTTTCTACCTTATTATTATAAAATAAATAAATTGCAGGTTGTGGTAAAATAAAATCACTACCCATTACAATTGTGTAACTACCAACATTATTAATTTTAATGTAATCATGTTCATTTATAATTGCATTTGCTTTTAATTGGCCAATTATATCAGACTCAATACATGTATATCCAACAACATTATATTCTTTAACAGATGAATTCAAGTTAGAATCACAATTACTTGAAATTAACTCCACTGGTAGCATCACAGTTTTATTTGTTGGGGATAAAAGATGTCTTGCAGCAAAAGTTGTAATTATATTTGAATCATTAATAGATTTTATTGAATGTATTTTTGTGATAAAAGAGAATGAATCTGCAACGAGAGAACTACCAGGTTCAATAAATAAATCAGGCCATTCGCTGTTAGGTAAATGATTAAAATAATTAGACAACTCTTTTCCAATTATTTTACCATATTCATCAAAAGTTGGTGGATTCTGTAGACCCAGGGAAATAGCTAAATCTTTTGAAATTTTCCCAAAAAAACCTCCACCAATATTAATATATTTTAATGGATAATTTCCATGTAATTTTAAAATATTAATTAGTGAATCAATTCGAAATTTAAAACTATCAATAGACCTAAAGGGAAGGTGAATATGATAACCGATTAAATCTAAATAATTTGATTTTCGAATCTTAATTTTTAGCTCATTTAAAGTATTAAAATCCATGCCAAACCTTGATTTACTATTTTCATAAGTAAAGTTTAGTCTTAAGGCAACTTGTATTTTCTTTTGAAAATTATGTGTAGAGGTAATATCATTAAGTATTTTAATATCAAAATGATTGTCAATATTTATTATTCCATTGTTTTCAATAATTTTCATAATAGAATCAAATGACTTAACGGGTCCATTGAATATTATTTTAGATTTATCATCTAAATATTCATTAGCCATTTCTACTTCCATATCTGAAACAACCTCTGCCCAGCAACCTTTTTTATGTGCAGATTTACAAACATTTGGTATATAATTTGTTTTATACGAATACCCAATATTGATTTTCGGGTAATAAGTACTAAAGGCTAAATAGAGATTGGAAATATTATTTTCAAATAAATTTAAATCGAAAACATATGCCGCATCTTCAACATTTAGTATTTCTCTAAATAATTCATTGTTATTTCTTTTCATAAGTAGCTGAAAATTTAAAAAGATATATAGGTGTGTAAAAAATAATATATATTATTTTAAGAAACTTTTTGATCCCTTTTGTATTAATATATTCAATATCGTATTGTATTTTCTGAGTCCAATTTAAATTATCTCTCCCGTGTATTTGAGCCCAACCGGTTAAACCTGGCTTTACGTTAAATCTTAAATAAAAATTATCCGGTAAATTAGATTCAAGCTCTAATTCGCCAACTACAGCTGGTCTTGGACCTATAAAACTCATTTCTCCATAAATTATATTAAGTAATTGAGGTAATTCATCAAGACTAGTTGTTCGTAAAAATTTACCAAATGGTGTAATTCTATTGTCGTCCGAAAAACTATATAAACCAGTTCCAATATTTTGGGCACCAATCACCATAGATCTAAATTTAATTAAATTAAAAGTTTTCATATTTTTCCCAACTCTAGGCTGTAAAAAAAATACATTATTAGAATGGAAAAATAATGCAAAGATGTATACAATTACAAAAATTGGTAAAAATATCGGCAAAATTAATAATATAATTAATATATCTAAAGATCTGTACATTGAGAGTTGATTATTTTAAGTAATTTATTGAAATTAGTTTCGTTAGAAAATTGGTCATTTATTAATGAATAACAATTTTTACTATATTGGTTATACTTAACAACATTATCAACCATTTCATTAATATACTTTACCAGTTCCTTGATATTATTTTTTGAAAAATTAAAACCAATATTTTTACTCTCAATTAAATCCCATGATTCTCCATGTAATGTATTTAAAATTGGTAAGCCATGTGCCATATATTCTAACAGTTTATTTGGCCAACCTTGCGGAGAATTTTTGTAGTATAACATTAATCCAAAATGTGCTGTTTTAAAATTTTCGATTAACTGATTTTCATTAAGCCACCCTAACATTTTGATATTCTTTTTTGTACTCGACTTAATTTTTAATTCTTTATATCTAGGACCATCTCCTGCAATTATAATATTAAAATTTAAACCAGATTTTAATAGCTCATCATGAATCGAAAAAATTATATCTAAATCATAGGTCACCCCAAGAGATCCAACAAATATTAAATTAATAGGTTTATTTAATGTGCGTTCGTGTTTAACAACCGAATTGGGTATTAAAGGAAGTATATTTTTTTGCAAAACTTCAGTATTTGGATATGCCCATTTTAAATATCCAGGTGAAATACTTATTAATGTACTACAATTATTAAAAACAAACTTCTTAATTAAAAACAATGGCCATAATAAAAACTTACTAAAGTAAGATTTTATAAAAATATCTGGCCATTTGTCTCTTACATCTACAATTATTTTAACATTATTAAATTTACCATATAAAACTGTTACAAATGCCGTCCATATTGTAGGATATGAAACAATTATTACATCTGTTTTATATTTAAATAATTGTTTCGATAAACTTATTGCAACTAAAAAATGGTTAATTAACCTTTTTAGTGAGATATTATTTTTATATTTTAAATAAGATTTTAATAATATATAGCCAGAATTAAATTCTGTTATTTTTCTTTTTCTCTGATGCTCGAAATCAGAAGTAAAAAAATCAACTTCATATCCAATGTCTTCGAATTGTTTTTTCCATTGTGACATTCTATGTGGCCGATTTCCTTCTGAAGGTAGAGGTTCTCCAATATTTATTAGAGTTATTTTTTTAAAATTTTTCAACTTGTTCTTTAAAATTAATTAGATCTTTTTCTCCAAATGGTGAATTTATTTGTTTTTCAAAATGTCTTAATGAAGTTTCAATTTTATTTATTTCATAGCCCATTTTAAAAAAACTACGAGATAAAATTACTGATTTACTTCCAAATAATTTATGTAATTGGAGAATTAATGAAGGATCTACTTTTTGTTGCTCCAATGGGTTTCCAACTCCGCCAATACCAATTAATTTCACATGTTCAGTTACAAATTTTAAAGCAAACGAAAAAACTGGAGACAATAATATTTCGAATATATTTTTTGTACCCAAGGCTAGGCACAAGTCGTTTAAACCAAAATGTATCTGATTGATATTCGAACATCTTAAAATTTCATTTATTTTAAATACAGAATATGGCGTTTCAATTAATGGGATTATTTCAATTCTCTCTCCTATGAAGTCTGTCATTTTATTATAATGATTAATATTGTTGATCATAGGTATCATTATAAAATCAGCTTTAGCATTTATAACCTCGTCTATTTCATCAAAACTACCAGAATGGAAACTGTTAATACGACAAATTATTTTTGCTTTAATTCCGGCATTTTTAAGATTTGAAACATCACTAATATTATGAAAATTTATAACTGCATTAGTTCCTGATTGCCTCTCCGACTTGCCAATATTTTCAATATCAACTAATATTTGTTGTATGCCACAACTTTCAATTATACGCGCTTCTTCAATATCGTTTGTAATAGCTATATAATTAAAGCTCCAATCCATATACATAATTTTTAAATTTGTTAATCAATTGCAAGATCAATGTGTTATTAATTTCGTAAGTGTAATTTTCAATTCTTGA
This sequence comes from uncultured Sediminibacterium sp., assembly GCA_964579885.1. Classification (GTDB taxonomy): domain Bacteria; phylum Bacteroidota; class Bacteroidia; order Chitinophagales; family Chitinophagaceae; genus Sediminibacterium. Next base: position 551,560 of record CAZOHD010000001.1, read on the forward strand.
AACTTGTTTTATTTCAATCATTGTTCCTGCTAAGAATACAGCATCATAATATTTTAAATCTTCAGTTGTTATTTTTTTTTCAATAACATTAAAACCCAATTGATTAATTAGCTTTAATATTCTATTTCGAGTGATGCCGATTAAAATATCGGAATCAATTGATGGAGTATAAAATATGTTATCTTTTAAAAAAAAAACACAAGAGCCTGTTGATTCTGAGATTATATTCCCCGTAGTTAAAAACAAAGCACCGTCGAAACCTCTTTTTTTTACATCAAGCAAAGCGTATCGAGAATTAAGATAGTTTGCGCCTGCTTTAACATTTGGAGGCATTATATTTGATGAAATCCTATTGTAATTTGACAACCCAAGATTTAAGTTATTAGAATTTAGCAAATCACTTTGCATACTTCGAATGTTGATTAAATAGCTGATATTTTCAGTTTCAGACCAAGAGGATTCGCCCGATAGAAAAAAAGTGACTCTAATATAGATATTATCTTTAATATTTTCAATATCTAAAATTTCTATAATTTGATCTTTCAATTTCTCACTTTCAATTGGATTTTTGAATTCTAATATTAACGCAGATTTATATAGTCTATCTATATGCTCTTCTAGATCAAATATTAATATTTGATTTTTGATATTTGAGTAATAACCTCTTATACCTTCAAAGCAATTTATACCATATAAAAAACTAGGATTAAACAATGATATTAAATTTCTATTGTCAACTTTAATACCATTCAAATATGTAACATTCATTTAGTATATTTTAATTGTTTATTTTGAAAAAATTTAACTTCTGGATTAAAAGCATAAATATAGACAACAAAGAAGCCGCAAAAAATGTTGTGAAATTAAAGGGAGATAAAACAGTAAGGATCAAGATATTAATGAATATTTTTATAATAAAATATTCATTAATATTCATTTGATTGTAAGTTTTATATTTCATAAATATCCCAAAAAATAAAAATAATAATGAAGATAAGAACCAACCTAAATCAGAATAAAACGAACGAAGAACTGTATAAATATTAGTTTCTCCGAAATCTGTATTAACTAATGGATAAAAACCTTGTTCAACTTTTATTCCTAATATCTTGTAAAAAGAAGTGAAAAGATTATATAGAGGTAATGTAGGAATATTTTGTGAATTTGGATTTTGTAACCATATAAAAAAGGCTTGGTATGGACCAATAATATATTCTCCAAATTTCTGTAGAATAATTTCTTTACCATCATCATTGGCATCTAATCTATTATATGCAGAATAAAGAAATATTATTAAAAATAATAGTATAATTGAAGATAATATTTTAAAAATCTTCTTGATTGACATCTTTTGTAAAAGATGATTTTTTCTAATTACTAGTTCAGAAATAATTGCGATTATACAAATTAATGTTCCTGCTCTTCCTAGGGTGCTTGATTCAATTAATAATATAAAAGCTAATCCCAGATATGAAATAATTAAATATTTAGCGTTTTTAAAATAAATGCTTCCTAACAATATTGAATATGTAAACATAGAGATAGTGCCTAATTGATATAGGAATGATTGATCTTCTTCATTACCTTTATATCTTGAAATAGCATTACTTAATGACCATTGTAAATAATCTCCAACAAATAAGTGTGTAAAAACGTCAAAAACAGTTGTATATCTAAATACAACAAAACAAAAGAATAAAAAGAATAATTGGAAAAGTGAAGGCTGTAACCATTGATTATAATTAATAGGAAAAGACTTTTTGGCTGGTAAAATGCTTGATCCAATGTAAAAAGAAATTAAGGTAATAAGAACAAGTATATAATTAAATAAAAATTCGATTTTTAGTGCAAGTGTAAAAGGTATAATATAAATTAGAAAAATCCATATTTTTATAAATTTTATCACAATTTAAATAATTTTTATTATTGTAATTGTATGTGTTACACTGTCAACTGTATTTGAACTATTTAAAATAGATTTAATTTGATTTACTTGATTAATAAATTTAAAATGTTCGTGGCTTAAATTTTTAGACAAAAAAGGTTGAATGATTGAAATTGCAGTATTGTGAGTAATTTTATTCTTTGAATAAATTGCGACATTCATTGGCTCAACTACGTTAATTTTTTCTATAATCATTGGGCCGCATTGATAAAGTGGCTTATAAATCATTAATTCCTTGCTGTAAAACAACGGTTCTTCTTCGCAAGGTTTTAGAATTAATCTATTAACCTTGTATGATTTTAATGTTTTGATTAGTAAGATTTTGTTTAAAGCAGGGCTAGTAATACTATATTTATAAAATAATAGTATGATTGAAATAAATAATAATGTAAAAGAAAAGGCGGATTTAAACTTTCTATTTTCAACTTTTGAAAATAGAATTGTTAGAATAATTATAAAAGGTAAGAATAAAACTAGAGAGTGCCTAGATGGCATAAATGGATATAAATTAATTAAATAGAAACATATACTTGTAATAAAGAAAGCAAAGAGTGTATTTAAAAATTTTGATTTCGAATTAAATAACTTTATTAAAATTAATATAATTGAAGCGAAAATCAATATTGAAGATATTAAATTTAAATATGAATATTTTGGATTCAATAATTCATGATAGCTATTAAAATTGAAAAAATAATTACCAATATCATAAATCCTTGACGAAAAAAATTTGATAACTGAATTAAAAGAACTTAAATTTTCCAAAATGTTATACGAATTAGTATCTATACTATTTATAACAGATTGAGCTGGATTTGTGTGTTTAGAGAATAGTTTAGCACGTGTAATAATTAATATCAATGTCCCAGAAAAAACTATTAATGGCAAAAACCAATTCAAATATATTTTTTCTTTAATTATTTTTTTTCTAAGTCTAACCAAATCTAGAAATATTAATGCTATTACTATAAATAAGTATTGATAATTAAAAAACATCACAATAGACCTTGCTAAAGATTTTTTAGTAATTATTTTACTTTCGGGTTCAATATCAAATTGTTCATAATAAATTATTAAACCAAAACAAAATAAATGGTAAGAATATGAAGAAAGAGTAAGTGTCCAATAGATAAATGGAAAGGAAAACAGTAGTAAAGAAGTAAAAAACAATTCTGCTGTCTTATTTTTTAGTTCAAATCTTAAAGTTTTGATTATTAAACAATATCCAATAATTGCAAAAATAATATGAAAAAAGAGAAAAATTATCCTTAAGATTGTCCAATCTATAGATGTAAATCTTGCTATTGAATAAATTGGACTTAATCCTAGTGCATATGTCCACCTAATTGGTATTACAATTATTGGCAATATGAATTTTGTAATTACTGCCGCAAAGGCGCCTGTTATTCCAATCTGATTTAAATATTCTTCATAAATTTTAATAAATCTTGAATCATTTAACTCTAAATGTGAAATTACGCTAGCTAACTCGTCATACCCCCATACTGGCGGTATTAAGCTTAAATAAGTTAATAAAAGAAATAGAACTATTGCTAATGGAAATTCTTTAGTTATAAATTTAATTTTATTTATGAAATTTTTTATCATTTTTATTAATGCAATTTTAAAAATGCGCTAATTATTTTAGTAAATATAAAAAGAGGAAAATTAATGTTAAGAGAAATGATTGAATTATCCTTGCATTAATAAAGTCATTTATTAGGCTATATAATTGATCCGGATTTTGATCACCAGATTTCGCTAGTTTTGGATCAATTATGAAAACATGCATCAAAGTTCCTAATGCAGTTACAAATGCTGAAGTTTGAATAATTGTAGCTTTAAAACCTATAAAAATTGTCGCAAAATAATTTACGATTAATACTCCAATCGATGTTGTAAGAAAAGAAATGGCTGATATATAAAAAAAATATTTATTATTTACTTTAAATTTATAGTTTATTTTATTCCAATTAATTTTTTGAAAAAAGTTGTTTTTTGAAAATTTCAAATACCCATAATTTATTACGGGTTCTCCTTTTGCTAAAAACCAAAATCCAGCTATAAAAACAAATAGATATGTAAAAACTCCAATTAGTGCAATTTTATCAGTAGCATTACCTGTATCTACTATGAAACCCAAGGCTGGTGCACTAAAAAATGTAAAAAATCTTCCAAGAGTAGCAATTCTAACGTGTATAGAATAGCCCAATGTTGGCTGATTATTTATTGATCCAATAAGCCTGAAAAAAACTCCAACAGTTTCAGTTAACAAAGAAAGTGCAATAAATAAAGAAATTATAAATACTAACATTCTATTTTACTTGTTTATTTATAAAATTTAAAAAAGATGGTGCCCAATATTTCATAAATCCTTTTGTATTGCTTATGATTTCTGAAGTTGCTGTATGCGAATGATGAAATGCAATTAATTCTGATGAAATAAATTTTCCATTATTTTTTTCTACGAAACTTGCAAATTCGTACTCCTCAGCATACAAAAAACTTTCGCTATTAAATGGAAATACATTTTTATTTTCTAATAAAAATGAATTGAAGCAAAAAAGGGAACCATGAATTGCCCATATTTTAGATTTAAAGAATCCTGCTATTTTATTTAAAATGATTGCAATTAAATATATATTACTAGACTTTCTGGTAGCTGCAGTTTTGTAAATTGGTATTAAATATTTTTGAAATCTTGTCAAAAAAGGATTTCTATTTTTTCTATTAGATTCAATAATCTTTGGTATATATACAAAAGGGCCTGATTCAAAATAATTAGGGATATTTAAAAATTCAATATCTAGGTTACAACAGAATATAATTGAATTTTTCAAATCAGGAATTATTGTTTTTAATCCTTTATTTAATCCTGAACTATAGCCTTCATTTTCCGATTCAATTACATGAAATATAATTTCTTTAGATAAATTAAATACTTTATTTCTCTCTTCATGTGTCGAAAAGTTATCTACAATAATTAGTTTGGCATCAGGTCTAAATTTATAAATACTCTCAGCCCATTGTTTAATTAAATCAGATGTTTTATAATTCACCGATATAAAAAAATAATTCATTTTCATTTATTTATAACATTTTGTCCATAATATGCATTTGCTCCATGTTTTCTTGAATAATGTTTTTCTAAAATGTAATCTGGAAATTCAATTTTGGAATTTAAATTTAAAGAATGATAGGCCATTTTAGCGCAAGCCTCTAAAGCAACCGCATTTTCAAATGCCTTATTTGATGTTTCTCCCCAAGTAAATGAAGCATGTCCAGATAATAAACATCCTGGCATGTGTATTGGCTCTAATTGTCTATTGTTAAAAAAATCAACAATTTGAATTCCGGTCTCCTTTTCATATGCATTTTGAACTTTGTCCATTTTTAAATAAGGAAGACATGGCACATCTCCATTGAAATGATCCGAATGCGTAGTACCTAAAACGGGTATAGATTGACATGCTTGAGCCCAAATAGTGGCCCAAGGAGAATGTGTATGAACTATCCCGCAAACTGAACTAAACCCTTTATAAATTTCTAAATGAGTTAATGTATCTGAACTTGGTTTAAATTTTGATTCAATAACATTTCCATCTAAATCAACTAGGACCATGTCCTGCCATTTTAACAATGTATAAGATACACCGCTTGGCTTAATTGCAAATATTCCATTTGCACGATCAAAGGAAGATGCATTTCCCCAAGTTAATACAACTAGTTTTTCTTTTACAATTCCCATATTTACTTCAAAGGCTTCCTGCTTTAATTGGTCTAAATTTCTTGTTCCCATAAGTTAGTATATTTTAAATTTGTCATTACTGCATTTGGATTAAAGCCTAATAATTTCATTTTTTGACGATATGGAAGGATATCATATGGTCTACCCCATCTTTCCGGACAAACTAGACAAGTTTGCATAGATGACAATGCATGGGTATTATTAGGATTTATTGGTAGTTTGGTATTTGTATCGACCCACACCCAATCAACTAACCTCTTGTAATTATGAACTAATTCAATTGGCTCATCTTCGGAAAATCTAACCGCTATTGCACGTTCTCCCAAACGGCTTGCTCTATATAAATAAGGAAACTCAACATCCAATAAAAAAAAAGAAGATATATTCCTTTCTCTTACTAATTGCAAGACGTCATTCTCAATCCCTGACTCTTTTATGTTTAAAACTAGTAAACCATGTTTATAATTATCTAAATAATCAACTAAACTATCTCCCGAAAGATAAGGTTCGTGATTTAAAATCAATTTACTATCCTGCGATCGAATATCTATTTCGCACCCATATTTAACAGGTACTTCCAATAATTCATTTATTAAGTTAATTCTATGTGCAACAATTTCCATTAACGATTGCCTTTAATGATATCATTCCTTAATTCAATTATATACCCTATTGTTCGTTTAATCAATTTAAATTTCCCTTTTAATGTCCCACCTCCTTTTGCTTCTCCAAATTCTCTATTAGAAAAAAATACAGGAAACGATTTAATAGAAATTTTAATTCTGTTGGCAACAAAAAGTACATATAAATCTAAGGAGAAGTCATATGGTGCTTTTTTAAGATGACGCATGAAGTCCCGATGAAAAATTTTAGGCTGAGCATTAATATCCCATAATTTTTGATTTAAAAACAATGAAGAAATAAATGACATGCCACCAGTAAAGATATTATCGAAAAGATTTCTACCCTTTCTTTCGCCTTTTACAATACAATGATTTGAATCTAATTCAACTTTATATAATTCATAGGCAAGAACTACATCTTTAGGATCAGTTTGTAAATCCGCATGGGTCCAAGATAAAATTCTTCCTTCAGCGACTGCTAATCCTTGTAAAATACCAAATCCGTAACCTTTGTTTATCGGCACATGTACAGATTTCCCAAAAGTATAATTTTCTTGACTTAATAATTGATCTAGGACAATTTGTGTTTCGTCTTGAGATCCATTATTGACGAAAATAAATTGGATATCATTTCTTCCCTTGCAAGCATTTAAGCAAGCCAAAAGTAGTCTTGGCAAAGACCTAGACTCATTATAACAAGGAATTACTATCGATAAATTAATCAAATTGATGTCTTTTTTTAAAATATGCAAGCCAATATTGATATTCTTGATAATCTTGAGGAGTGCCCCAACATATATATTGATCTACTTCATGAACATGAATGTTAAGACCAGATTTTATTGCAAAATCACTTGCAACATCAACATAAAATTCATTATTTATTCTATAATTTGATTTAACCATTTCATCTACAGAATCAAAAAAAGACTTTGCTTTTTTAAAGGTAAATGCTCCAATTATTGCATGATCGCTCATAGGATTTTTGCTTATTGGAATTTTACAGCTAATATGAACAGCTTTAGTTGATTCGGGTTCAGTTTCTACCCAACCATACATTTTAGGGTTTTGAAGAACTGCCGGATTATTTCTAAAAGTCCAGATCCAACCATCTAATTCTGGATTTTGAAACATTTCCTCTATAATACTCTGATCATATACCATGTCATTATCGGAAGCCCCAATGTTTAAAATAGCATTGTCTGGAATATGATCTCTTGCAGCTAAACATGTAATTGCTTGCCCCTCAGTTAACTCATCAATCGTTACGATTACAACATTATTCAAATACTTTTCCAATATATCTTTAATTGGATATTCTTGTATATGATGATTTCTGCATACAAAAATATTTTTGTCAGCAGCGGGTAATGCTTTGCAAGCACGAATCACCATTGGTATTCCATCTACATCGATAAATGGTTTAGGAATTACAAATCCTACATCTTTATATCTTTGGCCCTCTCCAGCCATTGGAACTAGGTTAATTTTCATTTATGCTTTATTGCCAGGTATGAATAAGTTGATGACTATCGCCTACTATTTTAAACAATGCTAAGCTTCCACTACTTTCTATCTGATTTAAATTAATTTTTGTTTTTTTTATCTCGTTAATTAATTTCTTGCCTTCTTTTTTAACTGAGGCTATTGTTAAGTGTGGAACCCAATGACTTCCTACAAAAGGAAATCCGTAACGATTGTATGATTCTTTATATTTCCCTTCCCAATTATTATTGTAAAAAATAGGTTGTTTGATGAAATTTAAAAGAGACTCTGCTAAGTCACATTGAAAATCAAAAACCAAAGAATTTGTTGCCAAAGCTATTGATAATGTATCTCCTCCTGTTACCAAATCATTCTCAAATATTTTCCATGTATCCACTAAAAAATCAATTTTAATATTTTTAATTCTTGATATAATTTGAAATTGATCTTGCTCATGTGCATTAAATAAAAAGATTGTAGCATGGGGAGGGTGATTTAAAAAAAAAGAGTCGGGCTCAATTTTTCGGAATCTATTTTTCAAAGATTCTATATATTGACCCAGCTCTTCATTGGGAATCCAAAATATGCCGTATTTGGCAGTAGGCCCTTTATAACCAACCAGTTCATCTTTGTACTTCTGTTGTTTTTCTTTTGAAAAATTTGGAATTAATATATTTTTAAATAAAAAGAAGTCATGTTTTTCAAGATGACCTGGATTCATCTTATGCCAATTATAAATAGGTTGGTTATATACTTTTCCTAATAATGCCCTCAAAACAACATTATGTGTTACTATGGCTGTTTTATTTTTTGGAAAGCCTTGATTTATAAAAATACCGAGCCTATTACTCACATCTAATTGACTTTCTCCTTCAGGAAATTGGGGATCTTCATTTTTTTGCCAAGATTGAACTAGTTCTGGGAATTTTTCATTTAGCTCTTTTAATGTTAATCCCTCAGCTAAACCATAATCGATCTCGTTTAACAATTCATTTTGATAAATTTCATCGCCTCTAAATAACTTACCCGTCTCTACTGTTCTTTGTAATGTTCCAGTATATATCTCATCAAAATATTCATCACAAACCGTTTCAATTGACCTAATTATAGAAGGATTTCGTCCAACTCCAAGAAAACTACCATCATTCAATTCTGTCTTACCATGTCTAAAAAAACAAAGTTTAGATAGATTTAAATTATTCATCCAAGTTGTAAGATCTTTTATGAAATCCTCGAGCCTACTAAAGATTTTATCTGGTTCGTTCGCATTTTCGTATTTCCAATTGTGTAGTTCAATTAAAAAATTAGAGTGCTTATTAAATGAAGGATTCAATGATCCAAAAATTTCAGTTAATTCAGAAATAGTGTATCTTTTATTAACTTGAAATAAAATTTTTATTAAGTTTAATTGTAAAAATTTTAATACATGATATGCATATTCTTTTTGATGTCTATCATCGATTTGAAAGGTTTGTTTTTTTTCAGAATATGGAGTTGTTGAAAAATCGTATTCTCTATAGGTTATTACTTGTTTTTTTAAATCGTCTAAATAAGAATCCAATCCTCTCCTTGAACCCACCAAGTCATTTAATTGAACACCTGTGGCAGGGTATATATCAGATAAATTTTTACCAAATATAGCTTGGAAAAATTCCCAGTCAAGGCATGTAAATGGACTTTCCAAAACATGTTTACGATGACCAAGAATGTCATAAACCATGATATGAAAAACAACAACTTTATCATCGTTAAACTTTAAAGGGCCAAAAGTCATATTAAGCTTAGTTTTATAGTCTTCTAAGCCAATATCTATCCCTTTAATTGAGCTAGCAGCATTTTCAATTTTACTAAACTTTATCTCAGTAAGTTCATCGACTATAACAATTATATCAATGTCACTTATAAGTGCAATATCATTAGATGTTTCAAATGAGCCTACAAAAGTTATCGAGATTAAGCCTTCTATAGGCGAAAGTTTATTTACAATAACGTTCTTGATCTGCGTTTTTAAAAGGTTAATATTGTGCATATTCTCCTGATGTTTGTAAATGCATAATATTTTTAATAGGATTTGGAGCCCCTAAAATATATGAGCCAGAAACAACCGACTCTACATTTAAAAATTTAACTGTAGTATCGTTAACTCCACCATCAACACAAATTTCAAATTCAGAACGGTATTTGTGATTATTGAGTTTTTCAAGTATTTGTAATGCAGCCGAATCAAATTTTTGGCCAGAAAATCCTGGCTCTGGTATAGTTAATAATAAAACATGTTTTATTTTTTTATTTTCAATGTAATAATCAATGATGTCTATTGATTCATATATACTCAGCGCTATGCCTGCTTTTACTCCACTAATATTGATTCTATCAACAATATCATTCAAATTTTCGTTCATAGTTGGGTGAACATAGATTATATCCACGAATTGATATAAATCATCAAGCCAAGTTGATGGATATCTTGACATTATGTGAACTTCAATTTTTTTATTTTGCCAATAAGCTCTTACAACTTCTGAACGATAAGCTTTTACATCTTTGCAGTTGGGATTGTATGTCTTATCAACAATATCTAAATGAATAAAATCAGAGATGTTTGAAATTTTATTATAGATTTTTGCAATATCCTCTACGCCATCAGCATAAATTGCTACGCCAACTTTTTTGAACTCTTTAAATGTGATTTTCAAGTGTAAAAAATATGAAAAAATAAAAAATGTCCCAGCAAAGATAAATCTTGACAAATCCATCTCAAATCCATATTGTTCTAGTTTTTTTCTTAAAATCAATTGTAACAAAAAAGATGATAGAGAAATTATTGAAAAATACAAAAGCGCTTTTTTCCTTTTTGCTTTTGTAATATGAAAATTAAATCTAACATTTAGAAAAAATGCTGTTATTAAACCAATAATAAATGCACATAGTGCTGATGATGTGTAGCTTAATTTATAAAACAATAAAAATTTGACAAAAATAAATTCAACTACTAAGGAGATAAACCCAAATAATGTATATAATAACAAAAATCTATATCTATAAAATAATAATTTAATTTTATCCATTTATATTTAAAATTTATAATTAATAAAACTAGTTTTGATGATTTATTTTTGAAATTACAAAAACTTTACCTCCCATTCCATATGTGAAAACTTCTCTTATTTCAACATTGTTGATTTGTATAAATTCCTTGAATGCTCTGGCAACTCCCATTTCGAAACTTGCTTTATATGAGAAATAATCATCTAGAATTATATAGGTGCCTTCTTGAATTAAATTATTGCAAAAATTTAAAGCATCTTTAGCACTTGAATATGTGTCGCTGTCTATAAAAATTATTCTTGACTTCTTAATTCCCATACTTTCTGGTCCTTCTCTAAGAGTTTCACTAAAATAACCTTGTATTAATTTGAATTTTAATCCGCCTGCTGCCCTTTTAACTCTATTGTACACCCTGGAATAACTTGTGGCAAAGTTTGCATCCGTATAAAATGAATGTTTTTCTTCATTAGCTATTTCTCCAAATCCCTCAAATGAATCAAACCCAAAAAAATTTGTTTTAATTATTTCAGTGTTTAGATTTTTATAGTTTTTGCAACACCTCATTGAGTGACAAAAAGAGCTTCCAGTATAAACCCCGAACTCTAAATAGTCTCCTTCGATTGCTTCAATAGAAGATAAATAAAAAACTTTTTTAAGCACATTATACTTTTCTATATTATGAATAATTGCTGGGTTTGTTTTTGCTATTGCAAATGATAACCAATTCTGTAAGAAATTAATTTTTGATAAGAAGCCAAATTGTGTTGCCATATTGTTATTTATTTAATATCTAATCTCCCAATACTTTTATAATCAAAACCTAGTTCTCTCATCTTGTACACATCAAATAAATTTCTGCCATCAAAGATGATTTTGTGTTTGATCTCTTTTTCCATGCGCTCAAAATCAGGTGTTC
>CAZOHD010000002.1:0-539604 GCA_964579885.1 uncultured Sediminibacterium sp.
TGTTCATTACTTGAATTTTTTGGTTAAATAATTGGTTTTTCCCAGTGGACATCCTTGTTACAGAATGAATCTGCCAAAACAGATTTGGGAGGGCGAAGGTAGGCTATTTTAGTGGATTTTCTGCATTATTTGGCTTAAAAATCAAAGCTACTGGGAAATGGTCGCTATAGCCTCCCCTGAACTGGTCTCCATTCCAAGTTCTTTTAGGGTAGCCAGCATATTTACCTCGGGTTTCAATCATGTCTAAATTTTTATAAATAATTGGTTTATAATGGTTTAGATAAGATCTAGTCAATCCCCAGTTGCGACTTAGTAAAATTTGATCAAAGAGGTTCCAGCTATCCCTATAGGCGAGGCTGCCCTGGCCTTGTTTGAATAAAGGCAAAAATGGGTTGAATAATTCAAGTTTGCGGATACTTTGATTCGTAGGGTTGTCATTAAAGTCGCCCATTACGATCCAATGTGCCCCTTGATCTATCAAATTAACACTATCTATTATCCTTTTACAGCTTATAGCTGCCCAAATCCTATTTTTTCGTGCTTCACCTGACCCACCTCTTCTACTTGGCCAATGGTTCACTAAAATATAAACCCATTGTTTCCCCAATTGCCCTTTTACGAACAGTAGGTCTCTTGTTGCATAGTTTTGAAAATGATTTTCATCTTTGAGCGAATAGGATTTGTATTGATAAGGTGTAAATATTTTGGGCTGATAAATCAAAGCCACATCGATACCTCTTGGGTCTTTTGAATTAAAATGAATGTATTTGTATTGATATTTTTTGATTGCACTTGATTGCAATACTTTTTCAATCACAAATTGATTTTCTATTTCTGCCACACCTAATAAAGCTACACCTTCCTTAGTTCCTAATTGCCCCAATTCATAAATAACTTTAGCTAGTTGATACGTTTTTTGCGCATACCTAGATGCGCTATAAGCTTTGTTGCTATTGGGTAAGAACTCTTCGTCATTTACAAACAATTGATTGGCTGTATCGTAGTAATTTTCACAATTATAAAATGCAATCACTTGCATTCCCAGTGCTGTTGTTTGATCTAAAATCATAAGTAGCACGATTATAAAAGTTCTGAAAAGGGAAGGGAGACCTAAAATAAGATGCAAGTTTGATTTTGTTATATGATTATTAATGCTTGAATTGTTTGATTTTGTCATAATGATTATTTGAATAAATATGACTTCTTAATTCATTTTATTGTCGCGTATTTGCCGAAATAAAAAACTTGTTTTTAAAATGCAATTTGAGTGCATGAATAAAACGATTCAACTATTTTTTGGCATTGCTCTTTTTATTAGCTACAATACCAACGACCTATATGCACAAGTGGAGAATGCAGATGCATTGCCTAAGCAATTTGATTTACTTGGACAAGAATCAATTTATTGGACACCTAATTTGTTGCAATCAAATTTCGAAGGCCTAAACGAGTTGGCGCTATATCAGGGCTTTGCAGTGAATTGGATTCCAAGGGGGCTCGCACAAAGTAAAGGCAATACAATCAATGGGATAGACTGGCATTCAAATTTAAATGGCTGGGATCCTTCGTTTAGTTATTCAGGCTTGTATGGCGGAATCAAATCCGACGCTGTTGTGCATGCTTATGGTATTGGAACTTACGGACTAGGGGGACAATCGGGCAATCGATTTTCTTCAAGCAAGGCAACTCAATTTGCAAAAAGTAAATCTGTTAGTACACGAATTTCAAATGCAAGTTCGATGCAAGAATTTAGAATACAATGGCATTCGGGAAGATCGAAGAAATCTACCTGGTTTAATATTGAGGCAATCTACCAGAACACGCCTCGCGGATATTTAGCAAATGGTATGAAAGATCGTAAAGGATTGTTATTGAGTTTTGAAAAAATGATAACCGACAAGCACCATCTGGGTTTTAGTTTCTGGTGGAGTCTTGCTGTGCAGGGGAAGCGCACGCCCACAGTTCAGGAGATCTATGATATTGCAAAGGACCCATTGTACAATCCAAGTTGGGGTTGGAAAGCAGGCAATGCTTTTTATGCAAATACTAAAAAGAACAATGCGCCAGTATTGAACTTTCAATATGACTATAAAGCAAACAATGGGAATACCATTACTTTGAATTTAGGCGGGGTAATAGGTACTCAAAGTACCACACAACTAGATTGGTCTAAAACAGCAGATCCTCGGCCAGATTATTACAAGTACTTACCAAGTTTTGCATCAGACCCTTTATTAAAAAATAAGTTATTGAATGTATATGTTAACCATCCCGATTTATTGCAAATACAATTTGATCAAATTGTGGCAGAGAACCAGTCTAATTTAAATGGCGCATCAAAATATATCATCAACCAGCGTCAACAAAATCTAGCTTTATTAAGAGCATCGTTCTTGTCAAATGTTTTAATAGGAAAGAGTAGTCATTGGTATTCCGGGCTTTCTATAAATTCAGATAGGATTGGCTATTCAAATATCGTCGCAGATTTATTGGGAGGTAAATTTTATTACAATTACAATACCTGGGTCAATGAGGATGGACTTTCTACTGCATTTCAAAATGACATAGAGACGCCAGATCGAAAAATCAAACAAGGTGAAATCTGGGGAGCACAATATTTCTTATTCAATAGTTCGATTCATGCTTGGACTGCACTAACCGGCTCCACAAGGTTTTTAGAATGGGGCGCAGGATTGAAAATGGGCATCGATCAATTTCGAAGAAAGGGACTTAATCAAAATGGCTTATATCCTACTATCTCAAAAGGACTTTCTGAGTTTGCGGTTTTCCCTTCTTTTCAATACCAGTTTTATCTTCGTTATAAATTCAATGGGCGTTGGTATCTAACAACCCATTTATTTCAAGCCGCTGAAGCGCCTGACGCTGCCGATCTATATACCGATCCTTCAAATCATGCGGTTCAAAATTCATTTCTTTTGCCATTGATTAAATTCGGCTCAGAATTCAAATTGCAATTCATGGGTAGCAATGTAAAAGCAAGTCTTGCGCTGTTTTTGCAATCCAATCAAAACGAAAGACAGTTCAAGTTGTTTTACCATGACTATTACAATGCATTTGTGAGAGCAAGTCTTGGTCAGATGAAAACAATACATCAAGGAATTGAAACCTATGTTGAAACCAATTGGTCGAGTCCAATTCAATTAAGTATTGCGAATAGTGTTGGATGGTATCTCATTGCTAATGAGCCTTTGTATGAAATTCGGCTATCAGATAATTTATATAAAGTCCAGTCGGGAAAATTGCTATTAAGCCGTTTTCCTGCTAATGCGTATCCTCAAGGGGTACAAGCAGCTACCATCAATTATCAACCATCTTATTCCTTGCGTTTTAGTTACACAATTTTATATGCAAGCAAGCGCCCAATTAGTCATGACCTCTTTAGAAGGAGCAGTTGGGCTAAAGAAAATACGAGTATTGATAACTGGGAAAACATCCAAAAGCCAGTGTATGCGCCAAATCAATGGGTGTCAAATTTGTTTATCTCTAAAAATTTCCAAATTAAAACGAATAGCAATTCGGCTTCGACAAAATTATTCTCCTTGAGGTTGACTGCATCTATTCGAAATATTTTAAACACAGTCATACCCAGTTTGATTTTCGAGCAATCAAGGTACGACTATAAAAATTTCAAAGTAGATAAGTTTCCCGAAAAGTACATATATGATTTAGGTAGGACCTATACCATCGGTTTACAGCTGTATTCACTATAAAACTGGGCTTTTAATTATATATCTATTAAAAATATTTTTATGAAAAACAATTACTCAATGTTGGCGTCTCTTTTATTACTTCTTGTTATGTTTTTTTGTTGCTCTGCATGTTTTAAGAAAGCGGCCTATGCTACGCCTTATCTAGATCAATTTAATGATACGCTAATTAGCATCAAGCAATTAAAAAGAATACATCAAATGGGAGAAGTGGAATTAATCAAAAACGAATGGATGATTGAAGCTATCGTTGTGGCAAATGACGAGTTTGATAATTGGTATAAAGCTATTGTGCTACAAGATGGCACCGCAGGGATTATGTTATTATTAGATGGTCAAAATCTTTATCAGGATTATCCAGTTGGGGCATTTATACGATTAAGGTTAAAAGATTTACACCTGTCAGATTATAGACGTATGGTTCAATTAGTCGGTGCGGTGGATAGTAGTGGAGGTGCTTTAATTACAGGCGGCATTCCAGTTCCCTTGTTCAAGCAACATATTCAAATTCTTCAAGACAATATCCCCATTACTCCATTGCAGGTTCAGTTTAAAAACCTTCATGATTCATTACAAGGAAGGTTAATTCAAATGTCTAGTATTGAATTTTCGGCATCCGATACCGCCCAGACCTTAGCAGATAAGAAAAATAAATTAGGAGCAAGCAGGGCGCTGAAATTTTGTACTGGAGGCACTATTTATCTTAGAACAAGCGGCTATGCAGATTTTGCAGGATTTGCTGTGCCCAATGGGAATGGAACAATTGTAGGTATTTATTCAGTTTTTAATTCAGAAAAGCAAATTCTAATTCGCAATCCAGATGACATTTTGTTTAGTCAACCAAGGTGCACTGGCGCAGCCTGGCTGAAAAATTAACCTTTTCTGAGCCGTTTCGACTCCTAAACTTGTCAGCTTGGCAGAAGCCTGTTTTTGGTCTTGATTTTGCCATAATAGGATCAAACGATATAATTATGCAAAAAGGTCAAATAAGAGTTCAGACGGAAAACATTTTCCCTATCATTAAAAAGTTCCTTTATAGTGATCACGAGATTTTTGTGCGTGAATTAGTAAGTAATGCGGTAGACGCTGCTCAAAAATTAAAAACCCTTAGTTCTAAAGGCGAAGTAAAGGGGGAGTTGGGAGACTTGAGAGTAGATGTTATTGTAGATGCCAAAGAAAAAACCATTTCAATTATTGATAATGGTGTGGGTATGTCTGCCGAGGAAGTAGATAAGTACATCAATCAGGTTGCATTTAGTGGGGCAGAGGAATTTGTAACAAAATACCAAGACGCAAGTATTATTGGTCATTTTGGTTTAGGGTTCTATAGCTCGTTCATGGTGAGTGATAAAGTGGACATTTATAGTAAGAGTCATACAGGTGCACCGGGTGTGTTTTGGAGTTGCGATGGCAGCCCAAGTTATGAATTATACGAAGTGGATTATAGCAATAGAGGTACCAAGATTGTGATGCATATTAATGAAGAAAGCAAGGAGTTTTTAGAGCCTTCTAGGGTAAAATCAATTTTAGAAAGATTCTGTAAGTTCTTGCCGGTGGCGATTTACTTTAAGGACGCAAACGAAGTGATACCTGAGGTTAAAGAAGGTGCAGATGCTACTACAGAAGAGAACAAGCAAGTTGAAAAACCAATCAACAATACAAATCCAATTTGGGTTAGAAAGCCGGCAGATTTAACAAAAGAAGATTACGAGAAGTTTTACAAAGAATTGTATCCATTTGGAGAAACACCATTGTTCTGGATACATTTAAACGTGGACTATCCATTTAATTTAACGGGTATTTTGTATTTCCCTAAAATCAAGCAGAGCTATGAAATACAAAAAGATAAAGTTCAATTGTATTGCAATCAAGTATTTGTAACAGACGAAGTAAAAGACATTGTTCCAGAGTTCTTGATGTTATTACATGGTGTAATTGATAGTCCAGATATCCCTTTGAATGTTAGCAGAAGTTATTTACAAGGAGATCCAAATGTTAAAAAGATCAACGCGCATATCACTAAAAAAGTGGCAGACAAATTAGAAGAGATTTTCAATAGCGATCGTAAGGCATTTGAAGAAAAATGGGAGAGCTTGGGCTTGTTTGTCAAGTATGGTATGATTACGGACGACAAGTTCTTAGAAAAAGCAAATAAGTTTTTAATCTTAGAAGATGCTGCTGAAGCTGGCAAGTTTTATACCCTAGATGAATACAAGACAACAACAGAAGCAACTCAAAAGAATAAAGAAGGCAAACAGGTTTTATTGTATACAACTAATCCAGTACAACAAGATGCATTTATTCAAGCAGCAGTAGGTAAGGGATACAAAGTAATTAAACTAGAGACAATGGTGGATGCTGCCTTCATCAATAATGTGGAAATGAAATGGGAAGGCGTTCAGTTTGTGCGTGTAGATGCGGACGTGGTGGATAATTTAATTGACAAACAAGAAAACGTTGACTCAATTTTATCTAAGGACGAAGTGGAGCAAGCAAAAAAACTATTTGAATTCCAAGTACCTGAAATCACTTTGACTGTCGAAGTAAAGGGCTTAAGTAAAGATGCAGCACCTGTGATTGCAACAAGACCAGAATTCATGCGTCGTATGAAAGACATGGCTGGCATGGGCGGTGGAGGCATGACTGCATTTTATGCTCAAATGCCGGACGAGGTTCATTTGACAATCAATGGAAACCATCCGGTGTATCAATCTTTGTTAAAAGAAACAGATACTGATAAACAACAAAAACAAGCAAGAAATTTAGCCGACTTAGCTTTATTATCACAGGGGTTGTTAAAAGGAGCAGAATTAACAAGCTTTATAAATAGAACGGTAGAGTTGACTAGCAAAAGCTAAATTAAACAAGAAGGAAAATAGTGAATTAGCACGAGCCCGAATGAATTAATTTGGGCTCGTTGTTTTTAGATCAATCACTTGCATTTGTACAGATTGATTTCCCTGCCATTCATTCAATTGTAATTGAAATACAATATCAAATGGCTTGCCTGATTTTACGATATCAATTTTGTCGGGCATATTATAACCAATGCCTCTAACACTGTTGTTTCCTTGTGTAAGGTTAAAACTAATATGTGCTTCTTTCACTAATTTGGAATAGCCATTGTCTCTAACATTTTTTGCGATAAATATGGGTCTCATATTATCGGGTCCAAATGGTTCCATTTGGGAAATGATATTAAAAAATTGCAGGTTTATTTGATCCAAAGGAAGTACTGCATTAATTAGGATCTCTGGTACCGTTTGTTCTGGCGTGATTCTTTCTGCCACTGCATTTTCAAATGCGATTTTAAATGCTTCAAGCTGATCAATGGTCAAAGTCATACCAGCTGCTGCAAAATGTCCTCCATAACCTAGTAGGTGCGCTCTACAAGCGTGTAATGCTTCGTATAAGTTAAATCCTTGTACACTTCTTGCGCTTCCTGAAACTATATCGCCATTTTGAGTAAGTACTATGGTCGGCTTATAATGCTTTTCTATCAACCTGCTAGCTACAATGCCAACAACACCTTTATGCCAATGTGGTTGAAATACGACAGTAGACTTTTTATTTAAATGTGTTGGGTCATTTTCTATCTCTGCTAAAGCTTCTTCTGATATGGTTGTGTCTGCCTCTCTTCTGTCTAAATTATCTTGTTGTAAAAGGGATGCAACTGCCAATGCACTTTGATAATCCTTTTCAACAAAAAGTTGAACGGCTTTTTTTGCATCATCCATTCTGCCTGCTGCATTGATTCTTGGCGCCACAGCAAAAACCAAGTTGCTGATGCGTATTGGTCTGTTTTGTTTTGCTAATTCTAGTAAAGCTAAAATTCCATGACTAGGATTTTCATTTACTTTTTGCAAGCCATAAAAAGCCATGGTTCTATTTTCGTCAGTGAGTGGAACAATATCAGCTGCAATTGCCGTTGCCACAAGGTCTAAGAATTGCAAATAACTTGTTTCTGGTAGATTGTATTTTTTTGCTAGCGCTGTAATTAATTTAAACACCACACCACATCCACATAATTCTTTATAAGGATAACCGCAATCTACTTGCTTTGCATTTAATATTGCAATTGCAGGTGGCAAAATTGGATCTGGTAAATGGTGGTCGCAAATAATAAAATCAATGCCTAGTTCTTTTGCATAGGCAATCAAATCGATAGATTTAATACCACAGTCAACAGATATAATTAAGCTTATACCAGTTGCTTTTGCGTGGTCAATACCCATTTTTGAAACGCCATATCCTTCTCTATAACGATGAGGAATATAGAAGTCTATATTAGGTCCAATTGTTTTTAAGAATTGGTATAATGTCGCAACAGAGGTGGTTCCATCTACATCATAATCTCCAAATACCATGATGGATTCATTGTTCTCAAAAGCAGTTTCAATTCTTGCTACGGCTTTGTCCATATCTTTCATTAGATAGGGGTCGTGCAAGTCATTCAGGGAAGGTCTAAAAAATTGTTTTGCTTTGTCAAAGTCTTCGATGCCTCTTTGGACAAGTAGTTCGCATAAAATTGGATGAATTTTTAAAGCAGCTTGTAATGCATTTACTTTAGCTGCATCACCTTCGATTATTTGCCAACGTTTTTCCATTAATATTTTCTATCTGTTGTGTAACGCACTAATTCTTCAAGTGCATCTCTCGTGATGGATGGTGGAAAGCTGTGTAATACAACCAATGCTTTATCTCGGTATTCAATCATTTTATTATGCGCGTATTCGATACCGCCTAATTCCTTCACATGGTCAATTACAAATTTCACTTTACGCTTATCGTTATTATTGTTCTTTACAATGTATACAATTTCTTTTTTCAAAGAAGGGGTGCATTTTTGTAAAATATGAATCAAGGGCAAGGTTAATTTCTTTTCTTTGATATCATTTCCTGTTGGCTTGCCAATAAGTTCGTCTCCATAGTCAAATAGATCGTCCTTGATTTGAAAAGCCATTCCAACATATTCTCCAAAATCCCTCATCTTTTGAATCTGATCTTGTTCCTGTGTGACAGAGGCTGCGCCAGCTGCACAACTAGAAGAAAGCAAACTAGCTGTTTTACCATTAATTATTTCGTAATAAACAGACTCGTCAAAGTTTAAGTTTCTTGTTTTTTCTATTTGCAATAACTCGCCTTCGCTCATTTTTTTAACAGCGTTGGAAAGTATGGTCAAAATTTCAAAATCTTTATTTTCTAGAGAAAGCAATAAGCCTTTTGATAATAAATAATCGCCTACCAACACAGCAATTTTGTTTTTCCATAAGGCGTTGATAGAGAAAAATCCTCTTCGTTCTAAAGAATCATCTACGACATCGTCATGCACTAAAGTTGCCGTATGCAAAAGTTCCACTAAAGAAGCGGCTCTATAGCTAGCATCATTTATTTCGCCATTTAATTTGGCAGAAAGTAAGACAAACATTGGGCGCATTTGCTTGCCCTTTCTTTTGACAATATATTGCATGATACGATCAAGTAGAGAAACCCTACTTTTAACCGCATCTTTGAAATGTATTTCAAAGCGTTCTAGTTCTTTGCCAATGACTTTTTTTGCTAATTCCATTAAGGCTGCAATTTAACTCGTATTTGGGGAAGCGTTGCGTTTTTTTTAGCTTAATTAAGCAAGCATGTTAAAATGAAGTGCCCCGAAATTTTGCAAAGAGGATAACTTTAGGTCAGCGGCTGACCAATGTTCCAGTTTTAATGTTTCCGCAGCTGGAACAACTACGCAGGTCATTCTTGCAGCTTTTGCAGCAATCATACCATAAAAAGAATCTTCGAAGCAAATACAAGCAAGTGGCGAACTGTGTAATGCGCTCGCACAGTCAAGGTAAACTTGAGGGTGTGGTTTTGCATAGGGTAAATTTTGTGCAGAACAACTTGCATGAATGATGCCTCTGATGCCTAGTTTGTCTTTTACCCATTCAATTAATGCAGTTGGAGAGGAAGTCGCTAGGCCTATTTTGAATTGCTTTTCTAAGAAAAATTGAAAAATATGTTCCACGCCAGGCATTAATGTTGCTTCTTGATCAATATAGGTCAATGCTTGGTCTACTACTCTTTGTTCTGCTCGATTAAATTCTGTTGCAGGTATTTTGTATTCATGAAGCCAATGAGCTACAAACTCTTTAGACCTTAGCCCTGTAGTAGTTGCATATTGCGCTTCGGTTAGACTGATGCCATACTGTCTAAAGATCTCATTGGCGGCTTTATTCCAAAGTGGTTCACTATTGATCAATAATCCATCAATGTCAAAAATTACAGCAGTCTTTTTCATTGTTTAAAGATACAATTTGTTGCTTAAACAGGAAAAGTCATATAAAAGATTTAGTAGTATATTGCGACACTAATCAGCTACTTGAAAATGAGTTTATTGGATCAATTAAAGCAAATTCGACTATTCCGTTCCGTTATATATGGGATAGTGGGATTATTTACCTATCCGGGTCTTGCTTTATTTAATAAAATGAATATTGAAGGGACGGAGCATCTAGAGAATTTGCCTAAAAAGAACGTTTTGTTCGTTAGTAATCACCAAACTTATTTTGCGGATGTGATTACGTTTGTTCATATTTTCTGTGCCGTAAAATGGAGAAAGTTCAATCGATTGGGTATCCCATATTACTTATTAAATCCGTTTACAAATGTGTTTTTTGTGGCAGCAGAGGAAACAATGAATGACAATTGGTTAACAAAATTATTCAAACTTGGGGGTGCTTTGACGGTGAAAAGAACATGGAGGGCAGAAGGTCAGGATGTACAAAGACAAAGAGACGTGGTGGATACTCAAAAAATTGATAAAGCTTTAGCGCATAGTTGGGTAATTACATTCCCGCAAGGAACTACAAAGCCATTTGCACCAGGGAGAAAAGGCACTGCGCATATCATTAAAAATAACCATCCAATTGTTGTGCCTGTTGTAATTAATGGGTTTTGGAGAGCTTTCACTAAGAAAGGATTAACGTATAAGAAAGTAGGAACGCCGCTAACGATTCGTTTCAAAGCACCTTTAGATATTGATTATGATGCTCCGGTAGAAACAATATTAGATCAAGTGATGGATGCGATTGAGCAAAGCAAAATATTCAAGCTTAAAGGAAAGCACCATGAGTTAAAGGAAGTTGAAGGGGTTGCAAAAACGATAGTAGGGACTGAAAAAAACGCTTTAAATGCGTCGTAAATTGTTTAAATCATATTCGATAACTTAGCCTTTTCTATTCACCATCTTCTTTAATGAACAAGGCTTTTAATTCTGTTGCATCATCAGGTTTCATTTTTCCGGCAAGTATCAAACGTAGTTGTCTTCTTCTTAATGCGCTTGCATAATATTTTTTCTCTTCTTCTGTTTCTGCAATAATTTCTGGGACTCTAATGGGTTGTTTCTTTTCGTCTAATGCAACAAAAGTAAAATAGGCTTCATTACTTAACACCCTTGTTTGTTCGATAATATTTTGATTCCAAACTTTTAAATGAATTTCCATTGAGGTAGTGAAAGCCCTAGTAACTTTTGCTTCTATACAAATCACATTACCTAATTTGATAGGTGTCTTGAAACTGATATTATCTACAGATGCGGTCATTGCAGCAGAATTACAATGTTTTGCTGCAGAAAGATAAGCCGCTATATCCATCCAATACATGAGTTTGCCACCCATTAAATCGCCATGTGTATTGGTGTCATTTGGTAAAACCAATTCATTCATTGTAGTATATGAGGACGACGCTGTTTTTGCTTCCATAATTTCAATGCTTTTCAATCGCGAAGTTACAACTCTCCGCCTTATAAGATCTTTAGATTGTACAATATTCCAAATTACGTAAATAAGCAGGATCTACTTCGGCTCCAATACCAGGCTGATCTCCGATACTTAAATGCATACCATTGAATTGAACCCCGCCAATTACAGGATCAATCTTGTGTCCGATAAGGCAAGTGTCCATATCATAAAAATGAACATTGTCCATTGCCATTGCAAAGTGCATTTTCGCACTTAAGGCAACTCTGCTTTCTAGCATTCCACCCATCATACATGGGATTTGGTTTTCCTTTGCAAGATCATGAATCTTTATTGCTTCATGAATTCCGCCACTCTTAGAGAATTTAATATTAATTGAATGACATGCTTTATTGGCAATTAATTTTCTAGCATCGTGGTGTGTAAAAACAGATTCATCTGCCATGATTTTTACGGGAGAATTTGCACAAAGTGCAGGCAAATAATCGTCGTAATATTTATGCATTGGTTGTTCGCAGAATTCGATTTTGTAAGGAGCTAAATCGGTCAATACAGACAATGCGTCTTCTGGAGACCATCCTTGATTCGCATCTATCCTGATTTGTATTTCTGGACCAACAGCTGCTCTAATTTGTTTAATCCTTTCCACATCTTCCTTAGGGGCTTTTCCTAATTTCACCTTAATCATTCTGACGCCTTTTTGAACAAATTCAATCGCTTGTTCGGCCATTGCTTCTGGCGTTCCAATCCCAATAGTCAAATCTGATTCTATTGGCTTTTGCTTACCTCCTAAGAATTGGTATAATGGCTGATTGGCCGCTTTGGCTGCGATATCATATAAGGCTAAATCGAATGCGCTTTTTGCTGTATAATTTCCTGCAATAACAAGGTCCAATTCTTTTAGTCTTTGTTGAATGTCTAAAGGGTCTTTGCCTTTCCAAAATTGAGCAAAATCTTTTGCGTGATTGTAGCAACTCAATTGGGTTTCTCCAACAATCATAGGGAAAGCGGAGCATTCTCCAATTCCAACAATGCCTTGGTCTGTCTGAATTTGGATCAATACATTCTGTGCATATTCCATGGTTCCCGTTGCAATTGTGAAAGGGATCATTGGAATTTTAAACTGATAGATTGTGGTTGCAATGATTTTCATAATGACCCTAAATATACTTGTCTTTCTTGAATTTATACTTTGATATCTAAGGAATACTACTGATATTTGCGGTACGAATGAATGTTAGCATGAATCTATCCTTAAACAATACCAAGAACGCTTTTGCGTACAAGTCAAATAAAGATTTAAGAAAAGCAAAATGGCTTTTTAGTGTGATCCAAAATCCATGGATTGTTTCTTTAGGAACAAGGTTAACTCCACTGTTAATGAAATCTGGTTTGCCAATTAATGGCATTATTAGAAACACAATTTTCAATCAATTTGTCGGTGGTGAGACTTTAGAAGAATCTGCAAGAGTAACAAAAATGCTTGGAGCTTATGGTGTTCAAGTGATTTTAGATTATGGTGTAGAAGCCAAAGAAGGTGATGAAAGTTTTGATGAAGTGACTGAGCAATTTATTAGAGCAATTGAATTTGCGGCAACTCAAGATAACGTTCCATTTGTTAGTGTAAAGTTAACAGGTTTGTCCAGCATGCATTTATTAGAGCGTTTAAATGAAGCGCCAAGATTAAGAAGCGGTGTGCATGACAGCGAATCTGACGATGCAGCATGGAGCAAGTTGAAAGAAAGAATGTTTGCAATTTGCGATGTGGCCGAAGAGAATGGGGTAGGCATTTTGATTGATGCAGAAGAAACATGGATTCAAGATCCAATTGACCGTTTGGCAATGGAATTAATGGCGATATACAATAAAGGCAAAGTAGTTGTTTACAATACTTTTCAATTGTACAGATCGGATCGTTTACGCTTTTTACAATTGTCACACAAAATAGCAGCTGAAGGCAACTTTATCTTAGGTGCTAAATTAGTTCGTGGCGCCTATATGGAAAAAGAAAGGGCAAGAGCCGAAAAATTAGGTTACCCATCTCCAATTCAAGTTGATAAATCTGCCACTGATGCAGACTTCGACAAAGCAGTTACTTATTGCGTAGATCATATCGATCAAATTGCTTTGATTGTGGCATCTCATAATGAAGCGAGCAATTTAAATTGTGCACAGTTAATGCAATCAAAAGGTTTGGAAAACAAACATCCACATATTCATTTTTCACAACTCTATGGTATGAGTGATCATATCACTTTCAATATGGCTTCAGAAGGGTATAAAGTGAGTAAGTATTTGCCTTTTGGACCTTTGCAGGATGTAGTACCCTATTTAATGCGTAGGGCGCAAGAAAACTCTAGCGTGAATGGTCAAACAAATAGAGAGTTATTGTTGATCAGACAGGAAATTGCCAGAAGAAAGGCAAAATAATCCTAAAATTAGCGCGCTTGTTGTAAATTGCAGCATGCAACAATATCTACAATTAGTCCAACATATTATTGACAACGGGACAGAGAAAACCGACCGCACAGGCACGGGAACTAAAAGCTGTTTTGGCTATCAAATGCGTTTTAATTTAGCAGAAGGATTTCCTTTAGTGACAACAAAGAAATTGCATTTAAAAAGTATTATTCACGAATTATTATGGTTCTTGAAAGGAGACACGAATATTCAATATTTGAAAGACAATGGTGTGCGAATTTGGGACGAGTGGGCAGATGAAAATGGAGACCTTGGTCCTGTTTATGGTAAGCAATGGAGAAGTTGGGAAGCGCCCAATGGAGTGGTGATAGATCAAATTTCAGAATTGATTGAACAAATCAAGAAAACACCAGATAGCAGAAGATTGATTGTAAGTGCATGGAATGTGGGCGACTTGTCTAAGATGGCATTAATGCCTTGTCATAATATGTTTCAGTTTTATGTAGCAGATGGCAAATTAAGTTGTCAATTATATCAAAGAAGTGCAGATGTATTTTTGGGTGTACCTTTTAATATTGCATCTTATGCATTGTTGACAATGATGATTGCACAGGTTTGTGATTTAGAATATGGCGATTTTGTACATAGCTTTGGCGACGTACATTTGTATAATAATCACATTGAGCAGGCTAATTTACAATTAAGTAGAAAGCCTTTCCCGCTTCCAACAATGAAAATAAATCCTGCAGTAAAAAATATCTTTGATTTCAAGTTTGAGGATTTTACTTTAGAAAATTACGAATGTCATCCTGGAATTAAAGCGCCAGTTGCAGTATAATAAATTTTACATGAAAGTATCCTTAGTCGTAGCAGCATCTGATAACCACATGATTGGCAAAGACAATCAATTGCTTTGGCATCTGCCTAAGGATATGAAATTCTTTAAGGATACAACCTGGGCGATGCCTGTGATCATGGGCAGAAAAACATTTGAGTCATTGGGCAAGCGTGTTTTGCCGGGCAGGTTAAATATTATTTTAACAAAGCAATCAGGGTTGCAATACGATAACACAGAAGTAGTTGGCTCACTAGAGGAAGCCATCGCATTTGCTAGGCAAGAAGATTATGCAGAAGTTTTTGTGATTGGAGGTGGTCAAATTTACAATGAAGCATTGGCTATTGCAGATACGATATACATGACTAGAGTGCATACGCACATAGACGGAGATACTTTGTTTCCTGTCATTGATGATCAATGGGAACTTGCATATAGTTATCCAAATGAGGCGGATGAAAAACACGCATACGCATTTGATTTTGAATGCTGGAAAAGAAAATAAATGCGTTACGCTACTCCAATCATTCTGCTTAAATACCTTCAATATTATTTGAAAGGAGCTAATTCAAAGGGACATGGCATTCATTCGCCCTTTGTTTATAAGTTCATAAGAGAAGATTTAAACGCTATAAAATCCAGCGAAGAATTGATGATGCATGATCCAGCTTTAAAACAAAGATTGGCCGAAATAAATAGTGTTCTTAGTCGTCAATTGCCTGAGAAAATCAAAAGACTAATTGTAGTCATGATGGATAAATGGAAGCCGGCATCATTTTATGTATCAGGAGAAGTATCAGGCTCAAATAAAACAATGGAAGGAACTACTGACTTTATTTTTTTAGGCGCTTCTAATTCAAAGGACTCGGTTTTAACAAAAGCGGTCAAATTAATTGATTCCATGCATCCTCATTCATTGATGATTTTGGAAGGGATACATTCTAGCTCAGACATGGAAGAGGCTTGGGAGGCGATTAAAAAAAATCCAAAATCCAGATTGACAATTGATTTATTTTTTATAGGCATTATTTTTTGCAGAACAGAACAAAAAGAACAAGAACATTTTATCATCCGCTACTAATATTAAATTAAAAAATTGTTACCCGAAAAATTCATAGCATCATTAGAAGGCCTTGCCGGTTTCGATCAAGAAGCTTTTATTCAAGTGCACGAGCAACCGGCTCCATTTACATCAGTGCGCCTGAATCAATATAAGCGCTTTGATTCGTCTGCACATCCTTTTATGCATTCGATGACAAAAATGGATTGGTGCAGTACTGGTTATTATTTGGAGGGCAGGCCAAGTTTTGTGACAGATCCATTATGGCATGGAGGTGCTTATTATGTTCAAGAAGCTAGTAGCATGTTTTTACAAACCATTATTGATCAATTAGCGGATGCTACAAAATATTACAAGGTGCTAGATCTTTGTGCAGCACCTGGAGGCAAAACAACCTTATTAGCGAATGCCTTTAAAAATGGATTGGTTGTTGCGAATGAAACCATTAAATCTAGAAATGCAATTTTAGAAGAGAATAGTATAAGATGGGGTAGTGATCATATTGTTGTTACACAAAACGACCCAAGTCATTTTAAAGCTTTACCTAATTTTTTCGATTTCATCATTGCGGATGCACCTTGCAGTGGAAGTGGCTTATTCAGAAAAGACCCGCAGGCTATTCAGGAATGGAGTCTAGAGAATGTGTTGCATTGTAGTCAAAGGCAAGAAAGAATTATCGAAGAAAGTTTGACGGCATTGCAAGAAGGAGGTTATTATATCTATTCCACTTGTTCTTATTCTTTTGAAGAGGATGAAAAAATCATGGACTACATTGCTTCCATCGAAGGAATGCAGTCTGTTTCAATTAAGCTACCAGAAGCAACTGGGATTGTGATGACGGAAAGCCCAATACATAAAGCAGCGGGTTATAGATTCTATCCAAATAAAATAAAGGGGGAAGGGTTTTTTGTTGCAGTTTTTCAAAAACAAAAAGCTGCCTACACCAGCCAGTTTTCAACTGCTTTTCAATTCACCGGCTTGTCTAAAAAAGAGCTTGGTAATTTGACATCCATCTTTCCTCTTTCCCAGCAGATCACTTGTATACAACATCAAGATGAAATAATTGGCTTGCCTATGCATTGCCTGCAAGACATGCAAACAATCAGAGCGCATTTATATGTCAAGAAAATGGGTATCCGTATTGGAATGCTCAAAGGGACGGACCTGGTTCCGGCGCATGATTTAGCAATGAGTCAGTGGTCTGAAATGCCTTACACAGATGTTGCTGTCAATCTTCAAGATGCTTTGCAATTTTTAAGAAGAGCAGATTTTACCTTGGATGCACCCAAGGGTTGGCATAGCCTTAGTTACCTGAATTGTCGTTTAGGCTGGGTTAAAATATTGCCGAATAGAATTAATAATTATTATCCAAATACTTGGAGAATACTGAATTACTGACGCTTATAAATATTAAAATAATTTAATAGATAATTTTATATCTTTTTTTGCATTTAGATTTTGTAAATTTGTCCTCCTTGAAAAAGATATTTTTATACATATTATTAGCTTTTGGCTTATTTAGCCAAACGGATGCCATAGGTGCCAAGGCAAAACCTGTGTCTAAAAAAGCACAAACTACTTCTAAATCCAAGAAGTCTAGTAAGGGGCAGACGAGTAAAAAGAAATCAACCAAGGGTAAAAAGAAGCGATCTTCAAGTAAGTATTCAAAAAGTAAAAAAAGGAGTTCAAGCAAAAAGTCAACCGTAAAAGTTGCACCGGTTGTAAGGACTGCACAATGGCAAATGATTGCTCAAAATAAAGAGCAGTCAAGAATTAAAGATAGTCTTCAAAAAACAAATTTAGTTCAAGTTCGCGCTGCGGAAAACGAAGGGTATTTTGCCAGCTTTTTCTCCAATCAAAAAAAAGCAGCTTCTTTTCAAACTTTGAATGGCACGGCTGCTGTTTTTAAAAGCATGAGTGGTTGGCAGGATAATAAATTTTACATTCTTACAAACGAATTGCCTGTAGGTACCATTGTAAGGATTACCACATCCGACTTTAAAAGTATTTGTGCAAAAGTAATTAACTCATTGCCTGAAATGGGCAATGCGATTCAGTATAGATTAAATGATGCAGCTGCTGCTATATTAGGCGTTACGAATAAGACCTTTCAAGTGTCTGTGACGTATTAAAATTCAAAAAAATTTTTATGAAATTAAAATGTATTGCTTGTTTGTTTTTTTTAACAACAGCAATGGTAAGTTGTGCGCAACAATCAAATAAAAACAATAAGGAAAGTCAAGTTTCTACTGTTGAATTAACTATAGATGCTGCAAAGTTTAGTAAAGCCATTGCTACTCCAGGCGCTCAAATTTTAGATGTTCGAACAGCAGGCGAATACCAGTCTGGGCATATCGCTAATGCTTTACAAGCAAATTGGTTAGATGAAAAAGAATTCAAAAAAAGAACACAACATTTAGATAAATCTAAGACCGTATATATCTATTGTCAATCTGGTGGCAGAAGCGCTTCTGCTCAAGAAGTCTTAATGCAAGCGGGTTATCAAGTGGTGAATTTAGAAGGCGGAATGAGTAACTGGAAAATGCAGCAAATGCCGGTAGAAGGTGCAGGTAATGTTGTTCAAATGCGCGTGACAGACTATGAAAAAATTATCCAAACCAATCAATACGTTTTAGTAGATGTTGGTGCTACATGGTGTCCTCCATGTAGAAAAATGCAACCAGTGATGGATGCATTGAAACAAAATCAACCAAAGCCATTCTATTTTTTAGCAGTGGATGGCGGACAAGATATGGATGTGATGAAATCTATAAAAGCAGACGATCTTCCAACATTTATATTGTATAAAAATGGGAAAGAAGTTTGGAGAAAAGTGGGTGTAACACCACAAGTTGATTTTGAAAAAGCTTTTGCTTTATAGCTGTTTGTATCCTCTTAAAAAATCTGCAATAGGCATTCTTCTTTTGCCTTCCCATTGAATGTCATTTAACAGGATATAGCCATCACTACATGCAAATTTTGCGTAAGTTTTTCCGTCGGTAACAAAACTGCCAATGGGTTCCTTGGGTGTTTCCATGATAACAGAAGTGCTAAACAACTTCACAATCTTACCATCCACTTTTGTTAATGCGCCAGGGAAAGGTGCAAGCCCTCTAATTAGATTGTGTACTTTTTCCGCTGGTTGTTCCCAATTAATACTACAATCCTTTGTAAAAATTTTAGGGGCATGTTGAATATTCGAGTCCTCTTTTTGTGGAATACCTTGAATATTTTGATCCATCAATCCTTTCAAAGTTTTTACCAATGTCTGCGCACCCACTTCCATCATGATATCATGTAATTCACCAGCTGTCATATTTTCAGTAATAGGAATACGCTCCTGTAATAAAATATCTCCAGTGTCTATTGCATGTTGAAGTCTAAAGGTTGTAACGCCTGTTTCTTTTTCGCCATTGATAATTGCCCAATTGATTGGGGCAGCACCACGGTATTGTGGAAGTAAGGAGCCATGTACATTTAGGGTGCCCATGGGTGGAAAAGACCAAATAGATTCTGGTAGCATCCTAAATGCGACAACAATTTGAATATCCGGTTCCCATGCTTGAATCTGCGCAATAAATTCAGGCGCCTTTAACTTTTCTGGTTGAGCTATTGGCAGCCCATGCTCCATTGCGAATTGTTTAACAGCACTTTGTTGCAATTGCATACCTCTTCCTGCCGGCTTATCTGGCGCAGTGACTACACCAACGACATTCATTTTGGCTTCTAATAAGGCTTTTAAGGAAGCAACTGCAAAGGCAGGGGTTCCCATAAATACAATTCTTGGACGGGCATTCATAACGCAAAGTTAACTAGAATTTAGTACTTTTGCCCTTTGCACCCTAAGTGCTTTATTTAAAAAATTCAATATGCAACAAGTAAAAAATGGGGATACCATTCAAGTGCATTACCACGGTAAATTAACGTCTGGTGAAACATTTGACTCTTCTGAAGGAAGAGCCCCGCTAGAGTTCGAAGTTGGGTCTGGTATGGTAATTCCTGGTTTTGATAACGGTGTTTTAGGAATGACAATTGGAGAAAAGAAAACAATTCATATTCCATTTATGGAAGCATATGGTCCTAAACAACCTGAGATGATTGTTGAATTCCCAAAAACGCAGTTCCCTCCAGACTTAAATCCTGAGATTGGAATGGCTTTAACAATGAATAACGGTCAAGGTCAACAATTCCAAGTAGTAGTTGTCGAAGTAAAAGAAGAAGTGGTGGTATTAGATGCAAACCACAGTCTTGCTGGACAAGATCTAACTTTTGATCTTGATTTAGTAGGAATCACTCCAAAGTCTACAATCATTATGCCATAAGCGATAGGTTAAAGATTTTTTAAAAAGGGCATTCCGTTGATTCGGGATGCCTTTTTTTATACCTTCACGCAGCAAAATCATAACTATGGAATGGAACGAATTTGGAGTGGCAGAAAGGTTCATGCGCTATGTAAAAATTGACACGCAGAGTGATCCAAATAGTACAAGCTTTCCCTCAACTGAGAAGCAAAAGAATTTAGCCCAACTTTTATTAAGTGAATTAAAAGAGATAGGACTAAAGGATGCAGAAATGGATGCCAATGGATATGTGATGGCGACAATTCCTAGCACAATCGGTGAAAGCTCAAATCAAGCGCTTGTAACGGAGAAATCAAAATTGCCCGTGATATGCTTTTGCGCGCATGTAGACACAGCGCCTGATTGCAGCGGGAAGGATGTTAAGCCAATCTTGCATAAAAAATATACTGGTGCGCCAATCGTTTTACCAGACGATACTAGCCAAATTATTACTATTGAAAAATATCCTTACCTAAAAAACTTTATAGGCAAAGATGTTATTACCGCAAGTGGTAAAACATTATTAGGGTCGGATGATAAAGCTGGAGTAGCAATATTGGTCAGCTTTGCTGCTTATCTAATGTCACATCCAGCAATAAAACATGGCCCAATTAAATTATTATTTACGCCAGATGAAGAAGTAGGCAGAGGGGCAGACTTTATAGATTTCAAAAAATTGAATGCAGATTTTGGATATACATTAGATGGTGGTGCATTGGGTTGTTTTGAAATGGAGAGTTTTAGTGCCGATCAATTGATATTGACAATTGACGGCGTGATGGCGCATCCAGGATCGGCAAAAGGAGTGATGCAGAATGCGATAAAAATTGCAGCTGATATTATTGCTGCTTTACCCAAAGCCGAATGGTGCCCAGAGCATACCGAAGGAAAGGAGGGATTTGTGCACCCCACCCATATTGAGGGTGGAGCTGAGCAGATTAAAATTGAGTTTTTGATCCGTGATTTTGAAACACCTAATCTAGAAAGATACGAACAAAGAATCTTACAAATCGCAGAGACTGTGTTGCAACAGAATCCCAATTACAATCGTTCTGCAGTAAGTATTCAAGTAAAACAACAGTACCGCAATATGCGAGAGGTCATAGATCAATATCCACAAATGGTTGAGCTTGCGCTTTCGGCATATAAAAGAGCGGGTATAGAACCAATAATTGAGCCAATACGAGGTGGTACAGATGGTAGTAGAATGAGTTTCATGGGTTTGCCAACAGCTAATATATTTACGGGTATGCAGGCAATTCATAGTAAGCAAGAATGGATAGGCGTTTCAGATATGCAACAAGCTATTCAAGTATTAGCCTATATGGTAGAAATAAATTAACTTTAAATCATAAATTTAAATTGTATGTTTTTGTTACAAGTATCGGATGCTAAAATTTCATTATTTAGTTTGTTAGAAAAAGGGGGATGGATTATGTACCCTTTATATGTATTACTAGTGATTGCTATTTTTGTTTTTATAGAAAGATTTTTGGCTATCAAGAAAGCAGGTCAATCCGATCCTCAGTTTATGAAAATGATTAAGGATCATATCTTGTCAGGTAATATCGCGGCAGCTAAAGCATTGGCTAAAAATACACAGAACCCTGTTGCAAACATGATTGAAAAAGGCATTATGCGTATTGGCAAACCTATCGATGCAATTGAAAAAAGTATGGAAAACGTGGGCAAGTTAGAAATGTATTCTATGGAGCGTAATCTAAATATTTTATCATTAGTTTCTGGAATCGCACCAATGTTTGGTTTCTTAGGTACAATTATTGGAATGGTGCAATTGTTTTATGGTATTGCATCTACGGGAGAATATACATTGAATACGATTGCCGGCGGTATCTATACTAAAATGATTACTTCTGCAACTGGTTTAATCATTGGATTGATTGCTTATGTTGGACATCACTTTTTGACGACTCAAATTGATAAGACTGCGAATAAAATGGAAAGAGCTAGTGCTGATTTTTTAGATATTTTACAAGAACCAACTCAAGCTTAATCCTCTGCCATGAATCTTAGAAATCGTTTTAGAAATCATCCTGAACCTCATACTGGGGCATTGAATGATATCTTGTTTATATTATTACTATTCTTTTTAATCGTGTCAACTTTGGCGAATCCAAATGTGATTAAAGTTTCTAATCCAAAAGCATCAAGTGACACGAAGGCAAAACAAACTGTGGTAGTAACGATCGATAAAGAACAACATTTGTTCATTGGGTCTTCACCAGTGAGCTTAGATTCTTTATCAAGCCAACTACAAATTTTCTTAGCCAAAGAAACAGAAAAGCCTTCGGTAGTGATCAACGGAGATAGTGTTGCTAATTTAGGAGTGACTATTCAAGTAATGCAGATCATTAAGCAATTGGGTGCAACACCTGTTGTAGCTGTAGATCCTGCGCATTAAATTCGAAACTATCTTGGTTTCAAACTAGCTCGAATCATTCTGTCTTTTCCAAAAAGGTCTTCTCTTAGTTCTGCGTGGAAATGCATTTCCTCTAATAGGTTTACCATTGCTTCCCCTTGGTCGAAATGAATTTCAAAAAATAATTGCCCGTTTGGTTTTAAATGCAATTTTGCAAGTCTTGCAATTGCTTTGTAAAACACTAAAGGATCTTCGTCTGGTACAAATAAAGCGATATTGGGTTCTTGCGCGGCAACTTGCATTTCCATATTTCCCATTTCATGCATTGGGATATAGGGAGGGTTGCTTACAATCACATCGTATTGGTCAGGAAGAAAAGCAGTATTCAAAATATCCAAAGGCACAAATTCAATTGCTGCATTTAATATACTTGCATTCTCTGCAGCTACATTTAAAGCATTAGTGCTAATATCTATTGCACTGACGTTTGAATTAGGAAGTGCTTTTTTAAGCGCTATGGCAATACATCCAGAACCAGTGCCTATATCTAAAATGCGTAAAGAAGTTCCTTTAATCTCGGCATATTCAAGTATCCAATCTACCAATTCTTCAGTTTCTGGTCTTGGTATTAAAACATGTTCATTGACAGAATAAGCTTCGCCCATAAACCAAGCTTTTCCGATTACATATTGTATTGGCTTACCAGCTTTAAGTTCAGCTGCTGCTTTCTCAAATGCCAATATTTGCATTTCGTTCAGTGCTGTCTCTTTATTCAATGCCTGTTGTAACTGGTCCCAGCCGGTGATATGTTCTGTTAATATAGAGAGTATAGGGTTGAGTTCAATGGATTCGTATTGATCTGCCAACTGTTTTTTCAATGTTTGCTTGATGTCGTTTAAACTCATAATGCAATGTTACAAATGATTCATCATTATGAACTAGCTTTGCCAAAAATTAGCCCTTTTATTTTTCATGGATCCATTTTACTATTATACGATCGAGCAGCCATCCATGGCTGAGTTTAAGGATAGGGGTAGTAAATTCTTTGCTTTCGCATATCCTGTAAAGGACATTGATTCTTGCAAAAAGATTTTAGCACAATTAAAAAAAGAGCATGTAAAGGCGGTACATCATTGTTTGGCTTATCGTATTGGTATAGACGGGGCCACGTTTAGAGTGAGTGACGACGGCGAGCCATCAGGTTCTGCTGGAAGGCCAATCTTAGGTCAAATAGACAGCAAGGAATTAACGAATGTGATGGTGGTGGTAGTACGTTATTTTGGCGGTACTTTATTAGGTGTGCCAGGTTTGATCAACGCCTATAAAACAGCAACTGCTTTGGCCTTGCAGCTTTCACCCATCATTAAAAAGCCAATTGAGATTCCGTACGAATTGAATTTTGATTACCAACAGATGAATGAAGTAATGATGGTTGTAAAGCATTACAATTGCTCAGTTGTAGAGCAGACGGCACAGTTGTTTGTCCAATTAAATATTGGTATCCCAAAAAATAGATTAGAGGAAGTGCTTGAGAAGTTAGGAGAATTACGTGATGTAATTATCAAGACCAACTTGAAGTAAGATTAAAACTTATTACTTATTGTATTCGTAAAATCCAACTCCGGTTTTTACACCCAATTTTCCTTCAGATACCATCTTAGTTAATAAGGCAGCCGGTTTGTATTTGCTGTTTTGGAATCCATCTTCCATGATCTCTAAGATATTCTTGCACACATCCAATCCAATATAGTCGGCTAATTGCAATGGCCCCATTGGGTGTGCCATACCTAATTTCATAATTTGATCAATTGTTGCAGCATCGCTTATCCCTTCTTCAAAAGCCAATACTGCTTCATTGATCATTGGCATTAAAATTCGGTTCGCAATAAAGCCCGGTGCGTCTTTTACAACGCAAGGTATTTTGCCAATTTGCGAAGTCAATGCAACAATTTTTTCGGTAATTGCAGGATCAGTTGCTTGGCCATTAATAATCTCAACAAGTTTCATCACTGGAACGGGGTTCATAAAATGCATTCCAATTACATTGCCTGGCTTTTTAGTAGCATTAGCTAATTGTGTGATGGATATAGATGAAGTGTTACTTGCTAATATACAATGTGCAGCTGTTGCTTGATCAATCTCTGAAAAAATAGCCAATTTAATTTTGCTATTTTCAGTAGCTGCTTCGATCACTAAATCACAATCTTGAACGCCCTCTATTAGGCTTGTTAAGCAAGTGATTTGTTCTAAAGTCTTTTGTTTATCGTCCGCGCTAATAACAGCTTTTGCTATTTGTCTGTCAAGATTTTTTGCAATTGTTTGCATGGCTTTGTCCAACGCAGCTTGTTGCATATCAATCAAGTTTACATCAAAACCATTTTGTGCAAATACATGTGCAATACCGTTTCCCATTGTACCTGCTCCAATCACTGCTATCTTCTTCATCTATTTGTTTTTTGATTTATAATCACCTCGTTTCCATGAATTAATAAAACTTCTCCAAGCACTTGGGTTTAAAATATTCATAGGTGGCAATTGGCCAGAGTAATAATACCTTGAAGCTTGTTGTTGTAAAGAAGCTCCAACTGCTTCCTTGCCATCTCTTGGTAAACTAGAAAGGATAATTCTTTTTTGTGCCGGACTTATATTTTTCCTTGCTGTTTCAAATAAGTCATCGTCCACTTTGGAATTTACAAAGTCGCGTTCAAATTGAGCCCTTGTTGGCCTAGGCTTTAAAATTGTTGCGGGTAAAAAATTGGTATCATTTACCATTAGCTGAATCACGCTATATTGATTGCCAGCTAAATTTTGAGGAATCGTGATGCTTCTGTTTTTAAATCCAACAGAACTAAAAGTGATTGTTTCTCCTTTGTTTACTGCGATTGAAAACACCCCATCATTATTTGTGATTGTGCCTCTTCCTTTTTTATTCACTACGATACTTGCTAATGGGATGGCCTTTAAACTATCGGCAGTCATGACAACTCCGTAAAGTTGAACAACAGAGTCTCTATAAAGGTCTACTGTCTGTGCCTTTAACTTGGCTGGAAGCAGGGCAATTAAGATCAATATTTGCAGGATCAGTTTCTTTTTCATGTAGCTGCAAATTTAAGCCTCAATGTTTATAAATCGAGCGATTTTTTTGTTACGAAATGAGTAGTTTTTTTTGATTAAGCCCTATTTTAAGCCTTTTAAAAGGGCAAAATAAGCGCTATGAGCGTTAACTTTGCAAGGATTATTTATTTTAACAAAAACTTTCATAATGACAACGGAGGAAATACTAAAAGCATTGAGTAATGTGCAGGAGCCAGACTTGGGTAAAGACCTTGTAACATTGAATATGATTCAAGATTTAAAGGTGGACGGAGATGCGGTTAGTTTTACAATTGTTTTAACAACACCTGCTTGTCCAATGAAGGATTTAATGAAAAATGCTTCTGAGAATGCCATCAAATTATTGGTAAATCCAAAGGCACAGGTTCAAGTAAATTTTACTTCTAATACAACTTCTTTAAGAAAAGATGAAAAGGCAGTTTTGTCTAAAGTTAAAAACATCATTGCGGTAGTAAGTGGTAAAGGGGGTGTTGGAAAGAGTACAGTTTCAGCGAACCTTGCACTTGCCCTAGCAGAAGGTGGTGCGAAAGTGGGTTTGATGGATGCAGATATATATGGGCCAAGTGTTCCAATTATGTTTGGCGTAAGAGGTCAAAGACCTTTAATGAAAGACGATGCAGGAAAAGGTGTGATCATTCCTATTGATAAATACGGTATAAAATTAATGAGTATTGGACTGTTGGTGGATGAAAAAGACGCGGTGGTATGGAGAGGTCCAATGGCAAGTAGTGCAATTAGACAATTTATTACCGACGTGGATTGGGGAGAATTAGATTATTTAGTAATTGATATGCCACCAGGTACTGGGGATATTCATTTGACAATTATGCAAACAGTGCCTGTAACAGGAGTGGTGATTGTTACAACACCACAACAGGTTGCATTAGCAGATGCTAAAAAAGCAATTGCGATGTTTGGTCAAGCAAATGTGAATGTGCCAATTATTGGATTGGTAGAAAATATGGCTTATTTCACACCAGCGGAATTGCCTGAAAATAAATATTATTTATTTGGAAAAGAAGGAGGTCTAAGATTGGCATCAGAATACGACTTGTCTTTCTTGGGTCAAATTCCATTAGTGCAAACAATAAGAGAAGGCGGAGATGAAGGCGTGCCAGCAATGGCAGGTGAAGATCTTATTTCAAAAGACGCATTCAGGTCTTTTGTTGGTAATGCAGTTAGACAGATCGCTATTAGAAATGCGAATCTTCCAAAAACAGAATTAATCACAGTTGCACCATAATGGAAAAGAAAATTATCATCGCCATTGATGGCTTTTCATCTTGCGGAAAGAGCACTTTAGCGAAGGCGATGGCAAAGGCATTGGAATATGTATTCGTTGATACAGGGGCAATGTATAGAGCAATTGCATTATACTTTTTAAGAAATAATATTTCCTTTACAGATAATAATTTGATTTCAGTTGCACTTGATGAAATCGAATTAAGGTTTAAATACAATGCTGTAAGTCAAAAAAGCGACATGTACTTGAATGGAGAAAATGTAGAGCAAGAGATTCGTGAAATGCGTGTAAGTCAAAAAGTGAGTGAAGTGGCTTCTATTCCAGCTGTTCGTGATTTTGCAGTTGCTCAACAACAAGCGATGGGAGTAGATAAAGGTATTGTAATGGATGGAAGAGATATTGGGACAGTAGTATTCCCAAATGCAGAATTGAAATTATTTGTTACTGCTGACCCTGCAATTAGATTAGAGCGACGTTACCAAGAATTATTGCAAACCAATCCTGCAATCAGCAAGGATGAGGTTTCGGCTAATTTGCAACAAAGGGATTTAATGGATAGTACAAGAGAACATAGTCCACTAAGGCAGGCAGAAGACGCCCTGGTTTTAGATAATACTAATTTGGATAGAGCGCAACAATTTGAATTAGCGATGCAATGGGCTAAGGAGAGAATGAAGTCAAACTAAAACCAATGTAAGGGCTAGATCGTATTTCTTATTCTAATTTTTTGTTCCTTCGTCAATCCCGCTTTCCTTAACTTTTTCCTTAGTCAATCCAGCTTTTAGCAACTTCTTCGAAGTTTCCTTCTAAGCCGTAAAAGCCAACAATTTTTTTGATAACTGATTCTACAACTGCATCAGGACAACTAGCGCCACTTGTCATAAGAATACGAATAGGCGTTTTGTCCGGTAAGAAATTTGAAACAATTTCAGTTTGTTTATTTTTCCAGTTTGTTTTTTCTATCTGATTTGCGTCAATAATTTTTCTTGAATCATCAATAAAATAGGTAGGTAATTTCTGTTCACATAATTCTACTAAATGTGAGCTATTGCTACTATTTTTTCCACCCATGACAATCGCAAGATCCGCCTCTGTTTGAAGTAATCCTATAACAGCAGATTGGTTATCATTGGTAGCATAACATAATGTATCCCTAGTGTCTGCAAAATGATCGGCTAAATTTTCGGCACCAAATTTTTTCAAGATCACTTGTTTAAGATAATCTGAAATCGCCTGTGTATCGGTTGCTAATTGTGTTGTTTGATTGACTACGCCAATTTTATTTAAATGAATATGAGGGTTAAAGTTAGCAGAAAAACGATTCACAAAAAAATCATAAAAGTAATCAATAGGTAGTTCGCCACTAATGATTCTTGCTAACACCTTAGTTTCTTCAATATCATTCACAATTAATGTGGGTGTATGTGCCGAAGTATGAGAAAAGGTAGCTCTTGTTTCCTCGTGTTTAGGCTTCCCGTGAATGATGATTGAATATCCTTTTTGAGCGATTTGTTCACTTCTGTTCCATACTTTTTCAACAAAAGGGCAGGTAGTATCGTATTGTTCAATAGCAATTCCTTTTGCTTTTAATTTTTCTTCCAATTCTAATGTGGTACCAAAAGCTGGTATGATGACTATGTCGTCTTTTGTTAATTCATTTAAAGAGATCAATTCCTTTCCTAAGGTATCTTGCAAGAATTGAACACCCCTGTTTGTTAAGTCCGCGTTTACTTGTGGATTATGGATCATCTCACTCAATAAAAATATCCTCTTGCCTTTATTTTCTTCTATAGTTCTGTAGGCAATATCAATTGCGTTTTCTACTCCATAACAAAAGCCAAAATGCCTAGCCAAATACACTTTTACCTTACCAAAATCAAGTTCGGTTGGGGTAAAATCTTTTTTAAGCTTATCCTCGGCTTTGCGTTTTTGTTTAATCGCAGTGATTAAGGAGCTTCTATAGCCATTAGGCACTTCAAAGTTTTTCATCTAATTGGATATTAACGTATACAAAAGTACAATCTTCGTTGCTTTTTCCCCTATTTTAATTTAGGGCTTGTATCTTTGCGCCATGCATTATGTATCTGTAGAAAATTTGACAAAAAGTTATGGCATTACGCCTTTATTTAAGGGCATTAGCTTTAATATTAATGAGGGGGATAGAATTGCCTTAGTCGCAAGAAATGGGGTAGGGAAGAGTACCCTTTTAAGAATTTTATCAGGCAAAGAAGTGCCTGATGCAGGAACCGCAAAAGTGCATAAAGATGTTCAATTGGTTTTATTTGAACAAGACCCTCAGTTTATAGAAACAGCCTCAGTGACTCAAAACTTGTTCAATCAGGACCATCCAATTATGAAAGCCATTAGTAATTATGAAATGGCCATGGAGACAGAGGACGAGAATTTAATTACCGATGCCATCATGGAGATGGAGGAAAATAATGCATGGGATTTTGAATCAAAAGTAAAAACGATATTAACGCAGTTGAATATTCATCATTTAGAACAACCAGTTTCTAAATTAAGTGGAGGGCAACGTAAGCGTGTATCATTGGCAAAAACATTAATTCAAATTGGATTTGAGCCAAAGCATGTTTTGTTATTAATGGATGAGCCAACGAATCATTTGGATTTGAATATGATTGAGTGGTTGGAGAATTATTTAGAACAAGAAAAAGTGACCTTATTATTGGTTTCGCATGACCGATATTTCTTAGAAGCTGTGACAGATGAGATATGGGAATTAGAAAGAGAGAAGTTATATAGTTATAAAGGGGATTATGAAAATTATTTAGAAAAGAAAGCGGCAAGGATTGAATCTGAATTAGCGAGTATCGACAAAGCCAAAAATACTTTTAGAAAAGAACTTGAATGGATGCGCAAGCAGCCAAAAGCTAGAACGACAAAAAGTAAAAGTCGTCAAGATAATTTTTATGAGGTACAAGCAAAGGCAAAGCAAAAGATTGAAGATACAAGCCTACAATTGGATATGAAGATGACACGCTTAGGCGGGAAAATTATTGAAGCTAAGAAAGTGTACAAATCATACGGAGATTTAGTTGTGCTAAAGGGCTTTGATTATACTTTTAGCAAAGGTGAGCGTATTGGGATTGTTGGCAAAAATGGAGTAGGTAAGTCTACTTTTTTACAAATATTACAAGGTATCACTGAGCCAGATAGCGGTAAGATCAACGTTGGGGAAACCATTGTATTTGGGCACTTCTCTCAAGAGGGTTTGACCTATAAAAAGGATATGAGGGTGATTGAATACCTAAAAACATTTGCAGAACAATTTCCCCTAGCAAGTGGTGGCACATTAAGTGCGGCACAATTTTTAGAATTATTCTTATTTACACCAGACAAGCAGTACACCTACTTGAGTGCATTAAGTGGAGGCGAAAAAAAGAGGTTACAATTACTCACTATTTTATTCAAGAATCCCAATTTTTTAATCTTAGATGAGCCTACCAATGACTTGGACTTGCCTACGCTTGCAGTATTAGAGCAGTTCTTGATGGATTTTACAGGTTGCGTTTTGTTGGTATCGCATGATCGATATTTCATGGACAAATTAGTAGATCACTTATTTATATTTGAAGGGAATGGAGTGATACGTGATTACCCTGGTAATTATACTCAGTTTAGAATTTTAGAAAAAAGCAAACAGAGTTATGCTTCCTTAAGTTCAGATATTACCACGCAAGTGGAACACGAGCCTAAGTCGACTCCAAATAATAATTCGACCAATTCAACTATTGTAAGTGATGCTAGTTCTGCCAGTACATCAAAGAAGCCTGCAGAAAAAATGTCTTATAAAGAGAAGTTAGAGTTAGATCAACTTAATAAATCAATGCCTTTACTTGAAACTCAAAAAGAGTCATTAACAAATGATTTGAATAATTGTACAGGAGACTACAATGAAATAACGGCATTAAGTGCTAAACTAGCAGCAGTCACATCTGAATTAGAAGCTGCAGAACTCAGGTGGTTAGAGCTAAGTGAAAAACAATAGATATAGAATAAAATAAATGAGGCCTAGCTTCCTTTGAAATGAGGCCTTTGTCTTGCATATAGATTTATTGAGATAGGTAATTTAGTTGTAGAACGATATAGATAAAAATGCTATATCAATTTTACCTCTAAATAGTATTATCATGAAACCTATTGAAAGAATCTCCCTCTACCTTCAGTTTAGAAAAATCTCACCCCATGCTTTTGAGAAAAAAATCAAGCTTTCAAATGGGTATTTTTCAAAACAATTAAGACATCTTGGTTCGGTAGGCTCAGACATTTTAATTAAAATTCATTTTGCTTACCCAGACTTAGATATTTTATGGATACTCATAGGAGATGGGCAAATGATCATGAAAGAAAGTCGCCCCACACATGTTAGTCAATCAAATGTGGTGGAAGATATTTCTAGTAGGTATACAACTGAAAATAAAAAGATGAAGCTTTTGGAAAACGATTTTGATAAATTACAGATAGCACTAAGAGATAAAGAGAAAATCATTGGCCTATATGAATTCATGTTGAATGGCAATCCTCCAATTTTGAGTAGTACAAGTGTGGTCACAAGAATGGATGCTTAAATGGTCACATCAAAATGGGAATATTTGGCTATAAAAAAAGGCACTCAATTGAGTGCCTTTTTTTATTAAACTATTTATGTTTATGCATAGGAAGCAACTGGCTCACAAGTGCAAACCAAGTTTCTATCTCCATGCGTGTTATTCACACGAGCTACAGTAGGCCAGAATTTATTTAAAGCTACATATGGTAATGGGAATGCAGCTTCTTGTCTAGAATAAGCATGATTCCATTCATTTGCGCAAATTACATGCTGTGTATGTGGTGCATTTTTTAATGGGTTGTCCAATTTGTCTGAACGTCCATCTTCAATTGCTTTAATTTCTG
Organism: uncultured Sediminibacterium sp.; assembly: GCA_964579885.1. Lineage (GTDB taxonomy): Bacteria > Bacteroidota > Bacteroidia > Chitinophagales > Chitinophagaceae > Sediminibacterium. The sequence goes on from CAZOHD010000002.1 coordinate 31,781, forward strand.
CATGTATAGCCAATAATGCATCACAGAAACGATCTAGTTCCGCCATATCTTCACTTTCAGTTGGCTCAATCATAATGGTGCCTGGTACAGGGAAGCTCATTGTTGGTGCGTGGAATCCATAATCAATCAAACGTTTCGCTACATCTTCTGCTTCAATGCCTGCAGTAGCTTTGAAAGGTCTCAAGTCAATGATAAATTCATGCGCACAAGTACCGTTCTTGCCAGTATATAAAATTGGATACACTTTATCCAATCTTGATTTCATGTAGTTCGCATTCAAGATTGCATAGCTAGTGGCTTGTTCTAATCCTTTTGCACCTAACATTTTAATGTATGCGTAACTGATTAATAATATACTTGCAGAACCTAATGGGGCACCACTTACAGCATTGCTTTCGTCTCCATTGTAAATATGTCCTGGTAAATAGGGTGCTAGTTTATCGTTTACGCAAATTGGTCCAACACCAGGTCCGCCACCACCATGAGGGATAGCAAATGTTTTGTGTAAATTTAAGTGACATACATCTGCACCAATATTACCTGGGCTAGTTAAGCCAACCTGAGCATTCATATTTGCACCATCCATATACACCATGCCACCATATTCATGAATGGTATTGCAAATGTCAATAATAGTTTCTTCAAATACACCATGTGTAGATGGGTAAGTCACCATTAAAGCACCTAAGTTATCTTTATGTTGAATTGCTTTTGCTTTTAAGTCTTCAAAATCAATATTTCCTGCAGCGTCACAAGCAACTACCACAACTTTAAAACCAGCCATCACAGCACTCGCTGGGTTAGTACCGTGTGCACTGATTGGAATTAAAACAATATTTCTATGATTTTCGTTTCTTGCAGCGTGGTAAGAACGAATTGTTAACAATCCTGCGTACTCACCTTGTGCACCACTATTTGGCTGTAAGCTACATGCAGTAAAGCCTGTAGTTTGACATAAATAAGCGCTTAATTCTTTTGCAATTTCCTGGTATCCGATGGTTTGATTCGCTGGAGCAAATGGATGTAAGCCACCAAAACAAGGCCAACTAACTGGAATCATTTCGGTCGCAGCATTCAATTTCATCGTACAACTACCTAAACTAATCATGCTTGTATTTAAAGAAAGATCTTTATTCTCTAATTGCTTGATATAGCGCATCATTTGTGTCTCACTATGATGTGTATTGAATACAGGGTGTGTTAAATAAGGGCTTGTTCTAACAAGTTGACTAGGGATGGCAACATTTTTAATACTTGCATTCAAAGCGTTTGCTTTTTTGCCAGTCAAAGTTTCAAAAACAGCTACAATTGCTTGAACATCATGTGCGGATGTTGTTTCATCGATGCTTATAGAAACTGTACCATTGTTAAAGTAATTGAAATTAATATGTTTAGTTGAAGCAATTTCCTTTAGCTTACTTGCATCAAATCCTTTCAAATGCAATGTGTCAAAATAGAATGAATTGACTTGTTGGATGCCTAAGCTTTCTAGTTGTTGCGCCAAACCTTGCGCATGACTATGCACTCTAGAAGCGATTGCTTTTAAGCCATTTGGTCCGTGGTATACCGCATACATCACCGCCATATTAGCAAGTAATGCTTGTGCAGTGCAAATATTTGAAGTCGCTTTTTCACGCTTAATATGTTGCTCTCTTGTTTGCAATGCCATTCTTAGTGCACGATTACCTTGTGCATCGATACTTACGCCAATCAATCTTCCAGGCATGCCTCTTTTGAAAGCATCTTTCGTTGCAAAATAAGCAGCATGTGGTCCGCCGAAGCCCATTGGTACGCCAAATCTTTGCGTGTTACCAACTGCTACGTCTGCATTTAATTCACCAGGGCTTTTTAATACTGTTAATGAAAGTAAATCAGCTACTAAGATGACCATGCCACCTAATTGGTGCACTTGATCAATAAAGCTGCTATAATCTTCGATGGCGCCGTTTGCATTTGGATATTGTAAGATGGCACCAAAGAATTGATTGTCTAATGAAGCTGTTTTAAAATCCCCAGAAACAAGTTCAATACCAATTGGCGTTGCTCTTGTATGTAAGACAGATTTTGTTTGAGCAAAAATCGCTTCGTCTACAAATAATTTTGTTTGACTAGCTACTTCTGATTTGTTCACGTGGTTAAAGATCATTGCCATCGCTTCTGCAGCTGCAGTTGCTTCGTCTAATAAAGATGCATTGGCAATATCCATTCCAGTCAAGTCTGTAATCATCGTTTGAAAATTCAATAAACTTTCTAAACGGCCTTGTGCAATTTCAGCTTGATAAGGCGTGTACTGTGTATACCAACCTGGATTTTCAAAAATATTTCTTAAAATCACAGAAGGTGTGATGGTGCCATAGTATCCTTGGCCAATAAAATTTTTTGCTACGATGTTTTTTTCACCAATTGCTTTTAATGTTTGTAACATTTCAAACTCAGACAATCCTTCTGGGATATCCATTGGCTTTTTTAAACGAATATTAGCGGGTACAGTTTTGTCAATTAATGCTGCCAAATTATCTACGCCAACTGCAGCTAACATTTTTGCACTATCTACTGGATTTGGGCCAATATGTCTTTGGATAAATTCTGCGCCACTTTGATTCATTTTCGACTGAATTGAAAAGGTTAAAAATTGCCACAAATATAAGCTTTTTAAAGCCTGAATTCAGGTGGAGTCTGCCCTTTGATGCATGAATGGGGAAAGCTTGTGGATGAGCTGCAAATAGTTTACTTTTACAACCTATTATGCAAGCCAACACTGAACACTTATACGATACCCCTGCGCCAGAGCAGCTTAAGAAATTCCAGAATTTTTTAAAAAGAGTGGACAAGAAGGTTATTTTAAAGCAATTGCCCGATTTACATGAGGCTGCATTTGAAAAAATTGACTGTTTAGATTGTGCTAGATGTTGCAAGAATTATTCGCCACGTTTTAAGATGCCCGACATTAAAAGGATCAGTAAATATGTTGGAATGAAGGAGACCGCATTTATCGATAAGTATTTAAGTATGGATGAGGAAGGAGATTATGTTTCTAAAACAAGACCTTGTCCATTCTTAGGGGCTGATAATGCATGTAGTGTTTATGACCATCGTCCAACAGATTGCCAAAGATTTCCCTATACAGATGAGGATGTTTTTTTCAAGCGTATAGCCATCACGATGAAAAATGCAGAATTCTGCCCTGCAGTGCATGATGTAATGAATGGGTTATTGGCTAAATAGTGCTTGCTTAATCTCGCTAATATTCCAACTCTTTTAATTTTGGAGCTTTGAACCAAGTTGTGAAAACAACTAGTATGGTCATTGTTCCACCAAATACGACAGAAGGAATTACACCCATTGCTTTTGCGGCTATGCCACTTTCAAATTGCCCCAATTCGTTGCTACTATTGATGAACATGGAGTTCACCGACATTACCCTGCCACGCATATGACTCGGTGTTTTAAGTTGTACAATCGTGCCACGAACAATCATGCTAAACCCATCTAATATGCCGCTCATTAATAAGGCCGCAAATGATATCCAAAATATTTTAGAAAGCGCGAATACGATAATACAAACACCAAATCCACCAACTGCTAGTAATAATTTTTTTCCTTGTTTCTTTTCAACTGGGAATAAAGTAATGAGTACAATGATTAAGATAGCGCCAATATCAGTGGCTGCATTCAGCCATCCAAAACCAATAGGACCTACTTTTAAAATATCTCTAGCGAATACTGGCACCATCGCTACTGCGCCACCAAATAGCACGGCAAATAGATCTAAAGACAAGGCGCCTAATAATTCTTTTGTATTGAATACAAAACGCAAACCTTCTTTAACACTCTCTAATGGTTTTTGCTCCACCACTGTTGGGTGAGGTGGCTTTGCAGTTATTTTTTGTATGAAGAAATAACCAATTGCAACTAATGCCGCAACTAGTATTAGAGATTGATGTATTCCGAAACCTGCAATCATGAATCCTATGCTTGCATGACCAACCACCGAAGCGCTTAACCACATGCCTTGACTCCAAGTAGTTGCATTTTGTAATAAATTCTTTGGTACAATTTCACCAACTAATGTGCCAAAACCTGGACCAGTGAATGAACGAATAATTCCTGTGCAAAAAATAACAAAATAAATACCTAAAGCTATTTGTAAATTCCCAAACTGTGCTTTACCAAATGAAGAGGATAAAAGAAGCAAACTAATTGCACAAGCAAAATAGAGTCCTACGCCACGTAAAATAATTTTTCTTTTTTCGCTCTTGTCAATTACGTGTCCAGCATATAAAGCAAGAGATACGGCTGGGATCACTTCAGCTAATCCAATGAGTCCAATAGCAAAGGGTTCGTTTGTTAATTCGTATATCCACCAACCAACTAAAGTTCCCATCATCCTAAGTCCCATAATAAATAAAAAACGCCCAATCATTAAATTCCTAAACTCGCGAATCCTTAAGGCTGCAAATGGGTCTTTAGTCGATTGTGCCGAATTATTTTCCATGAGCAATGGGTGTTAAATTAAGGTAGGGTAAAATAATGTTGACCTTCTTCTAGGTCTTTATCTAGTGCGTCGATTATGACTTGAAAATGCTTTTCATTGTACAAAAAATCAGCATTACTTGCATCCACAAAAATCGTTTTTATATTATGCTGTTTGATATAACTTGTATAAGTCTCTTGTAGTTTAAACAAGTATTCGTCAGGAATGCTTTGCTCAAATTTGCGATTCCTTTTTTTAATATTCCCTTGCAATCTATTCACTGGAGAGTGAAGGTAGATTAGGATGTCTGGTGGGGTAAGTTGCTGCACAAAAACGTCGAACATCTTTTGGTACAACCTAAATTCCTCTTCTGGTAAATTCACTTTTGCAAAAAGTAGACATTTGGTAAAAATATAGTCTGATACAGTCACGTTTTGAAATAAGTCGCTAGACTTTACCATTTCTTGCTGCTGCTTGAATCTTTCTGCTAAAAAAAACAATTCTAAAGGGAAGGCGTATTGTTTAGGGTTCTCGTAAAATTTGGTCAAAAAAGGATTCTCAGCAAATTCCTCCAAAACTAATTTAGCGTTAAAATGCTGTGCGAGTAAATGTGAAAGTGTTGTCTTCCCAGCACCAATATTCCCCTCAATTGCTATAAAATGATGCTTCATAATTCGATTAATACTTGCGGCCAAAGATAAGTTTTGGATGCTTTATTCCTCCGTTTTTTTATACACAACGGAATCGTCTTTACAGGCTTGATAAAGCTGGAAATTGGTCATTTTTAGCACAGGATGTTCAAAATCTGCTGCTATTTCCACTAAAGGTGCCAAAACGAAGTTCCGTTCAGACAATCTAGGATGTGGAATAATTAACCCATCAGTTTTAATAATTTCTTGGTTATAATAGATAATATCAATATCAATATTTCTTGGTCCAAGAGGAATCAGCCTTTTTCGCCCCATTGAAACCTCAATTTCTAAAATTGTTTCTAGTAAATCTGCTGGACTCAGTGTCGTAGTTATTGCCAATGATTGATTATAAAATGCAGCTTGATCCTTTAATCCCCATGCTTCGGTTTCGTAAATGGCCGACAGGTTTTGAATAGGGCCACATTTCGCCTCAATACTATTTCTAGCAATTTCCAAATTGGCCAGTCGGTCGCCAATATTGCCGCCTATCAATAGGTATACTAGGTTCATAGAAGTAGGGTGAAAATGAGCACAAATATCCATATTTTTACACGCCAACCTTTGTTTTTGGTTGATTATTTCAATTTCTTTTACAATCCGAATTATATGAAAAGTTTCTTTAAATCTTTTTTAGCTGCATTACTCGCTTTATTTATTTTCTCCTTTTTAGGCGTCATGCTGTTAATTGGTATTGCTGCAAGTGTATCTTCCGAAGAAACTATTGCTGTTCCTTCAAATGCTGTGTTGGTGATTGATCTTGGTGAAACCTACACTGAAAAAGAAGTTTCTGATCCTTTTACAGAAATCATGAGTCCAGGGAAAGGTAAGTTGCCTAGCTTGTCTAATTTGATTGGTTTGATACAACATGCAAAAAAGGATTCAAGTATTAAAGGTATTTATATCAAGTGTCAGCAAAATCCAAATGGATATGCTGCATCCGAAGAGATAAGAAAAGCCTTGGTAGATTTTAAAAAAAGCAGCAAATTCATTCTAGCTTATGGCGAAACTATTTCTCAAAAAGGCTACTGGGTGGGTAATGTTGCGACTGCTATTTACACACATCCTCAAGGTGGTTTAGAATTTAACGGATTCTCATTGGAGACGGTATTCTTAAAAGGCATGCTGGATAAATTGGATGTGGAGATGCAGGTGTTTTATGCAGGAAAGTTTAAGAGCGCAACTGAGCCCTTTAGATATACCAAAATGTCTGACGCAAATAAATTGCAAACCAGTGTTTGGTTAAATGGATTGTATAATGATTTTATTACGACCGTTTCAAATGCAAGAAATATTGCACCAGAAAAATTAAAAGCATTGGCAGATGAAGCGAAAATTCAATCTGCGCAGGATGCATTAAGTAATGGTTTAGTGGATGGTTTGTATTATGATGATCAGTTTAAAAAATTGGTTGCGAAAAAGTTAAAAGGAATTGCTGAAAAAGATATTCCATTTGTTTCCATTAAAGATTATGCAAAATCTGTCGCACTCAGAGGTTCGGGTTCAGGTAAGATAGCGGTGGTCTATGCAGATGGAGATATTGTGATGGGAAAGAATATCAAAGAGTCCATTGCGAGTGATGATTTTAGACTTTTATTACAAAAAATCAGAGGAGACGAATCTATTGATGCACTGGTATTAAGGGTGAATTCGCCGGGTGGAAGTGCACTTGCAAGTGATATTATTTGGAGAGAATTAGAGTTGATTAAAACTAGAATTCCGGTGATTGTCAGCATGGGGGATGTGGCTGCGTCGGGAGGCTATTATATTGCAGCTGGGGCAGATTCAATTTATGCGGATGCCAATACCATCACTGGTTCAATCGGTGTGTTTACTGTGATACCGAATATCTCTGGCTTTATGCAAAATAAATTAGGGGTTACATTTGATGGTGTAAAAACGGCAACTTATGCCGATGGTCCATCAGCCACAAGACCGCTAAATTCAATGGAGCAAAAAATGTTGCAAGCAGGAGTAGATAGCATCTATCACACATTTAAGTCAAGAGTTGCTAAAGGAAGAAAAAAATCAATAGAATATATTGACTCAATTGGACAAGGAAGAGTTTGGTTAGGTGCGGATGCAATTGGGGTTGGCTTAGTAGATAGAATTGGCACTTTAAACGATGCAATTGCATCTGCAGCACAAAAAGCCAAATTAAAGGGGTATTCAATTAAGCAATATCCTGAGCCTAAATCTTTCTTTGAAGACTTTATAGAAGATTACCAGGATTATGTTAAAGTAAAATCAATTGAGTCGGAAATAGGTGCAAATCAATGGCAAATTTTAAACCATATGAAATCTGTACAAAAGATGGTTGGAGCGCCTCAAACTCGATTACCTATCTTTGTCGTTAAACAGCCTTAATTCAATGCGTTCATATAGTCAAATCAAAGCCATGTTTGCCATTACAAGGGCAAGCCTGCGTTCTATTTTGCGAAGTCCATCTGCAGTTATATTTAGTATAGCTTTTCCGCTAATTTTTATTTTAGTATTTGGATTTTTAAGTAGCGGCGGGAATGTAAATGTAAAAGTAGCTTTAGCATCCAATTCTGATACCACTAATATTGTGTATGCAAAAATCAAATCATTAGCTGGTTTAAAATTTGTGACTGGAGATAGTTCAGTTGTGAATGCAGATTTAGCAAAGGGTAAAATCACAGCCTTAATCGACATTCAGCCAACACAGCATCCCAATCAGCCTTACCAAATTCAATTAACCAGTTCAGCGGCAGCGAATCCACAAAATATACAGTTAATCAAATCTATTTTGAATGCGGTGATTGCAAACATTAACGCTGCGCAATTTAAGGACGCACCTACCATCGCAGTCGTAAAAAACGAAGTGATTGAAGTCCCAGGTAGAACCTATCGCACGATCGATTTTATATTACCTGGTCAACTTGGGTTTTCATTATTAAGTTCTGGTGTTTTCGGAGTAGCGTTTTTATTTTTCAACTTAAGACAGCAACTTGTTTTAAAAAGATTCTACGCGACACCTATTCGTCGTTTATATATTATCTTGGGAGAAGCATTAAGCAGGGTTATTTTTCAGTTGATGACCGCAATTGTCATTATTGGCATTGGTCATTTTGTTTTTCAATTTACATTGGTACATGGCTTAGTGACTTTTTTAAATATTATGGTACTTAGTTTTATAGCCTTGATTTTGTTTATGGGTTTTGGATTTATAGTGAGTGGGGTGGCTAAGAATGAAAGTACGATTCCTCCATTTGCCAACTTAATTACTTTACCTCAATTCTTACTTGCAGGTACTTTTTTTTCGGTTGATTCCTTTCCAAAATGGCTACAACCTTTTTGCAATATTTTACCTTTGACGCATTTTAACAATGCGATGCGTGATATTGCTTTTGAAGGAGCCAATTTATGGTCTGTTGGAAATGAAATTGGCATACTCTTAATTTGGACTGTTGTGGTGTATGCTGCAGCATATAAAATTTTTAAATGGGAGTAATATGAAATTGATCCGATTTGCACTAATTAGTGTGCTAATAATAAGTTTATTGATTACTGCTATCTCAAGTCTGTTTCCTTCAGTTGTGATTACCTCTCGAGCTGTCGAAGTCAATGCAACGAATGCACAAATACAAAAATGTGTCAAAGATTTATCCGCATGGAAGGGGTGGATGAGTGATTGGAAGGATCAATCTGTTGTTGTAGAGCAAGGAATAGCCAAAGTGGGGACTCAGAAGATCGAAATGCTTTCTGCAAATGATAGTACAGTTGAATTAAACTGGGTGGCAACTGGACAAGCGCCCTATAAAGTTCAAATCGAATGGCTCCCTTTAAAAGAAGGGACTTATGTTATTCATTGGTCTTTCGAACAACATGTTCGTTGGTATCCATGGGAAAAATTTCAGACTTTATTGAATGAGAAAGTTTTGGGCGCAAAGATGGAAGAAGAATTACAACATTTGACCGCTTGCATTTTATCGAACTAAGCACTGGTGATGTAAAATTTATTTATTTTCCCCATGCTCCTTCAAGTACTCGATATTTCTTTTTATCCCATTTAATTTCGACCTCAGTAAAGGAGATTGTTTAAATCTTGCTCTGAATGTCGTCTCTTCCATTTTTAGCCAATTTTCCGAAGACATTTTTAGCAAACCTTCGATTGGTTTAAATTTTGTTTCTTGGTGTGGATGACTAAATCGATTCCAAGGACAAACATCTTGGCAGATATCACAGCCAAATGCCCAATCTTGATAGGTTCTATCCGATGGCGTTTCAATGGATTGTTTTTTCAATTCAATGGTATAGTAACTAATACAGTGATTTGCTTCAATTGTTTTATTGGGTAAGATGGCTTGGGTAGGACATGCATCAATGCATTTAGTACAAGTGCCACAATAATCTTTTGCAATGGGTTGATCGTATAGTAGTTCTATGTCTACAATTAAACTAGCAATAAAAAAGAAAGAGCCATTTTTTGGTTGGATCAAGTTTCCATTTTTTCCAATCCATCCTGCGCCAGATAACCATGCCCATGATCTTTCTAATACGGGTGCAGAATCTACAAATCCCCTGCCTTCGATTGGGCCAATTTGTTGACGCATTTCGTCTAGCATTTGATTCAAGGCTATTTTAATAACATCATGGTAATCTTGTCCATAAGCATATTTTGCAATCTTAGGAAACCCATCTTCTTGCCCTTGTTCTGGATAATAGTTCTTCAAAAATGTAATCACTGATTTTGCGCCAGGTACTAATTTTGTTGGATTAATCCTAAGGTCAAAATGTTTTTCCATGTACTGCATTTCCCCATGGAAACCTTTAGCAAGCCATTGCTCTAATCTAAAAGCATCTTCGGTTAATTCTTTCGCTTCTGCAATCCCGCAAAAATCAAACCCATGTTTTTGCGCTAAGGATTTTATGAATTTTGTATTTGCAAACTGATTCAATCTTCAAGATTCATTTTATGTAAAAAACGATGTGCTACAGGTGCAATCAGGATACCAATATTGGTGATAAAAACTACGCCACTAAATAAAGCATAAAAAGACGAAAACATTTTTCCAACATTTGTTTCAATAACAACGACTGGTCCCATTCCACTTAAAATCATGGATGCATTATGTAAGGCGTCTATCCAAGACATGGGTGCTAAATATTTATAACCCAAAATGCCAATCCATAAAGAAACAAATAGCACTATCGTAGCCCAAGCAAGGTTGATTAAAATTCTTTTGATATAAACAGACGAGGGGGCTAAGGGCTCACTCTTGTGCTCATATTTCGGAAGCAGTGGATTTCTTCTGTGTGCCGTTTTCATATATAATGATCTTGTATGTAAAATTAGCAGAAAATTAGACGCTGGACTGACTTTATTGCTCTTTTTTAAAACTTAATAAGACATAATTGCTGAATTAGTTAGGTGGCGTTCTATTTGTGGGTATATAATAAATACTAAAACTAGTACTATGAATTTAAATCAATATACAATCAAGGCGCAAGAAGCGATTCAAGCAGCACAGCAGTTGGCTTATAATAACCAACATGCTTTTATTGAAACAGCACACTTGCTAAAGGCAATTCTTGGAGACAAGGATAGTCCTACTGAATTTTTATTGAAAAAAAATAATGTTCAGCCTGCCTGGGTTGTTCAAAAATTAGATGCCTTATTTGAAAAATTACCAAAGCAGCATACTGGCGAACCAGCATCTGCACTAAGTAAGGACCTGAATACGGTCTTGTTAAAAGCAACTGCTTCTTTAAAAGATTTTGGAGATGATTTTGTCACAGTAGAACATTTAATTGTAGGTATTTTACAAGTAAATGATGTTGTTGCAAAAATTTTAAAAGATGCAGGTTTAACAGAGAAAGGGTTAAAGACTGCTATCACTGAATTAAGGCAGGGAGAAACTGTAAAATCTGCAACACAGGAAACGCAGTTTCAAGCATTATCTAAGTATGCTAAAAATTTAAATGACATGGCTAATAAAGGAAAATTAGATCCTGTTATTGGTCGTGACGACGAGATAAGAAGAACCTTACATATTCTTACAAGAAGAAGTAAGAACAATCCGATTTTAGTTGGAGAGCCTGGAGTGGGTAAAACAGCTATTGCAGAAGGATTGGCAATGCGCATTGTGAATGGGGATGTGCCAGAAAATTTAAAGTCTAAAATCATTTATGCTTTAGATATGGGCTTATTAATTGCCGGTGCGAAATACAAAGGTGAATTTGAAGAACGTTTGAAGGGTGTTGTGAAAGAAGTAACTGGTAGTGATGGTGAAATTATTTTATTCATAGACGAGATTCATACTTTAGTTGGCGCAGGTGGCGGAGACGGCGCGATGGATGCTGCTAATATCTTAAAACCAGCATTGGCAAGAGGAGAATTAAGGGCAATCGGTGCAACCACTTTAAATGAGTATCAAAAATTTTTCGAAAAAGATAAAGCCTTGGAAAGAAGGTTCCAGAAAGTAATCATTGATGAGCCTTCCAAAGAAGACGCAATTTCGATTTTAAGAGGTTTGAAAGAAAGATATGAAACACATCACCATGTGCGTATTAAAGATGAGGCAATCATTGCGGCGGTGGAACTTTCTTCTAGGTATATTACAGATCGTTTCTTGCCCGATAAAGCGATTGACTTAATCGATGAGAGTGCTGCTAAGCTAAGGCTAGAGATGAATTCTATGCCGGAAGATTTAGATACATTGCAACGTCAGATTCGTCAGTTAGAAATTGAAAGAGAAGCTATTAAGCGTGAGAACAATCCGGATCAATTAAAGCAATTGAATATTGAGATCAGTAATTTAATTGTGCAACAAGATACGCTTACTGCAAAGTGGAAAGTAGAAAAAGAATTAGTTGATAAAGTACAAGAAGCAAAAGCTCAAATGGAGCAATTAAAGCAAGCTGCAGAAGTAGCAGAACGCAATGGGGATTATGGGAAAGTAGCTGAAATCAGGTATGGTAAATTAAAGGAACAAGAGACTTTATTATTAGACTTGACCAACCAATTGAAAGATTTAGGGGAGGATGGTAAACGTTTAATGAAAGAGGAGGTAGATGCAGATGATATCGCAGAAAATATTGCAAAAGCAACGGGCATTCCTGTACAAAAAATGATGCAATCCGAAAGAGAAAAATTAATGCATTTAGAAGCTGCTTTGCATGAACGTGTCATTGGTCAGGAGGAAGCAATAACTGCCGTGTCTGATGCAATCCGAAGAAGCAGAGCAGGATTGCAGGATCCTAAAAAACCAATTGGCTCATTCATTTTCTTAGGTACAACTGGTGTAGGTAAAACTGAGTTAGCAAAAGCTTTAGCGGACTACTTATTTGATGATGACAGCATGATGACAAGGATTGACATGAGTGAATACCAAGAGAAGCATACTGTTTCAAGATTGGTTGGTGCGCCTCCAGGATATGTTGGATATGATGAAGGTGGTCAATTAACAGAGTCTGTTCGTCGTAAGCCTTATAGTGTTGTATTATTAGACGAAATTGAAAAAGCGCATCCGGATGTTTGGAATGTTTTATTGCAAGTATTAGATGATGGAAGATTAACGGATAATAAGGGAAGGGTTGTGAATTTCAAAAATACCATCATTATTATGACGAGTAATATTGGAAGTCATTTAATTCAAGATGCATTTGAAGATGTAACAGATAAGAACTTGGATGAAAAAACGGAGCAAGCTAAAACAGAAGTGATGAACTTGTTGAAGCAGACCATCCGACCTGAGTTTTTGAATAGAGTAGATGATATTATTATGTTCTCTCCATTATTAAGAAAGCAAATGGCGTCTATTGTTCAAATTCAATTGAATCAATTGAAGACATTGGTTGCAGAGAATGGTATGCAGATAGAGTTCACAAATTATTTGGTTGAGTACCTGTCTGAACAGGGATTTGACATGCAATTTGGGGCAAGACCATTGAAGCGCTTAATCCAAAAATTGGTTGTGAATGAATTAAGTAAACAAATCTTAAGCGGGGCGATTGACAAGTCTAAGAAGGTCTTGATCGATATCTTTGACGGGGTCGTTGTTTTTAGGAATGAAGGCTAAAAAATCGAGACGGGACTGAGGTATTGAAAGGCTTTTTGAAGTCTTGATTTGTAAATGTATATTTGACGGATAGAGGTTAAGCCCTATCCGTCAATTTATTTTATGGCAAATACAAAGAAAGCAGCAGTTGGATTTATTTTTCTCACATTGGTGATTGACATCGTTGGACTTGGTATTATTATTCCAGTGATCCCTCAATTGATTGAAGGTTTATTGAATACACATGATTTAAGTAAGGCTTCTTTGTATGGCGGTTGGATGACTTTTTTATATGCAAGCATGCAATTTCTTTTTGCGCCCTTAATTGGAAGCTTAAGTGACAAGTATGGAAGAAGGCCCGTTTTATTGATTTCCTTATTAGGATTTGGATTGGACTATTTATTCTTAGCCTTTGCGCCTTCTATATTATGGTTATTTGTTGGAAGAACTATTTCAGGTATTACAGGAGCAAGTGTTACTACTGCATCTGCCTACATGGCGGATATTAGTGATGATTCAAATAGAGCTCAAAATTTTGGAATGATCGGCGCTGCTTTTGGTATTGGCTTTATAATTGGACCTATGTTAGGAGGATTCTTAGGAGAAATAGGCCCAAGACTACCATTTATTGTAGCAGCATCCTTGGCCTTGCTTAATGTTATTTATGGCTATTTTGTTTTGCCTGAATCATTGCCTGTTGAAAATAGAAGGGCTTTTGATTGGAAAAGATCCAATCCACTTGGTTCTTTATTTCATCTAAAAAAATATCCAGCAGTTTCAGGTTTAATTTTTGCACTCATTTTTATTTATTTAGCATCGCATGCAGTGCAAAGTAATTGGAGCTTCGCGAATATGGAAAAATTTAAATGGACACCAAAGATGATTGGTTTTTCATTGGGTATGGTGGGATTGCTTGTCGGACTAGTGCAGGGTGTACTTATTCGATACATCAATCCTAAATTAGGGAATGAGAAGTCTGTTTATTTTGGCGTCGCTTTATATGCAATAGGACTTTTCTTATTTGCTTTTGCTACTAGTTCTTGGATGATGTTTGTCTTTTTAATCCCTTACTGCTTAGGAGGTATTTCTGGACCTGCTTTGCAATCATTGATATCTGTTCATGTCCCTAAAAACGAACAAGGAGAACTACAAGGTTCCTTAACCAGTATCATGAGTGTTACCTCTATCGCAGGGCCGTTGATTATGACCAGCCTATTCGCTTATTTTACCAAGCCCGGTAATCCAATCTATTTCCCGGGTGCGTCTTTTTTGCTAGGTGCAATATTCATGCTAATAAGCGCTATCATTGCTTATACGGTGTTAAAGGGAGAAACTAAGTCAATAAAGGCTTAGAGTCCCTTACTGTTATTATATTTGTGGCTCAATAAAGGCCAAAATATGTCTCCATTAATGCAACAGTTACAAGAAACTGCTCGTTTTATTCAGTCAAAAATCAGTGCATCTGCAAATACCGCTATTATTTTAGGTAGTGGATTAGGTAATTTATCTAGTGTAATTGAACCCGAGTTTAGTATCCCTTATGGTGAAATACCAAATTTTCCTGTGAGCACAGTTGAAGGACATAAAGGAAGATTGATTTTAGGCACTTTAAATGGTAAAAAGGTTTGGGTAATGGAAGGTCGTTTTCATTTTTATGAAGGCTATACCGCCGAGCAAGTTGTTTTCCCAATTCGTGTTTTAAAATTATTAGGGGTAGAGAATTTGTTGTTATCAAATGCAGCAGGTGGTGTAAATAAGGATTACCAAGTAGGAGATTTAATGATTATCAAAGACCATATTAGCTTTTTTACAATCAATCCGCTTTTAGGTAAAAATGAAGCTGAATTAGGAACCCGTTTCCCTGATATGAGTGAGCCTTATGCAAATTCATTTATTGAGAAAGCAAAACAAATTGCTGCTGCAAATAATATCAAAGTACACGAGGGGGTTTATGTGGGTGTGACTGGTCCAACTTTTGAAACAAGAGCAGAGTATCAGTTGATCAAAATTTCAGGCGGAGATGTGGTAGGGATGAGTACAGTGCAAGAAAATATTGCTGCTGTTCATTGCGGCATGAAGGTTTTTGCTATGAGTGTTGTTACAGATCTAGGTATAAGAGAAGATAACAATGTAATCACACACGAAGAGGTTTTAGCAGCTGCGAATGCCGCAGAGCCGTTATTGACATTAATATTTAGTGCATTGGTAAAAGAAGTTGCTGCTTAATGCAATCTACTATTTTATATAGCAAGTTTTGTAAAATGACTTTTAGGTTCATCCTAATATACGCTTTTCTGTTCTGCACATTATCTACTTTGCAAGTATATGGTCAGAATATGCGCTATAATTCATTTAGTAGTAGTGGAGGTGGTATAGACTCTTTACAAAAAAGAGATAAGTCTGAAGATTCAATTACTGTATTTTATAGACTTTATAATAGTTTAACCATTCAGACATTGGATACCAATGTGTATGATTTTTATACAAAATTCGTTTTACCCTATACCAATTATCATTTAGGTAATTTGGGCAATGCAACAAGGTCTTATTTATTTAGTCCCTTACAAAGAGGTGGATGGGATGCTGGATTCAGGTCTTTTGAGGCGTACAATTATACCTTAGAGCAAACCCCTTTCTATCAAACTACAAAGCCATATACTGAACTTGGCTATTTGTTAGGAGGCAAAGGGGAGCAGTTGATGGAAATATTGCATACGCAAAATAAGACCAAACAATTCAATTATTCTTTTGCATATCGTTTTAGCAACGCACCAGGTAATCTAAAAAATCAGCATGCGAACTTAAACAACATGCGCATTACAGCGAACTATCAATCAAAGCGAAAAAGGTATGCTTCCTATTGGGTGATGTTAATTAACAAATCGGCTTCTTCTGAAAATGGGGGCTTGGTGAATTCAGCCTTAATCGATAGTCTTTCATTGAGTAATCCGTATGAGTTAGAAACCAGACTTGGTGTTAGCGGTACGTCCTTTAGAAATCCTTTTAATACGAATATTGCAACTGGGTCAACTTATAAAGAGAATGGGTTTGTTTGGAAGCAAACTTATGATTTTGGACAAAAGGATTCGGTCGTAAAAGACACGATTACGACTTATTTATTTTATCCTAGGTTAAGATTTCAAAATGAAATAAAGTACCAGTCGAATCAATTTCTTTTTTCTGATGCAAATCCGGTGGCTACGAATTATGAAACCTATTTTAATTATAAGAAGTCAATTGAGGATGGTGTAGTATTTCGAGATAACTGGAAGCGCTTTACGAATGAGTTTAGTTTAGTTTCTTTTCCTGAAAAAACGAATCCTAATCAATTTCTACAAGTTGGTATTGGGTATCATCAAATGAATTACAATGACAGTGCAGTTCAATGGGCAAACCATGATATATATGGACTTGGTGTATACAAAAACAAGACTAAAAATTTACGCTGGGATTTACAAACTTCCGGAAAATTATTTTTGAATGGATACCACGCCGGTGATTATGAAGCTCAGTTCTCTTTAAGCTCTTTAATAAATAAGCAAGGAGATAAATTGGAACTTTGGATGCAAAATTCAAATAGAACACCATCATTCAACCGACTAGGAATCACATCTTTCCCAATGGAGCAGTTGAATGGTATTCAAAAAGAAAATGTGTTAGAATTAGGCGGTTTATGGACAAAAAATAAAATTGGCTTAATTGCTTCTTTTCAATACAAATTAATTCAAAATTTTCAATATAATGGATCTGGCTTTCAACCTTTAGTATACGATAAGACATTGAGTTATGTAAAAGGAAGCCTGTCAAATAAATTCCAGTTGAGTCGTTACTGGAATTGGTATAATGAATTAACAGTGCAGGTGGTTGATCCAAATGCACCTGTAAACCTACCATTTTTGCTAACTAGGCAAAGGCTCGCTTTTGAAGGCAACTTTTTCAAAAATTTATTTTTGTCAACAGGTTTGGAGCTAATTTATCATTCTAATTACCAGCCAGATGCTTATATGCCACTAACAGGACAATTTTATTTACAAGAGCAGTATACAACTAGGAATAGACCCATGGCCAATGCTTTTTTGAATTTTAGGATTAAGCGTTTTAAAGGCTATGTCCGCATGGAGCAATTGAATACTGTATTAGTGTCTAGTAATCAATTAGGTACGAGGTATAATTTTACCGCGCCTAATTACCCTGGAACAGGCACTTGGTTGAGGGTGGGTATTTGGTGGAATTTTATCAATTAGTGTTATCTTTGTATTGTGAAACAGTTTTTGATCATACTACTTTTATTTGTATACAGCTTCTCTAGTATTGGGGCAACTGTAAAAACACATTTCTGTGCGGGTAAGGTTCAAAAATGTGCTTGTGCAAAATCTACAAAAAAAGACACCTGTTGTTCTGAGAAAACGACTTTTCTAAAAAAGCAAGATCAACATCAGTCAACTGTTGTACACACGGGTACTCATTTTGTGCACTCTGTTGCAAAATCTGTCGCTTTTTACATGCTTGTTTCAACTCCTATAGTTGAATCTCCAAAGTATATTGCTATCCAATCCAAAAAGGGAATGTTATTCTCTGGGCCTCCAATTTATGCATTGGATTGCCTTTATTTAATTTGATTTTTATTTAAATAGGAAATTTACTAAGTAATAGTTGCTTGATCAATCAGCAATGGGTTGCTTAATGAATTAGGTGCTGTTGCAAACTCATTTTTGCATATTTCTTTTACAAATTTCAATTGCGAAACCTTAATTGTGAAATTTCAATTTTGAAAAATTTGCTTTTGAATATTATCTATTTAAATTTTTAAAATCATTTTATGAAAAAAATATTTTTATTTATCGGTTTATTGATGGCTTCAACCACTGTCGTTAATGCGCAAACTTCTACAAAACTAAAAGTAGCGGGTAATTGTGGCATGTGTAAATCTAGTATTGAAAAAGCCGCAAAATCTGCTGGCGCTTCTTCTGCAAATTGGGATGCGGATGCAAAGCTGTTAACTTTAATTTTTGACGGCAAGACTAATCTAGAAAAGATTGAAAATGCGATTGTTGCAATCGGTTATGATACTGAGCATAAGACTGCGACAAAAGCTTCCTATGACGCACTACATGAATGCTGTAAATATGATCGTGCTGCAGCAAATGAAGTTCCAGTAGAAATTAAGAAAGTTAGCTTAGTTGCTTCTGGATTAACTTGTTCAATGTGTTCTAAAGCCATTTTTAAAGCTTTAACAAAACTAGATTTTGTAGAAGAGGTTAAAGTAGATATTGAAAAGTCAATGTATATCATGACATTTAAGACAGGAAAAAAAGTAGATATTGACCAAATCAAATTAGCAGTAACGGATGCTGGATTTGGTGTTCAAAGCTTAGTGTATGAATAGGGTATTAATATCCATTCGTGCTTTTTGTTTATTGCTTTCGATTTTATTTGCGCTTCCAATTTGCGCACAGGAGCTATATGTTTTTTCAGAGCCTGCAAGTGTCAAACCTAATCGCGCGATTGGCTTGAAGCATAGTTTTCAGAAAATGGGGGGCAATAGTAATCGAAACAACCAATATACACAAGTACAACTTGGATTGAGTAAAAAACTAGCGCTTTATCTAGGCACAAATTATACAGGGGCAGATGCTTATGCACAATACCGTTTTTATACAAAAGATGCAATGTATGCTCATACAAGAATCGCTTTTTATGCGAAAGCAATTAAGTCAAATAATAAAGCGATTCATACAAACGCAGTCTTATTAGACGGGGAGGAATCTGTATTTGGTTCGGGATTGATCATAACCCAATTAAAGCATAAATGGGCAAGTTCACTTAGTCTTGGCTATGTTCAAAAACAAGAATGGTCTACACATTATGGAAAAGACGCTTTTCAATATAGTTTTTCCAATGGCCTCTTGGTTTATCCCAAAAAGTATAATTCTTATGGTCAAACGAATGTGAATTTGTACTTAGAGCTTTTGGGACAAAAGCTTTTGTCTGGCAAAGGACAGTATTTAGACGCGGCACCTTCTATTCAATTGATTTTTAATAGTCAGGCAAAGGTGAACCTAGGTTATCGATTTGCTTTATTAGAAAAGACCAATCGAATGACCAATAATAGCCTTTACTTGAGTGTTGATTACCTTTTTTTCAATGCCTTACCCAAGTCAAAACAACGAAAAAAGTTGTAACTTTAATAAGTGAGAAAAACACTTACCATATTTTTGATGTCTCTGTATCTCTTAGGAGCTACAGAGGCTTATCAATTATTGAAACTTCCCAATTTGGTAGCGCATTACAAAACGCACTTAGAAGTTTCTAATGGACTTAGTTTTAGTAGGTTTATTGATATGCATTATTTTACTGTTCAAACTTATGATAGCGATTTCCAACAAGACATGGAACTGCCGTTTAAGTCCTCGAACAGAACAATCTCGCTTTTAAATTTCGTGAGTGTTTTTGCTCCAAAAAGCATCAGCATACAACCTGTGGAATTTCCAATTACAAGAACATATAGGCTTGTAAACGATCATTTTGATTTAGCAACAAAACTGAGTGCTATTTTTCAACCTCCTCGAGCATAATTTATTTTACATTTTTTAGTAATGATATTACCTATAAATAGGTGGTATCCAGTCATTATGTTGAATAAGATTTTATTTTATGCTATCGAAAATTATACAGTTCTCTATTAAGAATAAGTTAGTTATTCTGCTGGGTTTATTTGCATTGATTTTGGGTGGGGTTTATTCTATATCGAAACTACCAATTGATGCAGTACCTGATATCACAAATAATCAAGTATTAATCATCACATCTGTTCCAAGTGCTGGTGCGCCTGATGTGGAGCGATTAATAACAGTTCCAATTGAACAAGCAACTAGGAATGTGCCTGGGATTGTTGAGCAAAGAAGTTTTTCAAGATTTGGATTAAGTTTAGTGACACTTGTTTTTAAAGATGAAGTGGATATTTATTGGGCAAGACAACAAGTATCGGAAAGATTGATTACGGTGAAGTCTCAGATGCCAGATGGGATGGGGATTCCAGAACTTGGTCCCTTAACAACAGGATTGGGGGAAATATACCAATATGTAGTAAGACCTAAAAAAGGTTATGAGGGGAAATATAGCCTGACGGAATTAAGAACCATGCAGGATTGGATTGTTAGAAAACAACTATTAGGAACGCCAGGTGTAGCCGACGTAAGTAGTTTTGGCGGTGCTGTAAAACAATTCGAAGTCAGCGTGAATTCTGAATTACTCAAGCAATATGATTTATCAGTGAATGATATTTATTCCGCTCTAAATGATAATAATCAAAATGCAGGTGGTTCATATATCGAACATGGGCCTGGTGTGTTATTTATAAGAACTGAAGGCATGGTAGATAGCTTGGGTCAAATTGCAAGTATTCCAGTTAAAACATTATCGAATGGCATGCCATTATTGATTAGAGATGTGGCAGAGGTTAAACTTGGCGAAGCAACTAAATTTGGGGCTACTGCTTTTAATGCAGATGGAGAAGTGGCAGGAGCAGTGGTGATGATGCTGAAAGGAGAGAATAGTAAGCAGGTGATTGCAGATATAAAATCTAAAATTGCAACGATTCAGGAAACTATGCCAGAAGGGGTTGTTATTGAACCTTTTTTGGATAGAACAAAAATGGTAGACAATGCAATTGGAACTGTGTCAAAAAACTTATTAGAAGGTGCATTGATTGTTATTTTCGTTTTGATTTTATTCCTTGGTAATTTAAGAGCAGGTTTGGTTGTAGCATCTGTGATTCCACTAGCCATGTTGTTTGCATTTATTTTGATGCATCTGTTTGGAGTTAGTGGTAACCTGATGAGTTTAGGCGCTTTAGATTTTGGCTTATTAGTAGATGGTGCTGTTATTATTGTGGAGGCGGTATTACATCAGTTATACCAAAGTGGAAAGACGGGACAACATAGTCAATTGGATAAGACTGAAATGAATTCCATAGTTGGTAAGGTATCAAACAAGATGATGGGTGCGGCAGCATTTGGACAGATCATTATTTTAATTGTGTATTTACCAATTTTATCCTTGACTGGTATCGAAGGAAAAATGTTTAAGCCAATGGCGCAAACAGTTTCATTTGCTTTAATTGGGGCATTTATTTTATCCATTACTTATGTACCAATGATGAGTGCATGGGTTTTAAATAGAAATAGAGTTCAGAAGGAAACATTGACCGACAAGTACATGCAAAAGCTAGAAGCTTTCTATGAGCCATTATTAATGAAAGCATTGAAGATCCCAAAGCAAATAGTTGGTTTAACGATTGCTGTGTTTATTGGCGCGATTGTTTTATTGACAACGCTAGGTGGTGAATTTATTCCCAAATTAGAAGAGGGCGACTTTGCCGTAGACACAAGATTATTAATTGGAAGTTCTTTAAATACAACGTTGGATGCGACACAGAAAGCATCTAAGTTATTATTAGATCGTTTTCCTGAAATAGAAAAAATAGTCACTAAAATTGGGGCAGGAGAAATTCCGACAGACCCAATGTCAATGGAAGCTTCGGATTTAATGATTATTTTAAAAGACAAAAAAGACTGGGTTTCAGCACAAACATTTGATGAATTAGCAGACACGATGGGGAAAGTCATGGCACAAGTGCCAGGTATTACTTCTGGGTTTCAGTTTCCAGTACAAATGCGCTTTAATGAGTTAATGACTGGCTCTAGGCAGGATGTATCATGTAAGATATTTGGAGAAAATTTAGATAGCTTATCAAAGTATGCTGCTATAATGGGTAATATAATTTCCGAAGTGGATGGGGCGAAGGATTTGTTTACCGAAACTGTAACTGGTATATCTCAAGTAGTAGTGCACTTTAATAGAGCTGCAATTGCTAAGTATGGTGCAAATATTAAAGAAGTGAACCAAGTTATTCAATCTGCTTATGCGGGCGGTGTTGCTGGTAAAGTTTTTGAGGGCGATAGGAGGTTTGACTTAGTTGTAAGGTTAAATACGGTTCAAAAGAAAGATTGGCAACAAATTAAAAATTTAATGGTGACTGTAGGAGGAGGTAAGCAAGTACCATTGTATGAATTAGCGGAAGTAAAGATAGAAGAAGGTCCGTATCAAATACAAAGGGAAGATGCAGCAAGAAGAATTGTAGTAGGCTTTAATGTCCGCGGTAAAGACGTGAAAACTGTTGTTACACAGGTGCAAGAGAAAGTGAAAAAATCAATCCAATTTCCACCGGGATATTATATTGTTTATGGAGGTCAATTTGAGAACCTAGAGCATGCAGTAAATCGTTTACAAATAGCGGTACCCGTTGCTTTGTTGTTGATTTTAGTGATGTTGTTCTTTGCCTTTAATAATATAAAACATTGTTTACTAATTTTCTCTGCTATTCCATTTTCTGCAATAGGTGGTGTATTTGCATTGTGGTTAAGAGGCATGCCATTTAGTATTTCTGCAGGAGTTGGTTTTATCGCCTTATTTGGAGTCGCAGTGCTCAACGGAATTGTTTTGTTAACAGAAATGAATAAATTATCAATGGAACCTAATAGGACAATTTTAGACATCATTGTCACTGCAACTAAAACAAGGTTAAGACCGATTTTAATCACGGCTTCTGTTGCTTCCCTCGGATTTATTCCAATGGCAATAAGTAGTGGTGCTGGAGCAGAAGTGCAGAAGCCTTTAGCGACAGTGGTGATTGGAGGTTTGCTATCTGCTACACTTTTAACACTTTTTGTGCTCCCTATATTTTATCAGTTATTTGAGAAAAAAAGAATAGGACAGTCTACTATTTCAATTGTATTAATGATACTAGGATTTAGCGCATCGGGCCTTTATGCACAACAATTGCCTGTGAAAAAGAATTTGACAAAGGTTGTCGAACAAGCTAAGCTAGTATCTCCAACTTTAAAAACAACTGAAGCTCAAATAGCTTATTATAATGCACTTACTAAATCAAGCTTTGACCCTGCTAAATTATCTATCAGAGGCGAATTAGGAAAAGTGAATAGTGGCTTTAATGATTCTAAATATTCGGCAGAGCAGGTTTTAGATTTACCACAGGTATATCAGGCGCAGAAAAATTTATTTAATTCCATTAGCCAAACGTATAAGTATCAAGCTACTTTAGATGAAAATTTCATCAAACATGCTGTTGAGCAATTATATGTGGAATTGCAGTTTCAAGTTGAGAAAGGTTTATTATTAACTAGGCTAGATTCGATCTATAAAAAACAATTATCAGTTGTTGATGCAAGATTTAAAGCTGGGCAAGACAATGGCTTGGAACAAATAAATATGCAAAATTGGGTAAGCATGCATCAACAGTCCATGATTAAAAATCAAAGTGAGCTATTGAATTTGCAAAAAGAATTTACCATTTTATTGCAAGAATCTTATTTATTGCTCCCAGAAGATCATTTGAAATTTGAACCAAAGTTAATAGATACAACATTGGGAAATAATCATCCTTTGAATTTGTATTGGGCACAGAAATTACAAGCTGCTTTAGCGGAAACAAGTATCGCTAAAGTTAAAATGTTACCGCAAGTTGCAATGGGGTATACAAATCAGAGTTTCAGAACAAATCCAAACGATCAAAATAGATTCAATTCTTATACCGTTGGATTAAATATCCCTTTATTTAGAGCTGGTTTGAAACAAAAGGTAAAAGCAAGTCAAGTCAACGAGACCATTGTTACACTAGAAAAAGAAAAAGCTATTTTTGATTTAAATATTCAAATTCAAAAAGCCTGGAGTAATTATCAATCGGCTGTAAATCTATATCAGCATATTCAAAAAGTTTTAATACCTAATGCTAATAAAATGGCTACTATGGCAAATTTGTCTTTTAAAGAAGGGCAAATTAGTTATGTAGAATGGTCTAATGTAATGAGTCAAGTTCAATCAATAGAACTACAATCATTGGAATCACTTGCTTTATTTAACCTTAATCAATCCACTTTATATTATTTATTATCTAAGTAATATATATAAACTGTAAACAATGAGAAAAATATTTATGATACTTTTAAGTTCAACAATTTTATTTGGTTGTGGAACTAATACAAGCTCGGTTGAAACTAATAATGATTCAACAGCCTTTGTTTTATCAAATAAAGTCCAATTGACAAAGGAACAACTAGCGCTTGCTAAATTAACTCTAGAGCCTATTAAACAAGGCAAGATGAAAGGAGAAGCACATTTGAATGGAGTAGTGGATGTGCCACCAACTGGGGTTGCTTCTGTAAGTATACCCTTAGGCGGCTATATCCAAGACATTAATTTAATACCAGGCACTTATGTTAAAAAAGGCCAGACCCTTGCAACTGTTAAAGATCCTGCCTATATACAATTGCAAGAAAGTTATTTAGCAGCTAAAGCCAAACTAGAGTATTTACAACAAGACCTAGATCGTCAAAAATCTTTGTTAACGCAGGAAGCAGTTAGTAAAAAAACTGTACAACAATTGCAGGCAGATTATACAACAAACATGATACAGCTTAAGGCTTTGTCTGAACAATTAAAATTGATTAATATCAATCCTGCCTCATTGACGACGGATAAAATGACAAGTTTGGTTCAATTAACAGCGCCGATTAGTGGGTATATCACTAAAGTCAATATCAATCGTGGAAAATACGTGACGCCTTCGGATGTTTTGTTAGAGATCATGGACCCGAATGATATTCATGCTGCAATCACGATTTATGAAAAAGACATTGCAGGTTTTAAAGTAGGGATGAAAGGAACTGTTACAATTTCACAGGATCCTAGCAAGAAGTATCCAGTAACAATTTTGGCTGTTTCACAAAATATCAATGAAGATAAAACGGGTTTATTGCATTGTCATTTTGATCAAATTCCAAAAAATGTTTTACCAGGCATGTTTTTGTCCGCAGATTTGGCTTTAGAATCCAATGATGCCGTATTAATTCCTGTTGAAGCAGTTCAAAGATATCAAGGTAAAGATTATATTTTTATACAGACCGCTGCATTGGAGTTTGATGCCATTGAAATTCAGGTGAGTCAGACGAATGGGGAATACGTTTCTGTAAACAATGCAGATACTAAAGCCTGGATTGGTAAATCAATCGTTGTAAAAAATGCGTTTAGCTTATTAGGTAAGTGGATGAATAAGTCTGAGTAATAAATACAATTACTGTTCAAAATAGCTGATACTGCCACCTATCCAGGTGGCAGTATCGTTATAACTAACACCAATCATAGGGCCCTTGCTAATCCTTGTTAAATTATTAACCGCAATATATTGATGCGCTGCGTTATCCCAAAAGTAGAAAAGTCTAATTTCTGCCTTCGATGGTCCTGAAGGTGTTTCAATACAAGCAGCATATTGTACTTTTCTTTGCAAAATCCAATGCTCGGGATCTTTAATGACTGCCAATTTTTCTACTGTTGGTTCTAACATCACGCCCTGTCCTCCAAATGAAAATAAGGGTTTACATATATAGTCTTCTAACGATCCTTCAATACATTGATTGTTTGTTGTCCAATCAGATAATAGATAAGCATCTGGAATACAAGCATGCTTTAATAAAGGCAATATGAATTTACTGATTCTAAAAAAATGGTGTGGGTGATTGACCCACTCAATGTTTGCTGCTTTTTGGAATAAATTAAATTTTTCAATAAAAGCTGGTTCTTGTTGCATTAACTCGTCATATACAACTCGATTATAAATACGTTCTATTTTAATTTCGACACCTTCTTTACAATAATAGATTGCGTTGTTTTTCAGATAAATTTCAGAAAGACAAACAAGGGGTGTGTCAAACCATTTCTCCGTCAAAAGCAAATCCAGTTTAGTTTTTTGTTCCAAAGGTTTGATCTCTAGAAGAATAGTATGCTTATTAGCATCACCATGAATCATTTTCGATAAAAAAGTCTTGTAACTATTTTTATCAAAGTCGTTTAAATAAGGAGAAAAACTTTGTGGTAAGTTATAGGCATGCTCTAAGCCTTGTGCTTGTAAAATTTCAAAAGCAAACAAAGAAGGGAAGCCTTGTAATTCTATTAATTGTGGCGTTCTATGTCCATCTTTATCTTCTGTAATTGCAAAGTCTATAACCAGGCATGCAGGGAAGGCTGTTTCATCTGGGATATGTAAATCAGTTGGTATTGCAGATTGAGTAATTGATTTAAAGGATGGGTCTGTTATGAAATCACAGATGTAAGCGCCTGTTGAAAGTAATTCTTCTTTAAATTTTTTATCAATAAAAACAGGCGTCTCGGCAATTCTAAATGGGATACAGTTATTAAATTCTGAATTTAAATAAGTCAAATATAATTGATAGCGCTCTTCTGTAAATTGTGCATTGAAGGCGGTCCTTATTGAAGGTATCATGCAAGTAGCATTTGGTTCAGAAAGTTAGGTATAAAAAGGTTGCTAGTTAATTCAATTTTGTCAGGATCTTGTAAAGACAGCATGATTTGATTCCATTTATCTTCACTAAAGTCTTCTTTTACAAGGTGCTTAATTGGCTCTGATTCGAAATAGTTGACAAGCCTTTCTTTTGTTGCTTCTGGATGAAATTGTACACCAATCATTTTATCATTAAAGGAAACTGCCATTAGGGCTCTTTGAAAAGGGACTTGAGGCCTAATTTTTTCAAGTGCAATAATGGATGCACCCATCTCATCGATCTTCACATCATTTGGCTCAATTATTTGATACAATCTGCTTTCTAATGCAAAAAACGGGTCTGGCAATTCATTGAAAATTGGATGAGTAGTAGTTGGGTGTATCGGCAGTATGCCTAATTGCTTTGATTTTCTTAATCCAACTTCGCCAATTTCAAAATGCCTACATGCCAATTGAAAGCTATGACAAATCAATAATACTGGTTTTTTCAATAAAAACATATTATCTAGCCAGCTGCAATAATCAATGTCCCATTGTTTGCTATTGCTGTCTATTGGAGAGCCTGGCCCACCAGATGAAATATACAAATCGAATTGATCATTTGGTAGTTCATTATTTACCCTAACATCGAACACCTTAATTTCAATAGGTACTGAATACTTTTTGCTCCAGTCATGAAGTATATCGTTGATGCAGTCCATCCCCATATTGGCAGTGCCATCATATAGATCTAAAACTGCAATATGAAAGGGGGAGACTTGAGGCATTATAAATAACTCAGGTTTGTTTTCGGACTTAATTGCAATAATGTTTCATACATTAATTGAATGGTGTCAACGATATCTTTTTTATGAATCATTTCCACTGTAGTGTGCATATACCTCAATGGAATTGAAATCAATACAGATGGACATCCATCATTTGCATAAGCAAAACTATCCGTATCAGTGCCGGTGCTTCTGCTTAAGGTTCTAAATTGAACTGGTATTTTTTTATTTTTCGCAGCCTCTTCCACAATCGCTAATAATTTGTTGTGGATAGCTGGTGCATATGCCAAAGAGGGGCCTTTTCCGCATTGGATATCGCCTTCAATCGCTTTATTGATCATAGGTGTATGCGTATCATGTGTAACGTCAGTTACGATGGCAATGTTTGGCTTGATTCTTCTAGCAATCATTTCTGCGCCTCTTAATCCAATTTCTTCTTGCACTGCATTTACTACGTATAAGCCAAATGGCAGTTTCTTTTTGTTTTCCGAAAGCAATCTTGCAACTTCTGCAATCATGAATCCACCCACTCTGTTATCAAACGCTCTTCCAATGATAAAATCATGTGCAAGTTCATCAAACCCTTCTTCATAAGTCACTACTGCACCAATATGAATACCCAATGCTTCTACTTCTTTTTTAGATCTTGCACCGCAGTCCAATGTTAGGTTGTCCACTTTTGGTTGTGGTTCTCTTTGTTCTGGGTTACTTAATCTTGTATGAATTGCAGGCCATCCGAATACAGCTTTAACAGGTCCTTTTTTACCATGAATCCAAACGCGCATAGAGGGTGCAATCTGATGGTCTACACCACCGTTTCTTTTCAAATAAATCAAACCTTGATCACTTATATAATTTACAAACCAGCTAATTTCATCTGCATGTGCTTCAATGACAACCTTAAAAGGGGCATCTGGGTTGATCACGCCAACTGCTGTTCCATAAGGATCTGTGAAAGTGGTATCTACATATTTTTTCAGGTAGTTTAACCAAATCTTTTGACCGCTACTTTCAAATCCTACCGGAGAAGGATTATTGATATATTCTTTTAGAAATGCATAAGAGTTTGCATTAATTAATTCTTTCTTCTTTGTAACACTTGTTTTTTTAGTTGCTGCTTTTGCCATAAGGATTCGTTTAATTATAACCCTTGCAAGATACTACATTCTGTATTTATTAATACATTTGTAACAAAGGCGAGTAACATGAAGGGGCAAAGCATCAACATGGGGGTTTTAGAGGGATTGGATAAGTCCAATTTCTTAAGATATGCCTTAGATTTAATGAAGTGCCAAGCTGGTTTTAACAAGGTTTATGCTGAATGGCTAGATTTAATGAAAGTGGATCTAGAAAAAGTGGATAGACTAGATCAGATTCCCTTTTTACCAATTCATTTTTTCAAAACACATGCTATTTATACTGGAGATACTTGCCCCGATTTCTATTTTCAAAGCAGTGGCACCACCCAAGACACGCTCAGTAAACATTATGTGGCAGATTTAGCAATTTATGAACAAAGTTTCATGTCCTGTTTTCATCAATTTTATGGTTCACCAAAAGAATACTGCATCCTTGGTTTATTACCTAATTATTTAGAGAAGCAACATTCTTCCTTGGTTTATATGACCCACCATTTAATTGAAGCCAGTGAAAATACTTCAAGCGGCTTCTATTTATATGATTTTGAAAAATTAAACAAGACAATAGAAAGGCTAGAAAAAACGAAACAGAAAACTTTACTAATTGGGGTAAGTTTTGCTTTAATGGATTTTGTAGATGCTTTTCCGCAGAAATTAGCCCATACAATTGTCATGGAGACAGGCGGAATGAAAGGAAGAAAACAGGAATTGACAAAGCCTGCCTTACATGCTTATTTGTCAAAAGGATTTGGTGTTGAATCAATTCATTCTGAATATGGAATGACTGAATTGTTGAGCCAAGCATATTCTATTGGCTCTGGTATATATAAATGTCCACCATGGATGAAAGTATTGGTTGCGGACGAATCCGATCCAAGCGCTATTAGTGAGACGGGTAGAGGGGTACTGCATATTATTGACCTTGCCAATAAAAATAGTTGTGCTTTTATTGCGACCGAAGATATTGGGATCGTTTATCCTGACGGAAGTTTCGAAGTGATTGGTAGGTTAGATAAAAGCGCAAGGAGAGGTTGCAGTTTATTGGTTGTCTAAAAACAACTTTTCAACTTGTTTGATAAACTCAAGGTTTATATTATAATTGTATTGCCTTTTATCTGACTCCTCTCTTTGTTTTACAATCAACAATGCAGTTTCTCTTGTTGCCAATTTAAATTTCTGATTGATACGAAGAAAGATATCACTCCTGCTTTTATTTTGAGTAATAGTGTCTTTTTGTTGTACTCCAATTATTTTATTGATACTCTTTATACTTATTTGTTCATTTTTAATTTGCAATTGATAGATTGCTTGAATTAATTCCTTTTCAACGATTGTCAATGCGCTAAAAAAGTTTTTATATAGGATTGATTGAACTTCAATTGGCAACTTCTTTTTTTTGAATTTTTTACTATATAAGGTATAAAGTAAGATAGCTATCAATAGAACCAGTGCGTTTCCAATTATCGGTTTGCCGGGTGCTACAAAACGTAAGAGTCTTTGAAATAAACTATTTGTATATACTGGTTTTGATTCTGGATCAATAAAATCTTTATCATTTAAAGTAATTGTTTCATAGGATAGTGTTCCTTGGTTGTCTATCTTAATCATATAAAAAATAGATCCCATCACAAATTGGTACATATGTTCTGGTGTAACTTTGTATATATCCAACCATTTTTCTCTAAATTCTGCTTGTTTGTTTTTACTTAAAGATCCAAAAGCATTGTTTGCAAAGTCGATCCAATACAATTCTAAATCTGCATGAAATACAACAAATGATTTATAAAAAGTTCTTAAGTCAATACTTTTCTTACTTAAGGCATTCAATGTTGGGTTTAACTTTCCAAGTTCTTTCCATGTTCTATCATTAAAATCAAAAATTCTACATGTATCATCTGAATTTGTTGTTAATGTGTTTGGAAAGTCTGACTGAAAGATAGAATTGGATAAGTAAAATTTGCCGTTCTTTTTATCGATATAGTATATTAAACCATTAGCGGCACTTTGATAAACAGGTACTTTCTTATTTGAACTAAATAATTCCCATTCATGAGTTCTATTACTAAAAAAGGTAAAATGGTCTTTTATCTTCCAAAAGCCTATACCACCAAACTGAAAAACCGTATCATGATAAATCCAGTTAATTCCACCGAAATTTACTCCGGTATGCACTGTTGAGTCTAATCTATTTAGACGGTAATTGCTTTCACCTATTTTTTGAATCTGATATAACCTACCAGACCCCATAGGTTGCATGTAAAGTTCCTTCTTCTGTTTTATAAGCGAAATGCCATTTACTTTAGAGTCAAATCCAAATCTAAAGTTTTCTTTAAAGAAGTTTAGATTAAGATCACTTGAGCTATCTTTTGTGATAAAGTCTAAGAAACTTATCTCAGCTTTTGAGAATGAGTTAATAACCATTTCGGATTGTGCTATTAAATTCAAATGCACAATTAACAGCAAACAAAAAAGTGACAAGCGTTTTAGAATCATTTAACAAATCTAATAAAATAACTTATATAAAATAATCTAATATATTTTTATTCAAATTTAATAAATTATTAATATAAAAATTATTGAAATAGATTGATTTATATCAATAAAACAATTTTCACTGCTTAGTTTACAAATTACTTGGAATTAGAATCAATTCTTATGAATATTTACATTCAGCCTAAATATAAATTAAAGAAATATTAAATATATTATCCTTTGGGGGAAGGATAAATGGGGTAATCGGGATTCGTCTTGGTTGCCCCAACTTTTTTTACAAGTAGTACCCCGATAATGACTAAAATGGTTCCAATGATTTGCTCAACACTGAAAGGCTCTCCCAGAATCCATCTTGCTTGAAATAGGGTAGAAACAGGCCCAATACTCGTAATAATAGCTAAATCATTGCTTCCTATTCTTTTCATCCCCCCGCTGATTAAAAAAGAGGGTATTACAGTGGCAATGATTGCTAGTGCAACAACATAGAGGAGGCTACTTGAGTGAAGGATTGGCAATGCGGCAATTAAACTAAGATCTGAGCTATGTGTTACAAGATAATGTATAAATATGCCTACACTAGCAGCAAGCATTGATAGGCTTGTAAATTGAGGGGCACCAATTTGGGGTATGATTTTACCAGATCCAACTAAATACAAAGCATAGGTGATGGCGCAAAGTAAAATCATCCATGTTCCATAAAAAAAGGATTCAGTTTCCGGGATCTGATTTAATTCTCCCCAATAGGCGAGTCCAATACCAAAATAAGTAATACAAATTGCAACCCATTGCTTTTTACTAATAGCTACTTTGAATAAAATCAAATTCAAAACAACAGCAAGGGTTGGATAGATAAATAAAATGATTCTTTCGATACTTGCAGATACATATTGCAATCCAATAAAGTCAAATAAGCTACTCATATAATAGCCTAAAATTCCAACTAAGCCTGCATAAAAATAGGTAGTCCAACTTGCTTTTTTGACCTGCTTATGTTTAAAGAAAAACCACATCGCAGCAACATAAAAGGGCAACGAAAACAGCATTCTTAACATCAACAAGCCACTTGCATCAATCGTTGTTGTTTTAAAACAAAGTTTGATCCAAATGGCTTTAGTAGAAAACAAAAGGGTTCCTAGGATGGCCCAAGCAAATCCCTGATTGTATATTTTATCTCTTTTTATACTGCTAGTTTAAATTTATACGGCAACATTAAAATCTCTTAATGCATCATTCAAGCTTGTCTTTAAATCAGTGCTTGGTTTTCTTTGTCCAATGATTAAAGCACAGCTCACTTGGTAGTCTCCAGCTGGAAATTTTTTTGTATAGGATCCAGGAATCACCACACTTCTAGCTGGGACACGTCCTTTATATTCAATTGGTGTAGCGCCACTCACATCTATAATCTTTGTACTCTTTGTTAATACTACATTCGCACCAAGTACGACTTCTTTTTCAAGATGAACACCCTCTACCACAATACATCTACTACCAATAAAACAGCCATCTTCCACAATGACTGGACTTGCTTGAAGTGGCTCTAAAACCCCACCAATTCCAACCCCACCACTTAAATGTACACCTTTGCCAATCTGAGCACAACTGCCAACTGTTGCCCATGTGTCTACCATTGTGCCCTCGTCTACAAATGCACCAATATTTACATAGCTAGGCATTAAGACAACGTTTTTTGCTAAGTAGGCACCATATCTTGCGATTGCATGAGGAACTGCTCTAACACCTAATTCGGCATAGCCAGATTTCAGTAACATTTTATCGTGGAATTCAAAAGGTGCAATCTCCCAAGTTTGCATCGGTTGGATGGCAAAATACATAAGGATTGCTTGTTTTACCCATTCATTGACAATCCATTCAGTACCACTAGGTTCAGCTACTCTTAATCTTCCTTTATCTACTTCTTCAATCACTTCACGCACTGCATTACTATAAGCTTCATCTTTTAACAAAGCTCTATCGTTCCAAACTGTTTCAATTTTTGACTTTAAGTCCATTTTATTCGATTTTGGCAAAAATACAAGTTGAAGTAGAAAGTTTATTCCTTTCTTTTACACATTCAATCTTCTTCCTTTAAGCCTTAATGTTTAATTTGCAGTATGTTCTTATTGGAAGAAGATATTGTCAATGCTCTAGAAGTCCTTCATAATGGTGGGCTCATTTTATATCCAACTGATACAGTATGGGGTATTGGTTGTGACGCAACCAACACCAATGCGGTTGCTAAAATTTATGCGCTTAAAAAAAGAGAAGATGCAAAAGCGATGATTATGCTGGTACCTGAGGAGCAATGGATTTTGGATTATGTAGAAACAGCTTCTCCAATAGTAGTAGATTATATAAAAGGTATTTCAAAACCTACTACGGTTATTTATGAAAATGCAAAAAATCTTGCCCATAATTTAATTGGAAACGATGGCTCAATTGCAATCAGAATTTGCAAGGCCGATCTAGCATTTAAATTAATGAAAGCTTTTGGCAAGCCCATCGTAAGTACCTCTGCGAATATTGCGGGTCTCCCGACTCCAATGTGTTTTAAAGATATTTCTTTAGATATTATTGAAGGAGTAGACTATGTTGTAAAATCGCATCAAGAGGATACGACATTAAAACAACCTTCTTCGATTGTAAAATGGGAGCAGGATCAATTAATTATAATCCGTCCTTAGATGAATCTCATTCAACAGAAAATTTTAGTCATTCAGACCGCTTTTATCGGAGACGTAGTTTTAGCAACAGCATTGTTGGAATCTATTCATCAAAACAATCCCAATACTTCTATCTCCATTTTGGTAAGAAAAGGCAATGAAGCATTATTTAAGGCGCATCCTTTTATTAATCAAGTATTGGTTTGGGATAAACAGCAAAATAAATACGGCCATTGGTTGCAGCTTTTGAATACAATTAGAAGAAATAATTTTGATGCAGTGTTAAATGTACAACGTTATGCCGCAACAGGATTATGGACTGCATTGTCAGGGGCAAAAATGAAAATAGGTTTTGACAAAAATCCATTTGCCTTTTTATTTACACATAAAATTAAACATCAATCGGTAGGAAATGGGTTGCATGAAATTGAAAGAAATCATGCATTATTATCGCCTTTAGGTTCATTACCAAAAGCTACGCCTGCTTTGTATCCTTCCATTGAAGATGAAAAACTGGTAGTGGCTTATCAGGCTCAGCCCTATCTATGTATTGCGCCTGCATCCGTATGGTTTACAAAACAATTTCCTGTTCAACAATGGATTAAATTATTGAAACAGATTCCATTTAATGGGCCTATTTATTTATTGGGTGGCCCTGGCGATAAGCCATTGAATGACCAAATTATGCAAGCCTTGCAAATGTCCAATTTGGTGAATATGGCAGGTCGACTTTCTTTTTTAGCTTCTGCCGCATTACAAAAAAAGGCGGTACTTAATTATGTAAACGATTCGGCACCTATGCATTTTGCTTCGGCAGTAAATGCGCCGGTAGCTGCAATTTACTGTTCTACGATACCCGATTTTGGCTACGGCCCTTTATCCTCAAAGTCCTTTATTATTGAGACAAAACAAGTTTTAGCTTGTAGACCTTGCGGTTTACATGGTAAAAAGCAATGTCCTTTGCAGCATTTTAAATGTGCCGAAACCATTGAATTAGAACAAATCTATCAACCTCTCCAACAAGTGCTACAAGATTAGTACTTTTGCGCTTATGTTGATTGAACTCACCACAGAAGAAAAAGAACTATTAGCAATTGCTGGCGAAGCAGCAGCTAATTTAAACATACCTGCCTACGCGGTAGGTGGTTTTGTGCGTGATAAAATTTTAGGAAGGAATACAAAAGACATTGATATTGTTTGTTTAGGAGATGGCTTGGAATTAGCAACAAAATTTGCGCATCAATTTAAACCAACGCCGCCGGTTTCTTTATACAAAACATACGGAACTGCGCAAGTCAAATTAACAAGTATCGAATTTGAATTCGTTGGTGCTAGGAAAGAATCTTATACAAGGGAAAGTAGAAATCCAAAAGTGGAGCCAGGTACTTTAATAGATGACCAAAATAGAAGAGACTTTACCATTAATGCCATGGCAATCGATTTAAGTAAAGCCAATTTTGGTGCATTGATCGATCCATTTAATGGCATAGCCGATTTGGAATTAAAAATCATAAGAACACCATTATCACCAGATCAAACATTTGATGATGATCCTCTAAGAATGATGCGTGCCATTCGTTTTGCGACACAGTTAGATTTTGTCATTGAGGAAAATACGTTTAAGGCAATACAACAAATGGCAGATCGAATTCAGATTGTTTCTCAAGAAAGAATCACAGATGAACTGCAGAAAATAATGAAGAGCAAGCAACCATCTAAAGGTTGGTACTTGTTAAAAGAGGCTGGTTTATTGGCGCATATATTTCCTATTTTATTGAAGTTGGAAGGTGCGGAAACACTTGATGGTATAGGACATAAAGATAATTTTTCCCATACCCTTCAAGTGCTTGATAATATTGCTGAATATACCGATGATGTTTGGTTAAGATGGGCGGCTTTATTGCATGATATCGCAAAGCCAAATACAAAAAGATTTGAACCAGGTTTTGGATGGACTTTTCATGGGCATGAGGTAGTGGGTGCAAGAATGGTGCCTAAGATTTTCACACAACTCAAATTGCCTTTAAATGAACACATGAAAATGGTTCAGAAATTAGTGGCATTACATTTACGTCCCATTTCTTTGACCAAAGAGAATGTAACAGATAGTGCAATCAGAAGATTATTGTTTGATGCAGGAGAAGATATAGATGGGCTAATGTTACTTTGTTCCGCAGATATAACCAGTAAGAATAAACAAAAAGTTAAAAGATACCTTCAGGGCTTCGAAATGGTGAAGGCTAGGATCATTGAAGTAGAAGAAAAAGATCAAATGCGTAATTGGCAGCCTCCAATTACGGGCGAAATGATTATGCAGATTTTCAACATTTCGCCATCCAAACAAGTAGGTGTGATTAAAGATGCTATTCGGGAAGCAATACTGGATGGAATCATTCCAAATAACTATGAATCAGCCTATCAATTCATGTTGGTAGAAGCAGCTAAATTAGGGCTAGCTCCAATTGCATAAAAAATGCTTCACAATCAAGCTAATAAATACTAATTTAGCGTTTCAAAATCACCAAAATGGCCATTTTAAAATTTAGAATTTCTTGGGAGGAAGATGATGCAATTTATAGAGATGTATTGGTGAAACATACACAACAATTTATAGACCTGCATCAAATAATTTTAAAGTCATTTGAATTTGATGATAAACACGATGCAACATTTTTTAGAAGTAATGAAAAATGGCAAAGAGGAAGAGAGATTAGTAAAGCGGTTTATGAAAAAGA
The DNA here is from genome assembly GCA_964579885.1 of uncultured Sediminibacterium sp. GTDB lineage: Bacteria > Bacteroidota > Bacteroidia > Chitinophagales > Chitinophagaceae > Sediminibacterium. The sequence continues at coordinate 68,137 of CAZOHD010000002.1, forward strand.
ATATGTAGTGCCTCCATTAATGATGCATGAAGTGACGATTGGATCAGAGATTTTGGATACCAATCAGCAATTTGTATACGTATATGATTTTGCAAAGTCTTGGACATTTTTAATTCAATTAATCCAAGTGATTAAAAATGCAGATGCAGATATGGAACAAACCTATCCAATGGTTTCAAGAATTGAAGGAGTGGGTCCAATGCAATATGGCACGAAAGGATTACTAGGGCCTAATTTTACAGACATTGAAGAAAAATATGATTTAACCGAAGCGCAGGATGGCTTTGGTGAAGAAGGTGAAGACGGAGAAGAGGGCGACGATGATGCAGATGAAACCGAAGATGAATCTGCTGATGACGGAGGTATGTTTGACGACAGCTCTGAAGCATTTTAATTCATAAATTATATATCTTGACGCCTACTGTTTATATCGTTGTTGGTCCTACCGCAGTTGGCAAAACCGCTTACGCTATTGAGCTCGCAAAAAAATTAAAGACAGAAATTATTTCTGCCGATGCAAGACAATGCTTTAAAGAATTAAATATTGGTGTTGCCCGACCAACAGAGGCAGAGTTGACCTCAGTACCACATCATTTTATTGCAAGTCATTCTATCCATGAACCAGTCAATGCAGGTGTTTTTGAAACCTATGCTTTGGAAAAGACAGCCGAATTGTTGAATCAATATGGATCGGTGGTCATGGTTGGTGGAACAGGCTTATATATTAAAGCTTTTACAGAAGGTATGGATGCTATACCATCAATAGATCCAGCAATTCGACTTCAAATCCAAAACGATTTATCCATTCATGGTCTTGCATGGTTGCAAGTACAAGTTGAAAAATTAGATCCCGCCTATTGGGCAGCTGCAGATTTAGGAGAACAACAAAATGCTCAAAGATTATCAAGGGCATTAGAAGTGGTATTAGGAACAGGAAAATCCATCCTAAATTTTCAAAAACAACAAAAAAAGCACCGACCATTTGCAATTCAAAAAATAGGCCTTGAAATGGCAAGGCCGCAGTTGTATGACAGGATCAATCAAAGGGTATTACAAATGGTAGAAATGGGCTTGGAAGAGGAGGTAAAGGCGCTGTTGCCTTTATTTAAATTGAATGCATTACAAACAGTTGGCTACCAAGAATGGCTGCCTTATTTTGAAGGAAAACAATCTAAAGAAGCCGTTATATCTGCGATTCAGCAAAATACGAGGCATTATGCCAAAAGGCAAATGACCTGGTTTAAGAAAGATCCTAGTGTACAGTGGCCCTAGCTAGTAATAAGCCTATTTGTTAAAGTATAATAATTTTCCTTTTTTCGGTATTAATACGCCTTTATTCATTGGTTTTTATTTCTAATTTTATCTCCATAACTATTAAACATTATAACTATGCGTATCCAGTTCGGCATGGCTATTTGCGGGATGCTTTATTTACAAGCAGCAACTGCACAGCAAGCTATTCAATTTGAGAAATATACTTTAGCCAATGGGTTAAAAGTGATTTTACATGAGGATCATTCTGCACCAGTAGTGGCAGTGACTACTTTGTACCATGTAGGGTCAAAAAACGAAGACACTGCTAGAACAGGCTTCGCACATTTCTTTGAACACTTATTGTTCGAAGGATCGGAGAATATCAAAAGAGGAGAGTTTGATAAATACATTACCAATGCGGGTGGTGCTTTAAATGCAAATACATCACAGGATCGTACTTTTTATTACGAGTTATTACCCTCAAATCAAGTTGAATTAGGATTGTGGTTAGAGAGTGAGCGTATGATGCATGCGAAAATTGAACAAATTGGTGTGAATACACAACGTGAAGTTGTTAAAGAAGAAAAGCGTCAACGTGTAGACAATCGTCCTTATGGATCTTTTTTATCAGAAGTATTAAAGAGAGCTTATAAAGTACATCCTTATCAATGGTCACCTATTGGAAGCATGGAGCATTTGAATGCCGCTAAATTGGATGAGTTTATTAATTTCTACAAAACCTTCTATGTCCCAAACAATTGTGTTTTATCAATAGCAGGAGATTTTAATAAGGCAGAACTAAAAGCAAAAATTGAAGCTTATTTTGGCCCAATTAAAAAAGGAGATCGCCCAATCCCAAGACCAACTATTAAAGAGCCAGCATTGGGTGGAGAAGTAAGAGATGTGATTTATGACAATATTCAATTACCAGGGGTATTCCAAGCTTATAGAGCACCTAAGCAAGGTGGTGATGAGTATTATGCATTCAATGTATTGTCTACTATATTATCTGGCGGTGAGTCTTCTAGAATGAATAAGGCGTTAGTTGATAAAAAACAACAAGCAGCAGCTGCACAATCAGTGCCATTCTTTAATGAAGATGAGGGCTTGTTTATTGCATTAGCTATTGCAAATATGGGTGTGAAGATTGAAGCTTTAGAGCAAAGCATGGATACGGTAATCAATCAATTAAAAACTGAATTAGTTGGTGAGAGAGAGTTCCAGAAAGTGAAGAATCAAATTACAACTCAATTAGTGGCTGGTAATGCAACTATGGCTGGTATTGCAGAAAGCTTAGCTAACAATGAAGTGTATTTTGGAGATGCTAATTTAATCAATACGGAATTAGAGAAATACAATAAAGTAACAAGACAAGATGTATTAAATGTGGCTAAAAAGTATTTGAATAAAGACAATAGAATTGTATTGTATTATTTACCTAAAGAAAAACCAACCACTAAGTAAGAGCAGATAGATGATTACTTTAAAAATTAATTTTATGAAAAAACTATATTATTCTTTTATATTTTTATTGCCCTTGTTTTCAATGGCGCAAAATATTGACCGCTCAAAAGCACCTAAGCCAGGCAAGGCGCCTGTGATTCAAGTGGGCGATCCTGTTAAATTTACTTTAGCGAATGGCCTACAAGTATTTGTTGTAAAAAATACAAAATTACCAAAAGTGAGTGCGACACTTGCTTTGGATTATGATGGCTTTAAAGAAGGCGATAAAGCAGGGATAGCAGAAATGGCGGGCTCTTTATTAAAAAGAGGAACAGTGACAAAATCAAAAGCAGCATTAGATGAAGCAGTTGAATTTTTAGGCGGTAGCTTGTCTACTTCTGCGCAGTCTGCTTCAGTATCTTCTTTAAAGACGAATTTCCCGGCCTTATTAAATTTAATGGCGGAAGTGGTTTTACAACCTGCTTTATCAGCGACTGAATTGGAGAAAATTCGCACACAAACACTTTCTGGAATTGAGTCTAATAAAGACGATCCAGATGCTATCGCTGGGAATGTGGTTAAGAAATTAGTGTATGGGTCAAATCATCCTTATGGGGAGATAATGACAACAAAGACTGTCAATAATGTAACATTGAATGATGTTAAATCATTTTTAGCTACGTATTGGAAACCTAATATTGCTTACTTAGTTTTTGTAGGTGATATAGAGCCAGCGACAGCAAAAGCTTTGGCGGAGAAAAGTTTTGGTGGATGGAAGAAAGGAGTGGTTACGAAACAAGATTTCGCAAAGCCAGCTAAGCCAACTCAAACTTATGTTGCAATTGTAGACAGGCCATCAAGTGTACAAAGTGTCGTTACGATTGCTTCTTCGGTGGATTTATATCCAGGTTCTTCAAATGATATAGCAGGCTCAGTGATGAATAATATTTTAGGAGGAGGCTTCTCTGGTCGTTTATTTGCCAACCTACGTGAAAAGCATGGCTTTACTTATGGCGCTTATTCGTCTTTAAATGCGAGTCGTCAAATTGGTATATTCCAAGCAGAAGCGTCTGTAAGAAACGATAAAACGGATAGTTCGGTTCAAGAATTATTAAGAGAAATCAATGGATTAAGAAATGAGCAAGTTGGTGATGATGAGTTAAATAGAATGAAGAATTACTTATCTGGCGGATTTGCAAGGTCATTAGAAAACCCTGCGACTATTGCAAATTTTGCATTGAATATTGCACGTAACAAAATGCCTGCAGATTACTATCAAAAGTATTTAACAAATCTTGCAGCAGTTGATGCGGCTAAAGTGAAAGAAGTAGCTCAATTGTTCATGAACCCTCAACAAATGCATATTGTGATTGTTGGTAATGCAAAACAAATTGCAAAAGGTTTAGACAAATATGGTCCGGTGAAATATTTTGATATAGAAGGGAATGAGGTTGCTGCACCAGTAGAAGCGAAAGCAGATGCTTCTCTAACACCAGCAGTATTAATGGATAAGGTAATTGTTGCATTAGGCGGACAAGCTGCATTGAATAGTGTAAAGGACATTCAATACAAAGGTAAAGCAGCCTTAATGGGCCGTGAGATTGAAATGAATCAAACAAAAGTTTTACCAGGTAATGCAATCATCACAATGACAATGGGGGGCATGGTTGTTTCAAAACAAGCTGTAGTGAATGGCAAGTATAGTGTAGCACAACAAGGCATGGAAGCGCCTATAACAGACGATTTAAAAGAAAGCTTAAATGAAACTGCAAGCTTACACCCTGAAACTATTTTTATAAAGAATGGTTATAAATTAAAGATTGCTGGTGCAGATAAAATTGAAGGTGCAGATGTAATTGACCTTGAGGTAACTACACCATCAGGTAAAGTGTCTCATCGTTTCTATGATAGCAAAACTTTCTTATTAGCGAAAGTAGCTACTACACAGGAAGTGCCAGGAAGAGGTGCAGTAACACAACAGCAATTTTTTAAAGATTATAAATCAATTGGTGGTGTTCAAATTGCCAATGAGGAAATACTAGACTTAGGTCAGTTTAAATTAAATGTAAAGTATTCAGACATTAAAGTAAACCAAGGTTTGAAAGCTGAAGATTTAAAGTAATTAAGTTAGTGCTTCAATAAAAAAGAGCCATCCGAAAGGGTGGCTCTTTTTTATATGCTATCGTTGTTGGATTTTAAGTCTCTCTATATCATTAGCAGGTTAAGATTAGAATCTTATACCGTATCCAATATTGAATAAAACAGCGTTGCTATTTTGAACGCCAATTGGACTAGGCTTATCATTTAAACGATAAGGAACTACAGCGTCTTTATTTGTTGAACTGCTGATCGTAAAATCTACAAAGTATTTATTTGTTCTATATCCAATACCACCTGAAACAATAAATCGAGAAGGTGTCACTAATGTTTTGCCATTTTCATCCGCAAACTCATTCTTGTAAGGGCTGCCATAATAAGCAGTACCCGCTCTAGCCATCCAATTACCTGTTAACTTGATTTCAGAACCAATTTTGAAATTGATATTGTTTTTATAAGTTGCTTTCACTGTTGCATTTAAATCGTCGTAATAATCTGCAGAGGCTTGATCAAAATCATTTGCGTAAAATCTTGTACCTGCATAGTTCACCCATTCGATATCTGCACTAATAAAACCTAAAGGTTGCGTTGGTTTACTTGGATTAGCAAAGAAGTAGCTACCGCTAAATGTTGCTTTAGTAGGTGTCATGACAGTGTATTCTCTAACACCAGCATTGCCATTGTTTAACTCATCTGAACTAGCAGATACTGATCCAGCATAAGACTCTGTATTGGTGGTCATATCTGCAGATAATCTATCTCTAAAGCTAATTAACTGCGGTGTATGCAATGCAAAGCCAAGACGTAAAAAAGATTCAGGCTTGTAGATGATACCGAATTTCGCTCCAATACCCCAACCTCTTGAGCTGAAATTTTCGTTGAATTCGAAAAATTTAAATTGGTTTGTTGTGTTTGTTGGATTTAAATCAGTTTCAGATACATAAAGTGAACGATTAAAGTTTACCATAGGGAATACAACGCTAGCACCTAAGTATAATTTATCTTCTATGTTGCCACCCCATCCAAAATTCAATTCATTTGAACTTCCACTTGTATAAGCATCAAAGGTTTGGTTTACCCCACTAGAAATAGGCACTAAACTTTGGTAACCTGCAAGGTTGCCATTTGCATCAGCAATGGTATCTACCAAGTAAGTTCTAAATGCTAAAGAGCTTCCGAAAATATAATTATTTTCTGCTGCATTCATGCCTGCGTTGTCATAATATAGTTCTTCTAAAAATTTCTCAGAATAACTACTGAAGTTATTTACGCCTTTAAATCTTTGTCTACTATTGAAATCTGCAATTTGAGTATAACTAATAGAAAATGCAGTACTTGAGTAACCTCTTTTCTTCTTGCCATCTGCAAATACAAAACCAATATTGCCAATGTTTGATAAAGATTTAGAAGTGTTTGTCGTTGTGCCTCTATAATCAATCTTTGATTCGGTATTCAAATACTTGCTTGTAATTAACAATTCACCAGACTTATAAAAACCTAAACCTGCAGGGTTGATATTTGCTGCTGATAAATCTCCTCCTAAAGACCCCATTGCGCCACCAAGTGCATTGCTACGTGGTGTTCCATTGGGTGCAAACCAAGACAATCTTAATCCATCTTCTGGACTTTGCGCTTGTAATGTTGAAGTTGCGAGTACTAAGAACCCTATTATTATTTTTTTCATAATGCTTGCTGTTTTAAGTAAATAAATACTTGATCAATTATCTATTCCCGCCTCTTGGTGGTCTTGAACTTGGAGCAGAACCACTGCTATTAAATCCACCACTTCTTCCGCCTGCACTATTGTTAAAGGAAGGTGTTGCATTGGTGTTGGAATTACTAGATTTATTTTGGTTGCTATTACTGAAACCACCATTATTGAAATAACGTGCAGGGCGATCAAAACTATTTGCTTGATTCGTATTGCTATTATTGGTTGTCACACGTCTTAATAAATTACCAAATCCACTATTCAAATTTGGATTACCTGTATAACGAGTAGAGCCATTCGTAGTATTAGAGAAATTATTGCCAGTGTTGTAGTTTCTATTATTTCTGTAAGCAGACAATGCAGGAGCGCTAGTTTGTAATGCTCTTGGTGTGTAATTGTTTCTTTGCATTGGGAAGTTGCTTACACCACCTCCATAATAAATTGGTCTGTATGGGTTCCAGTAGCCAGCAAAATAGGGATTCCATCCGCCCCATCCTCCAAATCCGCCGCCCCAGAAAGGATCGAAGCCAAAACCGCCCCATCCACCGAAGCCTCCCCATCCACCGAAGCCACCCCATCCGCCGCCCCAGAAAGGATCGAAACCCCAACCCAAGCTTCCAGCCCAGAATGGATCATAGCCCCAACCACCAAAGCCACCGAATCCGCCTGCCCATCCGCCAAAACCTCCAGCCCATCCAAAACGATTGCTCCAGAAAGGATCCCATCCACCCCAACCAAAACCGCCGAAACCACCATAACCCATTCCAAATCCAATTCTGAAACTTGGGTTATTCCAATAGCCAAAATCGTCGATGCTTGACCAACGGTTTCTATTTGCAACTTTCAATCTTAAAAAGCGATCGTCTTGGTAGTTTTGATATTCTTGGTATTCTGCCTCCTCTAAATCTTCTGCATTATTTCTTGCTGTCGTTTTAGTTGTATTATCCGCTTCTTTAGAGGGTGTATAATATAGATCGTCCGTTGCCGCAGTTGTCGTTTGTTGTAGACTTGTACAGCTGGTTACGAAAAAACTGATTGCCATTAGAACAATGGCGTTGAACCCAAACTGGGGTAGGTTTCTTTGCTTTTTCATAGATGTTCATTTTTTGGTTTTAATATGCCCCTGATTTAGCATACATTTGACATCCTAAAGGTAATAAAGTTTAAAACATAGAGCGTTTTTCGTAGATGTTTTGTTACAATATAAATGTTAAGAATTTTACAAAATGGCAAAGGAACTAACTTCAAGAGCACAGGACTATTCTCAGTGGTATAACGACCTAGTTTTAAAGGGGTCATTAGCAGATTACAGCGCAGTAAGAGGCTGTATGGTGATTAAACCATATGGTTATGCTTTATGGGAAAATATGCAAGCAACTTTAGACAAAATGTTTAAGGATACTGGTCATGAAAATGCTTATTTCCCATTGTTTGTTCCTAAGTCTTTGTTTGAAGCAGAAGAGAAAAATGCAGAAGGTTTTGCAAAGGAGTGCGCTATTGTTACACATTATCGTTTAAAGACAGATCCAAATAACAAAGGCAAGCTAATGGTAGATCCAGAAGCGAAGTTGGAAGAAGAATTAATTGTTCGTCCAACGAGTGAGGCTATTATTTGGAATACTTATAAAACATGGATTCAATCTTACCGTGATTTACCCATCTTAGTGAATCAATGGGCGAATGTGGTGCGTTGGGAAATGAGAACAAGATTGTTTTTAAGAACTGCTGAATTTTTATGGCAGGAAGGACATACCGCACACGCAACAAAAGAAGAAGCAATAGAAGAGACAGTGAAGATGTTAGATGTGTATGCAGATTTTGCAGAGAATTGGATGGCAATGCCGGTGATCAAAGGCGTAAAAACACCAAACGAGCGATTCGCAGGTGCAGAAGACACCTATTGCATTGAAGCGTTGATGCAAGATGGTAAAGCTTTGCAAGCAGGTACATCGCATTTCTTAGGTCAAAATTTTGCAAAAGCATTTGATGTAAAGTTCAGTGATAAGAACAATACATTGGATTATGTATGGGCTACTAGTTGGGGTGTGAGTACAAGATTAATTGGTGGATTGGTGATGACGCATAGCGATGATGAAGGGTTAGTTTTACCTCCACGTATTGCACCTTTGCAAGTGGTGATTGTTCCAATTTTTAAAGGAGAAGAACAAAAGGCTTTATTAGATGAAAAAATACAAGCGATGGTAGCTTCATTTAAAGCTGCTGGAATACGTGTGAAATATGATGACTCAGATAACCAAAGACCAGGATGGAAATTTGCCGAGTATGAATTAAAAGGCGTGCCTGTGAGAATTGCAGTTGGTCCGCGTGATTTGGAAAATAACCAAGTTGAAATTGCACGTCGTGATACAAAAGAAAAAACGACTGTATCCATGGAAGGCATTACTGAAACAGTCGCTCAATTATTATTAGACATCCAATCTAATTTATTCAATCGCGCTAAAAAATATAGAGACGAACACATCACTAAAGTAGATACTTGGGAAGATTTTATCTCTGTATTAGATACTAAAGCTGGATTTGTTTCGGCACATTGGGATGGAACGCCAGAGACAGAGGAGAGAATTAAAGAGATGACAAAAGCGACTATTCGTTGTATTCCTTTGAATAACGAACAAGAAGCGGGTGTTTGTATCTTGACTGGAAATCCTTCTGTTCAAAGAGTTTTATTTGCGCGCGCATATTAGTCTATAAGCATTCAGCAACATGCGACAAAAGCCAATCCCTCCAGCACTCACACCTTTTTTAGAGGGTAAAGTATTGTTGATTGACAAACCATTGCAATGGACTTCTTTTGACATGGTCAAAAAAGTGAGGTGGTTGACTAAAATCATGAAAGTGGGACATGCAGGCACATTAGATCCTCTAGCGACAGGCTTATTAATTATTTGCACAGGTAAGTTTACGAAGCAGATCAATGACTATATGGGGATGACCAAAGAGTATACAGGAAGTTTAGTACTTGGCGCAACCACAGCTTCTTATGATTTAGAACAGGAACCAGAAAATTTCAAATCAATAGATTCCATTACGACATCGCAAATTTTAGAAACGACCAATCAATTTATTGGTACTATTTTTCAGCTGCCTCCACAACATTCTGCAATTAAAAAAGATGGGAAAAGATTGTACGAATCTGCGCGTCAAGGAATCGAAGTAAAAGTAGATCCAAGACAAATCACGATTGAAGCTTTTGAAATCACAAAAATTGATTTACCAACCATTGAATTCAGGGTTGTTTGTTCAACCGGAACTTATATTAGAAGTTTGGTACATGATTTTGGCCAAGCATTGGGTGTAGGTGCTTATATGAGTAGTCTTAGAAGAACAAAAATTGGTGATTTCAATGTAGTGGACGCGATGCAATGGGAGGATCTAGAAAAAGAAGTGAATACTTTATTAGAAGGGTAGTCCAATACCAAATTGCCAAGCATAATTATTGACTTTAAGTCCGTTTGGTTTTACTTCAGCCCATTTCAAATTTCCAAAGTCTAGCCATCCGTTATTATACAATCTTGTAGGGTCTTTCATCTTCATTGCGTAATCTATCCTAATTGTAAAATAATCAAAATCAAATCTCAGTCCAGTACCAATACCAATGGCTAGATCTTTATAAAGTCGATCTAGTTTAAATCCAGCTTTCGGATCATTTCCTAAATCTCTTGTGTTCCAAATATTACCGATATCAGTAAATAATGCGGAACCGACTTTATAAGAGCCAAATTGTAATAAAGTAAAACGATATTCTAAATTTGCTTCTAATTGCAAGTCACCAAAACGATCAAAATTTTGACGCTGCGCGCTGTTGTCATAAAAGGTGGAGCTACCAAGGCCTAATTGTCTAAGACCCCATGCACGCATACTATAGGGGCCTCCAGCAGTAAACTGTTTAAAGAAGGGTAACTGCCCACTAAGATTACGATTGTTGCTATAATTATTACCCCATCCGCCCATCAATCGCCACGCAATCTCAGAGTTCGCATAGGTATAAGTAGAGCGATATTCTGCTTCAATTTTCAAGTAACGATAAAAGTTTTGACTGAATTTTTCAGAAAGCCCTAATAATCCTCCTGCATCTTCGATGCCTAATCTTAAATACTCTTTCTGGTGTGCATTCCTTCTTGAATTACCAATATTCGTATAGCTAATTGTTTGACTAATAATATTCCCTTCATTGAAGGAAGATCTTAAAAAAGGATTCAAAATCAAAAGACTATCTAATTTTGAAAACTTATTCAATTGGTATAATTCAACATTCAGTGGACGATAATTAAGGACAAGTTCTTTTCCATTCTTCATCTTCTTCCACTCATAACCCCAATTGGTTGTGAAAGATTTTAATTGGTAGTAATCCAATCGATCCATATAGGAACTATACAAAGAGAAGTTCGTTTTTATATTTTGATTTGGTTTCGCTTCCTTTTTTACAAATGGAATAATCAAATTAGGAAAACTATAAGTTTGCCCAATATTCCATAACAAAGTTTGAGTCAACTTATCGGAACTATTTAAATTCAATTCAACACCTAATCTTAAGCTGGTGATAGAGGGTATTGCTTTTTTTTGAACATTTTTATCTCTATAGGTAAAGTTGGTAGAAAGGCCGAGTAGATTACCAGACCCAATTTGAGCCGTATTTTTACTTCCTTCAATATCAAAATTGAAACTTCTTCTGATATTTGGGACTAAAAAATAATGCAAGTATACACTGTCATTAACAAGGGTAGTTCTTCCATCAATTTGTTGCCAAGCACCTAGACCGCTGAATCTATTTAAGGTTTGATAAAAACTTGTTTCATTAAAAGGGCTTCCTTTTTGAATAAAGGACTGCTCCTTGAATAGAGAAGATTTGAATTTAGGAGAAGTATATAAGTGAATTAAATTACCAAGACTATCACGATTGGAAGGCGGGCTTGCAAGAACAGAATCCGGATTGTCTAATACCGCTAAATCACTATAAAACAATTGTTGTCCAATTAAGTATTGCTTTGTGATACCCTTAGTTAGATTTCTTAATTGAAAACTAATTTTCCAATTTGGATTTTGATTCTTCTTTTCTTTTGCTTCTGTGATTTGTTCAATCTGACTTAGAGGATCAAGATTTAATTTCATTAAAGAAGCGTCAATGGTGTCTACTTCTGCAAATATTTTTTCTTTTGTAAAATTGTAAAATCCCTTTGATCTAAATAGCGCAACCAGTCTGTCTAATTCATTGTTAATACCTTCATTCGAGTATGCTTCTCCTTTTTTTAAGTAGCTTTCTTTACTATTTTTTAGCGCAATGTCTTGTAAAATAGGATCTGATAATTGATAGGTAATGGTATCTAATAAAGTTTTCTTGTTTAACTCAACCTCCATTGTCACAGTTGTTCTCCATTCTTTTTTTACAGTATCGGTCCTAACGATAGGTGTAAATACTGGATGATGGTAGCCTTCTGTTGCAAGAAAATTAGACATATATTGTACCGTCCTGCCTATTCTTTCTGGTTGGTAGCTTTGCGGTTTAATAATCGTATTTAAAAAACCATATTGTCGAATCTTACGTACTTTGATACTGTCATCCCAGTAATTGTCTAATGCAATACTCAGTTCCTTCGCGTTGTGTTTGGAGGGGGCATCTTTTACAACCACTTTGTTCTCGTATAGAAAAGCTTTTTCCTTTGGATAGTTGTGCACGACTGCGTTTTTGAAATCTGCGCAGCCATTTAAAAAAAATAAAAGGCTGAATAGACTCAAACTTGAGGAGAATCGAATAATTTTAGCTTTCCCTAACTGCATGAAAATGATCAATAAGAATGAGCTCAAATATATCCAATCTTTCGCCCATAAAAAACATTGGGCCGAAGAATCTGTTTTTATCATTGAGGGGCCAAAGATGATGGAAGAGTTGATGGCATCTGATTGGGTTGTTCGTCAAGCATATGCAACGAAGGATTGGATACAGAATCAGCCTTTTAAGCCACATTATGTGACTGAAGTGGAAGATTTCGAATTGGATAAGATGACACAACTGCAAAAAGGCAATCAAGTATTGGCATTAGTAGAGAAAAAACAAGCTAAGTCAGGTGTTCAATTAAAAGGGAAACTGACTTTGGTCTTGGATGGTATACAAGATCCAGGCAACTTAGGAACGATTATTAGAACGGCTGATTGGTTTGGTTTAGACCAAATTTTAGTGAGTGCAGACACGGCAAGTTGTTACAATCCTAAAGTTGTACAAAGTACCATGGGCAGTATTTTCAGGGTTCAAGTGATTGTAGCTGATTTATCGGATATATTAAAAGAAGTTCAACTGCCAATTTATGGTGCAGTGCTAGAAGGAAAATCAATTCAGGCGACTGAATTAGCAAAAGAAGGAATACTTATCATTGGAAACGAATCTAAAGGAATAAGAAAGCCATTACAAGCATTGATTACGCATCCAATTACGATTCCGAAACTGGGTCAGGCAGAATCATTAAATGCAGCTGTTGCAACAGGTATAATTTTATCGAATTTTACTCATTAATCGAATCGAACTGCTTTTGCAGGTCTCATTTTTTTTATCCAAAGCGTGGGCAATAAAAAGGATAAATAACTAACTAATGCCGTGCCAAATAAAACAAAAATCACTTGAATTGGTTTAATAAGAATAGGGAGTTTATCAACTAAATAAGCAGATTCGTCTAAATGGATTATTTGAAATTTCATTTGTATTACTGAAAGTCCAATGCCTAACAATAGGCCCAATCCAATTCCAATCAAAGTGATAAAGCTTGCTTGATACATAAATACTTTACGAATCATTTGATGGGATGCGCCCATGGCTGTTAAACCGCCAATCATTGGAACGCGCTCTAAAATCAAAATCAGTAAACAAGTGATGAGGTTAACAATTGCAATCAAAAGCATAATAAAGATGGTGATATTTCTATTGATGCTTTGCACTTTTATCCAATCAAAAAGCTGAGGGTATACGTCTGCACTCGCGCTACTAACCCAGTTTTCCGGTAAGCTATTCCTTATATTATCCTGAACTGCATCAACCTTGTCGAGGTCTTTCAAATTAACTTGGTAGCCATTGATAACAGTTGGATCCTGTACTAATTGTTGTAAAAGCTTTAAGTCTACAAACACATTTTTTAAATCATATTCTTCAATTCCTGTATGAAATAATCCAACTACAATAAGTTTTCTTTCCTGAACGCTTCCATTTTGTAAAAAGTATAATTTGACTTGGTCTCCTGTATCAATTTTTAATTTAGAGGCAATTGCCTTAGAAATAACGACTTCTCTAGAAATAGATTGACCATCCGATTTTATAGTTCTTCCTTTACTTAAATCTGGGATCATTGAAAAGTCGGCAATGCCTTTTGCATTCAGGCCCTCAATTTCAATCTCCTTTGCAAGCACCATCGTTTGATTTAAATAGGGTGTTGTGGATTCTATTTCAGGATTTGATTTTAATTGATTTAAAATTGTTGGATTCTCATTTAAGTAATTGCCGTCAACAGAAGCAATTTGAATATGCCCCCAAAAGGAAAAGACCTTTCTGCTTATGGTAGATTGAAAACCATTTACAATAGAAAAAGTCAACAAAATAGTAGCGACACTTATTGCCGTTGCAGCAATAGAAAGTCTTACTATAAATCGAGTATAGTTTTTTTGTTTGAAAAAACTAATTCTTTTGGCTATTTCGAAGGCAGTATTCAACAGTAAATTTTAATCAAATCTAGTTTTTTATCTTTATAATTAGCACTTTCAGCTTAGTTTCGTTGTAGTAAATCAAACCTTATGACCAAGTGGATTTTATTTATTGGCTTGTTCTTTTTCACTTTGCCATTAACTGCTCAGGTAGAAAAGATACATGACAGCAATATCCAAACGGTTCTTGTTTTTCCAAAAGGGAAACCCTTAGCCCTTCCTATTATTGGATTGAATACAGGGGAGGAATTATTAATTCAGTTTGATGACTTAAGCGCAAAATACCAGCAATATTATTTTACCATCGAATTAATGGATATCAATTGGCAACCTGTTCCGTTAAATCCATTTGATTATATAAGGGGACTAACACAAAATAATATCAGAAATTTTTCTATTTCATCTATAGCACAACAAGCATACTATCATTATTCATTTAGTTTTCCAACCCCAACTTGCAAACCAATTAAGTCGGGTAATTATTTAATGAAAGTTTATAGACAGGGGCGGGGGAATGAACTTGTATTTACTAAACGTTTTTATGTAGTGGAACAGCAAGTGCCCATCGTAGCTAGTATACAAGAGCCATTTGATGAAGCCATTTCAAAGTCCCATCAAAAAATTCAACTCACATTGGATGTCAAAAAGATTCCTTTTTTTCAACCTGAATTTTTACATACTGCAGTCATTCAAAATACAAGGTTCAATGATATGCTCATCTCTAATGCGCCAAGTTTTGTAAGAAGTTACCAAATTGAATATAATGCGGATAGGGATTTTGTATTTCCTGCAGGCAAAGAAGCAAGATGGTTGGATTTACAAAATTTAAGATTTAAAACAGATCGTATTGATCAAATCCAACAATTGGGATATAGCTCCAATATTATACTAAAAACGGATATATCAAGAACTGCAATTCCTTATTTCACTTTCAAAGACTTAAATGGTCAATTTTTAATTAGCAATTCTGAATCTATTCGATCTGAGGATCAGAATGATTACGCCAATGTATTGTTTACTTACCAGCCACCCAATGGAATAGCATATCAAGGAAAGAGCTTATTCCTTTCTGGGGCGCTTACTGGAAATCAATTAGACCTAAACGCAAAAATGCAATGGAATTCTTCAATAGGGCGATATGAAAAATGGCTCTATTTAAAACAGGGATATTATAGCTATAATTATATACTTAGATCCGAGGCTGAGCCAAACCCTATGCATGATTTTAGGTGGACAGAAGGGGACCATTGGGAGACGGAGAATAGTTATACCATCTTGGTCTATTATAGGGTCGCTGGTAGTAGGTACGACCAAATTATTGGATTTTCTAGCCTGAATTCGCTCCAAAATTGGTAGGAAAAACGATGTGTTTTTATTACCTTCGCACCGGCAGGTCTTACACGACCAGCTCCTGCTGAACCTCCCCAGGGTAGGAATACAGCAAGGATAGGCGGTTGAGCGGTGCGATGTGAGTAGCCTGCCACTTTTTAAAACTTGGATGCATGAGCACCCCAAAAAAACTAGGATATGAAATTTTTTATTGACACAGGTAATTTAGCTCAAATCAAAGAAGCCAATGACCTTGGTATCTTAGATGGTGTAACAACCAATCCTTCTTTAATGGCTCAAGTGGGTGTTAAAGGTGAGGAAGCAATTGCAGCACATTATAAAGCAATCTGTGAATTAGTAGAAGGTGATATCAGCGCCGAAGTTTTATCTACCGACTTTGCAACAATGGTTGAAGAAGGTAAAAAATTAGCAGCGATCCATCCAAATATTGTGGTGAAAGTACCCATGATTAAAGATGGTATCAAAGCGATCAAATGGTTTACAGATAACGGTATCCGTACGAATTGTACATTGGTATTCTCTGCTGGTCAAGCTATTTTAGCTGCGAAAGCAGGTGCTACTTATGTATCTCCATTTATTGGACGTATAGACGATAGTTCTTGGGATGGTATGGAATTGATTAGTCAGATCCGTCACATATACGATGTACAAGGTTTCAATACTCAAATTTTAGCAGCATCTATACGTAATGCTTTACATATTGTAAAAGCAGCAGAAGCTGGCGCCGATGTTTGTACTTGTCCTTTAGATTCAATTTTAGGATTGTTAAAGCATCCTTTAACAGATATTGGATTAGCGAAGTTCTTGGAAGACGCTAAGAAAATGTAATTTTAATTTTACAAGATTTGTTTAAATAACTAGAAGCCTCGCATTTTGCGGGGCTTTTTATTGATGCTTTAATGCCTCTCTCTTAGATAAATTAGAAAGTTGCGGATGTGCTTTAATAAAGTTTATTACCCATTTTGCATTTGTTTTGGCATAACTACGCAATGCCCAGCCGATGGCTTTGCGAATAAAAAAGTCTTCTTCAGATTGACAATATTCAATGTAGTCCGCAAGTAGGGTCGTATTGGTTTTTTCTTTGTACATCAACTGGAATAGGATACTCATTCTTTGCAACCATTTGTTACTTGAGCGATTCCATTTGTAAGTGTATTCCTCAATCAATTCTGGGTAGGTTAAAAAGAATTTTCCAATCACATTGCTATTTGTACTATCAACAGAATCCCACCAACTTTTATGAATAATCATCCATTCAATAAGTGGTAATGTTTTTTTAGACCACATTTTTTTATGATGCCCTAAAAGTTCGATGGCAAAATAATGCAGTTCCCTTTGGGGTTCGGCAAAACATTCTTTTATGAGTGTGCTTAATTCATTGTGGTCTTTTATGGGGTTGGCTTTATAAAACGCCTTGCAAATTTCTCGTCTAAGTGGTGTTTTAATGCCATAAAACTCAAACTGATTCAACAAATAAGCTTTTGCGCCTTTTGCATTGGTCGCATCACCGTTGGCTGCGTATATTTTTTTAATTGCTGTTAAGTAGGGGTGTGCCATTTTATTTTTTCGAATACGAATGTTTAATTAAACGCCTACTACTCTTTTATTGAAAGCACTATTTCTTGCCGCTTCTAATACACGAATGACATTAGTGGCTTCTGCTGCCGTGGTTGGTAAAGGGCCATTGTTTAAAATTGCATCTGCCAACTTATCATAGAATGTTCCATAATTGCCTGGAATGCTTGGTATCACTTTATTGGTAATGATGCCATTCATATCGGTATATAAAACACCATAATCTTCTTTTGCTTCAGCGCCCCAATTAGGACTATTTGGTTTTTTACCAGCGATCAAATCCGCTTCTTGTATATCGGATCTTTTTTTAATGAAGCAACCCTTGGTTCCATATACTTTATAACCTGGACTCTCCGTCATAAATAACATACCACTCGTTAAGGTGATACGATGAGATGGGTAGTAAAGAATCAATGTAAAATAATCATCAATGATGGATACCTTTCTAGTAATTCTGATATCTGCAAAAACTGCCAATGGCATACCGGATAATAAAATCGCTTGGTCCACTAAATGTGGCCCTAAGTCATATAATAATCCAGCACCTGGTGTAACTGATTCCTTGTGTTTTTTGGGACTCAATGTAGTTCTATATCTTTCAAAAGAAATTTGCACATCTTGAAGGGTGCCGATTTCTCCTTCTTGGATTAATTTTTGCAACGTTAGAAAGTCTGCATCATACCTTCTGTTATGGTAAACAGCTAATTTCAATCCTTTGCTCTTTGCTAATGCATCTAATTCTTCTGCTTCTTTTGCTGTTACTGTGAATGCTTTTTCTACTACCACATGTTTACCAGCAAGTAAGGCACTTTTAGCATAAGTATAATGCGTGTCGTTCGGACTATTTACGATGACTAAATCAATGGTAGCATCCGCTAGTAATTCCTCATAACTGTTATATGATTTGGTGCCAGGGTAGGCTGCTTCGATGTTTTTTGTAGAGCGCTCCCAACAACCAACTAAATTGAAATTTGTGTTGGTTGCTAAAAATGGCGCATGGAAAACTTTTCCACTCATGCCAAAGGATACTAGTGCTGTGTTTATCATAGTTCAAATTTAAGAAAATACCCGCAGGGATTGAAAACAAAAATCCCTTCTCAAAATTTGAGAAGGGATTTTTAAAAATCATTAGAGAGATGCTATCCAGCAACTTGCTTTCTGATGATGTTCAATGCGCCACCAGCTTTAAACCACTCAATTTGTTGTTGGTTATAAGTATGGTTTGCTTTGATCGTATCAATTGTTCCGTCCTTATGTGTTAACACTAAAGTCAACGGTGTGCCTGGTGCGAAACTTGTTAAGCCAGTTACATCAATGCTATCATCTTCTTGAATCTTTTCGTAATCTGCTTTGTCTGCAAAAGTCAATGCCAACATACCTTGCTTTTTCAAGTTTGTCTCGTGGATACGTGCAAATGATTTTGTTAATACTACACGAACACCTAAATGTCTTGGCTCCATAGCAGCGTGCTCACGAGAACTACCTTCTCCATAGTTTTCATCACCCACTACAATTGTTCCAATACCAGCAGCTTTATAAGCTCTTTGTGTATTAGGCACCGTATCGTAGTTGCCATTAATTTGACTCTTAACGTTGTCTGTTTTTTCATTGAAGAAGTTCACAGCACCGATTAATAAGTTATTAGAGATATTGTCTAAGTGACCGCGGAACTTCAACCATGGGCCTGCCATAGAGATATGATCCGTTGTACATTTTCCTTTTGCTTTGATCAATAATCTTAATGATTTAAGATCTGTTCCTTCCCATGCTGTAAATGGATCTAATAATTGTAAACGTTTAGATGCTGGATCTACCGCTACAACTACTTTTGAACCATCTTCTGCTGGTGCTTGGAAACCTGCATCTTCAACTGCAAATCCTTTTACTGGTAATTCATCGCCAGTAGGAGGATCTAATTTAACTTGTTCACCCTTATCGTTCGTTAATGTATCCGTTAATGGATTAAAAGTTAAGTCACCCGCAATCGCTAATGCAGTTACTAATTCTGGAGAACCCACAAATGCGAAGGTATTAGGATTACCATCAGCACGCTTTGCAAAGTTTCTGTTGAAAGAGTGTACGATTGTATTTTTTTCTTTTTTCTCTGCACCAACACGCTCCCACATACCGATACATGGTCCACATGCGTTTGCAAATACTTTTGCACCAATTTGACTAAACACATCTAAGAAACCATCTCTTTCAATAGTGTATCTTACTTGTTCAGAACCTGGTGTGATCATGTATTCTGCCTTAGTTGTCAAACCTTTTTGAGCAACTTGTTTTGCTAAACTTACAGCACGGCTAATATCTTCATAAGAAGAGTTGGTACAGCTACCAATTAAACCCACTTCAATTTTTGTAGGCCATCCGTTTGCAGCAGCTGCTTCTTTCATTTTAGAAATAGGCGTTGCCAAATCTGGTGTGAATGGTCCGTTCAAATGTGGTTCTAAAGTATCTAAATCAATTTCAATTACTTCGTCAAAATACTTTGTTGGGTTAGCGTATACTTCAGCATCTGCTGTTAAGTGTTCTGCAATACCATCTGCTAAAGCAGCAACATCTGCACGACCTGTTGATGTTAAATAACGGCTCATGCTTGCATCGTATCCGAAAGTAGAGGTAGTTGCACCAATTTCAGCACCCATATTACAAATTGTTCCTTTACCAGTACAGCTCATGCTTGTAGCACCTTCGCCAAAATATTCTACAATCGCACCAGTACCACCTTTTACAGTTAAGATACCAGCAACTTTTAAAATCACATCCTTTGGAGCAGTCCATCCACTCAACTTACCTTTTAACTTGATACCAATTAGTTTAGGCCATTTTAATTCCCAAGCCAATCCTGCCATCACATCACATGCATCAGCACCACCCACGCCAATCGCTAGCATACCTAAACCACCCGCGTTTACTGTGTGAGAATCGGTACCAATCATCATACCACCAGGGAAGGCATAGTTTTCTAAAACCACTTGGTGGATGATACCAGCACCAGGTTTCCAGAAACCTAAACCATATTTGTTAGACACAGAAGCTAAGAAATCATATACTTCTTTACTTTCTGTTGTTGCAACTTGTAAATCTTGTTTTGCTTCTACTTTTGCAGAGATCAAGTGATCGCAATGCACTGTACTTGGTACAGCAACTTTAGGTCGACCTGCTTGCATGAATTGCAATAATGCCATCTGTGCTGTTGCATCTTGCATCGCAACACGGTCTGGTGCGAAATCAACATAAGAACCGCCTCTTTCGAAGCCTTCTAATTTTTGGTCTGTATGTAAATGAGAGAATAAAATTTTCTCAGATAAAGTCAAGGGGCGTCCCAACAATTTACGAGCCGCTTCTACTTTTGCTGGCATTTCAGCATATACTTTTTTGATCATTTCGATATCAAAAGCCATAGTTGTCATTTTTAGGTTTAAAAACTGATGCAAAGGTAAGCCAAAATGACCCTCGGAACGAGCAAAAAATGCACTTTATCTCCACTTTTTTGTCTAGATTTGGTTACTGCTTAAACCTATATAATGCAAAAATTGAGAGATTTCCTAGAATTACATGCTTTTGGCGTTTGTTCCGCAATAGGAGAACGATTGGGGATCGCCAGTTCTAAGATCAGGACCTGGTTTATTTATATCTCTTTTTTGACCTTTGGGTCGCCGGTCATTATCTATATGGTCTTGGCTTTTTGGAGAAGCATGAAGCACTATATCCTTTTAGGAAAACGCAATCCTTTAAAGTATTAGATTACTGCCTTTCTCAATCGGATTAATTTCTCTAATAAAGGTTCTAATAAATCCAATCTCAACATATTGGCGCCATCACTTTTTGCTACAGCAGGGTTAGGATGTGTTTCAATAAACAATCCATCTGCTCCAGTTGCGATTGCTGCCTTAGCGATTGTTTCAATTAAGCTTGGGTTGCCACCTGTGATACCTGAGGTTTGATTTGGTTGTTGTAGAGAATGTGTACAATCCATAATTACAGGCACGTTATTCTCGGCCATTGCTGGAATATTTCTGTAGTCTACTACTAAGTCTTGGTAGCCAAAAGTGTTACCTCTTTCGGTAAGCATCACTTTATCATTGCCAGCAAGTTTAATTTTGTCTACTGCAAATTTCATAGAAGCGCCACTTAAGAATTGGCCTTTTTTTACATTAACAATTTTCCCAGTAGCAGCTGCTGCCACCAATAAATCTGTTTGACGACATAAGAATGCAGGTATTTGTAAGATATCTATAAACTGAGCTGCAATAGCTGCTTCTTCGTGTGCGTGAATATCAGAAGTAGTTGGCACATTGTATTTTGTGCCTACTTTTTTGATCAATTCCATACCAGTATCATCGCCAATGCCTGTAAATGAATTGGCGCTTGTGCGATTTGCTTTTCTATAACTCGCTTTAAAAACATAAGGAATGCCAAGGTTCTTACAAATAGTAGATACTTTATCGCCAATTTCCATTACCAACGCCTCATCTTCCACAACACAAGGTCCTGCTATCAAGAAAAAATTGTTTGGGTCGTAGGATTGTGCTTTGAATAAATCTTGTAAATAGTTAGGTATCATAATCGGCGTTTTGCGTGGTCAAAGTTAATGGAATTATTTTATCATTTTTTTCAAACTCAAATCAGCGACAGTTCTTTTATCTAAAATGGCTAATGTGTTATCTCGAACTTCAATCATCACTCGATTTATGCCACATTTTTTCTCATTACAGTCGGTACATTTTTCGTAAAAGTTTAAACTCACACATGGAAGAAGCGCAATAGGACCTTCGATGGTTCTAAAGATGCTGGAGAGTTTTATTTTTTGAGGTGGAGTTGCGAAAAAGTAACCCCCGTTTTTTCCTTTTTTACTTTCTAGGAAGCCGGCTTTTTTTAGCGCTAATAAAATGCTCTCTAAAAATTTAATAGGAATATTTTTTGCTTCAGCAATAGTGGCAATTAAGATAGGTTCTTCACCACCTTGCTCTACTATAAAGGAAAGTGCCTGTAATGCGTATTGCGTTTTTTTAGATAGCATATAAAAATTTTATAATCCTAAAACATCTTTCATTGTGAAAATTCCTTTCCTTGTTGATGCGAATTCAGCGGCCATAACTGCGCCTGCTGCAAATCCCTGTCTAGTATGTGCGGTATGGGTAATTTCGATTGTGTCAATTGGGGAGCTGTAAGTCACAGTATGAGTTCCTGGTGCAGGATCTATGCGTTCCGACTTAATACTTATTTCATTTGGATTGCTTGCTACATCATTGATCCATTGATCTTTTCTTCCTAAGTTTTCTAAAATCTGTTCGGCCAAGGTAATAGCGGTTCCACTTGGTGCATCTTTTTTTTCTGTATGGTGAATCTCCGTCATGGATACATCATAATTTAAATAAGGGTCCATAAGTTTCGCCAATTGTTTATTGACCTCAAAAAACAAATTCACGCCGATACTATAGTTACTAGAATAAACTAAACTGCTATTTTTTACTTTACAAGCATTTTCAACTTGACTCCATTCGTTCAACCAGCCTGTTGATCCACTTACAACAGGCAGGCCGTATTCAATACATTTTAAAATATTTTGGACAGCACTATGTGGGCCCGTGAATTCAATAGCAACCTCTGCTTTGTCTGCAAGTTCTTTTGTAAAATCCGCCGCATTGGATACATCTATTTTAAAAACAATTTCATGCCCTTTTTCTAAAGCCACAGCTTCAATTGCTTTTCCCATTTTGCCATATCCAATTAATGCAATCTTCATGTTTATTATTTTACTTTGTGTACTTCCAATTAAACTGTAAGGAAACGCCTGTTTGCTGATAAGCATCGGCGCGCATTGGAGCCATTCTTAAACTCAAATTATTACTTACATCAAATTCTTTTAAATGTCCGGACACTGATGCATCCACTACATTGATGCCCCATGCAATCACAAACCACATGATAGAGTAGTCCCTGTTTTTTCTAAAAATATTTCGATAACTCTGCAATGAACCGGCACTTAAATTTTTTAAGCTTGCATCTATCTTACCTACATTGGAATTGTCTCCATTTGCTTCCATGATCCTTGCCTCATAAGCAAATTTCGTTTTAGCATATAAATCATTGTTGTAAACATAGGTCACTACTGGCACTGATAATACACCGTAAACAAGTGGTAATTTCCAGTATTGTTTATTGTAGGCTTGACCTAGGCCAGGCAAAATAGCAGATCGCTTTGTTGCTTTTCTTGGAGAGTGCACTTTATAATTTATCGTACTATCCTGTGCCCACAAGGTCTGTTGCATACACAACAAAAACAATATGGTATAAAATCCCTTCATCTAACTAATACTTACTTGCATTGCATCTAAGATCTTATTCAATGAATTTAGATCATTGTAGCTAATCGTAATTTTTCCAGATCCATTTTTTTGATGCTGTAATTGTACTTGGGTACCAAAATGATCCTTCAATTTATTTTCCAGTCTTTGATAAACCGGTGATAATTGATTGTTATTAGATGAAGTTGCTTGTTTTGCTCCTGCTCCTGAACCAGATGTCATTTGTTTGATCAATGCTTCTGTTTGACGCACTGTTAAACCTTTTTCAGTTATTTCTTTTAACAAGAAAAGCTGTTTGTCAACTTCTTTTCCAATTAATAATTTAGCTAAGCTCACACTCAAACTGCCATTTCTTAATGCAGCTTGAATAGCAGGAGGTAGTTCCAATAAACGAATGTAGTTAGACACAGTTGAGCGGTCTTTACCCATTCGCTCTGCAACTTGTTCTTGTGTGTAATTTAACTCATCCATCATTCTTTGATAACTCAAAGCAACTTCTATTTCATTCAGATCAACCCTTTGTAAATTTTCTAGTAATGCGAGTTCTAATAATTCTTTATCATTTCCTAATCTAATATATGCTGGAACGTCATTTAATCCAGCAATTTTAGCAGCTCTAAATCTTCTTTCACCAGCAATCAATTGAAACTTACCATTGGTTAATTTCGCAACGGTAATCGGCTGAATTAAGTCATGCATTTTCAAGGACTGAGCTAATTCTTGCAATGCTTTTTCGTCAAAATCTTTTCTAGGGTTCTTTGGATTCACCACGATATCAGTCAATGCAATCCTATTTGTTGCAACTGCCTTTTCAATCGCAGCAGGTTGAACTTTACCAGCAGGGTTTTTATACTCTGCGTCCATATTTTGTAATAAAGAACGAAGTCCTTTACCAATCAAGTCTTTGTTAGGTGTGCTCTTACTCATAGTACTAATCTATTATTCTCTCGGCATTACTCATTTTGGTCATGCCATTTTTCTGTAAAATTTCTTTTGCTAAGTTCAAGTAATTCACGGTACCCTTACTATCTGCATCATACAAGATTACAGGCTTTCCAACGCTAGGCGCTTCGCTCAATCTTGTATTACGATGGATGATGGTATTGAAAACCATTTCGTCAAAATGCTTACGCACTTCACTTACCACTTGATTGCTTAGTCTTAATCGACCATCATACATGGTCATTAAAATACCTTCTATTTGTAAATCTGGATTTAACCTGCTTTGAACAATTTTAATTGTGTTCAATAATTTACCTAAACCTTCTAATGCAAAAAATTCACATTGTACAGGTACAATCACACTATTTGCTGCTACCAATGCGTTCACAGTAATAAGGCCTAGAGAAGGTAAACAGTCAATAATGATAAAATCATATTGATCGTCTACTGCCGTCAATAAATTCTTTAACACATTTTCTCTATCAGGAAAATTAACCAATTCAATTTCTGCTCCAACTAAGTCTATATGAGAAGGAATAAGATCTAAATGAGGGATTTCTGTTTTTAATACCACATCTACCAATGGCGTACCATTGATCATAGCATCATAAAGACTTGTATTAATATTATGAAGGTCGAATCCAACCCCAGTTGTACTATTTGCCTGAGGGTCAGCATCAATAAGTAATGTTCTGTATTCTAAAACAGCTAAACTTGCAGCAATATTGATGGCTGAAGTGGTTTTACCCACACCACCTTTTTGATTTGCTATACCGATAATTCTTGCCATAGGGTGAACTCCTTAATTTGCTTCAAAAATACGGCATAAATAGGAACAATTTGGGATTAAATCTGTTATAAAACAGCCGATTAGACTTAATTTTACTGCTTAATTACCACCATGAAGAACCCAGTTTTCGTATTCATCCTCATTAGTTTCTTGATTTTGATTGATTTCTACATCTTCCATGTGCTAAAAATCATGTTAAATGGGGCCAGCTTGGGGGTAAAAACAGCTGTTAGTTACGGTTATTGGTTTTTATGTATTGCCAGTTTGGGCTCTTTCCTTTTATTCCCTTTTATTGTGAACCCCTATTTTAGACAATATGTTTTTTCTATTGGGATTGGATGGGTAATCACACAAATAACAATGGTGCTTTTTTTTCTGGTAGATGATTTAAGAAGAGGTACATTTTGGACAATGGGGCAGGTCGCCTCTGCAGCTGGTGCGAAATTCATGAATACTGAAAATGGTATTCCAAGATCCACTTTTTTAAACTGGTTAGGACTGGGCGTTTCTTCCACTTTATTTTTCTCCTTGTTATATGGGTTTGGCAACAAGTACAAGTATCAATTGGTGCATAAAAAAGTAAAAATTAAAAATTTACCAGAAGCATTCAAAGGATTTAAAATCTTGCACATTAGTGATATACATAGCGGTTCTTTAAAAGAAAAAGCATCCGTACAAAAAGGGATTGAATTAATTCAAAAACAGCATGCAGACTTGATTCTTTTTACAGGAGATATAGTGAATGATAGAGCGACAGAAATGGAAGAGTGGAAGGATGTGTTTGGTCAATTAACTGCTCCAAAAGGTGTTTTCAGCACCCTTGGTAACCATGATTATGGAGATTATGTTCAATGGCCTTCAAAAGCTGCAAAGGAAGAGAACTTGAATGCATTAAAACAAGTGCATGCATCGATGGGATGGAAATTATTAATGAATGAAAATGTTTCTATTGAACAGGGTGGTGCGCAGATTAAATTAGTAGGTATAGAAAATTGGGGCGCTAAAGCAAGGTTCCCTAAATATGGTAAAATGGATCAAGCGATGGCTGGAATAGATCCGAATGATGTCATTATCTTAATGAGTCACGACCCTAGCCATTGGGAAGCGCAAGTGATTGTAGAATACCCACATGTAGACTTGATGCTATCAGGACATACCCATGGAATGCAATTTGGATTAGAAAATCCCTATTTTAAATGGAGTCCAGTTCAGTGGGTATATAAACAATGGGCTGGTTTATACCAACAAGGAGCACAACAATTGTATGTGAATAGAGGTTTTGGATTCTTGGGGTACCCTGGTAGAGTAGGGATTATGCCAGAAATTACAGTATTAGAACTAATTTAATTTTATAACAATTGGCATTCAATGTGTAACATTTTTCAGTTTAACACGTTATAATTTTGTAGTCAACCATTAAACATTCTATTTATGAAAAAAATACTCCTAGTTGCCTTAATGCCAATTTGTATCATTGCAGGGGCGCAAGACAAAATTGGTCTTGGAATTAAAGTGGGACAAAATTTTACAAGTGTAAATTCTCTAGCAGTAGATCGTCATGCTGCCTCTTATCATGGTGGTGTCACGATGCAATTTGGCTTAACTGAAAAAATTAGTTTAGTACCTGAGGTTTTATTATCTCAAACTAAATTATCTACGAATCCATCTATTAGGGATCTTCTGGGTGATAATAATTTAAGACCTGAAACTTATCATTTAAATTATTTAATGTTGCCATTACTTGTTCAAGTAAAGCCTTTTCCTACTTTGTTGTTACAAGCAGGGCCACAGTATGGTATTTTGCTTGACCAAAAGAAAGATGGCATTGAAAATGCGCAATTAGCTTTTAAAGAAGGGGAGTTTTCTTTTGTGGGTGGTGCAAAACTCAATCTTGGAGGCTTCTTTGTCTATGGCCGTTACGTTGTTGGTTTGCAAAACATCAATGATTTGCAAGACCAGACAAAATGGAAAACGACTCAATGGCAATTAGGCTTGGGGATGAATCTATTTGGTTTTTAATGCCTTTTTGATTTCAAGTACAAAATCAGTTAGTTTCTTTTGAGCAGCAATTTGTTGCTCAATGAAGCTATTGTCTTTTAAGTCTCCAACAATTGCATCCATTTCGGCTTGATTTTCGTAGACCATTTTTCTGAATGGGTTGGTATAATCTTTTTCTCTTGAACTTTTAATTTTAACAGTTATTTCTTCTTTAATCGCAAGGTATTGATCTAACCAAGCGTTCAATTTCTTGGTACTTAGTCCACTTATTGATTCTCCTTGAATCGATTCTAGGCAGTATAAAGCATGTAAATTCTTCTTAGAAAGGTATTTATCTGTCTGTTGCTGATAAAAATCATGCACTTCTGTCCAACTAGTAAGTTTGTCTGATTTTATCTGCTGTAACATGGATTGAATAGACTTAGTCGGCATTAATTGTCCCCCAATATTCATCCATTCTTTAGCGGCATTTGAAGTTTTAATGGCTTTGATTTTTGTAGGTAAATTCTTTAATCCATTTTGAGTTAATTTTTCAATTAACTGATCCATACCGTACATGAAAATCATTTTTTCAAAAATGACAAGGGCATCATAAGATTTAATCAATCTTGTTTTTCGCTTACTATTCTCAAATCCTTCTACAAAAACATCTAGTTGGTCAATTTCTTTCTTCGTCTTAGTAGCTATCAATTTGCAACCTAATGCAACTAGTTGCTCTTGGTTTAATTGTGTAGTTTTCTTTTCTTTTAACAATTGTGCTTTTGCAACTGCAGCAGCAATAATTGCTCTACCTTGAATTAACTCACTTACACTGTCTGGTGCTAAATAATCATATTCAAAATATTGATCAATATTTTTTCGCTTATCTCTATCTTGGTATTTCCATGCATTTCTTGCTAATGCATAAAAATTATATAAAAACCAGTAGCCTGGCATCACTACTAATTCGTCTTTTGTATAATCGATACTAATAAGTGAGAATGGAATTGGAATATTCAATTCATGGTTATAATCCCCTTTGTTTAGGATGGTAAAACTAGGGAAGATGGAATTGTGTTTGATACTTACACAAAGTCCTGGCCAAAATCCTCTACCCATAATGACTTCTCCATCTGCTCCACGACTATTGTGGTTAGAGCCCAATGTAGCACCTGCTGCAATATTACTTTGTCCCATGACCAATGCAGCACATAGAAAGGAATTGTTATGGTGTTGTTCATGTGCAGGATAAATTAATGAGTTTAATACCTCGCAACATGAGATGGTTGCATTTGGTCCTAAGAAAGAGTTAATCAACCTTGCACCATATTTTAATTGAGAATAATCTGACATAATAAAACGTACCGCTTTAATGCCATAAAATATTCTACAACCATATCCAATGATACCGTTCACCAATTCAGAACCTTCTCCAATTTGTGTTTTTGCAAATTCATTTGAATTGATGGTGACATTTTTTATTTTGTTTGCCCCCTTTAAATAAGCATCTGTTCCTATCCAAGTATCTTTGATGATTCTACAGTTTTTGATGACAGTTCTGTTTCCAATCTTGCCATAATAACCTCTTTTGTTATCAAATTGTTTTTCGGTTAATTCAATAAACTTTTGTTGTAAAGCTTCATCATGTCTATTTCTAGTCCATAAAAAAGCATCGGCTGCGGTCATGCCATTAAAAGGCAGTACTTTTCTGGCTGTATTTTCGTTGCATAATTCTAGCCAGATTCTTACAGATTCAGATTCACCTTTTTTTAGAATGCCATTTCCAAATTTCGCATGATTCGTAGTAACAAGCTCATTGACATTACTTATTATTACTTCGTCCCCAATTATATAATGAGAAAGATAATTCACATTGTGAATGGCTACATTGTTGCCAAAATCTGAACTTATAATCGTTGAATTATATAGGCCAACTGGTACTGTTAAATCGCTAAAGCAAAGACAAATTGTTTCTAAATTTCCTATACGAACCAATCCGAAAAAAGAACAATTTTTAACCAATTCAGGGTTGAATGCATTGGATACCAATAATTTCGACCAATCATCACTTGTATTTCTATTTCGAACTAGAATTTCTATTTCTAAAGCAGTCAAGGAACGATATTGTATCCCACTTCTATTTTGTTGATTGCGTAAATAGTATTCGTCTTTACCCTTTGGCAAATCCTTTATAAATCCATAACCTAGTTTATCTACAGCTACTTTTTTGATTTCATTCATGATCTTTCGAATTATTTAAACATAGTAGGATGCATTTCATCCCATCCTGTTGCTTTTTGATATTGGTGTGCTATTGTTAAAATAGTTGCTTCATCAAATAGTTTACCTACAAAACTAATGCCAGTAGGTAATTTATATTTTGGATCTAATCCTGTTGGCACACAAACTACAGGATGTCCAGTTAGATTGGTGATAGCAGATTGGTTTCCTCCGCCTCTTGATGGGCAAATAATCGCATCATATTGCGCAACAATCTCATTTACTTTCTGCATTAAGATTGTTCTGTGTCTTTGTGCATTGATGTATTCCACGGCAGGTGTAAATCTGGAAGTTCTAAATTGATTCGGCCAATCGTTTTTTGTTTGTCTTGTTAATGCGTCATCAACTCCTGAACGTGTCATCTCATCAAATTGAGCAGCACATTCTGCACCAATTATAATATCCATAATATTAAATTGGTAAACGCCACTATCAGGGAAGTTGATTGGGATTAATTCAATACCCATGCGCTTGAATTGTTTTAAAACTTCAAATTCTGAACGATTGGTGTCTTTGATTTTATCAAAATAGTTTTTCGCGTAAGCTATTTTAAGTGTCTTAAGATTTGTCTTTGGGGCATAATTAAAAGGCATATCAACAGCAGAGCCGTCTTTACCATCTGTTCCATGTAAATAATTAAATACGATCGCTGCATCATTTGCAGAACGTGTGATTGGTCCAACTTTGTCTAAACTATAACTTAATGCCATGGCGCCAGAACGACTGATGCTCCCAAATGTAGGTCTAAGTCCTGTTGCACCACAAGTGGTTGCAGGTGAAACAATACTGCCCCAAGTTTCTGTACCTATTGCAAATGGAACAAGTCCTGCTACAGTAGCTGATGTAGATCCTGCAGAAGAGCCAGATGAACCATAATTTAAATTCCAAGGATTTTTTGTTCTACCACCAAACCAATAATCACCCATAGCTAAAGCACCTAAAGTGAATTTAGCAACTAGGACTGCTCCCGCTGCTTTCATCTTTTGATAGACAAAAGCATCTTCTTGAATTACTTGATCTTTATAAGGTGCCGCACCCCAGGTAGTTTTTGTGTCTTTTACAGCAAACAAGTCTTTCAATCCATAAGGTATACCATGTAATTGCCCTCTATATTTTCCCGCAGCAATTTCAGCGTCGGCTTGTTTTGCTTGCGCTAATGCCAAATTTTCTTGAAGGCTTATAACACATTGTAATGTGTCGCCATATTTTTTAATTCTTTCAATAAAGAAAGTAGTTAGTTCAAGCGAACTGATTTTTTTATTCTTTATTAAGGAAGCCAATTGCTCTACTGAATAAAATGCAAGTTCATTTTTATCTGCCGGTAATTTTACATTCAGTGCAGCATCCCATAAAATTGGTTTTTGAACCTTATTGAATTTCATGCCAGGTAAAATCGCAGAATGCCAAAGACTAAGTGGCGTGCTGTTATTTAAAGACAATGTATGCATCGCTTTATAATTGGCAACATTGTCTAAAACATCATTGTATAAGGAGTCGATTTCAGGCCCTGTAAATTGCAGGTCCATCAATTTTGCACTACTTAAAAGGTCCGCTTTGGAAATAGGACGATCTTGAGCCATGATGGTAGAACTAGCAAGAAGCAAAAAGCCAAGAAGCGTTTTTTTCATAAAAGCGATTTAGGTACTTATCTCAAAGATAATATTACCTGCCCGTTTTTGAATTGCTAAATCGTCTTTTTTGTCCTCCATTTTGTCCTCCTTCGCGTGGTGCACGGCCTCTTACGTTCTTTGGCTTGCCCCAACCTGCGTCTTTTGAGGTTTTGTTAGCATGAAACTGCTGCATAGGGTAAGGATGGCTTTCGATCACAGGGATTGTTTTGCCAATTAATTTCTCAATATCTTTCAGGTACGCTTTTTCTTCATAATCACAGAAAGAATAGGCGGCTCCAGATGCACCAGCTCTTCCTGTTCTACCAATACGGTGTACATAGGTTTCTGGAATATTTGGAATCTCGAAATTAATTACGTGTGCTAATTCATCCACATCAATACCTCTTGCTGCAATATCAGTTGCAACCAATACTCTTGTAGATTGGTCTTTGAAATTACTCAATGCACGTTGTCTTGCATTTTGAGATTTGTTACCATGAATCGCTTCTGCAGAGATATTATTTTTAACCAATAAGTTTACTACTTTATCGGCACCATGTTTTGTTCTAGTAAAGACTAATACATTCTTGATATTTTGATCTTTCAACAATTCCATCAACAAAGAATTCTTATTCACTTTGTCTACAAAATAAACAGATTGATCAATGATTTCTACTGTAGATGAAACTGGTGTAACTGTTACTGAGCTTGGCTTATTTAAGATAGCATTCGACAAAGTCACAATTTCAGGAGGCATAGTAGCAGAGAAGAAAAGCGATTGTCTTTTCTTTGGTAAAACGGCTAATAATTTTTTGATATCATGTACAAAGCCCATATCAAGCATTCGATCGGCTTCGTCTAAAACAAAGAATTCGACGTCTCTAATACTTAAATGTCCTTGGTTCATTAAATCTAATAAACGACCTGGTGTTGCAATCACTACATCAACACCATTTCTAAGTGCAGTCACTTGTGGTCCTTGACCCACACCACCAAAAATTACTGTACAATTTAATGGCGTATGTCTGCCATAGGCTTCAAAATTCTCCGCAATTTGAATGGCTAATTCACGCGTTGGAGTAACAATTAATGTTCTAATTTTTTTGCGCTTCTCTGCAGGCTTATTTTGTAATAATAATTGAATAATTGGAAGGGTAAAAGCGGCAGTTTTTCCAGTGCCGGTTTGTGCACAACCAAGTAGGTCTTTCCCCTCTAATATGATTGGGATAGATTGTTCTTGAATGGGCGTTGGTTTGGTGTAGCCTTCTTCGAAAAGGGCTAACAGGATAGGCTCAATAAGGCCTAAATCTTTAAAATTCGTACTCATAATGGACTGCAAGGTACGACAATTAAAATGGATGCCTTTTAAAGTGCGTATTTCTTCATTTGTCGGTGCATAATACTAAACCAGATAGGTGGGAAGAGGGAAAGGACAATCATGCCTGGATAGCCAGTAGGCATCTGAGGCGCTTGGTCCATATTTCGTAATACCTGGTATTTTCTAGAGGCCAAGTAATGGTGATCGCTATGTCGGCTTAACTCAAACAACATCAAACGTCCAATTACATGGTTGCTATTCCAGCTATGATGTGGTTGAACACGTTCGTAGTTTGTTCCTGTACCTTTTTCTCTAGTAAGTCCGTAATGTTCAATATAATTGACTGTTTCGAGTAGGGTAGCGCCCATTAATGCAGCGCCTAGAAAATAAAGCATGATAGGTAAGCCAAAGAAACTAAAGATGCCTAAGACAAAACCTATTTGAATAAGTTGAAATAAAAACATTTCATTGTTTATAATAGGTAAGCTTCTATTTTTCTTTTTTGATTCATCTATTGCAATATGCCAAGCACTTAAATAAGTGCCTACAAAAGTTTGAATCCAAAATGCGTATACTGTTTGCTTGTATTTAGCCGTACTTGGATCATGCGGCGTAGCAACATGTTTATGATGTCCTTTATTATGCTCAATAAAAAAGTGCATGTATAAACTCGTTAGCAATAAAAGTTTTGCTAAAAATTGCTCAAATGCATTTGTTCTATGTCCTAATTCATGTGCTGCATTGATGCCGAAAGCCCCACATAATAAACCCATGGCAACAATTCTTCCTGCAATATCTACTGTAGAAAGGGAGGCGTTAAAACTTGATAAAAATAAATACAAAGACAGAAATTGTAAGGGTACTGTCATCCATACAATCACATCATACCATTTATTTGATTTAGCTAATTGCTCTTCTACCTCGTCCAAATTTTTAGGATCCGGCGCTATAAATAATTCAAGTGTAGGAATAAAAACAAACACATAAATTAAAGGGATCCAACAAAAAATACCAGTACCTGTAAATGCTAAATAGCCTAAAAGGTACAAGACAAAGGGTGTGGTATATTTAAATGACTTAGTGAATGCAAGCATACTTAAATATAAGAAAAATTATTCCACGGTCACCGACTTTGCTAAATTTCTTGGTTTATCTACGTCAATGCCTTTGGCAACACCCACATAGTAGCTTAATAATTGTAATGGAATGACACTTAATAAAGGTGCAATAACCTCGTCGATATCTGGCACAAACATCACATTGTCAGACATCGTTGGTAATACTGCATCTCCTTCGGTAGCAACAGCGATGATCTGTCCTTTTCTTGCTTTAATCTCTTGGATATTAGAAACTACTTTTTCGTAATACAAGTCTTTTGTTGCCACAAATACCACTGGTAAATTTTCGTCTACTAATGCAATAGGGCCGTGTTTCATTTCTGCTGCAGGGTAGCCTTCGGCATGTATATAAGTAATCTCTTTTAATTTCAAAGCACCTTCTAAGGCGATAGGGAAATTGTACCCCCTACCTAAATATAAAAAGTCACTTGCGCCTTTGTATTGTTTTGCAATTGCCTCAATCTTTGTGGTGTCTGCTAAAATTTCTTTTACTTTTTCTGGAACAGATGCCAATTCATTTAATAAGTGGATATATCGCTCATCTGAAATACTGCCTTTTGCTTTTGCAATTTTCAATGCCATCATCGTCAATACAGCAAGCTGTCCAGTAAAAGCTTTTGTACTTGCTACACCAATTTCAGGTCCAGCATGCGTGTAAGCACCAGCATGACTTAAACGTGCAATACTACTTCCCACAGCATTTACGACACCAAAAATGAATGCACCCTTTTCTTTGGCACTTTCTAATGCGACTAAAGTGTCTGCAGTTTCTCCACTTTGTGAAATAGCAATGATCACATCCCCTGGATGAATCACTGGATTACGGTATCTAAATTCAGAGGCATATTCTACTTCCACTGGTATGCGACATAATTCTTCGATCATATATTCGGCTACTAAGCCGGCATGCCAACTTGTGCCACATGCTACAATCATAATTCTAGATGCTTTTGTTAAAGCTTCTAAATGATTGTCCACACCCGCCATAATAATTTGTTGTTGCTCGTGTAATAGTCTACCTCTTAAGCAATCAAATATAGTTGCAGGTTGTTCAAATATTTCTTTCAACATAAAATGATCATAACCGCCTTTTTCAATGGCAGCTAATTCCATATCTAGTTTTTGAATGAAAGGTGTTTGCTTTTCGTTTCCTAAATTTTTCAAAATCAACTCATCCTTTTTCACAATCGCAATCTCATAATCATTTACGTATACAACTTCTTTAGTGTATTCGATAATAGGAGAGGCGTCACTTGCTAAAAAGTGTTCATCCTTCCCAATTCCAATAACTAATGGACTTCCCTTGCGAGCAGCAATGATTGTTTCAGGATCTTCTTGGTCAATCAGTAATATACAATAAGCACCTACGATTCTTTTTAAAGCAATACGCAAAGCCTCTTCTAAACTGCTATTATTATTGTCTTGAATATCTTGAATAAAATTTAATAACACTTCCGTATCTGTATCACTCTTGAAAGTATATCCTTTAGAAAGCAATTCAGTTTTAATTTGAGTATAGTTTTCAATGATACCATTATGCAACATGGCCAAACGACCATTATTTGATAAATGCGGGTGTGCATTGCGGTCAGATGGTTCACCATGAGTTGCCCAACGTGTATGGCCAATTGCGATATGGCTATGTAAGTTTTTACCTACAACGGATTCTTCTAATTCTGCCACTTTCCCTTTCTTCTTATGTACTTGTAAGCTTCCATCTTGAATGATGGCAACACCTGTGCTATCATACCCGCGGTATTCTAATCTTTTTAATCCTTTAATGACAACCGGATACGCTTCTCTTTGACCAATATAACCTACAATTCCACACATATTTTGATGATTTGAGCTTAATTCAATAATTTAAGCAAAAATAAACATTAATATTTTAATGTATGCATACAGCTCTAGTTTTTGATACTTCTATCGACCTTATTTTGGAAGACGAACGCGTGTTAATGCGTCCTTTAATGCAAGAAGATGCGGAAATTTTAGTCCCCTTCGTGCAAAATGAGCCGAGTCTTTGGAAATACGCATTGACGCCCATCACCAATAAAGCGGAGCTGACACAATATGTGGATGCTGCAGTTCAGGCGCGCGCAGCGGGCACTGCCTATCCATTTATTGTGGTTGATAAATTACAAAACAAAGTGGTAGGCAGTACAAGATTCTATGACATTCAAGTCAATTTTAAAACCACTCAATTAGGGTATACATGGTATAGCGAATCTGTTTGGGGAACTGGTGTGAATGAGCATTGTAAATTGTTACTTTTACAATTTGCATTTGAGAAAATTAGTTTTGAACGTGTAGAATTTCGAGCAGATAATCGAAACAAAAGAAGTATTGCAGCCATGCAAAAAATTGGTTGTACAGTAGAAGGAATCTTACGAAATCATTTACCAACAGGGGATGGTACAAGGAGGGACTCCATAGTATTAAGTATGCTAAAGGAAGAGTGGCCTGCTATTAAAGAAGGGTTCCTTGCAAGAATAAAAATGCTAGACCAAAATAAATAAGGATTGCAGTTACATCCACTAAGGTAGCAACAAATGGTGCAGAAGAAACGGCAGGATCGGCACCTAATCTTTTTAAAACGATAGGCAACATAGATCCAGTAATCGTTCCCCAGATGACCACACCCACAAGGGTTAAGCCGATTGTGTTTGCAATCATGATCCAGTGTTCTCCATAAAATCCAGGAGAAATATAATGCCAAACCATGACGCGCATAAAGCCAATCATTCCTAGCACAACACCTAGTAATAGACCACTAATGATTTCTCTTCTTAATATTTTCCACCAATCCTCAATTGTAATTTCGCCAACAGACATGGCTTGTATAATTAATGTAGAAGCTTGAGAGCCAGTATTACCACCACTTGATAGAATCAATGGAATAAAAGTTGTTAGCACAATTACTTTGGCAATCTCTCCTTCAAAATAACCCATTGCTGTAGCAGTAAGCATTTCACCTAAGAATAGAACCACCAACCAGGTAATTCTTTTTTTGAATAATTTGAAAATGGAAATATCTAAATAAGGTTCGTTCAATGCTTCTGTACCTCCCATTTTTTGCATATCCTCACTGAACTCTTCATTGGTTACCCATAAGATATCATCAATAGTTACAATCCCTAATAATACATCATTGTCATCTACTACTGGGATCGCCACACGGTTATTCATTTTGAAAACCTGACTTGCATGCTCCTGGTCGTCATATACATTCAATGCAACATACCTGCCATCAATAATATCTTTAATGATGTCATTCGGCTTTGCCAATAATAAATCTCTAATTCTTATATCATCCACTAAACAACCCAATTCGTCAATAATATAAATCACATCAATGGTCTCAGAGTTCTTGCCGTATTTTCTGATATTATCTAATACCTGCGCAACCGTATAATGTGGGAATACATATACATAGTCTGGGGTCATTAGACGACCAACTGAATCTTCTGGATAACCTAATAATGATAAAGTGATTTTGCGTTCCTCTGGATCTAATAATTTAATTAAATCACGGATGGCAGCTTTTGGTAATTCCTCTAAAAAGTCTGTACGGTCATCTGGAGGCAATTCATTCAGGATCTTCGCAGTCTTTCTTGCAGGAAGTTCTTTAATGATATCCTTCTGTTGATTGATGTCCAATAATTTGAAGACGCTAACAGCACGATGTACAGTCATTGTATCTATAATCATGCCCTCTTTCTCAGGAAATTCATTCACAAGCTCCACCACATCACTGATGTTTTGCTCGTCCAAGAATTCCTTCAAAAGTTGGATGTCTTCTCTAGAGAGTATCTCTAAAAAAACTTCTGATAATATGATTTCGTCTTCTAATTCGGCTGACATGGCTGCAATTTACGAAATACTTACAAGGATATGTTAACTTTATAGTATGATATTGCCAATTTTATACATAATGGACACCCCGCAGCGTGGAAGAGGTGTATTTACGACGGAAGCTATCCCAGAGGGAACCACCATTGAAATTGCCCCAGTTATTGTGTTAAATGAAGCAGATCGTACAACCGTTGACAGCACTTTATTACATGATTATATTTTTGAATGGGGGGAAGATGACAGGCAAGCTGCTGTGGCACTGGGCTATGTTTCTATTTATAATCATAGTGTGGAAGCAAATTGCAAATATGATATGGATTTTGAACATAAGACCATTCAAATTCAAACAAAGCGTCCTATCGCTGCAGACGAGGAACTTTGCATTAACTATAATGGAGATGGCGTAATTGACAAGCCAGTTTGGTTTGAAACAAAATAATAGTGTCTCTATTTTTTTACAATAAAACCAGGCAAACAGGCATGGAAACGGAAGCTGATCCGGGCATTTTAGTTAGATTTCCAGTCGTCAAATTTC
Organism: uncultured Sediminibacterium sp.; assembly: GCA_964579885.1. Classification (GTDB taxonomy): domain Bacteria; phylum Bacteroidota; class Bacteroidia; order Chitinophagales; family Chitinophagaceae; genus Sediminibacterium. The sequence goes on from CAZOHD010000002.1 coordinate 106,007, forward strand.
TTTTAAATATAACAATATTATTACTCGCTTGATTCGCGACTAATAACCATTTTCCATCTGCACTAATGGTGAAATTTCTTGGCATGATGCCACCAGAAGGAGTGTATTTTTTTGTTCCTGTTTTTAACAAACCCTGTGCGTCAATTTGGTATTGAACAATATTATTTTCTATTCCTCTATTACTTGCGTATAAAAATTTTCCATCAGGGCTAATATGAATATCAGCGCTGCCTGGATTTTCTTTAAAATCCGCTGGATGAGTAAAGTCTCTTTGTAATAGTTTTAGTGCGCCTTTTTTAAATTCGTATACACTGATACTTCCAGATAATTCTTCTAATACATAAACAAGCTGTCCGTTTTTTGAAAAGCTTAAATGCCTAGGTCCCGCTCCAGGATTGGCATTGATGTCTTTAATTGCATTTTGTCTTAAAGGAGGATGGGCAGCAGTTTGATAGGAATAGATTTGTGTTTTATCCATTCCTAAGTCATTGACAAGAAGCCATTTTCCATCTGGGCTAAAAAAGCTTCCATGAACATGTGCTTTTGTTTGTCTTGTTGGATGAATGCTAGCACCTTCGTTTTGAATGAATTGTTGCGCATTAGATAATCTGCCATCTGCAAATCGGTGGAAACTCGTCAAGCTACCTCCTGAGTAATTGGCTACAAAAATATTTTTTTCATCAGGACTGAGACTTATATGGCATGGATGGGCGCCCTTTGTCTCCACTTTATTTAATAACTGTAATTTATTTTTTTCAAGATTCAATGCAAAAGAACTGATACTACCAATTTCATTTTCATTGACTGCATATACAAATTGTTTGTCTTTTGAAATAGCTAAAAAAGACGGGTTCGACACAGCTTCAGTATGGCCTTTTTCTATAAGGGTTCCTGTAGCAGTATCTAAATAATAGAGGTAAATACCTTTACTTCCATTTTGAGTATAGGTACCTACTAATAGATTTGCATTTTGTGCATTAAGTATAGTTGAACTTGAAAACAGCGTTACGAAAAGTAATTTTCTTATCAAGTTTTTATAAATAAATCTCTCTGCTTTTAAGATTGAAATTGAACAATTTTGGATTGTAAAGGTTTGATGGAGTTGCATAAAACGATTGTTCGTGTATAAATTGACTAATGCTTGGTCTAAATTAGGTATTTTATGCTGTTTTAGTTGGGGATTTTGTAAAAGGGCCTTAAATTTGCAACATGTTATTAAACAACCATATCCATCATTTTCATCTGCTATCAAATAGGTAAGCTGTAGATGTTGGTATGTATCAATATTAAACAAAGGGCTTACTAAACAGTAAGCCCTTTTAATTTTTATAATTAATATATGCGATTAAAATTAGCGATTCAAAAATCAGGAAGGTTAAATGAAGATTCCATGCGTCTTTTAAAGGAGTGTGGCATCGATATTAGTAACGGTGTCAATAAATTAAAAGCGGACGCTAGTAATTTTCCAATTGAAGTTTTCTTTTTAAGAGACGACGATATTCCTCAGTATGTTCAAGATGGTGTGGCTGATATTGGCTTTGTAGGTGAAAATGTTGTGTATGAAAAAGCCAAAAAAGTAGAAGTTGCTTATGAACTTGGATTTGGAAAATGCAGGTTAAGTTTTGCTGTGAGAAAAGGGGAGGAATTTACAGGCCCTCAGTTTTTGGAAGGTAAAAAAATTGCTACTAGCTATCCAGTATTGGTACAGAAGTATTTAGATCAACATAAGGTAAAGGCAGAAATTCATGAGATTAGCGGAAGTGTGGAAATCGCTCCAGGGATTGGCCTTGCCGATGTGGTTTGTGATTTAGTTTCTAGTGGCTCTACCTTATTCATGAATGGTTTAAAGGAATCGGAAACGATTTTGAATTCACAAGCGGTTTTGGTTAAACGGAATAACTTGCCGGCCGAATTGGTCAGTATCTTAGAGCGATTATTATTCCGAATGGAATCGGTGAAAAAAGCCAAGAAGAATAAATATGTTTTATTAAATGCGCCCAATGCGCAATTGGATAAAATCATTGCCTTGCTTCCTGGTATGAAAAGTCCAACGATTGTGCCATTAGCAACTGAAGGATGGAGTAGCGTGCATACGGTGATTGCGGAAGCAGATTTTTGGAATTTGATTGAACAATTAAAAGCAGTTGGTGCCGAAGGCATTTTAGTGATACCAATTGAAAAAATGATTTTATAAGATGCAAGTATTTGAAGAACCGAAAAAGCAGGATTGGGAATCTTTGTTAAAACGTCCAAGTTTTGATGCTGCTTTGCTATTGCCAAAAGTTCAAACAATTTTGGAGGCTGTTGCCAATGAAGGCGACGCTGCCTTGTATAAGTATAGTTTAGAATTTGACCAGGTAAATTTAAAAACAATTGCGATAGATCCTGCAATGATGCTGGAAGCAGAACAGTTGGTATCGCCGGCGCTAAAAACAGCCATACAATCTGCTAAAGTAAATATTGAAATTTTTCATCAGGCACAAATAAAGAAAGAAGAAAAAATAGAGACCATGCCTGGGGTATGGTGTTGGAGAAAAGCCGTGGGGATTGAAAAAGTGGGTATCTATATCCCGGGTGGCACCGCGCCTTTATTTTCAACTGTCTTGATGTTGGGTATTCCAGCAAAGTTGGCGGGTTGTAAGGAAGTGGTGTTATGTACGCCACCAAGAAAAGACGGGACAATCGATCCTGCTATTATATATGCTGCAAATTTGGTTGGTATACAGCAGATTTATACCATTGGTGGTGTTCAAGCGATTGCAGCGATGGCTTATGGTACAGCAACAGTGCCAAAGGTTTTTAAAATATTTGGTCCAGGTAATCAATATGTTACTGCTGCCAAACAATTAATCCAACAACAAGGGGTAGCAATTGACATGCCTGCTGGTCCTAGTGAGGTTTGTGTCTATGCAGATGAAACGGCGATACCTTCTTTTGTAGCAGCAGATTTATTATCACAAGCCGAGCATGGAATAGATAGTCAGGTTTTATTGATTGCAACAAATAAAAACATTGTAGACCTAGTGCAAGCGGAACTAGATTTGCAATTGACGGCTTTGCCTAGACAAGCATTTGCATTTAAAGCGCTAGAAAATTCAAAAGCAATTGTGATTGAAGCTAGGGAAGATGCGATTCAAATGATCAATGCCTATGCACCTGAACACCTTATTTTGTCAGTTGACAATGCACTGGTGGTAGCGGAAAAAATCATCAATGCTGGTTCGGTATTTATTGGGAATTATTCTCCTGAATCTGTAGGGGATTATGCAAGCGGCACTAACCATACTTTACCTACCAACGGCCATGCTAAAGCCTATAGCGGGGTGAGTGTGGATAGCTTTGTTAAGAAAATCACCTTCCAGCAGTTAACCGAAACGGGCTTGAAAAATATAGCACAAACTGTCATTCAAATGGCTACAGGGGAGCAATTGGAAGCACATGCTCAAGCTGTTGCAATTAGAGTGAAAGATATTGAATCAAAAATGTAATTTTAAGGAACATTTAAATGAGGTACTATGGGATTTGAATTAGATAAAGTAGTTAGGCCAAATATCAAAACTCTAAAGCCATATTCTTCCGCGAAAGATGAATATACAGGTGAAGCAAAAGTTTTATTAGATGCTAATGAGAATAGTTTAGGATCACCATTGACAAAATGGTACAATCGATATCCTGATCCTTATCAATTGCATGTAAAAGAGAAATTGGCATTTGTAAAACAAATTGAAGCCAATCAAATTTTCTTGGGCAATGGAAGTGATGAATGTATTGATATTTTATTTAGAACTTTTTGTGAGCCGGGTAAGGACAATATTATTATTTGTCCTCCTACTTATCCAATGTATGAGGTTGGTGCTAACATTAATGATATTGAAATACAAAAGGCGCCATTATTAGAAGACTATCAACTGAATGTGGCACATATTGAACAGTTGGTTAATGCGCGCACTAAAATTATTTGGATTTGCTCTCCAAATAATCCAACCGGCAATTCATTAGATCGAATAGATATAGAAACTATCTTAAATCATTTTGATGGAATCGTTGTGGTAGATGAAGCCTACATTAATTTTTCGAAACAAAAATCTTTTGTTCAATCTTTAATTGACTATCCAAATCTCGTGGTCTTGCAAACCTTGAGTAAAGCATGGGGATTGGCTGGGCTAAGATTGGGCATGTGTTTTGCAAGCCCCGAAATTATTGGATACATGAATAAGGTGAAAGCACCTTATAATATCAATATCGTTACACAAGAATTGGCATTGCAAGCTTTGGAAGAAGTGGGGCAAGTGAATGATATGATCAAACTTCTAGTTGACATGCGTATAGCACTTGCAGAAGTAATTTCGTCCATGCCACATGTGATCAAAGTATTTCCTTCTGATACAAACTTTTTATTTGTTAAAATTCCGCATGCAAGAAAGTTATACGAGTATCTATTAACCGAAGGGATTATTGTAAGGGATAGGTCTACTTTAGAATTATGTGAAGATAGCCTTAGAATTACAGTAGGTACGGAGCAAGAAAATACAGCATTGGTAGATGCAATGTACCAATGGATTACAAACACCTTTGAATAAGCTTTTAAATAAAATAATAAATTCAAAATCAATTAAATAAAAATCATGTATAAATTAAGCAACTTATTATTGGCTTGTACTTTTGCCTTTTCAGTAAATGCACAAGAAAATGCGGGATTAAGATTGCCTGCAGGATTTTCTGCTACTTTATTTGCAGACCAAATTGGTGCTGCAAGACATATCGCAATCAATGAACAAGGTGTTTTGTTTGCCAAGTTGAATTATCCTAATAAGGCAGGACAAAGTATTGTGCGAATGGAAGATGCAAATGGCGATGGTCTTGCAGAAAAAATTAGTGGTTGGGGAAAATATGGTGGAACAGGAATTTATGTAAAAGGCAATCAATTATATGCAAGTTCTGATGATGCTGTTTATTTATATCAACTAGATGCAAAAGGCGAAGTGGTTAACCCGACAGCGCCAAAAACAATCATTAAAGATTTGCATAGCAGAAGACAACACGCTTCAAAATCAATCACCTTAGACACAAAAGGAAATATCTATGTAAATATTGGTGCATACTCTAATGCTTGTCAAGAAAAAGACAGATCAGTTGGCTCTAAGGGCATGATGCCTTGTCCAATTTTAGATTCTGCAGGTGGTATTTGGAAATTTGATGGCAGTAAGGAGAATCAATCTTATGCAGAAGGTAAAAGATACGCGACTGGTTTAAGAAACGTAATTGGTTTAGACTGGAATAACAAAACAAATAGTTTATTTGTAACACAACATGGTCGAGATCAATTGAATACCTTTTATCCAACGATGTACACAGATGCACAAAATGCAGAGCTTCCAGCTGAAACAATGTATGAAGTGAAAGAAGGAGATGATTGTGGATGGCCTTATGTGTATTATGATCCTTTCCAAAAGAAAAAAATTCTATCACCAGAATATGGTGGTGATGGTAAATTGGAAGGTGGCAAAAATGCATTGGATCCATTGGTTGCATTTCCAGCGCATATGGCTCCAATGGCTTTGTTGTTTTATAAGGGTAATCAATTTCCAGCAAAATATAAAGAAGGTGCATTCATTGCTTTCCATGGTTCATGGAATAGAGCGCCATTGCCTCAAGAAGGGTATTTTGTAGCTTTTGTGCCATTTAAAAATGGTAAACCAGCAGGAGAATGGGAAATTTTTGCAAATGGATTTGCTGGTGCAGATAATAATAAAAGCCCAAGAGCTGCTAAAGCTAGACCTTGTGGTTTAGCAGAAGGTCCTGATGGTAGCTTATATGTTAGTGATGATAGCAAGGGTGCGATTTTCAAAATTAGTTTTAATAAATAATTCATGAGTAGGAATCAATTTAAAATTGCTTGTTGTATTACATCGGCTTTCTTTTTTCTAGGCTTAACTGCGAATGCGCAGAACATGCAAAAAGGTAAAAAAATATATGAAGCCAAATGTCTTGCTTGTCATCAAGCCGATGGCGGTGGCGTTCCAAATATGAATGCACCTTTGGATGGCGCAAGTAATGTGGTGGGAAAAGACATTGCTAGATTAGTTCGTATTATCCGTTATGGATACAATGAACGTGTCGCATTAGATGGATTTTATTATAGCAATGCGATGACAGCCAGTCCAGATTTGAAAGACAATGAAATGGCAGATTTGTTAACTTATATTAGAAATAGCTGGTCCAATAAAGCACCAGCAGTCACGATTGCACAAGTGCAGGCCGCTAAAAAGAAAAAATAACTCATTAAAATATGCGTCCAATTTTATTCATTGATAGAGATGGGGTGGTTTTAGAAGAACCAGCAACAGATTTTCAGATAGATCATATTGATAAAACTGTTTTTGTGCCTGGAGTGATTTCGAATTTAAAAAAAATCGCGAATGATTTTGGGTACTATAAAGTAATGGTGACCAATCAAGATGGACTTGGCACTGCTTCTTATCCAACAGAAACTTTTAAGCCTTACCAGGATTTAATGTTACGTACCTTAAAAGGGGAAGGTTTTGAATTTGATGAAATATTAATTGATACCAGTTTCGCTAAAGACAATGCGCCAACAAGAAAACCTGGAATTGGTTTGTTGAAGCATCTATTAGAGGACTCAAAATACGACCTTAGTGTTTCCTATGTGATTGGGGATCGTTGGTCAGATATTGAATTGGCAAAAAATTTGGGCTGTAAAGCCATCTATTTAAAATCTAATTTGCATTCATTGACTCCTGAACAAGAAATAGCTTTAAGACCAACCATTGCATTTGAAACATCTAACTGGGAGGACATTTATAGTTTCTTAAAATTAGGTTTAAGAAAAGTGGTGCATGAAAGAAATACCAAGGAAACCAAGATACATGTTGAATTAAATTTAGATGGAAAAGGGGATGCAACAATTCATACAGGTTTAGGTTTTTTTGATCATATGTTAGAGCAGATTGCTAGACATGGCGCTTTGGATATGAACATTCAATGTGATGGCGACTTACATATAGATGAGCACCATACGATTGAGGATGTGGGTATCGCATTAGGTGAGGCCTTTGCAAAAGGATTAATGGACAAAAGAGGGATGGAGCGATATGGTTTTGCGATTCCAATGGACGAGGCCGAAGCAAAAGTGTTAATTGATTTTGGTGGAAGAAATTGGATCGTTTGGGACGCAGACTTTAAACGAGAGAAGATTGGAGAGATGCCTACAGAGATGTTTTTCCATTTTTTCAAGTCCTTTAGTGATGCAGCAAAGGCAAATATCAATATTAGTTGCAAGGGCGATAATGAACATCATAAGATAGAAGCTATTTTTAAAGCATTTGCGAAAGCAATTAAAATGGCTGTAAAAAGAAATCCTGCAAGTGATGCCCTTCCAAGTACCAAGGGTGTTTTATAAGCCTAACAGTTGATAGTTGGTGATGGCATGTTTTTTTGGTAAAAAATAGCGAATACCTTAGTTTTGTATTCTAATGAAAACAATAAACAATTTTTGGTGGTGGCATACAAACTCCGTTGGGGTATTGTAGTGACATGACCATGATTGTCAACTTATATATAAACCCCGACAGCAGCTGTCGGGGTTTATTTTTTTAACGAATGTTCAACTAAGAGAAGAAGATGCAAAAAATGAAGCTACAAACAGAGGTGACTAAAATGTTAGCCGATACATTTACACCTGTTGGAATCTATCTCCGATTAAGAGATCGGTTTAGAGACACGATCTTATTAGAGAGTACAGATTCACATGCTGCTGAAAATAGTTATTCTTTTATTGGGGTAAATGCAATTGGTGGTATCGAAATTTCAAGTTTAAATGAAATTGAATATAAATACCCAAAACAAGATCCTCAAAAAGAATTGATTCAAAATGTACAAGATGCGCCTGATAGAATTTGGGCTTATATGCAACATTTTGATATTGAAACTTCAACACAGAAAGAAGCGGCATTTGCACAAGGTTTATATGGGTATACCACATACGATGCCATTCCTTTTTTCGATACCATTGAATTTAAAGAGGGGGTTCCGACAATCCCATTAATGCGTTATCGTTTATACCAATATGTAATTGCTTTCAATCATTTTAAAGATGAACTATATATCTGTGAAAATAAAATTCAAGGAATCGATTCTGAATTAGACGTATTGCTTTCTTATATAAAAAGCAAGGATGTACCTCAGTATCCATTTAGTATAGTTGGTGAAGAGTCTTCTAACTTTACAGATGAAGCTTATAGAGCTGCTGTTCAAAAAGGGATTCAACATTGTATGCGTGGAGATGTTTTCCAAATAGTGTTGAGCAGAAGATTTCAACAGCAATTTAAAGGTGATGAGTTCAATGTATACAGAACTTTAAGGAGTATTAATCCTTCCCCTTATTTATTCTTTTTTGATTATGGTGATTATAAGTTAATGGGCTCTTCTCCAGAAGCACAGATCATTATAAAAGGCGGGAAAGCGGTGGTACATCCTATTGCAGGAACCTTTAAGCGTTCGGGTGACGAAACAATTGATGCTGCAAGGACGCAAGAATTGTTAAATGATCCAAAAGAAAATGCAGAGCATGTGATGTTGGTGGATTTGGCAAGAAATGATTTAAGTAGGGTATGCACTGAAGTTCGAGTAAAACAATATCGCCAAGTGCATTATTATAGTCATGTAATTCATTTAGTGAGTGAAGTGGAAGGTAAAGTAGCAACAGGTGCTAATCCATTTCATTTGATTGCAAAAACATTTCCTGCAGGGACCTTGAGTGGTGCTCCTAAATTTAAAGCGATGCAGTTAATTGATGCAATAGAGTCGACCAAGAGGTCTTATTACGGAGGTTGTATTGGATTTGTAGGTTTTGATGGCAGTTGCAATCAAGCAATCATGATCCGTACATTTTTAAGTCAACAAAACATATTGACTTATCAGGCAGGTGCGGGCGTAGTGGCGGCAAGTCAACCTGAAAGTGAATTACAAGAAGTGAACAATAAATTGAATGCATTAAAGACGGCTATTGTTTTGGCAGAAAAAATTTAAAAAACAACAAGATGAAAATATTAGTTTTTGATAATTACGATTCCTTTACCTTTAATTTGGTCCAAGTAATTAAGGAGCAATCTAATGCTTCTGTGGAGGTATTTAGAAACGACGAGATTCCGTTGGAAGCTGTGAAAGCCTATGATAAGATTTTACTTTCACCGGGTCCAGGTATTCCATCTGAGTCAGGTTTACTTTTGCCTTTGATAAAGGAGTATGCTGCTACTAAATCAATCTTTGGAGTATGTTTAGGTCAACAAGCAATTGCAGAAGCATTTGGAGGAAGTTTAACCAATTTATCTAAAGTATACCATGGCATTGCAACACCGGTTGAATTAATCGCTGAATCGATTTTGTTTGAAGGCTTGCCTACCAGTTTTAATGTTGGCAGATACCATAGTTGGGTAGTGAATGAGTCGGATCTTCCATCTTCACTAAAGGTTACTTCAAAAGATTCGGAAGGTTATATCATGTCTTTGGAGCATAAAGAGTTTGATGTAAAGGGTGTACAATACCATCCAGAAAGTGTTTTAACACCCGAAGGAGCTAAAATAATTGCAAACTGGTTGAAAAACTAATTTTTGATATTTATACAAGATGAAAAAGATTTTACAATATTTATTTGAACATAAGACTTTGAGCAGAGAAGCTGCTAAGGAGGTCTTACTACAAATCTCTCAAGGTGCCTACAATGAACACGAAGTGACTTCCTTTGTCACCGTGTATTTAATGCGCAGTATCACCATCGATGAATTGATGGGTTTTAGAGATGCTTTATTATCCTTGGCTGTTCCTTTGAATTTAGGTATTGATAATGCAATTGATATAGTTGGAACGGGTGGAGATGGTAAAGACACTTTCAATATTTCTACTTTGGCTTGTTTTATTGTAGCAGGTACAGGTCAGCCTGTTGTGAAGCATGGTAATTATGGGGCATCAAGTGTGAGTGGTTCATCTAATGTAATGGAACAATTGGGTTACAAGTTTAAAAATGAGGAAGCAGCTTTAAGAAATGAAGTTAAAACAGCAGGAATTTGTTTTTTACATGCGCCTTTATTTCATCTTGCATTAAAGGCTGTCGGACCTATCAGACGAAATATTGGACTTAGGACATTCTTTAATATGTTAGGTCCTATTGTGAATCCTGCTCAACCTGCTTATCAATTGATTGGGGTATATAATTTAGAGATGGCGAGAATGTATAATTATGCCTTGCAAACCTTAGGCAAGGAATTTACATTGATTCATAGTTTAGACGGATACGATGAAATTTCACTTACTACCGATACTAAAATCATTACCAATAAAGGGGAGTTTATTATGACGCCTTATCAACTTGGGAAACGTAAAGTATTTGCAGAAGAATTGCATGGTGGAGATACGGTTGAATCAGCGGCTGCTTTATTTAAAAACATCATAGAAGGAAAAGGTACATGGTCTCAAAATGCTGTTGTGCTAGCAAATGCTGCAATGGCGCTTCAAGTAACAGGACAATATGAAAATTATGAAGCTGCATTTCAAGCAGCCGTATTGAGTTTAGAATCTGGCGCTGCGAACAATTCATTAAAGCAATTAATCAGCCTACAATAATGAGTACGAATATATTAGCCAAAATTGTTGAACACAAGAAGATCGAAGTTGCCGAAAGGAAACAACAAATTAGTATTGCAACATTAGAAGCGATGCCTTTATTTGTTCAACAAAGCTATTCATTAAAGTCAAATTTATTGAATCCTCAGTTGACTGGTATTATCGCAGAGTATAAAAGACAATCTCCATCTAAAGGTGTCATCAATGACAAGGCTTCTGTAGCAGATGTGACTAACGCGTATACCCAATTTGGTGCTGCGGGCATTTCTGTGTTAACTGATCATCATTTTTTTGGTGGTAATATTAATGACTTGTCAATTGCCGTAAAAAACCCAATTCCTGTATTAAGAAAAGAGTTTATTATAGAGGAATTTCAATTGATTGAAGCGAAGGCCTATGGTGCTTCAGTAATTTTATTAATTGCTGCATGTTTAACCCCTGAGCAGACGAAGTTCTTGGCCAGTTTTGCTAAAAGCATTGGCTTAGAAGTATTGTTAGAGATACATGATTCGATTGAATTAGGTCATATCACAGATGAAGTGGATTTTGTAGGTATCAATAATAGAAGTTTAAAATCATTCGAGGTGAATATAGAGCATAGCTTAGTTCTAAAAAACCAGTTACCGAAAGGGAAATTAAGTATAGCAGAGAGCGGCATTTATAGTGTAGAAACTTTCAAGCTTTTAAAGCAAGAAGGTTTCAATGGTTTTTTAATGGGTGAATTTTTCATGAAGCAGGAGCATCCAGCAGCGGCATTTGAAACCTTTGTACAAGCAATTAAAACAGACAGTCATGCAGTTTAAAGTTTGCGGTATCACTGATATAACACAGGCTCATGCTTTGGAAGCAATGGGTGTGCAATACATTGGCTTTATTTTTTACCCAAATTCAAAGCGTTATGTGTTGGAAAAATTAAGCTTAACTGAGTTGGCAAATTTCAAGCCAGTAGCTGCGAAAAAAGTGGGCGTATTTGTGAATATGGAATTAGCCGAGTTACTACATATTGTTAATAGTACGGGATTGGATATGGTTCAATTACATGGAGACGAAACACCAGAATTTTGTGCAGCTGTTCGCCAACATGTGAAAACCATTAAAGTTTTTAGAGTAGCTGCTGCAGTGCCAGCTTTTGCTCCATTTGAAAATGTAGTGGACTATTTCTTATTTGATACAGATAGTGCTTTATACGGTGGAACGGGTCAACATTTTAATTGGGAATTAATAAAGGGAACCAATATTCCAAAACCTTATTTTTTAAGTGGTGGAATCGGACCCAATGATATACAAGGTGTGCAAGTGATGGAAAAAACGAAAGCGGGTAAGACCTTGGAAGCCTTAGATTTAAATAGTCAATTTGAATTAGAGCCAGGAATAAAAAATTTAGAAAAAATTAAAACTTTTATACATGCATTCATTTAACGAATCCATTAATTATCAGCAACCCAATATAGAGGGTTATTATGGTGCATTTGGTGGCGCGTATATTCCGGAAATGCTATATGGCAATGTGGAGACCTTGAAAAAGCAGTACTTGCAGATAATGGATGATCCTGCGTTTAAAGCCGAAGTTGCTGCTTTATTGAAGGATTATGTAGGAAGGCCGACTCCATTGTTTTATGCAGCTAGATTGAGTGAAGAAATCGGCGCTTCAATCTATTTGAAACGTGAAGATTTATGTCATACAGGGGCGCATAAAATAAACAACACCATTGGCCAAATTATTTTAGCTCAAAGATTGGGTAAGAAAAAAATTATTGCTGAAACAGGTGCTGGTCAACATGGTGTAGCAACTGCAACAGTATGTGCTTTGAAAGGAATGGAATGCGTGGTGTATATGGGAGAAAAAGATATCGAAAGACAAGCACCCAATGTTGCAAGGATGAAAATGTTAGGAGCGAAAGTGGTACCTGCAACAAGTGGTAGTAAAACATTGAAAGATGCTACGAATGAAGCGATACGTGCTTGGATCAATGAGCCAGATACAACCCATTATATTATCGGTAGTGTTGTAGGACCACATCCTTATCCAGATATGGTAGCGCGTTTTCAAAGTGTGATTAGTGCAGAAATGCGTACACAATTAAAAGATAAAACGGGTACTGAATTGCCAACCCATGTGGTGGCTTGTGTAGGAGGTGGTAGTAACGCCGCGGGTGCTTTTTACCATTTCTTGAATGAGCCATCTGTAGAATTAGTTGCTGTAGAAGCAGCTGGACATGGAGTACATTCTGGCATGAGTGCTGCAACCACGCAATTAGGAAGCACAGGGATCCTTCATGGTAGTAAGAGTATTGTGATGCAAACAAAAGATGGTCAGGTTGTAGAACCGCATAGTATTTCTGCTGGTCTAGATTATCCAGGTATTGGACCATTGCATGCATTCTTATTTGAAAGTAAAAGGGGTACTTTTATGAGTGCGACAGATGAGGAAGCATTAGAATGGGCTTTTCATTTATCTGAAATCGAAGGAATCATCCCTGCGCTTGAAACGGCACATGCATTCTCTGTATTACCGAAAATGAATCTTAAACCAACTGATGTCGTTATTGTTTGTTTAAGTGGGAGAGGAGACAAGGATTTAGCGACTTATATGCAAGCAATGGATTTAAAATAATAATAGTCATTTGAAACGGATTAAAACGTTTCTTGAAAAAAATAAAATATGTCAAGGTTAGTAGATTTGTTTATAGAAAAAAACACGCGTGTTTTAAATGTATACTGTACAGCAGGCTATCCTCATTTAAATAGTACATTAGAAGTGATGGGTAGTTTACAAAAAAACGGCGCCAATATTATTGAATTGGGCATGCCATATAGCGATCCATTAGCAGATGGAGAAGTAATCCAAAATAGTAGTCTTATTGCACTTGATAATGGCATGACAATTGATATTTTATTTGAACAATTGGCAACGATGCGTCAAACAATTCATATACCGGTTGTTTTAATGGGTTATATGAATCCAATTTTACAATACGGATTTGAGGCTTTCTGTAAAAAAGCAAAAGAAGTAGGCGTAGATGGGTTGATTTTACCAGACTTGCCCTTATATGAATTTGAAGCAGAATATGGTATAACGATCAAAGACAATGTTTTAGATTTTATCTTTTTAGTAACCCCTGAAACACCGGAAGAAAGATTGAGGAAGCTGGATGGTTTAAGCACTGGATTTTTATATGCTGTAAGTTCATCTGCCACAACAGGAACTGACAAAGATTTTACTAAAGTGGCTTTATACCTAGAGAAATTAAAATCGATGAATCTGAAAAATCCAATCTTAGTTGGATTCGGCATTAAAGACAAGGAGAGTTTTGATGCAGTGAATGTTTATACAAATGGAGCCATCATTGGGTCTGCATATATACAGGCTTTATCTAAGGGGAAAGATATTGAAACAACAACTGCTCAATTTTTAAACGAGGTATTAGGAAACTAGTTACTCAAAAAGACGATATGAACATAGCTATTATAAAATACAATGCAGGAAATATTCAGTCGGTGCTCTATGCATTAGAAAGATTGGGTGTTAAAGCTGCTGTAACAGATGACCCATCGATTCTGGCAACATCAGATAAAGTTATTTTTCCTGGTGTGGGTGAAGCTAGCACGGCGATGGCTTATTTGAAAGCTAGAAATTTAGATCAACTTATTTGTTCTTTAAAACAACCTGTTTTGGGTATTTGTTTAGGAATGCAATTGATGTGTCAGCATTCAGCTGAAAACGATACGCCTTGTTTAGGAATTTTTGACGAGCAAGTACTAGCATTTAAATCGAATGAAGCAACGATTAAAGTCCCTCAGATTGGATGGAATACGATAAGTAACTTAAAGACTGGTTTATTCAATGGGGTTGCAGAAAACAGTTTCACCTATTTTGTACATGGGTACTATGCTGGCTTAGGCAATAACAGCATCGCAACAACAAATTATATTCTGGATTATAGCAGTGCACTTCAAAAAAACAATTTTTATGGGGTACAGTTTCATCCAGAAAAATCTGCATCTGTGGGTGAAAAAATTATTCAAAACTTCTTAGCGCTTTAATTATTACAATATGCAAATTATACCAGCCATAGATTTAATAGAAGGAAAATGTGTAAGATTGACTGAGGGTGATTATGCCCAAAAGAAGATCTATAATGAAGACCCTTTGGAAGTAGCCAAGCAGTTTGAAGGAATAGGCTTAATGCGATTGCATTTGGTGGATTTAGATGGCGCTAAAGCAGGAGAAGTGGTAAATTGGAAGGTGTTGGAAAAAATTGCCAACAAAACAAGTTTGAAAATTGATTTTGGCGGTGGTATTAAAACCGAAGCGACATTAAAAACTGTTTTAGATACGGGTGCTACTTATGCAACGATTGGAAGTCTTGCAGTCAAGAGTAGGGAAACATTTGAAGAGTGGATAGCTCGTTTTGGCGCTTCCCAATTTATGTTAGGTGCAGATGTGTATGAAGAGAAAATTGCTATTGGAGGTTGGATTGAAAAAACCAATATCGATGTGTATGATTTTATTGATTCTTATATGAATAAAGGGGTGACTCAAATTTTTTGCACAGATATTCAAAAGGACGGTAAACTAGAAGGCCCTTCTTTACTTTTATATAAAAAAATGATTACCAAATTCCCTGCGCTTCAATTGATTGCGAGCGGAGGAGTTAGTCAATTGAAAGACTTAGAAGATTTAAAGCGTTTAGGCTGCGCTGCAGCAATTGTGGGGAAAGCGATTTATGAAAATAAAATTAGTTTAGACGAACTTTCAAAATTTTAAAATCAAACTTAGTTAGTTTAAATAAATCGATTGTATTATATCAATGAAATTATGTTAACAAAAAGAATCATACCCTGCTTAGATATCAAAGATGGCAGAACTGTCAAAGGAGTCAACTTTGAACAAATTCGGGATGCAGGAGATCCTATTGAATTGGGCGCTTTGTATGCAAGCCAAGGTGCAGATGAATTGGTTTTTCTTGATATCACTGCGACTGTCGAGAAAAGAAAGACTTTAAGTGAATTGGTGAATAAAATTGCACATAGAATCAATATACCTTTTACTGTTGGTGGAGGCATTAAAACAGAAGAAGATGTAAGTGTTTTATTACAAAACGGAGCTGATAAAATTTCAATCAACACCGCTGCTTTTATGGATCCTTCTACCATCAATCGATTTGCTAAGAATTTCGGAAGTCAATGTGTGGTTTTAGCAATTGATGCAAAATGTGAAGCAGATAATAATTGGTATGTTTATTTAAACGGGGGAAGAAGGAAAACAGATAAATTAGTGATTAACTGGGCAAAAGAAGCGGTGGATTTAGGCGTAGGTGAAATTTTGTTAACTTCCATGAACCATGATGGGACAAAGCAGGGCTTTGCTTTAGATATTACTGCTCAACTTGCCGAATTACTTCCCGTGCCCATTATTGCATCTGGCGGTGGCGGAACAGAAGCCCATTTTTTAGACGTATTCACAAAAGGGAAGGCAGATGCTGCATTGGCTGCTAGCATCTTTCATTACAAAGAAATTGCAATTCCGGATTTAAAACATTACTTAAAAGAGAATGGAATTCCAATTCGATTATAAACTTATTAAATAGAAATTATGAATATCGATTTTTCAAAATATGCAGATGGACTAGTTCCTGCGATTGTACAAGATGCGTCAACAAAAAATGTATTGATGTTGGGATTTATGAATCAAGCTGCAGTGGATGCGACTTTAACTTTACAGAAAGTAACTTTCTTTAGTCGTTCTAAAAACAGGCTTTGGACAAAGGGCGAGGAAAGTGGCAATAGTTTAAACTATATCAGTATGGCTTTGGACTGTGATCAGGATACTTTATTGGTTCAAGCGCATCCGGCAGGCCCAGTTTGTCATACAGGATCTGATACCTGTTGGGGGGCTGATAATAAACTAAATGAATTGGGCTTTATTGCTAATTTGGAACAAGTTATTGAACAAAGAAGAGCTGCTACACCTGAAAGTTCCTATGTGGCTAGTCTTTTTGCAAAAGGCATCAACAAGATTGCTCAAAAAGTGGGGGAGGAAGCTGTCGAGGTTGTTATTGAAGCTAAAGACAATAATGATAACCTGTTTTTAGAAGAATCTGCAGATCTTTTGTTCCATTATCTAATGTTATTACAAGCAAAGGGATTTAAATTAAGCGATGTTGTTAAAATATTAGAAAAGAGGCATAAAGCCTAGCCCCAACCACATTTAATTTCTATATTTGAGTCTTATAAACGAACAAAATTCTATGAAAAAAAATATAATCGCAATCGCATTGTTATTTGTTGCGCCATTTTTGAATGCACAATCTTTGACGATTCAAGGTAAATTGGCGAATGTAAAAGATTCATCATCGGTTGTTTTAATTGATGGTGTATCTAATAAAGAGTTAAGTGCTGGAAAATTTATTGCAGGCAGCTTTAACTTAAAAGCAGAATTA
This sequence comes from uncultured Sediminibacterium sp., assembly GCA_964579885.1. Lineage (GTDB taxonomy): Bacteria > Bacteroidota > Bacteroidia > Chitinophagales > Chitinophagaceae > Sediminibacterium. Next base: position 123,088 of record CAZOHD010000002.1, read on the forward strand.
CCTTATCCAAATTTGATGGTATTGAGTATAGATGGTGTGCCACAGAAATTACCAATTTTTGTTGGTAACGAAAATGTAACCATTGAGGGTGATGTACAAAACATGCAAGGTATCAAAGTATCAGGATCTGTAAATCATGATGTATATAATGTTTACATGACAGCATTAAATCCAAAGATGATGCCTTATGTAATGAATATGCAGGCGATTAGTCAAGAAAAAAATACTACTAAAAAAGATTCTTTGAATAAGCTGGCGCAAGCTCAATCAAAAGAAATTATCACAAGTTTTAAATCATTAAGTAAGGCAAATGCATCCTCGCCCGTAACAACATTAATGTTGTTACAGTTTTCTAATATTTTTCCAGAAGTAAAAGATAATCTTGTAACCATTTATGAAGGATTAGAAGGCCCTGCTAAGAAAGGACCTTTTGCCGAATTCATTGACAAAACAATTGCATCAAGTGCTTTTGGTCAAATTGGTTCTACATTACCTGATTTCACACAAAATGATCCTAATGGCAAGCCATTTACTTTATCTTCTTTAAGAGGGAAGTATGTATTGGTTGATTTTTGGGCAAGCTGGTGCGGTCCTTGCAGAGCTGAGAATCCAAATGTGGTGAAAGCATACAATAAGTACAAGTCAAAAAACTTTACGGTGTTGGGTGTTTCTCTAGATCAGGACAAAGCAAAATGGTTAGAGGCGATTAAGAAAGACGGCCTTGCATGGAACCATGTGAGTGATTTAAAGTATTGGAACAATGCTGTTGCTGCTCAATTTGGCATACAAAGTATCCCAGCAAGCTTCTTAATTGATGGCAATGGGAAAATTGTTGCAAGAGATTTAAGAGGTGCTGATTTGGATAAGTTCTTAGCGTCTAATTTGAAATAATAAAGCTATACCAACTTAGTTGGTCAAAATACATTGTATAAAAAAGCCTCCAAATATTCGGAGGCTTTTTTAGTAGTATTTAAATCAATTGATTTTATTTTTTGAATGCTTTCTTGTATTCAGCTTCGTCGAAACCTATTGCAATGATATTGCCGTCTTTTTCAATAAGTGGTCTTCGTATTATAGATGTTTTTTCGGCCATTATAGCAATGGCAGCTTTTTGATTGGTGATGGTAGCCTGCAGCTCTGGTCCTAATAGTTTCCAGGTAGTTCCTTTTTTATTGATCAATGCTTCCCAGCCAATTTGTTTACTCCATTTGGTAAGTTGCGAACTGGTAATGCCTTGCTTTTTATAATCATGGAAGGCGTACTCGATTTTGTTTGCTTTCAACCAATCCAATCCTTTTTTTACGGTATTGCAATTAGGAATAGCATAAACGATATACTCGCTCATTTTAATTTATTTTACAGTGATTGTTTTAGCAAGCCAGCTTTTTGCAATAGGCTGAAGCCATTCTGTTTCTAGGGTTGCTTTTGTGTTTACTAGATTATTAAAGTAAAGTGTATCCAATGTTAACAAGCCATTTTCAAGTGCGTAATTTAATTGTGCTTGAGGAACGGTTTGAACTTTATCTTTTATATAGAAGGCTAAAAGTGTCCTGTTGAACATTTGAACACCCGTCATTTGTTCAATGGCTTTGATCACATGAACCGAACTATCTGTGCTGCAGCCGCCAACAGTTGTAGCTGTCTCGTCTGCCATGATAAGAATGAATTGACCATATAAAACGGTCGCGTATCCTTTTACAGCAGCTCCATGACTCTTCCAACTTGCCACAAAATCTTCAAGTAAAGGTTCTAATTCAAAAATCTCACCCATTGTAAAAGTCCTGTTCGCTTGGTAGACCCAAACTCTGGATTGTGGGTGGAAATTCTTGGGTAATATAGTAGGTAAGTCAACCATAATAAATTTATTGTATTGCTTTAGCAATGATTTCAGCGATGTCTAATACTTCTGTCTTTACTTCTTCGTCTCTATTTTTAATACCATCCGTCATCATGGTATTACAGAAAGGACAAGCACTTGCTACAAAGTTGGCTTTGGTTTCAATTGCTTCATCAGCACGGTCCATATTGATCCTTGTTGTTCCTTTTTCTTCTTCTTTAAACATTTGTGCTCCACCAGCACCACAGCAAAGTCCTTTAGATTTACATCTGCGCATTTCTTTTAATTCAATATCCAATGTCTCAAGTACTTTTCTTGGAGCCTCATAGATATTGTTTGATCTTCCTAAATAACAACTATCATGGTAAGTAATTGTTTTTCCTTTCCATTCATTGCTATCAGAAATTTTGATCTTTCCATTTTCAATTAGTTCTTGTAGAAACTGCGTATGATGAATGACGTCATAGTTGCCACCAAGTGCAGGGTATTCATTTTTCAATGTATTGAAACAATGGGGACAGGTAGTGACAATCTTCTTTATCTCATAGGCATTCATCACTTGTATGTTTTGATAGGCCATCATTTGAAACATGAACTCGTTTCCAGCTCTTCTCGCAGGATCACCGGTACAAGCTTCTTCTTTACCAAGAATTGCATACACTACGCCAGCTTTGTCTAAAATTGTAGCAAAGGCTTTTGTTATTTTTTGTGCTCTCTGATCAAAGCTTCCGGCACAGCCTACCCAAAATAAAACTTCTGGTTTGGTTCCTGCAGCCATCATTTCTGCCATTGTTGATACTTTCATAATGCTTTATTTTATGCTTGCTTTGTCCATGCGTCTCTATCGTCTGGAGCGAATTTCCAAGGAGCAAAATTGTTTTCAATATTACTAAACATGCCATTCCATTCTGCAGGGGCATTGCTGTCCTCCATAATCAATGACCTTCTTAATTCTAATATAATATCCAAAGGAGAGATGCTAACAGGACACTCTTCCACACATGCATTACAAGTAGTACATGCCCTTAGTTCTTCAATTGTAATATGGTCATTTAATAATGTTTTGCCATCATCAACAAATTGACCGTTTTTATTAATATTCTTTCCAACTGTTTCAAGACGATCTCTGGTGTCCATCATAATCTTACGAGGACTTAATAATTTGCCCGTGCTATTTGCTGGACAAGCAGCACTACATCTGCCACATTCTGTACAACTATATGCGTCCATTAAATTCTTCCAGCTTAAATCCATCACATCTTTTGCGCCAAACTTTTCGGGCGCTTGCGCATTCGTTGGTGCCAATTCAGGTTGCATAGCATACAACACTTCATTTTGAACTGCAACCATATTGTGCATTTTGCCCTTTGGTTCAAGCGAAGCGTAATAGGCATTTGGAAATGCCAATACAATATGTAAATGCTTTGAATAAGGCAAGTAGTTCATAAAAGCATAAATACCAAGAATATGTATCCACCAAGCTGTTTGTTCAATGACGTGCAATTGGTGTGCTGTGAAATTTTGGAAGAATGGTTTCAAATAGGAAGAGATGATGAAATTAGCAGAAGTATCCGCTGCATTCATGACTAAAAATAAACTCATCAACACAATTTCAATTGCTAAAATCAAATTAGCATCTGTTTTAGGCCATCCAGTAAGATCATTGCTAATAAAGCGCTTTAATCGAATAATATTTCTTCTTGATAAAAAAACGACACAAGCTACTAAAACCAAAGCAGCTAAAATTTCAAAACTATTAATTAGAAAAGGATAACAGCTGCCAAGATAGGGTTCAAAAAAACGGTGTGTTCCAAATACTCCATCAATAATAATTTCTAGTAATTCAATATTGATGATAATGAACCCTACATATACAATAAGGTGAAGCAATGCTACTGGGATATTGCGAAACATTTTCTTTTGTCCCAACGCCAATAAGAAAACATTTTTCCATCTTTCAATTGGCTGATCATTGATTTCTAAAGGTCTTCCAAGATTGATATTTCGCTTGATTTCAAGCAGCTTTTTAGTAAAACTGAAAAAAGCGATGACCGATAGGACTATGAAAATAATACCGCTAATGAATTCCATGGTTAAATGCAATTTGACTGAACCACGAATTTAATTCATTTCTTTTAGTCTCGTACTTAAAATACCCTCAAATAATACACAGTTTCTTGTCAAACTAATGCAGGTTTTATGGGCTTTTTTAAGCAGAATTATTTAATTTGCCTCTATTATATATAGGTTATAAAAAGTTCATTATGAGTCAAGAAATAGAACAAAAAATTGCAAGCTGGTTAAACGGTAATTTCGATGAAGCAACAAAGGAAGAAATAAGATCATTACAAGCTAATCAACCTGATGCTTTACAAGACGCTTTTTATAGAAATTTAGAGTTTGGAACGGGTGGTTTAAGAGGCATTATGGGTGTAGGAACCAACAGGGTAAATAAATATACGATTGGAATGGCTACCCAAGGTTTTTCAAACTATCTATTAAAAACTTATCCAAATGAAACTATTTCAGTGGTAGTTGGACATGATAGTCGCAATAATTCAAGATTCTTAGCGGAAACCACAGCACAGGTTTTTGCTGCCAATGGTATTAAGGTCTATTTATTTGAGGCATTAAGGCCAACTCCTGAGTTGAGTTTTGCGATTCGCAATCTTAAATGTAAAGGCGGGGTTGTTTGTACAGCTTCTCATAATCCAAAGGAATACAATGGTTATAAAGCTTATTGGAATGATGGCGGTCAGTTGGTTCCTCCACATGACAAAAATGTAATTACTGAAGTTGAAGCGATACATTCCTTAGATGAAGTAAAATGGAATGGCGGAGCTGCTTTAATCGAATTGATTGGTGCTTCAATGGATGAAGCTTATGTTAAAATGTTAACTTCTTTGAGTGTTTATCCAGAAGTGATCGAAGCACAAAGTGATTTAAAAATAGTGTATACACCAATTCATGGAACAGGGATTACCTTGGTGCCTAAAGTATTGGAGGCTTATGGGTTTAAGAATGTCCATGTCGTAGAGGAACAGTCTACGCCAGATGGCAATTTCCCAACAGTGGCTTATCCTAATCCGGAGGAAAGTGAGACCATGAGTATTGGTCTTGCTAAGGCAAAAGCGTTGGATGCGGATATTTTATTGGGTACCGATCCAGATGCAGATAGAGTTGGTATTGGTGTAAAGAACCACAAAGGCGAATGGGTTTTAATGAATGGAAATCAAACTGCTGTGTTGGCTTTTGCTTATATGATGGAAGCTAGAAAAGCAAAAGGAATTGCACAGCCAAACGATATGGTGATTACGACTATTGTAACGACCGAAATGATCAATGAGGTAGCAAGACAGAATAATGTGGCTTGTTACAATGTATTAACCGGATTCAAATGGATTGCCGAATTAATCAAAGAAAAAGAAGGCAAGGAGAATTATATTATTGGAGGAGAAGAAAGCTTTGGATTAATGATTGGAGATCAAATTAGAGACAAAGATGCAATTAGTGCGGTCGCTTTATTATGTGAGATGGCTGCATATGAAAAAAGTAAAGGCAGGTCGTTGTTTGATAAAATGATTGAGTTGTATATGCAATATGGTTTCTATTACGAAACATTAATAAGCATTACCAAAAAGGGGATGAATGGCCAACAAGAGATTGCAGATATGATGGAAGGGTATAGAAAACAACCCCCATCAGAAATCGCTGGCTTGAAAGTTGCAACTTTATTAGATTATCAACTACAAGTTTCGACTAATCTAATGACTGGTGAAAAAACTAAAATCGATTTACCTAAGAGTAATGTTTTACAATTTGTGACTGAAGATGGCTCTAAAATTTCTGCAAGACCAAGTGGTACGGAGCCTAAAATAAAATTCTATTTTAGTGTAAATGCCAAATTAGAAAACAGGGCTTCTTTTGATGCTGTGTATGCTCAATTGCAAGATAAAATCAACAGTATTATTGCATCAATGCAATTAAACTAAATTAATCATGCAAGAAATAACACCTTCAGGGAGTTTTAAGCGCAGAGAGATGGTGGATGGCTATCGTCATAAAGGACGACGCGAAGAATTGGTGAAATTATTAAGAACGAAAGGGATTACAGACGAAAACGTTTTGTCTGCAATAGGAACGATTCCAAGGCATTTCTTTTTAGATTCTGCATTTGATCACATAGCTTATGAAGACCGTGCATTCCCAATTGCAGCAGAACAAACTATTTCACAACCTTATACGGTAGCTTATCAGACACAATTATTGAAGATTAAGCCAGGACAAAAAGTATTAGAAATTGGGACCGGTAGTATGTACCAAACAGCAGTATTATCAGCTGTTGGAGCTAAGGTTTATACGATAGAAAGGCAAAAACAACTTTTTGATTTAATACCCTACTTTGAACATATAAAGCAATACAAGCATATTCAATTCTTTTTTGGAGATGGGTTTGAAGGACTGCCAGATTTAGCACCATTCGATAGAATTATAATCACTGCAGCAGCGCCTAAAATACCTGAAAAATTATGGGCGCAATTGAAAGTGAATGGGAAAATGGTTATCCCATTAGATATGGAAGATGGCACTGCTCAGAGAATGTTGCGCATCACTAAGAAAAAGGATGGACAAGAAAAAAGAGAATCCTTTGAAGAATTCTCTTTTGTTCCGATGTTGGAAGGTAAAACTTCCAAATAATCTATTGAGTAATTTATTGCTAAATTATTGTTGTTGCATTTGATCCATTCCTCCTCCGTCTTGCATCTTCGTACTTTTTCTTCTTAATAAATTCACATCAAATTTACCAAAACGATAAGAGAAGTTTAGTCTAAAGAATTGCTGATCTCTTGTTCTCGTTACGTTTTGTGTGAAATATAAGCTTTCTGAATAAGTTTGAATAACTCTTGTTTTAAAGACATCACTAGCACTTAAAGTTAAGGAAGCTGTTTTGCCGCCTTTCAAAGTCCAATCTTTTCTTATTGCAAGATCAAATTCATAGTTAGGTAGATTGTATCCTTGTGCAGTTGACTGAGGTCCTCCAAATCCGCCGCCTCCTCCAAATCCGCCGCCGCCTCTGCCACCGCCCCCTCCACCAGAATTTCCACCTGGAGGCAAGATAGTTTTAGCTTGGTATTGTCCGCTAAATTGTAAAGACAAGCCTTTTACTAATTTGAAATTATGGTTCATCTTACTAAACCAGCTAGTCAAGTTATTATTAACATCTTGGCCAGGTATAGTAGCTTCTATTTCAGATCTAAATAAGTTAAAGCTAAGGTTCAAGTCCCACCATTTTGTTAATGTAGTTTTATTACTCAATTCTAAGCCATATACTTTTGAAGTATTAGCATTGATGAATGAACTATAAAATGCACTGTCATTTGTGATTGGATTAATGTCTTTATAGATATAGTTAGTGATTAAATCTGTGCTGTATTTATAATATACTGTAGCTAATAAATTAGACCCTTTTTTGTAAACATTATTATATGCCATTTCAAAAGAGTGTGTGAATTGCGGCTTTAAATTTGGATTTCCAATCGCAATATTTAATGGGTCGGAGTAGTCAGGAAAAGGTTGTAATTGGAATGGGTTAGGTGCATTAATTCGCTTGGAGTAATTAAATTGAACGTCATTTTTATCATTCAATTTATAACTAATGAAGGCACTAGGGAACAAAGAAATTGGCAAATTTATTTTTGATTCTAAAGAGTCTTGCCCTTGTTTATTTAAGACGTTTACTATGTAAGCTCTATTTTCAACCCTTAGCCCTAGTTGGTAGCTTAAATTATCTTTTTTCCCGCCATAGTTTGAATATGCTGCTAAAACTGTTTCTTTAAATTTCAATTGATTACTAATGCTATTAATTAGAAATTCTTTTCCATCAATAATTCTATATTGATCTCTATTGTTATACTCATCTCTGCTATTTAATCTAACACCCGCTTCAAATTTTGAATTATTTTTAAAAAGACGTTCGTAATCTACATTGGACGTATAATTTTTATTATATCCAGAACCAATTGTCTTTTGGTTTAAGATACTAGATTTAATTTGTGAATTATTGTCACTATTGCTTTCGTTGTAATTAAAATCTGCGCTCAATTCATGACCTGTCTCCGCAAATAAGTGCTTAAAACTTGCTTGAGTACCTTTATTTAAAAACGAAAAAATTGAATTATTGGATAGCCCTATATTGTTATTTCTATTTACACCATTAAAGATAGAGTCAATGGATTGAATAGATGAGTTTTCGAAATCTCCATTTACGATATTTCCAAATAATGAAAAAGTATTTCTATTGTCAATTAAATAGTCAAATCCTGCTCTGTAAAATGAAAAAGCACTTAGACCGATATTGTCTGTGAAGGTACTAATGCTTGTTGGAGTTGGGGTTAATAGAATGTCTCTAACATTGTCAATTGTGCTAATTGATTTGTTATTTCTAATATTTGCACTTGTTGAAAAATTTAATTTATTGGTTCTTAAATTAAGGTCTCCTCCAGCAGTGACTTTCCCGCGCATATCAATTCCTGTTCTTATTCCGCCATTATAGCCATTCTTTTTATTCTTCTTTAAAACGATATTTAAAATACCAGCATTACCACCTGAAGCATCATATTTTGCAGAAGGGTTGGTGATGATTTCAACTCTATCAATAATGTCAGATGGAATTTGATCCATCGTCAATGTGGTTGGACGATTGTCTATTAACAAAGTTGGAGTTGCGTTTCTTAATGTGACATTGCCATCAATATCCACGTTTAAGTTAGGGATATTCTTCATTACTTCCACTGCAGTTTGACCTGTACTAGCGAGGTTCTTATCTACATTGAAAATTTTTCTATCAATGCCCATTTCAAATTGAGGCTTAGCGGAACTTGTTACTGTAACACTTTGTAATTGTGTCGCGTCTTCTTCTAACTTAATATTCCCCAAATCTTTATCAACCAATGCCATCATGTCTTGAGGATTGCCATTTGGTTTTAAATTAAAACTGATTTGTTTTTCTAATTTCTTATAACCAATTCCTGAAATAACTAATTTGAAATTACCCATCACAGATAAGTTATCAAAACTAAAATCTCCATTTGCAGCACTAATCATCGTGCCAAGTATAACCTCAGAAGCTTTTTTTGTTACTGGGTCAAACTTGCTTCCTTTTAATTGAACCGTAGCGCCATCAATGCCTTTTTTATTAGCGTCTACTATTTTTCCGTAAAAATGCCCCATATTCATGGAGCTACCACCTACACCTGCTGGACGACCCGTTGGTATTTGGGCGAATGAAGTAGCTTGAATCAATAATGCACTAAAAATTATGGTAAGTTGTTTCATATATGTTTTTGTGATCTATAAGACCAGTTTGCTCGAATTTTGTTTAATTTATAACACAAATTTCGGCTTAATGTTTAAAGAATGGCGCTTGTAAAGTATGAGCGGTTAAATTAGAGGAAGAATTAAAGTAATTAGAAATCCCCAGATAAGCCCTAAGCCGAAAAATAACCACCTTAATGGCTTAGTTATATTGTTGATTTTTTTGTAGACAATCCCGTTAAGATGAGTCTGCCATTGATGTTGAAGGTCTTCATTCAGATTAGCACTAAATTGACTTAATAGTGCTGGAAAGAGTAGGGCTAATTCCTCCATAAAGATGCCCTTTAGTTCTTCTATTGTCTTATCGCCAATAAACATGGAGATCATAGGCATTTTTTGACCCAATTTATGCCTAAAAAAATCGTCTAATTTTTCGTTGATTACAGGTTTTAAGGACTCAAAACTGTCATTTTGAGAAATTTGTGGTAGTAATTCTTTTAAGTCTATAGAACCAATCCATTTGTTAGCAAGACTTTCCCATCTCAATGTACCAATTTGGATTGGTTGAATTGGGTAAAAAATCAATTTAACTAAGCCCCATATAGTGAACAAACCAAATAAGCCAATAAATAATGGGATAATAATAAATTGCATGTATTAAATTTAAAACTAAAAAACCTATCCCGAATCGGGACAGGTTTTTAGGGGGAGAACGATGGGTCTCGAACCCACGGCCTACAGTGCCACAAACTGTCGCTCTAACCTACTGAGCTACGCCCTCCATTTGGGGTGCAAAAATACGTTAATTCAGTAATCTATAAAATTAGTTTTGCATGTTTTTATAAAATAATGGTAAAAAAGGGGCTAAAATTTGAAATTGCTGTGCAAGATTGCCTTTTTACGCTATTTTTGAAATCCTACATGCACGATATCATGACATACGTAAAACAAAATAAGTGGAAAGTTTTTGCCACAGTATTCCTTTTTGGCGCTTTATTCTTTGCATTTAACACTTTTAAGGCAGAAAATCAAGAGTCTCCAGCGTTAAGACAAAGAAAATTATTGTCTACAGTTGGGCATCTATTAGAGTCTGAACATTATAGTCCAAGAAGAATCGATGATGAATTTTCTAAAGAAGTTTTTGCTGCCTATTTTAAAGCATTAGATCCTGAAAAAAATATATTTCTTCAATCAGACTTAGATGCTGTTTCAAAATTCAATACCACAATTGATGATGAAATACATGGGGCATCGATAGAATTTCAACCAGCCGTTAGTGCATTGTATGAGCGACGTATTAAAGAAGCAAATGCTTTATTTAATCAAATTATGGATCGTCCATTTGATTTTAGTAAAGATGATTCTGCGGTTTTGAATATGGATAAAATGCCTTATCCTAAAGACGAGGCAGAAAGAGCAATGCGTTGGGAAATGATGTTGAAATATAGAACAATTGAACGCTATGCTAGTTTAATTGACGAAAGAACTAAGAATAAAGACAAAGAAAAATTTGTATATAAAAATGATTCAACCTTAGAGGCGGAATCAAGAGCATATGTAAAAAAGTCTTTCAAGAAAAGATTAGAATCTTTTGAAAAAACATTTACAAAAGAAAAGCGATTTGAATTGTTCTTGAACTCGATTACTGGATTGATGGATCCTCACACAGACTACCTTGCGCCGGTAGAAAAAAGATCTTTCACTGAGCAAATGAGTGGTGTAATTTATGGTATTGGTGCACAGTTGACGCAGGATGATTTTGGTATTCGTATAGCAAGTATTCAGCCAGGTGGTCCAGCATGGAAATCTGGACAAATTGTTGTGAACGATGTGATTGTTAAAATTGCACAAGGTGCAGAGGAGCCAGTGGATGTATCAGGATATGAAACAACTGATGCGGTAAAATTGATCAGAGGAAATTTAGGAACAGAGGTAAGATTAACTTTCAGAAAACCAGATGGTTCTTTTAAAGTAGTTTCTTTAATTAGAGAAAAAATTGTTCTTGACGAAGGGTATGCAAGAAGTGTGGTGATTCAAAAAGGCGAAGACAAATATGGTTATATTTTATTACCAGATTTTTATGCGGATTTTGAAAGAGAAGATGGTCATAGATGTTCAGAAGACGTTGCTGCTGAGATTAAGAAATTAAAAGCAGAAAATGTAAAAGGGATTGTTATTGATGTGCGTTTTAATGGTGGCGGATCTTTGTACGAAGTAGTTCAAATGGCAGGGTTATTTATTGATAAGGGCCCTGTTGTTCAAATTAGAAATAAAGAAGGTCGTTCTCAAACTTTATATGACGAGACGCCAGGTATTTTATACGATGGTCCATTAGTTGTGATGGTAAATGAATTTAGTGCTTCTGCAAGTGAAATTTTCGCTGGTGCGATCCAAGATTACAAGCGTGGTATTGTAGTGGGGAGTACTTCGACTTATGGAAAAGGCACTGTTCAACGTAATGTCGCATTCGGCAAACCATTAGATTCATTAGGTATTCAAACGGAATATGGTGCAGTTAAATTAACGTTTCAAAAATTCTATCGTATTACAGGTAGTTCTACACAAAAGAAAGGGGTTGTTCCTGATGTGATTTTCCCTGATGAATACGAGTATTTGAAATATAGAGAAAAAGATAGTGAGTCTGCTTTAAGTTGGGATGAGATGGAGAAAGCAAGATACCAAGTATGGTCTAATGGCTATCAATTGACTCCAATCATTCAAGCAACTAATAATCGTATTCAAAATGATAGTTTATTGAATCGTTTTAAACAAAATTTACAATGGGTTTCTAGTCAGGTTGAAACACCAGTTTATTTAAGATTAGATAAATTCCAATCTTTTAAAAAGCAAGTGCAAGAAGTTTCTAAACAGAATGAACAAGCACTTAAATTAAAAACACCAATGAAATTAACACCTGCGAAAGCTGATTATAATAAATTTTTCAATAATCCAGATAAATCTAAGCAAGATCGTTATCAGGCATGGATCAAAGATTTAGCTAAAGATTTTCAATTGAATGAGTCTAGTAACATATTAGCTGCATTTAATAAAAATACATTGGTAGCAAAAAATAAATAAGAGCATGGAGCAGTTGCGCAATTGGCATGTAGTTTATACTAAGCCAAAATGGGAGAAAAAGGTGGATCTATATTTTGCACAAAAGGGTATTGAAAGTTGGTGTCCTACTCAAAAAAAGGAGCGCCAGTGGACAGATAGAAAAAAAATTATAGAAGAGCCACTTTTCAAATCTTATGTATTTGTAAAAACAAACAAAGCTGAATATAACAATGTACTTAGTACCATGGGGGTAGTACGTTTTCTGTATTTTGAAAAGAAGCCAGCTATTATCAGAGATAATGAAATTGAACTAATCCGTAAGTACTTAGGCTTGTCTTATACCAATATTCAAGTAGTGGATATGGGCGATATAAAACCAAACACCAAAGTGGCTGTAAACAATGGTTTGTTTATGGGACAGAGAGGGGAAGTTGTAAAAGCGGATAAAAAATCAGTTTACGTTAGACTAGATAGCATTAACTTAATGATGATAGTTGAATTTAAACTAGACGAAGTTTCAGTACTATAATTAAATTGTCCAATCAACTATTTGATTACTCCACTCAGCTCTATAAGGTGTACTGACCCTGATATAATTATCGGAATAGCCTTCAAGCATTTCTATTCCACCATCTGCAGTTTTCTTAACCGATTCAAAAAGTACTTTTCTTATTTTGCCTCTATGTGCTTCGGTGAAATATTGCAATTTTTGATAGGAGAGATTACGTAAAATTTTATTACGTTCATTGCGAACAGCAATTGGGACAATAGGCTTGATGTCTAATGCTTTGGTAGCAGCACGTTCAGAATAAGTGAATACATGCAGGTAGGAAATGTCTAAGCTATGAATGAAATCAAAACTTTCTTTAAAATAAGCTTCTGTTTCACCCGGAGACCCAACAATAACATCTACCCCAATCGCAGCATCTGGAATTAATTTTTTTATAAGTTCAATACGCTCTCTATAAAATTGGCTATTGTACCTGCGTTGCATTAATTTCAAAACTGCGTCAGATCCACTTTGTAAAGGAATATGAAAATGAGGCATGAACTTTTTACTTTGAGCAACCCAAGCAATAATTTCATCCGTTAATAAATTCGGTTCAATAGAGGAGATACGGTATCGCTCAATATTTGTTTCGTTATCTAAAGCTTTGATCAATTCGAAGAAGTTTTCTTCGTGTTTCTTTCCACCATCGCCTCCTTTACCAAAATCGCCCAAGTTGATTCCAGTTAATACAATTTCTTTTACTCCATTTTTAGCAAGACCCTGTGCCTGTTTAACTACATTGGCAACAGTGTCACTCCTGCTTTTGCCTCTAGCCATTGGGATTGTACAAAAAGAGCAGCTATAATCACAACCGTCTTGTACTTTCAAGAAAGTCCTTGTTCTGTCATTTACAGAGAAAGAGCTGTTAAAGCCCGATACTGTATCTATATCGCAACTACAAATCTTAGTCTCGTCACCTTTGGTAAGGTTGGCAAGATGTTGAACTAAATTAAACTTCTCAGCAGCACCTAAAACCAAATCTACCCCAGGTATGGTGGCAATCTCCTGTGGTTTCAACTGCGCATAACATCCTGTAATAACAATAAAGCTCTCTGGAGCCAGTCTTTGAACCCTTCTAACTAATTGACGACATTCTTTATCCGCATTCTCTGTCACCGAACAAGTATTAATGACGTACACGTCTGCCTGCTCTGTGAACTGCTTCTTTTCAAAGCCTTCTAGCTCAAGTTGTCTAGAAAGGGTAGAAGTTTCTGAGAAGTTCAGCTTACAACCTAATGTATGAAATGCGACAGATCGATTTTGACTCATGGGGCACAAAGATAAAAAACCTTGAGGGAACCTTAAAATCTTAAAATATCCTTAAACCTGGCTCAAATTTCCCTTTTTGCTCAGTTTCGTTTAAGTTTGCAGCTACTAAAAAGGACAAAATGGATTTTAAGAAAATCAACAATTTAACAGGCTGGGCAGTAACTTTAATTGCTTGTACAGTTTACTTATTAACGATGGAAGCTTCTGGTAGCTTTTGGGATTGTGGCGAGTTTATCAGTAGTGCTTATAAATTACAAATTCCCCATCCTCCTGGAGCCCCAATGTTTGTGCTTTTAGGTAGGGTGTTTATCATTTTCTTTGGGGACAATCCTCAAACCGCTGCTTTGGCAGTGAATAGCATGAGTGCAATTGCAAGTGGTTTTACCATTTTATTTCTATTCTGGACAATCACTCATTTTGCAAAAAGAATTTTAGAAACAAAATCTGGTGCTGAATTAACTAGCAATCAAATTTTCTTGGTGATGGGCGCTGGTGTAGTAGGTGCTTTGGCATACACATTTAGTGATTCATTTTGGTATAGTGCTGTGGAAGGTGAAGTGTATGCATTAAGTTCATTCTTTACTGCATTGGTGTTTTGGGCGATTTTGAAATGGGAAGATAAAGCAGACCAACCAGGTGCGGACAAATGGATTATTTTCATTTTCTACATCATGGGTATTTCTATAGGGGTCCACTTATTAAACTTATTGACAATACCAGCAATTGTGATGGTGTATTATTTTAGATTATACAAGCCTACATTAAAAGGTGCCTTCTTTGCTTTTTTCATAGGGGTAGTCATCACAGGCTTAGTTCAAGTTTTCTTAATCCAGTATACGATTAAATGGGCTGCTGCATTTGATGTTCAATTTGTAAATGGCTTTGGTTTGCCATTTTATAGTGGTTTTATATTCTTCTTTGTTTTGGTGATTGCATTGATTGTGTTAGGTATTCGATACGCAAACAAAAAAGAATACTATTTCTTGAAATTGGGTATTTGGTCAACTGTGTTTGTATTAGTAGGATATTCAACATATTTAACTACAATGATCCGTTCAAACGCAGATCCTTCAGTTGATATGTATAATGTTGACAATCCAGTAACTTTAGTAGGTTATTTAGGTAGAGAGCAATACGGTGATTGGCCTATTTTATACGGTCCCGATTTCATAGATAAAGCAGAAACAGTAGAAGGCAGTGATCAATATGTGAAGACGCCTACTAACTATGAGTTTTCTGGAAAAAATTTAAAGCGTGATTGGAGCTCAGCTCCATCTGCGCATTTATTTCCAAGAATGTGGGATGGCGATAATGATCGCGGACAATTAGATAGTTACCGCGCATTTGCTGGCGTACAAGAAGGTGATGTGCCAACACTAAGAGATAATATTAAATATTTTACCAACTATCAATTTGGTTTCATGTACCTGCGCTATTTCCTTTGGAATTTCGCTGGAAAACAAAACGATTTACAAGGTTTTGGGAATGTGCGTGATGGTAATTTCAAAACAGGTATTTCATTTGTAGATAATTTCTTTTTTGGCGAACAATCTAAAATGCCTGATAGTATTCGCAAAGACAATAAAGCAAATAATAATTTATTCATGTTGCCTCTGTTCTTAGGAATCATCGGATTCTTATATCAGTACCAACAAAATAAAAAGGACTTTGTAGTTACTGGCTTATTATTCTTCTTTACAGGTTTAGCGATTGTGATTTACTTGAATCAAGTAACCTTACAACCACGTGAACGTGATTATGCATACGTAGGCTCTTTCTATGCGTTTGCTATATGGATTGGACTAGGTGTTTTACAAGTGGCTGATTGGTTGAGTAAGATAGTGAATCAAAAAGTAGCAGCTACTATTGCAACATTGGTTTGTTTATTAGCAGTTCCTACTTTGATGGCGCAACAAGAGTGGGATGACCATGATCGTGGACAAAAGACTTTAGCAAGAGATATGGCTAGAGCTTATTTAGAGAGTTGCCCTCCAAATGCAATCTTATTTTCTTTCGGAGACAATGATACTTACCCATTATGGTATGCACAAGAGGTTGAAGGTATTCGTCCAGATGTGCGTGTAGTAGTAAATAGTTTATTAGGCTCAGATTGGTATATGCGTGAATTAAGGTACAAAGTAAATAAGAGTGATAAGTTTGATGTGATCTTCACAGAAGAACAAGTTGCTGGAAATAAATTAAATGTGGCATATTACAGTCCGATGGCTGAGTTTGGTGAAACAACTTACCATAATTTGGATTCTATGTTAAGGTATGTGATTGGAGATCAAACTGGCAGGTATCAAGCTTCAACTCAAGAAGGTCCAGTGAATATCTTCCCTACACATAAGTTCAAGCTGCCAGTGAATAAAGAGTTTGCAATAGCATCTGGCATTGCGAAACCAACAGATAATATTGAAGCTGAAATCTTGATTGATTTCAATCCAAATAGACAATACATGATCAAGAATGAGTTGGCTATTTATGCAATCATCTCTACCACTCAATTTAAACGTCCAATTTGCTTTACTTCTACTCAGGAGTTAAAGGATTTGGGATTAGATCAGTATGTACGTCAAACAGGCATGACTTATCAATTAGTTCCTGTGAAAGGAGCTTCAGTTGATACAGATGCTGCTTATAAAAACATCATGACGAAATTTGATTTTAAAAATGCGAGCAAATCAAATGTTTATTTTGATGAAGAAAACAGAAGGCATTTAAATTCATTGAGATTAAATATCGCTCAAATAGCACAATCATTAGTAGCAGAAGGTAAGAAAGATAGTGCGCGTCAGATTTTAAGAAAGTTAGATACAGAAATCAATTCTAAGAACTTGCCTTATGGTATGTCTTCGAACAGAGGCAATCAACATAATTATTTCTCTTACTTATTTATGCAAGCAGCATATGCAGCAGATGACAAAGAACTAGCTAAAAGAGTAGGCGCTTCAATTGTAAAGGATTTGACACAGCAATTGGCTTATTATAAGTCTTTAGGTAGTCCAATGTCAGAGGAGCAATTTATGCAAAATGCAGAAAACGCTTACCAGAATAAGCCTACAGAATTTAACAATAAACAAGGGGCGTTTATTCAAGATATTCTTACCTGTTATCAGTTGATCAGTGTGATTCAAAATTTAGAAAAAGGAACACCTGTTACTCAACCTTAGTTAACAAATAAACTAGCTATAAAAGAAAGGCGCTTCATTTGAAGCGCCTTTTTAATGTATCATTGTTAGTAAAGCTGCAATTACTTGGTCTATCTCTTCCTTTGTATTTTGTTTAGAGAAAGAAAAACGGATTGTTACAATCTCGCTGCCTTTATTCAAAGCATTAATTACATGTGAACCTTGTTGAGCCCCACTTGAACAAGCGCTACCGCCACTAGCGCAAATATGGTGCATATCCAGATTGAATAAAATCATTTCTGTCTTTTCGTTCTTTGGGAAGTTCACACTTAATAAAGTGTATAAACTGTTCCCGAAAGGGTCGCCATTAAAACTTACACCTGGCACTTTTTCAACCAGCTGGTCGTGCAAATACTTTTTTAAGGACTGAATATAGTTACTGTCTTCTTGGTGTTTTTCTGTAGCTATTTCAAGCGCTTTTGCAAATCCAACAATTCCATAAAGATTCTCCGTGCCTGCGCGCATGTTTCTTTCTTGCGAACCGCCATGAACCAATGGGCTGATCTTTACATTTTCATTGATGTATAGAATACCTACGCCTTTAGGTCCATGAAATTTATGTCCTGCGCCTGTAATAAAATCTACAGGAAGTTTGCTTAATTCAAAAGGGAAATGACCCACTGTCTGTACCGTATCACTATGAAAATAAGCATTATGTTGACGGCATAAATTGCCCACAGCTTCCATATCAATCATATTGCCAATTTCGTTATTCGCATGCATGATAGAAACAATCGCCTTTTCGGTACTATTTGCTAATAAAGTGGCCAAATGCGCCATATCAATATGACCATTAGGTAATATCTGAACAAAACTTAATTGAATATTATGATGTTTAGCTAAATGCGTTACAGTATGTAAAGTAGCATGATGCTCAATGGGTGAGCTAATGATATGTTTACATCCTAAATCGTTAATCGCAGCATTTAAGATGGTATTACTACTTTCAGTACCACCGCTAGTGAAAAATATCTCTGCAGGTTTAGCGCCTAAATTTTTTGCAACAGATTTTCTTGCTTGTTCAATAGCTAATCTTGTTTCTCTGCCATAGCTGTAGATAGAAGATGGGTTGCCGAATTTTTCTGTCAAATAAGGCATCATGGCTTCAAGCACTTCTGGAGCAAGCGCGGTAGTAGCCGCATTGTCAAAATAGATTCTTTGCATGTTTGCTAATTTACTGAATTTTAAGAATTAGCTCAATTATTTTATCAGCTAATTGATCTGCTGCATCTTGTGATTTCGCTTCAGTATAAATGCGCATGATAGGTTCAGTATTACTAGAACGTAAATGAACCCATTCATTTTCAAAATCAATTTTTAGGCCATCCACATCATTCATCGGGTAGCTTGCAAATTCCTTTTTCAATTGATCAAATATTGTCGACAAAGAAAGATTTGCGTTCAAATCCATCTTTTTCTTACTCATAAAATAAGCAGGGTAGCTTGCTCTTAAATTAGAACAGGTTGTTTCTGCTTTTGCAAGATGGGATAAGAACAATGCGATACCAATTAAGGCGTCTCTGCCATAATGTAAATCAGGAACAATGATGCCGCCATTTCCCTCTCCACCAATGACTGCTTTTTCGGCTTTCATTTTCGTTACGACATTTACTTCACCTACAGCACTAGCATAATAAGTGCAGCCATATTTTTCTGTCACATCTCTAAGTGCACGAGTCGAAGATAAGTTGCTAACTGTAGCCCCTTTAGAATATTGTAAAATGTAATCTGCAACGGCAACCAAGGTATATTCTTCCCCAAATAATTGACCATCTTCGCTCACAAAACATAAACGATCTACGTCAGGATCCACAGCAATACCTAAATGCGCTTTCTCTTTCACAACTGTATCGCAGAGTTCGGTTAAATGTTCTTTTAATGGTTCAGGATTATGTGCAAAATCGCCTGTCATCTCTGCATTTAAAACAACAATATCTTCTACACCAATCGCTTTTAGCAATGCAGGTACAGTAAATGCGCCCGAACTATTAATTGCATCTAGTACAATTTTGAACTTTGCTTTTTTTATAGCATAGATATCAACTAATGGGTGATCTAAGATTGCTTGAATATGTTTTGATAAACTTTTGTCATCGCCAATTAATTCACCCATTGCATCTACTGGAGCATAAATAAAATCTTCTTGTTCTGCTAATGCAAGTATTGTCTTTCCTTCTTCGCCACTTACAAATTCTCCTTTCTCATTTAATAATTTTAGTGCATTCCATTCTTTAGGGTTGTGGCTAGCTGTTAAAATGATACCACCATCTGCTCCTTCAAATACAACAGCCATTTCTACGGTTGGCGTTGTACTTAAACCTAAATGCACCACATCAATACCTAGGGCTAATAAACTTTGTTCTACCAAAGCTTCTACCATTAAGCCGCTCATTCTTCCATCACGACCTACAATCACTTTTTTCTTGCCTGCTGATTTCCTGATTAACCAGGTACCATATGCAGAAGCAAATTTTACAATATCTATTGGGGTTAGGTTGTCATTTGGACGACCACCAATAGTGCCTCTAAAACCCGAAATACTCTTAATTAATGACATAGCTAAATATTAAAATAAATCTGAATGCAAATTTACTTTAATTTTTTCCACTTCCTTGTATCTTTACCGCATGGGGCTAAGTATTTTTCAACAAATTAAGGACATCGATCAATCCTTGTTTCACCAAATCAATGGGGTATGGCATCATCCTTTATTGGATACAATCCTTCCTTGGACAAGACATTCAAATAATTGGATTCCATTGTACCTTGTATTGTTAGGGTGGATGGGGTATCAAATTGGATGGAAAACTTGGAAATGGCTTTTGTTTGCCCTACTAAATGTGACCCTTACCGATCAAGTGAGTAGTAGTATTTTCAAACCTCTATTTCATCGTTTAAGACCATGCAACGATCCTGCATTATTTGGTAAAACAAGGTTATTATTAGAGCATTGTTCTGGTGGATTTAGTTTCACCTCTTCACATGCAGCCAATCATTTTGGGCTAGCCATGTTCATTTTTATTTCCTGGGGCATTGCAAAGCAAAGATTTACTAAATACTTTTTTGTCTGGGCGGGTATCATCGCATTTGCACAAGTATATGTTGGGGTGCATTATCCATTGGATATTATTGGCGGTACCATTATTGGATTGGTTACAGGATATTTAATGGCTAAGCTTTATTTAAAATGGGCTGGTCCTATTGAATTCAAAAATTAAGCCGCAACAATTTTAAAAAATCACTTGACTACAAATAAGACCTAATGAATAAAAATACTTTCTGGATATTCCTCTCTGCAATTTTAGGGGTCCATATCATTGGCGCTTATAGTATTCCTTTAATGGATATTGATGCTGCGCAATATGCGTCTATCAGTAGGGAGATGTTGGAAAGAAATTCTTTTTTACAGATATATGATTTAGGTAAAGATTATTTAGATAAGCCTCCAATGTTGTTTTGGTTGTCTGCTTTGTCAATGAAGCTATTCGGCATCTATGATTGGGCTTATCGTATTCCTTCTTTGTTATTTTTAGGGGTCGCTTTGTTTGCTACATTTCAATTTGCTAAATTAAAATACAACCAAACAATTGCTTATTTAGCTGTGTTGATCTTGGCAAGTTGTCAGGCCTTTTTCCTAATCTCCCATGATGTAAGAACCGATACTATGTTGATGGGATGGGTGGCTTTAAGTATTTGGTTGATTGCTAAATGGGCCGACTCTAATAAATGGACGGACTTTATTTGGGCCATGGTTGCTATTGCTGGTGGTATGATGACAAAAGGACCAATTGCTTTGGTTGTGCCGGTTTTGGCTTTTGCTCCTCAATGGTTTTTTGAAAAAAAATGGACCTATTTCTTTAAGCCAATTTACTTGCTTGGCATTCTTGTCATAGCAGTTTTATTAATACCAATGAGTTGGGGGCTATACCAACAGTATGATTTGCAACCAGGCAAATTAATCAACAATATTCCTATAAAATCTGGGTTAAGATTTTATTATTGGACTCAAAGTTTTGGCAGGTATACAGGAGAAAACTATTATCGTGAAATGAGTTATCCGACTTTTTTGTTGGAGAACATGTTTTGGAGCTTTTTACCTTGGATCTTTATTTTCCTATGGGCTTTTGTTGCAAAAGCTTTCACCATTGTTAAGGAAGGATTATTTAAAGTAGGTGCAGAGCGCATTAGTTTTTTTGGATTCTTATTAACCTACTTAGTACTTTCAAGAAGCCAGGCACAATTGCCGCATTATATATTTGTTGTTTTCCCATTGGCTGCGACTCTTGTTGCTGCGCATTTAGCACCATTACTTGAAAAGTCAGATCGTTTAAGTAAAGCAGTAAAATGGCTTTACCGTTTTCATCTCTTTATATTTTTTATTTTACTAGTAGCAATGGGGTTGATTATCAATATCCCTTTTGGAAAAATGGGTTGGTGGAGTGTTTTCATCCTATTTGGCACTTTTATTTACATGCTTAATTTGTTTAGAAGCAAAAAGGGACTTGTGCAAAAATGGGTAACAATGAGTCTTGTATTAATGATTGGCTTGAACCTAATCATGAATAGTTTCTTTTATCCTAATTTATTGAAATTTCAGTGGGGGAATCAATTAGCAAAAGAAGCAAGTACACAAAATTTGGATATAAAAAAAGTGGCTACTTATAAGATACCTAATAGCTATGCTTTTCATTATTACGGTCAACACATTTTTCCAGTAATCAAGGACAGTAGCTTATTAAAAGAGGGGCAATGGATAGTGGTGGATTCATTGCCAGCAAAACAAGTTATGGCAGACTTCCCAAATTCTAAAATCTTGTACAAAGGGAATCGATTTCACGTGACTTTATTGACCCTGCAATTTTTAAATCCTGCAACTAGAGCAGCGGAGTTAACGCCATTTGTTCTAATGGAATTAAAGAAATAAGGGGACTTTTAAACAGTTGAAAATAGTAGCTTAAAAATACCCTTTAAAATTATTGAAGTAGCCAGTACTAAAAATTAAACTGTGTAGCATTTTTAGGCGAAGCCAATTCGAAACTTTTTCTTTGCCCCCCAGATGTCACATGAAATATATTGATTTGATTAGGATCTATTCCAAATAATATTTCACAAAAGACATTCAATTGTTTTAGCTGTTTAACCTCTTTGATTTCAAAATAACTCCATGTGCTTTCTTTTTGAATTTCAAAGCCAACAAATTCCATTTTATGTTTCACACCATTTGAACTTAAAACCAATTTCTTTTGTAAGTATTGATTGATATACTTGTTCGCGATATCTTTTTGACTTGGGTTGCTGAGATCTAATTTTACATTGAATTCTTTTTGAATCATTTTCTCTAAATCATCTGTATAGGTACGCGCGCTAATTTCAATAGCAGCCTCTTTTGCATTATGTTCTACTTCGATTACAGATATGTAGAAAGGGTGGAAAGAAGTCATGAACCAAAGCATCCAATGTTTTAAACCAATCCAAGCCATAGTAGTTTATTTTGTGGATACAAAGGTCTTCATTAATTTAACACCAGAAAAATTCATTTATGGACGAACTACTAATGTACGGAAGACTAGGATTTAAACATATTATTGATCTGGATGGGGTAGATCATATCTTATTTGTGTTGGCATTGACCCTTAGGTATGTATGGTCGGACTGGAAAAAAATACTAGTATTGGTCACGTCATTTACCATTGGCCATTCATTGACATTGGCATTAAGTACCTTGTCAATTATTGATATTTCAGTGAATTGGATAGAATTAATGATCCCAGTAACCATCCTGATTACTGCTTTATCCAATTTCTGGGTCAAGGATTTTGAATTTAAACAGCAAAACCTAACACATTATTTCTTGGCTCTTTTTTTTGGGTTGATTCATGGTTTAGGCTTTAGTAATTACTTAAAGAGCTTATTAGGAAAAGAAGCCTCTTTGCTTGGTCCGCTCTTTTCTTTTAATATTGGGCTTGAAATTGGGCAAATATTGATCGTAGGGGTGATTTTGGCCTTGTCTTATGCCCTTATAACAGGGTTGAAAATACCTAGAAAATTGTATGTGCGGTATGGGTCAATCCTTGCGATATCCTTATCTTTACGTATGATCTTAGAACGAATAGGATCACTTTAAAAATCGAAAACGAAACAGCAATGAAGAAATTATTGTCTTTTGGAATCATGTGTTTAACTGCTTTGACAGTGATGGCACAAGATATCCGCAACAATCCAGGTTCAAATCATGGTAACAAGTTCGAACAATTGGGTACAATCTTACCAACGCCGAATGAATATAGAACGGCAAGTGGTGCTCCAGGTCCAAAGTATTGGCAACAAAGAGCTGACTATGATATCAAAGCAACATTGGACGAGAAGAATTTAATGTTACATGGTGCAGAGACGATTACTTACTTCAACAATTCTCCTGATGTACTAACTTATATCTGGTTGCAATTAGATGAAAACGAGCATAGCACAACTAAAAATGCTGGATACCCTGATGGAAGTTCAATGGGAAGAGCAATGAGTCCTGCGATGATCGATAAATTAGAAGAAGAAAAAAAGGACAATGGCTTAGGGGTAAATATTTTAAAAATCACCGATCTATTAGGCGCTAAATTAAAGTACACAGTTAACAAGACGATGATGCGTATTGAATTACCTACTGCATTGAAGCCAGGTCAAAAATTTGCCTTCAAAGTAGATTGGAATTACAAGATCACAGATAGAATGACAGTTGGTGGAAGGGGTGGTTATGAATTTTTCCCTGAAGACGGTAATCACTTGTTCACGATGGCACAATGGTATCCTCGTTTAGCTGTGTATTCAGATTTCCAAGGATGGCAACACCACCAGTTTACTGGTAGAGGAGAGTTTGCTTTAACTTTTGGAAATTACAAAGTAGCTATCACGGTTCCTAGTGACCACGTTGTAATGGCAACTGGTGCTTGTCAAAACTATGCTAATGTATTGAGCCCAGCTCAATTGGCTAGATGGAATAAAGCACAAACTTCTACTGAGCCAGTTGAAGTGGTGACTTTGGCAGAAGCAAAGCAAGCAGAAAAAACAAAAGCAACAACTCAAAAAACTTGGGTATTCAATGCAGAAAACGTGCGAGATTTTGCATTTGGCTCAAGTCGTAAATTCATTTGGGATGCCTTGGCTGCTAATGTAGAAGGTAAGAAAGTAATGTGTATGAGTGCATATGGAAAAGAAGCTTACGGTTTATACCGTCCTTTTTCTTCTAAGGCAGTAGCGCATACGATTAAGACTTATTCTAAATTCACTATCCCTTATCCATACCCAGTTGCTCAAAGTATTGAGGCATCAAATGGTATGGAATATCCAATGATCTGTTTCAACTACGGTCGTACAGAAAAAGACGGCACCTATACAGAAGCAACTAAGAATGGCATGTTGGGCGTAATCATCCATGAAGTAGGTCATAACTTCTTCCCAATGATTGTGAACAGCGA
This sequence comes from uncultured Sediminibacterium sp., assembly GCA_964579885.1. Classification (GTDB taxonomy): domain Bacteria; phylum Bacteroidota; class Bacteroidia; order Chitinophagales; family Chitinophagaceae; genus Sediminibacterium. The sequence continues at coordinate 147,772 of CAZOHD010000002.1, forward strand.
TGAGCGTCAATGGTCTTGGATGGATGAAGGTTTAAATACGTATGTTGAATACTTGACTGAAGAATTATATGACAACAAATTCCCAAGTCGTCGTGGACCTGCTTTTGCAATTGCTGATTATATGAAATTGCCAAAAGATCAATTAGAGCCAATTATGACGAATAGTGAGAATATCATTCAGTTTGGACCAAACGCCTATGCGAAGCCAGCAACTGGATTAAATATTTTGCGTGAAACGATTATGGGTCGTGAATTATTTGATTATTCATTTAAAGAATACGCAAGAAGATGGGCATTTAAACACCCAACACCTGCAGATTTATTTAGAACAATTGAAGATGCAAGTGCAGAAGATCTAGATTGGTTCTGGAGAGGTTGGTTCTATAGTATCGACCCAGTGGATATTGCTATTGACACAGTAAAGCATGCTGTATATGATGGAACTGCTGCAGCTCCATCTGCAAGAACAATGCCAGCAAGAGGATTGGCAAAACCAGAAGTGAATAGCTTCGAGGACATTTCTAAAATCAGAAATAGAAACGATAAGTCAATTGTATTCTTGACAGATGTAGATACTACTTTAAGAGATTTCTATTGGAGATACGATAGAGGTTTAGAGCCTTACGATACTGCAACAAAGCAACCAGCAATGGCAATGCCTGCTCCAGAAACATTAACAGATGCAGAGAAAGCAAAATATGCAAATGCAAATTTGTATGAAGTGAGCTTCTTGAATAAAGGTGGTTTAGTTATGCCAATCATTTTAGAATTCACATTCGAAGATGGCACAAAAGAAACACAACGTTTACCAGCTCAAATCTGGAGAAAGAACGAAAATAAAGTAACAAAGGTATTCTTGACAAATAAGAAAGCAGTTTCTATTCAATTAGACCCAATGCGTGAAACTGCTGATATTGACGAAAGCAATAACAAGTGGCCAAATGTAGCTGCTCCAAGTAAGTTTGCTTTATTCAAGTCTAAAGGTTTTGCTAGAGGTCAATCAATTGGATTGTCTCCAATGGCTGCAAGTCAGAATAAAAAATAAACAAGCTAAACAAGCTTGAAAAATACTTGAATTTAAAAAGCCGCCTCAATTTTGAGGCGGCTTTTTTTAGGTCGATATTTTAATGATTCGTTCATTCTTATCGCTCATTTGAAATGGACTATGTATGTGCTGCTGCTTTATAGTTTTTCCATTTTGTAATCGCTGCTTCCATATCAGAGGGTAGTGGACTATCAAATCGCATCATTTCCTCTGTGGTTGGATGCACAAAGCCAAGTGTTGCAGCGTGTAAAGCACATCTAGGGCATGCATCAAAACAGTTGTCAACGAATTGCTTGTACTTGGTATAAATTGTCCCCTTTAAAATTCTATCACCACCATATTCTTGGTCATTGAATAAAGTGTGTCCTATATGTTTCATGTGAACACGAATCTGATGTGTTCTGCCTGTCTCTAACACGCAAGATACAAGGGTCGTGTAATTATATCGCTCAATCACTTTATAGTGTGTGATCGCATGTTTGCCAACTTCTCCTTCTGGATAAGCATCAAACATTTTACGGAAAGTTTTATGTCGTGCAATATGCGCATTTACTGTGCCCTCATCTTCCTCCATATTGCCCCATACCAATGCCACATATTTACGTTCAACGGTGTGGTTGAAAAATTGTTTTGCTAAATGACTTGCTGCTTCAGGCGTTTTAGCAAGAACAATTAAGCCCGTTGTATTTTTATCTATACGATGCACCAAGCCAAATCTCGGTAAGATTTCTTCGTTTAAATTCGGATTCTGTTTCAATAAATGAAATGCTACGCCATTCAAAAGCGTGCCCGTATAATTACCAATACCAGGATGTACGACCATATTGGATGGCTTGTTGATCACCATTAATGCATCATCTTCATAGACAATATCTAAATTCATCTCCTCGGGCTTCAATTCCGTGTAGTCGGGATTGACGTAGCTCATATAAACCACTTCGTCACCAGGACGAGTACGATAATTGCTTTTAACAACTTTCCCATTCACGGTTAAAAATCCGCCTTCAATACCATTTTGTAATTTGCTTCTAGTAAGCCCTTCAATCCTCATTTGAACCCATTTATCGATACGCATAGGTTCTTGACCCTTATCTACGATAAAGGTGAGCTTTTCATATACATCTTCATTCTCAATTTGCAGCTCCTCATTTTGTGTACTATCCAGTAATGAATCTGGATTTGTATGCTGATGCTTCGCTTTCTCTTCTGTTGACATGTTGCAAAAGTAAGTTATTGCTGCTTAGTTTGTAACTTTGTTCCATGCGTCAACAAGTGATTTTCGAAGATTTAGGGATAAAAGCTTATCAGCCAACTTGGGATTACCAAGAACAGCTATTAAAGCAAAGTGTTGAATTAAAGGCCCAGGCGAGAACAGAAGGTAAAGAAGCCAGTGATGCAGCAACCCAACATCGTTTGATTTTAGTGGAACATCCGCCAGTTTTTACACTGGGTAAAAACGGGAATAGAGCCAATGTGTTGGTTTCTGATGAGCAATTAAAAGTATTAGGAATCGAGTATTTCCACATTAATAGAGGAGGTGATATTACTTACCATGGGTTACAACAAGTGGTGGGTTATCCAATTATTGATTTAGATAAATTCAAGCCAGATTTAGGTTGGTACTTAAGAAGTTTAGAGGAAGTAATTATCCAAGTGTTGTCAGAATATGGATTAAAGGGCGAAAGAAGTGCCGGAGAAACAGGGGTTTGGTTAGATCCGCATGATCCTTTTGTTGCTAGAAAAATATGCGCCATGGGGATCAAGTGTAGTCGATGGATTACGATGCATGGTTTTGCATTAAATGTCAATACTGACTTGTCTCATTTTGAATTTATCGTTCCTTGTGGTATACAAGGAAAGACTGTGACATCTCTTGAAAAAGAATTAGGCAGAAAAGTGGATTACGATGAAGTGAAGCAAAAAATCAAACATCATTTTGAGGCCATATTTGATTGCGAATTGATTTAACGGAATCTGTTTTTTTAGTCAAACTTGAATTTTAATGGAGGCTTTAAAATTTCAAAGTACCTGAAGGCAAAGATCGATTCCCTTGTAATCCTCCGCTATGTATGACTAAAATGGATCTGCCATTTTCAAAATAGTTTTCTTTGATTAGTTTATCCACGGCAAAGAGTAGTTTACCTGTATAAACAATATCTGTTGGTATCTTTTCTTTTTCCCATAATGCATTCATGAATTCAATCATAGTAGGATTGGTCTTAGCATAACCTCCTTGATGAAACTGGTGTAATAAAGTATAGGGTTTATTTGAATCAAATAGAAGGGCATTAATTTCGGCATTGATAGTCCCCTCGTTTTTTAAAACAGGAATGCCAATCACATTTTGATGAGGTAATGCTGCATGAATACACCCTGCGAGCATTGTTCCAGTTCCAACTGCCGCAATAATATAATCGTATTGTTCGGTTGCATGATCTGTTAAAATAGTTGCAGCACCTTTTGCGCCAATAGGCCCATAACCGCCTTCGTCAATAAAATAAATAGAAGGGGTGTTAAAGCGATCATTTAAAATTGATTCTTTCTTAGTTTGAAATTCGCTTCTACCAATAAAGATTAATTCCATCCCATAGGCTTTGGCTTCAGCCAAACTTTCCGTTAGGGGTTCGTTGTCGTTTGACCTTATGTAACCGATGCTATTTAAACCAGCTTCTTTTGCAGTATAAGCAAGTGCGACGATATGGTTGGAATAAGGGCCGCCAAAACTTGCCACGGTGGATGCGCCATCTGCCCTCGCTGCATCTATATAAAACCTAAGTTTAAAAAACTTATTACCACTTACTACAGGGTGCATGATATCTAATCTTAAAATGTCAACTGTATGTTGCGCACTAAAAGAGGGGATAGCTTGCTTGTATGGTTTTATATGCAAAATTTTATATTTAAGATAAATCAACTAATTTTGACACCTGTAATGGATCGTGAAATTACAATTAAAAAAAGGAAAAATGAGCGCACCGACATTAGTGATTTTAGCAGCAGGGATGGCAAGTAGATATGGTAGTATGAAGCAAACCGAAGGATTTGGCCCAAGTGGTGAAACAATCATGGAGTATTCTATATACGATGCCATTAGAGCAGGATTTGGCAAAGTGGTTTTTATTATACGTGAAGATTTTGCTGCAGCATTCAAAGCTGTCATTGAACCTAAATTAAATGGCAAGATTGAAACTGCTTATGTGTTTCAGTCTTTAGATAAGTATACTGAAGGATTTTCAATTCCTCAAGAAAGAACAAAACCTTGGGGAACAGCACACGCTTTATTATGTACAAAAGGTGTGGTGAATGAACCATTTGCGGTAATCAATGCAGATGATTATTATGGGCAAGCTGCATTTGAAGAAGCCTACACATTTTTAACCACTACTTGTTCTGAAAAAGAATATTGTATTCTTGGTTACGAACTTGCAAATACATTGAGTGAAAACGGAACCGTGAGTAGAGGTGTTTGTAGTTTAGATGATGCTGGTTATTTGACTTCAATAAAGGAGCGTACAAAGATTTATAGAAAAGAAGGCGCTGGTATTGTATTTGAAGAAGAAGGTGTTGAAACAGCTTTGGATGATGACACAAGAGTAAGTATGAATTTTATGTGCTTTGCCCCAGGTTTTATTGATTTATGTGAAGCTGAGTTCAAGATATTTTTAGCAAAAGAAGGTCAGGAATTAAAGTCTGAATTTTATATTCCATTTGTTGCAGGCAGGTTCAAGGAATTGAATTTGGGTGCTGTTAAAGTGATTCCTACAAATGCAAAATGGTTTGGAGTGACTTACAAAGAAGATGCGCCAGGTGTGAAAGCGAGTATTGATGCTTTGATCGAAGCAAAAGTATATCCTACGAATCTTTGGAGTAATTAATTAACGGACTAGTCAAAAGCTCGAACGCTATAGATATAATTCTTGAAATTATTAATTTGCGTTTTGCGGTCTTTAGAACCTTTTACTTTTTGCTTATTTAGCTTAACATTTAAGTCCTTTGTTAATTCATTTGACTCTAATGTTTTTACTAGATCAAAAAGTTTATCTGATTTAATCGCAAATGCAACACCTTCTGCTTGCTTTTGTCTACTACTCATGATGCCCACTAATTCGTTCTTATCATTGAATACAGGAGCGCCTGAATAACCAGGGTTAGCGCTAATCTGAATTTGATAAGTATTACTATCTCCATTAAAACCAGTTTGAGCACTTAAGTAACCTCGGCCATATACAATATCATTGTCATTCCTAGGGAAGCCTAAAGTAAAAATATCTTCTCCAAGTTCACTTGCTTTTTTACGAATTGTAAAAGGCAATGCTTTGGTTTGTTTGTAATCCGTGTCTTCTATTTTCAATAGGGCTAAATCTGAATTCTTATCACTATATACAATCGTTGCTTTAAATTCTTGACCAAGGCTGTTTACAACAATAGCACCTTCACCTTTTAAAACATGGGCATTAGTAATTACAAAACCTTTTGTATCAATTAAGAAGCCAGAACCGCCACTAATTAATTTCGCATTTTCAGGCACTTTCGTCTTCACCTCATTAATAAGATGACCTTGGACTTTTTGATTTCTTTCAATTTTTTCAACGGCCTTACTTAATTCTAATATTTGATTGCCATTAATATTTGGGAATAAGATAAGCATCATTGCAGATGTAAACAAGGCAATGAATCCACCCACTGAAGCTGCGATAGCAGTCACTTTTTTATACTTGCTCCAAAGCTGGATTACTTTAAATGAAGTGGATTGTTCTTCTACCGGCGCCCAAGTACCGGCATCTAATAATTGATTGAATACCTGGTTACTTAGTTTTGAGAAATTTTTACGGCTAGCGTATACTTCCATTTCTCTTAAGAACATGTCATGCTCAACCACCATCTGGTCAATCTCAGGCGTAGTTTTACGGATCGACTCAAATTGAGTACGTTCTTCAACAGACATTTCGCCTGTCAAATATCGTTCGATCGCTTCCTGTAATTGAATATCATCCATGGTTTATTCTCCTATATTATATTGCGCAAAAAAGAGTTTCTTCAAGCGCATTAAACATTTATATTTCTGGTTCTTTGCATTGTCCGCATTGGTGTACCCAAACTGACTTGCTAGTTCCTGCATTCCTTTCTTGTTCAAATAGTAACCTTCTAACAAACTTTTACATGGCTCACCAAGACTATTGAGTGCTCGGTCCATAATTGCAAAAGCGGCATCTTTTTTCTCAAACTGATCCAAGTCATCTTCAACAGAGACTGTTTCCTCTTGAGCGCTGAGTGGGGCACTATATTTTCCCATCTGTTGCAACCTTTTTAACCAAAGGTTTTTACAGATAGAGAATAAATAGGTTTTTATTTGACAGGTTAAGGCAAAATTGTCTAATTGTACCTTTTCGTACAAAGTAATCATTGCCTCCTGGAATATATCCCTAGCATCATCAAAAGAGCCATTGTTATTGGTAACAAAGTGCTGAATCATACCAAAATGACTTTTATAGAGGGTTTCCACCGCCTTCGAGTCATTTTGTGCTAACCCCTTTAAGAGGGCTTGTTCGGTCAATTCAGCTTTCAAGATATTAATACGATTAGGGTACAAAAGTAACCCAACTAGATTAATAATGACCTCTTTTTAAATTTTTTCCAAAAGCGAGGTTACCTTTTATCTGATTGGGTATTAAGAGTATAATTTAAACAATTAAAACTCATTCAAATGAAAAAAGTATTCGCAATCTTCGCTATCGCTGCTTTAACTGCATGTGGTGGTGCTTCTACTGAAGCTACAACTGATTCTACAACTGCTACTGTTGATACAGCTGCTGTTGCTGTTGATTCTGCTGCTGTTGCAACTGACTCAACTGCTACTGATTCTGCTGCTACTAAGTAGTAGACGAACCATATTGAGCTGTTGCACCGCTTAGGCGGAACTTTGCCAAGCAACAGTATTCATAAAGATTTCATTTGGCAAGCAATCGTTAAGGCACTATGTTTCTACATGGTGCCTTTTTTTTATTTTTACCCCTTTCGCCATTTTCTTACGAATAGTTGTTAGTAAAATGTAAAAAACTTTATGCTTTTAGCCTATTTTAGGGTGTTTTAGCCTATCTTTGTATCACGATGAAAGCAAATAGCAACTGGTTTTACTTTTTCTTTTATTTCTACTTTAACCAAAGTAGCCGGGTAGTATTTGTAAAAGCTTAAACGAAATAACTAAATATACAATCCCGGCTCAAACAGCCGGGATTTTTTTTAACCCCATTTGAAACAAGAGAGAAGTACAGTTTGAACGATGAATAAAAAAGTAACAATACAAGGATACGAAGGCAGTTTTCACCAAGTAGCTGCAAGGCAGTTTTTTGGGAAAGACGTTGACGTAATTACCTGTGCTACTTTTAGAGACGTAGTTCGAATTGGTGAAGATGCGAAACGATCCGATGGCGCAGTAATGGCTATTGAGAATTCTATCGCAGGAAGCATTCTTCCTAATTATAATTTGTTGCAAAAAAGCAAATTACAAGTCATTGGAGAAGTGTATTTGTCGATAAGTCAAAACTTGTTGGTTTATCCAGGTGTAAAATTGGAAGACATTAAGGAAGTACATAGTCATCCGATGGCCATTCTTCAATGTTTGGATTATTTGGAAAAGCAACATTGGAAATTAGTAGAATCAGAGGACACTGCTTTAAGTGCAAAGCATGTTCGACAACATAAGAGTAAACATATTGCAGCAATTGCTAGTAAGCTTGCAGCACAATTATACGATTTAGATATGATTACGCCGGATATCCATACTTTAAAAAACAATATCACACGTTTTTTAATCATGGTACCAGCAAAACAAAAAATAGATATTGCGGATGCAGACAAAGCGTCTATCTATTTTCAAACAGACCACTCAAAAGGTATTTTATCCAAAGTTTTGGCTAAGATAGCGCAGGGTGGTGCAAACCTTAGTAAGTTACAAAGTATGCCTATACCGGGTAGTACTTTTAAATATGGTTTTTATGCAGACATTGAGTTTGATCATAGAAAACAATTGGACAAATTATTGGTGGATTTAAAATTGATGACTAATAGTTTCAAAGTTTTCGGTTTGTATAAAAAAGGTAAAGTTGTAAAAGGTTAAACATGAATTGGACGGTAGCAAAAAGATTGGAAGGGATAGGAGAATATTATTTTTCATCCAAATTGCGCGAAATTGATGAACTCAATAAAGCGGGCAAGCAAATTATCAATTTAGGTATTGGTAGTCCTGACTTGCCGCCGCATCCAGATGTTGTTAAAACATTACAAGAAGAAGCAAGCAAGGATAATCAACATGCTTATCAATCTTACAAAGGCGCTCCGGTTTTAAGAGAAGCGATCGCCGCATGGTATCAAAAATATTTCAAAGTAGAAGGCATTAATCCTGCTACAGAAATATTACCCCTATTAGGAAGTAAAGAAGGCATCATGCACATATGCATGACCTATTTAAATGAAGGAGATCAGGTGTTAATCCCTAATCCTGGTTATCCTACTTATACAAGTGCAGTTAAATTAGCGGGTGGCACTCCGCTTTATTATGAGCTAACTGCCGAAAACAGTTGGGCGCCTGACTTTGAAAATTTAGAAAAATCAGATTTATCAAAGGTCAAGTTGATGTGGGTGAACTATCCACATATGCCAACAGGACAAAGTCCAACCAAAGCCCTTTTTGAGCAATTGGTTGCCTTTGGGAAGAAGCATCAAATATTGATTTGTCATGACAATCCTTATGCATTTATCTTAAACAATCAACCCGAAAGTTTATTGTCTATTGAAGGTGCAAAAGAGGTGGTGATCGAATTGAACTCTCTGAGTAAAAGCCAAAACATGGCAGGGTGGAGAGTCGGCATGTTAATTGCTGCCGAAGACAGAATCAATGAAATACTTAGGTTTAAATCCAATATGGATAGCGGTATGTTTTTACCGGTCCAGCTAGCTGCTTCAAAAGCATTAAGTCTAGATGAAAGTTGGTATGAATCCGTGAATAAAATTTATACAGCACGTCGCGAAAAAGTATTCGAATTATTAGATGTTTTAAAATGTGCTTATTCGAAACAACAAGTTGGAATGTTTGTTTGGGCAAAAATTCCAGCCACATTCAAAGACGGTTATGCGTTGAGTGATAAAGTGCTTTACGAAGCAAATGTTTTTATCACACCAGGTGGAATCTTTGGTTCTGCGGGTAACGATTATATCCGTGTTAGTTTGTGTGGGTCATTAGAAAAATTTAGTGAAGCAATTAAAAGAATTGAAGCATGCGTTTAACAGTGATTGGTATTGGATTAATTGGTGGCTCTATGGCCATGACCCTAAAGCAAAAAGGCTTTGTGGATCATGTGATTGGAGTAGACAATAATCCTTTGCACCAAGAACAAGCATTGAAATTAGGAATCGTCGATGAAATAATGTCTTTGGAAGAAGCCATTGCATCCTCCGACCTAATTGCTATTGCGACGCCGGTGAATATTGCAGAAAAATTGCTGCCAACTATTTTAGATCGAATTGACAAGCAGGTTGTATTTGATGTAGGGTCTACTAAGGAAAGTATTGTACAAATCGCGAACGCGCATTCCAATAAAGGAAGATTCGTTCCAACCCACCCAATGTGGGGAACTGAGTTTAGTGGTCCAGAAGCGGCTCAAAAAGATGCCTTTAAAGAAAAAGCGACTGTCATTTGCAATAAAGAGCAAATTGATGAAGATGCTTTGAAATTAGTAGAGCAAGTGTTTGAGCAATTAGGGATGCATATATTATACATGAATGCAATGAAGCACGACATTCATGTGGCTTATGTAAGCCATATATCGCATATCACTTCTTTTGCATTGGCAAATACCGTGTTAGAGAAGGAGAAAGAGTCTGATGCTATTTTTGAATTAGCGAGTGGTGGTTTTGAAAGCACAGTGCGTTTGGCAAAGTCCAATGCGGCAATGTGGGTTCCCATCTTCATGCAGAATAAGGAAAATGTGTTGGATGTGCTAAATGAGCATATTAGTCAATTAAGAAAGTTTAAATCATGTCTTGAAAAAGAAAATTTTGAATACTTGTCCGATTTGATTGAGAATGCCAATGGTATTAAAAGAATTTTAAAATAAAATTCTTATTCAAAGAAAATAAAAAATTAAAAATGAAGAAAACAGAAGAGATGAATACAACGAATGAATTGATTGAAGCAGTAAAGACTAAAAAAACTTTTGCTGAAATTGGAATCAATGATCAGTTGGTGAAATCAGTTACAGAATTAGGTTATACGCACGCAACAGAGATTCAAGAGCGCGCCATTCCAGTATTGATTAGTGGTACAAAAGATTTTATTGGATTAGCACAAACAGGTACTGGTAAAACAGCGGCCTTTGGATTGCCTTTGTTGCAGTTGATTAAAACTGCTGATAGGTATCCTCAAGCTTTGGTTGTTTGTCCTACAAGAGAATTGTGTATGCAAATTGTGAATGAGTTAAACTTATTCAAAAAGCACGTTCCAGGTTTACAAGTTTTAGCTGTATATGGTGGTACATCCATTAGTATGCAAATTAGAGACCTTAAAAGAGGCGTTCAAATTATTGTTGCTACACCAGGTCGTTTAATCGATTTGATCGAAAGAAAAGCAATCAATTTAGAGCAAATTGAATATGTCGTATTAGATGAGGCAGATGAAATGTTGAACATGGGCTTCCAAGAAGACATTGAGTTTATCTTAAAGAATACACCTAACAGAGAAAGTATCTGGTTATTTAGTGCAACAATGCCAACTGAAATCCGAAAAGTAAGTAAGCGTTACATGAAAGAGCCAGTAGAAGTAACGATTGGTAAAGTAAATGCAACGAATAAGAGCATTGACCACCAATATTATGTGACCTCTGCACAATATCGTTATGAGACTTTAAAAAGAATCATTGACTTTAACCCAGGCATATATGGTATCATCTTCACAAGAACGAAAGCAGATGCACAAGATGTTGCAGCTCGTTTAACAAGAGAAGGATACGATATTGATGCGATCCATGGCGACTTAACACAACAACAACGTGATAGAGTAATGGGTCAGTTTAGAGATAAATCATTACAATTGTTGATCGCAACTGACGTTGCTGCTCGTGGTATTGATGTAAAAGGCATTACGCACGTCATCAATTTTGAATTACCAGATGATGTGGAAGTGTATACACACCGAAGTGGTCGTACCGGCCGTGCTGGTAGTCAAGGTGTTTGTATTTCTATTGTTCATGCAAGAGAGACATATAGATTACGTCAGATTGAAAATATCAACAAGAGTACTTTTCATAAACTAGATATCCCTAGTGGTAAAGATGTTTGTAGAAAGCAATTTTTCCATGTAATGGATAAATTAATGTCTACAGATGTGAGCCATGGCGATTATGAAACTTATGTACCAATGTTGGCAGAGAAATTTGCAGACATGTCTAAAGAAGAGATTTTGAAAAGAGTCGCTGCTTTAGAATTCAACCGTTTCTTAAGTTATTATGAAAATGCACCAGACTTAAATTTAAGAGCTGCAGAAAAGAATGGTCGTAGAGAACCAATGCAACAACAAGATCGCAATCGTGACAGAGGCCGTCAGGAATTTGGTGGTGGTGATCGTGGAGATCGCGGTGGCCGTGCTCAATCAAGAGGTGCAGCTGGAGCAAAGCGTTTGTTCGTCAATTTGGGTACAAAAGATGGTTTTTACAAAGCAAGTTTCTTGCAATTCATTCTAGACATGAGTGATTTAAAGAAGGATGTCTTAGGCAGAATTGACATGAGAGATATGAATAGCTGGATTGAAATTGAAGCAGGTTCTGCTAAAAAAATGATTTCAGCTTTAGATGGCAAAAACTATAAAGGTCGTCGAATTCGTATGAATGATGCGGATAGCGGTGGTCAAAGAGGATCAAACGAAGGATAATAAATAACAACATCTCTAATATTAAAATTGGGTAACATGGAAAGTTTATTAAAAAAGGCACCATTGATTATTTCTGGTCCTTGTAGTGCAGAAACCGAAGATCAAGTAATGGAAACTGCTAAGCGATTGGCTGCTACTGGCAAAGTAGACATTATGCGTGCAGGCATCTGGAAACCAAGAACAAGACCTGGAAGTTTCGAAGGAATAGGCACAAAAGGTTTGCCTTGGATGCAACAAGCAAAAAAGGAAACCGGTTTACCCATTGCGGTAGAGGTAGCTACTGCTAAACAAGTAGAAGATGCTTTACATTTTGATGTGGATGTGTTATGGATTGGTGCAAGAACCACTGTAAACCCTTTTAGTGTGCAAGAAATTGCAGATGCTTTAAGAGGGGTTAAAGTGCCTGTTTTAATTAAGAACCCATTGAATCCAGACTTAGAATTATGGGTAGGCGGTATGGAACGTATTGCGAAAGCGGGGATCGAAGACCTTGGATTAATCCATAGAGGTTTTAGTTCATATGGTAATACAGAATTCCGTAATGCACCTATGTGGCATTTGGCGATTGAGATGAAACGTCGTTTTCCTAACGTACCAATGATCAATGATCCGTCACATATTTGTGGTCGTCGTGATATTTTGCAAGAAGTAGCACAACAAGCGATTGACTTAGATTTTGATGGTTTAATTATCGAATCACATATCGATCCAGACAATGCATGGAGTGATGCGAAACAACAAATCACGCCAGAAGTATTGAAGGAGATGTTGGAAGCAATCCGTTGGAGAAAAGAAGATGTTGCTTCTGAAGAATTCCATATGGCATTAGAGAAGTTACGTCAACAAATTAATCAGTTAGATGATGAGTTGTTACAAGTATTATCTACTCGTATGAAAGTGGCACAAAAAATTGGTGAATACAAAAAGAACAATGACATCACCATCTTACAAACGAATCGATGGAATGAGATTTTAGAAAGAGCGGTTGTGAAAGGAAATAAGATGGGATTGAGTGACGACTTTATTACTAAGTATATGGATGCGGTTCATATGGAAAGTATCCAACAACAAAATAAAATTATGAATAGCTAAAATTGCCGGGTTCGCCCAGCAATTTTAGTTGTTATAAATGGAGCTACATGAAAAATTGGAAAGTTAAATTCTCAAACAGCACCGTTGAGTTTGTGTTAGATGGCAAAATTGCATCGATTAGTAAAATGGTCGATAAAACAAATGCCATTTATATCACAGATGAGAATGTGTATACGCTGCATCAAAAACAATTTAAAGGGAAACCTACGATTGTGATTCCTGCAGGAGAAATTCATAAGCAACAAGCAACGGTAGATTTTATCATAGAAGCTTTGTTAAACTTTGGTGCTAATAGACAATCTTTTTTGATTGGAGTTGGCGGTGGAGTAGTAACAGACATGGTTGGTTATGTGGCTGGTATTTTTATGCGCGGTGTACAGTTTGGTTTTGTGCCAACTACATTATTAGCGATGGTGGATGCTTCTATTGGGGGTAAAAATGGAATTGATGTGGGTGTTTATAAAAATATGGTGGGCTTGATTCGTCAACCTGCTTTTATAGTATACGATCATAGTTTCTTGACGACTTTGCCAAGCTACCAATGGGAGAATGGCTTTGCCGAAATCATCAAACATGCCGCTATCAAAGATGCAAAAATGATGAAGGAATTAAATGAAAACAATTTAGCCTTCTATCAAAAAAATAAAAAAGCTTTAGCTGCATTAATTCAAAAGAATGTGGAGATCAAAGTAAAAGTGGTTCAAAAAGATGAGTTTGAAAAAGGAGATCGTAAGCTATTGAACTTTGGACATACATTGGGACATGCCATTGAAAATGAACATGCTTTATTGCATGGGCACGCAATTAGTGTGGGTATGGTGTATGCTGCAAAAATTTCACAGGTATTACAAGGTTTCACAAGTACAGGAATTTTAGTAGAAACCCTTAAAAAATATGGTTTACCAACAGCGATGCATTTTGATGTGGATGCCGCTATGGAAGTCATGCAAAAAGACAAAAAGAAAGCCAATGCAGGAATGCAATATGTGCTTTTAAATAAAATTGGAAAGGGTGTATATGAAACTATTCCAATGAAGACTTTACAAAAACTGATTAAACTGTATTCTTAAAATGATTGCTACAGTTCATCCAAATAAATTAACAGGGGTTCAGATTGCGCCAGCAAGCAAAAGCAGTATGCAAAGAGCTTGTGCTGCTGCATTGTTACATCAGGGCACAACTAAAATCTTGAATCCTGGTCATTCAAATGATGACCTAGCTGCGATTGATGTGATCCAAAAATTGGGTGCAACAGTCAAGGTTGAAGCAACTGTAATGCATGTTCAATCTAATGGTGTTCGTCCAATTGGTCCAGAGATGAATTGTGGAGAAAGTGGTTTAGGTATAAGAATGTTTACACCTATTGCTGCTTTAAGTAATCATACAATTACCATCCAAGGACAAGGTAGCTTGGTAAAAAGACCGATGCATTTTTTTGATGAAATTTTCCCGAGTTTAGGAATTGAGATTCAATCTAAATCGGGGTATTTGCCAATACAAATAAAAGGCCCTTTAAAGCCAGCAACAATCACAGTTGACGGCTCTTTGAGTTCTCAATTTTTGACTGGTTTATTGATGGCATATGCTGCATCTGGTTCAATTGATGCAGTAATCCATGTACAAGATTTAAAAAGCAAACCTTATATAGATTTGACTTTATCGGTTTTAAATGATTTTGGCTGGAAGGTAAAACATCAAGCATACGAGCGTTTTGAATTTTTAGCACATCCACCATTAGCAGCACATATTGAATATACAGTAGAGGGGGATTGGAGTGGGGCTGCATTTTTATTAGTTGCAGGTGCCATTGCGGGACCGATCACTGTAAAGGGATTACAATTGAATTCTACACAAGCAGACAAGGCAGTGATGCATGCATTACAAGCAACAGGTGCATCAATCGAAATAAATGAGGACGCCATTTTTATTGGACCATCAAAAAATGGATTAAATAAATTAAATCCGTTCGATTTTAACGCGACGGATTGTCCTGACTTATTTCCTCCGTTGGTTGCTTTGGCCGCTGTTTGTAACGGCGTTTCTACTATAAAAGGGGTGAGTCGTTTAGCACATAAAGAAAGTGATAGAGGAGTTACATTACAAACTGAATTTGCTAAATTAGGTATTCGAATTGACTTAAATGAGGATACCATGTTGGTTTATGGTGGCACAGGCATTCATGGTTCAGAGGTATTCTCACAACATGATCATCGAATCGCAATGGCTTGTGGTGTTGCTGCACTTTGTGCTAATGGCCCAGTTACCATTACCGATGCAGAGGCTGTATGTAAGTCTTACACCGATTTTTACGCGCATTTAAAGCATTTAGGAGCAAAAGTTGATTTGTCTTAAATTGCTTAACTTGTATACACTATAACATTATAATCGAGTATTCATGAATAGTTTTGGCACCTTATTTAAAGTTCAAATTTTTGGCGAGTCGCATGGTGATTGCGTTGGCATTGTGATAGATGGATGTCCTGCAGGATTACCACTACAACAAGCCGATTTTGTAGAAGATATGGAGCGTAGAAAAGGGGGAAAGCAAAAAGGAACAACACCAAGACAAGAAGATGATATTCCTTTTTTCAAATCTGGTATTTTTAATGATACGACCACAGGTGCGCCATTGATGATGTTGTTTGAAAATAATAATACCAGAAGTGGGGATTATGAAAAACAACGTGCGGTTCCAAGACCTGGGCATGCAGATTTTACAGCACACCATAAATTTGGCGGCTTTGAAGATTTTAGAGGTGGAGGACATTTTAGTGGAAGGTTGACTGCAGGATTAGTAGGAGCAGGGGTGGTTGCCAAAAAACTATTAAAAGGGATTGAGATTCAATCGACAATTTTAAGTATAGGCGGCGAAACTGATTTGGAGAAAGGTTTACAGAATGCTATTGATCAAAAAGATAGCGTAGGAGGTATTGTTGAATGTGTGGTTAAAGGTTTACCCGTGGGTTTAGGAGAACATTTTTTCAACTCTGTTGAATCTTTAATCAGTCATGCAGTATTTGCTATTCCTGCAATTAGAGGTATTGAATTTGGAACAGGATTTGCTGCAGCAAATATGTATGGTGTTCAGCATAATGATGCAATTTTGGATGCATCAGGAAAGACAAAGACCAATCATGCAGGTGGAGTAGTAGGTGGTTATACCAATGGGAATGACTTGGTTTTTAGGATTGCTGTTAAACCAACCTCCTCTACACCAAAAACACAAAACACACTAAATTGGGAAACCAATGAACAAGAAGATTTTTCGGTAAAAGGCAGACATGATTTATGCATTGCATTAAGAGTTCCTGTTGTATTAGAAGCGGTAACGGCGATGGTGATTGCAGATTTAATGTTAATAGACCAACGTGTACCAAGAATTATTAAATAAAAAAAAGAAAAAAATGGAAAGCGAATTTATATATCATATAACAACTTTAAAAGCTTGGGAAGAAGCACAAGCTGAACAAAGCTATGTGCCAGCAACATTTGAAAAAGATGGATTTATTCATTGTTCAATAGAAAGACAAATTGAAGGTGTATTAGAAAGATTTTACCAAGGACAAAAAGGTTTGGTGAAATTAAAAATTGAAAAGATTAAAGTACAAAGACCAGTTTTATTTGAATTAGCAGAAGATTTAAATGAGTTGTTCCCACATATTTATGGACCTTTGAATATCGATAGTGTGGTTAGTGTGACTGAAATTTAAACGCATGTACAAAAAATCAAAAAAAATAGTTTACGGGTGTGTTGTTCAATCAGCATTACTAATTTGCTTTTGCATTTTTGGTATGTCTGGTTTTGCCCAAAATATTTACACCAATACACTCACAACAGAAAATTATCTTGATAGTGTAAACATTAAAAAGTACAAGCAAAAGATTGACACGAATAGAATCAAAATTGAAATAAACCATATTGAGGGCATTTCTAGTTTTTACAGTAAAAATTTAAATGGGACTTGGACTTCCACCGGTGAGCATTATTACAACAATAAATATACCGCTGCATGTAATTTATTTAAACTCAATACAATCGTTAGGGTGACTAATTTGAAGAATGGCAAAACCGTCTTAGTAAGGATCAACGACAGGATGCATCCCAATATGCTAAAAAAGGGCAGGGTCATTGACTTGAGTCAATCTGCAGCTAAACAGTTGGTTTTCAAGTCAAACGGAATTGTAAAAGTCGCAGTTGACGCCATTGGTTACTCTAAAACCAACCCTAAATTGGACGAGAAAAGGTAGTGATAAAAAATTTCAATAATTCCCCATTTAGGCCTAATTTTGTGAGACATTTAACAAACAATTAATATGAAGAAATTATTATTTTCTCTATTCGCTTTGGGTTTATTTATTGCCGCACAAGCTCAAGACAGCAAGAAAAAAACATCTATTGCTTTAAGATTTAACGCATTAGATTTTGGAACTGCAGAGAAAGTTCAAAATGGTACTATAGGGTCTGTTTTAAACGCAAAAAAATGGGGTCAATATGCATCTACAACTAAGTCATTAGGTCTTAACTACACTAGTCAGTATACTGATCAAGTTGATATCTTTGCAAACGTAGACTTAGGTATTACACGTACACCATTTTATGCTCCAAATGCAATTACAAGATCAAACGAAGATTTAATGACTTCTTTTGAATCAGGTGTAAACTACAAAATGTTTAAAGGCGATTATTTAGTAAACCCTTATTTGACTGCAGGATTAGGTATTCGTAGTTTTGCATTTAGAGACTATAGTGCTTATGCTCCAGTAGGTTTAGGTTTACAGATTAGATCTTTTAAAGGTTCAACTTTAAATATTACGACAACTTATTCAACTAAGATGTCTAAATCTTTTGTTCCTACTTATAACTATGGTATCAGCTATAGCTTACCATTGAACTAAAAAACTTACAATGTCTAAAAAAGTAATTGGGCTAACCATTATTTTATTTGCTGCTCTCTTGAGTAAAGCGCAAGATCAAAAAGTAAATAACAATAAACCAGGTTCGATTGCTTTGAAAGCATCTATACTAAATTTTAAGAAAACCCCTCTTTCGGAGGGGTTAACTGTTTCTACACCTGCCGTTGGGGTACAATTTTTTAAAGGGGTTGCTCCAAAATTGGATTTGGTTGCCAACTTGGACTTGGCATCTTTAAAGTACCCTTATTATGTTTCTTCAGGTCAAGCAAAAGCGACAAAAAATAGTCTTTATACAGCTTTAGATGCAAGGGTTCATATTAAGCTAGCAAATGATGATAAGCCAATTGTACCTTATGGTATTTTAGGTATTGGCTTATCAAAAGATCCGGCAAATTTTAATGCCTATGCACCAATGGGTATTGGTGTTCAATTCAAATCCAAGCAAGGCTCTTTTTTACATTTATTTAGTACACATAATGCAGAAGCTTCTAAGTTAACGAAGAAGCATATGAATTACGGAGTGAGTTATTCATTCCCATTAAAGCTAAAAGATAAGAAAGCAATTGCATTGCCGGAAGCACCAATTCAAGCGGACCAAGATGACGATGGCGTATCAAATGAAATAGATCAATGTCCTGAAAGGTCTGGGTTGTTAAAATACAAAGGCTGCCCTGTTCCGGATGAAGATGGAGATGGTATCAATGATGAAAATGATAAATGTCCAAATGCAGAAGGTAGTCCAAAATATAGAGGTTGCCCTGTTCCAGATACCGACAAAGATGGTATTCCTGATGACCAAGATAAATGTCCAGGAGTAGCTGGTTTATCTCGCTATAATGGATGTGCCATTCCTGATACTGACAAGGATGGTGTGAATGATGAATTAGACCAATGTC
The DNA here is from genome assembly GCA_964579885.1 of uncultured Sediminibacterium sp. Taxonomy (GTDB): domain Bacteria; phylum Bacteroidota; class Bacteroidia; order Chitinophagales; family Chitinophagaceae; genus Sediminibacterium. Next base: position 166,640 of record CAZOHD010000002.1, read on the forward strand.
CATCCATAGCTGGAATTGCTGGCAATAATGGATGTGAAGATCTTCAGCCATTGTTGAACAAGGTTTCAACAGCATTGAAATTTGAAATTGGTCAAGCAAATATTGCAACGAAATCTTTACAAGCTTTGGATACAGTAATACAAATTATGACTCAGTATCCTCAAACAAGTTTGACGATTACCGGACATACAGACAATACTGGTTCTCGTAAAATAAATGACCGTTTATCTATCTCAAGAGCGAAAAAAGTGCAATCGTATTTAGTTAAAAAAGGGCTTGCTATCAATAGAACTTCTTTATTAGGTATGGCTGATATACAACCTATTGCAGATAATAAAACAAAGCAAGGTAGAGCACAGAACAGGCGCGTTGATTTTATTATAAAATACTAACTTCTCGCTCCAGAAAAATTCCAAATTTATTTTGAACAGATTGTTCGATAGCCTCGGAGAACTCTAAAATCACTTTCCCTGAATTTGCGCCATAGTTTACAATGACCAAAGCTTGGTCTTTGTAACAACCAACATTGTCTTTAATGACTCCTTTCCACCCACAAGCTTCTATGAGCCAACCAGCGGCAATTTTGTAGTTATGATCATCTATAGGATAGGCCATCAAAGTTGGGAATTGTAAAATAAGCCTATCGTATTCAATTGTAGAAATTGTGGGGTTCTTAAAAAAGCTACCTGCATTTCCCAATTTCTTAGGGTCAGGTAATTTATTTGATCTTAAATAAGCAACAGCACTTGCTATAGATTCTACGCTTGGATTGTGAATGCCTCTTTCGTGTAATACGGATTTAATAGCACCATATTCTGTTCTTAGTCTTGGCTGTTTTGATAATATAAATTGAACAGCAGTTACAATGTACCTTGTGGGATCTTGCTTAAAAATACTATCTCTATAACCAAATGCACAGTTATCTTTTGCAATCGTAGTCCAGTTGTTTTCAATTGTATCAAAAGCTTGGATGTTTAATATATGCTCACATACTTCAACACCATAAGCACTAATGTTTTGAATTGGAGCTGCACCCACAGTACCAGGTATTAAACTTAGATTTTCTAAACCACCCCAAGATTTTTGCACACAGTAACTCACAAAATGGGACCAGTTTTCTCCAGCTCCAACTTGTAAAATGATATCAGAAGCTGTTTCTTGTATTTTCTGAATCCCTGTAAGCTCTAATTTTATTACTAATCCGTTGTAATGTTTTGTAAATAATATATTCGTCCCGGCGCCTAAAATCAAAAAGGGCACTTTGTTTTCATTTGCCCAGTTAATAGCTTCTAATAAAACTTCTTTTGTTTGAACTTTTATAAAGAAGGCGGTGGTCTCTTCGCAAGCAAAACTATGGTATGGTTTTAAAGATATATTTTCTTGAAGCTTCATTTAATTCGGGTCAATATCTATGATGATTTGTACAGACTTATACCTTGGATGTACCGCAATTAAATGAATAAAATGAAGCAACTGTTTTTTTGCAATTTGCAATTGATGCGGTTGCTTGCTTATTTTAACACATAGTTCCCAAATGTATTTATTCCTTATTCTATTGATGATTGGTTGTGCGGGACCCATTACCGTCTTTTGAATCAATGGGTCTAAGGACTTTAAAAAATGATTGGCTGCTTCTTCCGCTAGTTGATTTTCTTTGTGTTTAAATAAGATGCTCATTAAACGACTAAAAGGGGGATAGGCAAAATGTTTTCTATTATTTATTTCAAATTGATAAAATGAAAGGTAGTCATGGTCTTTTACAAATTCAATTACAGGGTGATTGGTTTGACTTAGTTGTACAATCACTCTTCCCTGATCATTTTTTCTTCCAGCTCTTCCACTAACTTGTTCCATCATTTGAAAAGCCCTTTCATTAACCCTGTATTGGTTAAAATTCAATAAGCTATCTGCATCCACTATTCCGACTAGGTCAACATTTTCAAAATCTAATCCTTTTGCGACCATTTGTGTTCCAACCAAGACATCAATCTGCCTTTGTTCAAAAAGCTGAATCAATTGATCATGTTCATTTTTGCCTTTTACATTATCCAAGTCCATTCTTGCGATTCTAATATGGGGTAATGCTTTTGCTAATTTTTCTTCTATTTGTTCAGTACCAAAACTTTTTTGTTTAAAACTTTGTTTTCCACAGGCTTCACAAGTATGAACCACCGGGTAGGTGGCGCCGCAGTAGTGACATGAAAGTAAATGTTTGGCTTTATGTAGTGTTAAACTAACATCACATTGTTTACAATGGGGTATCCAACCACATGTTTCACAAATTATATAAGGTGCATAGCCTCTTTTATTCTGAAAAAGAATCACTTGTTTATTATTTGCAACAGTAGCTTGTATTGCTTCTAGCAAATAGGGGGTGAGTATAGCAGATTGATCTGACTGTTTTTTTGTATCTACAATGGTCATTTTAGGCAAAGCACCTTCACTAAATCTTTCATTTAGATGGTAGTAGCCAAACTTATTCTGCATTGCATTGTAAAAAGTTTCGATTGATGGTGTTGCAGATCCTAGAATTATTTTAGCACCCAATTGATTGGCATAGTATATTGCTGTATCTCTTGCTTGATACCTTGGTGCTGGATCTTGTTGTTTATAGGAAGGGTCATGTTCTTCATCTACTATAATTAAAGACAAATTTTTATATGGTAGGAATAGTGCAGACCTTGCACCTAATACGATTTTAACTTCACCAGACTTTACCTTATTCCAAATTTCAACTCTTTCGTTGGGGTTAAACTTAGAATGGTATATGGCAATTTTGCCACCAAAATATTGTTTAAGCCTACGTATCATTTGAGCAGTCAATGCAATTTCAGGTAACATATATAATGCTTGCTGATTAGCCTGAATCGCTTTTTCTATCAATGCAGCATAAATCTGTGTTTTACCACTACCTGTAATGCCATGTAATAAATTTACCGAATGGGTATTCATTTGTTCCGTAATAGAATCAAACGCAAGATGTTGTTGAGGAGAAAGTTGGTGCAAATTTGTATTGCCCAAGCTTAAGTCTACTGCAAGGCGGTCAACTTTTCTTTTCTCAACAACAATTATTCCTTTGTCAACTAAAGCTTTCAATTGGGCACTTGCGGCTCCAGATTTTTCTAGTAAAGCTTTTTGTTGAACATGTCCTTCTGTTTTTTGTAAATGTAAAAATGATAGAAGAAGTGCCAATTGTTTGGGTGCTCTACTCCAATCATTCATTAATTTTTCTAATTCAGCTTCTGACTTATAGTTAGGGTGTAAATGCAATACATTTTCAAATTTGATGGTGTATTTATCATGCATCGTTTCTTGTACACTACATATCCCTTTTTGGATTAATTTGTTAATAACAGGATAAACAGACTTTTTATCAAGAAGCTTTTGGATTTCTACTAAACTTAATTGTTTTTTTATTTGTAAAGCTTCTGAAATTATATATTCTGTGTCTGTTAATTGTTGTCCATCTATATCTGACTCTTCATTTAAAATAAAAACACTTTCACTCGATATTTTTAAATGACTTGGTATTGCAGCTTGCATTACTTCGCCCTCTGTGCACATGTAATAGTTGGCCATCCATTCCCATAGGTCTAATTGTGCTTGAAATACAATTGGCTCATCGTCTAATACACCAAGAATCGGTTTTGGATTAAAAGAAGCTGGCTTTTCATTTACAATACGTTTAATAATGCCTGCATATCTTTTATTAGACCCTAACATTACTTCTACGCGCATACCAATCATAACCCCTTCTGACATTTCAGTGGGGATGGCCCATGTGTAATTTTTGGGCAGGGCTAATGGTATGATTATTTCGGCGTACATTTTGGTTGCAAAAATACATTAAGATGCTGGATACACTCTATATCTTCTTAGTCCATCATCCATCATTTTGTACACTTGTTCTTTTAAAATATCTAAGTCTTCGATGGTGTAGTTGTCAACATAGACTGTTGGAAGGTATACAACCCTATTCAAGCCTGGACGAAGACTAAATATGCTTTTAAAATGCATTCTATCCACAGCATCTACCATTAGAACTGGTTGTATGGGCACTTGCATCTCAATGGCTAATTTAAAAGCGCCATTGTAAAATGATTTTAAAGGCTGGTCCTCTGTCATGCTAAATGTCCCCTCTGGAAAAATAAAGATGGATATTTTTTGTTTTAAGGCTTCCTTCAGATTTCTAAGACTTTCTGCTCTTTTTTCCGGGTTACTTCTATCAACCATTATAACAGCATGTCTGTAAAAAAGACCAAAAAGTGGAATTTTTGAGGATTCAAATTTCCCTAATGGGCGTATTGGCTGATGTTTGAGTCTCACAATCGGGGGGATATCCATATAGGAATTGTGGTTACCCACAAATACATGGGGTTTATCAAAATGATGCTTTCCCTCGTAAATTTCTTTATGACGCATTCCTAAGAATAGGTATAATGCTTTAGAAAAGTACCTTGCAATTTTATAGATACGCTTTGTTAGATTTTTCTCACCTAAGGGTAAGGTAATCAACATGGTGAGTAAAGAAATAATTGTAAGCAATGCAAATACAAAAAGTGCATAGCAGCAATAAAGGAATTGAATTGGGCGAAGGATTGTTTTCATCTTAGTCGCTAATATAACAAAAAAGGCCCGAATAGAAATTCAGGCCGTAGATTGCTTGCTTAAAAACCAATAAAACCTTTAAAATTTATAGATGGCTGCCAGTATAAAACTTGCAGATTTATTCGCTGCGTTGCCTTCTTTATTCAAATAAATGGGGTCTTTAGCGGACTCAATTCTTAATTCTGGTAGAATCGTTAATTTATGTATTTTATAATTCAACGAAAGGGTATTTGCAAAGATATTAGTTGCAAATGCCCCCGCTGATATTGCATTTTTATCATAGAAGAATTCAGAGCGATAAGTGAATCCTATTTTTTTGTTTGGGTCATAATTCACATAAAAGGCATTGCTTTTCCAAATACTTTTTTTGCCAGCTACTTTATTCATAAAAACTGTTCCATCATAATTAATGGCTAATTGATCTGTCAATGTATTTGCAAGTACTAGATCCCATTGGTTATAGCTAGATTCATCTCCCGTTTTTCCTCCTTGATAATTGATATAAAGAACAGTTTTGTCCTTAAAAAATTTACTACTGTACTGTCCAATGATCACTTTGTATGGTGAAATTGCGTTTAAATTATCGGTAGGGTTGGCTATACCGAACATCAGTCCACTTTTACTATTGACTGCAAAATCGGCTTTAACTCCTGTGTGAAAAAATGGACCGTATGAAAAGCCATAAGACATGCTATAATTTCTGTTCAATGGGGCATCTAAAAGTTCATAGCCAACATGAGTAGCCCATTTACCAGCACTTAACTTGAATCGGTCGGAAACTGAGTAGGAAATATAAGCCTGTTTTAAATTTGCTAAAATGCCTTTATCATTATATGAAAATTCTTCGGCTCTTTTACCAAATCCTAGATCAACAGTAGCGTAAAAATTCCCTTTTGTATAATCAGCCTTTGCTGAAATCATTCCTAATTGCAGTTTTTGATTTGAATTTGTAAAACTGGTAAAATTATTTGTGTTTTCTTTTGAACTATTGAATGCTGATCTTAAATAAGCATCTACGCTACCTGAGATGTGAATTGTATTATTTGATTTTGTGGAATCTGATTGACCATAGCCTGCATTTAAAACCAGAAAAAACAGGGTAGTAAGTAAAATATTTTTTATCATTGTATAAGTTTTAATTAACGGGGGTATAGCAGATTAACTTTGTCAGAAGTTTTTCAATCGCTATGCCCTTTTTTTATGCTTTCATTGGGTTTCTACCATATTTTTCGTCGTGTTGTGTAGCATCAAGTCCTAGTTCTTCTTCTTCTTCAGATACACGTAGTGGAAGTATGAATGCGATTAATTTAAATATACCATATGAAACAGTGAAGCTATAGGCAACTACAATTAACATTGCTTTTAATTGTGTCAAGAAGAAGGCTGGGTTACCGTAGAACAAGCCATCGTTGCCAGCAGGGTTAATCGCTTTAGATGCAAATACCCCAGTTAGTAACATACCTACCATTCCACCAATACCATGACAAGGGAATACATCTAATGTATCATCTACTCTTGACAATTTAAATGCATGACTTAATACATTAGAAATAACAGCACCCACTACGCCTATAAAAATGCTTTGTGGAATGCCAACAAAACCTGCAGCTGGTGTAACAGCAACTAAACCTACAACAGCACCAATACAAAATCCAAGAACTGAAGGTTTTTTCCCGCGCATAACATCAAAGAACATCCAAGCTAAGCCTGCGGCAGCTGCTGCTGTATTAGTGGTTGCAAATGCATTCACCGCAAGACTATTTGCACCAAGTGCAGATCCTGCATTAAAGCCAAACCAACCAAACCATAACAAACCAGTTCCAATCAGTACATAAGGGATATTCGCAGGAGGAATTTCTTGTTGCTCTAGTTTTGCACGTCTTGATTTTAAAACTATCGCACCAGCTAATGCTGCACAGCCTGCACTAATATGTACAACTGTTCCACCTGCAAAGTCTAATGCGCCCATCTTCAATAAAAATCCATTTGGATGCCATGACCAATGCGCTAATGGTGCGTAAACTAGTAACATAAACAAAACAATGAATAAAATATAAGAAGTGAATTTGATACGTTCAGCAACGGCACCTACAACAAGACCCGGAGTGATGATTGCAAACATTAATTGAAATAATGCAAATAAGAGTAATGGAATAGTTAATGGAACCCCACCTTGTAAAACAGGTGCTCCATCTGCAACGCCTTTGAAAAATAAATGGGTCATTGGATTACCAATAATACCGTTGATAGATTCTCCAAAGCTTAAGCTATAACCAATCGTTACCCAGATGATAGTAACTAAACCTGCCGAAACGATACTTTTGATCATTGTAGAAATGATATTTTTTCTATGCACCATTCCGCCATAAAAAAAGGCTAAACCCGGTGTCATAATAAAGACTAGGGCAGTAGCTACTAAGATCCAAGCGATGTCAGCAGGACTATAGGTGGACGCGTCTCCGGCATAACTTGGTAATTGAGGAACAAATAAAGCTGTAATAGCAACGGCTAATAAGAGAAGGAAAGGAGCCCATTTTTGAACAGTTTCATTTTTCATAAATGCGAATTGATATTATAAATTAATAGATGTGATTTATTGTCTGTTAAAATTACAAAAAATGAATTAAAAACGTAAAATATATTATATATTAATTAATGTAATATATATAATATAAAATTGTTGAAATTCATATAAATCAATACAGCATTGATTTATATGAATTTTATTCAAGTATTTATTCAAAAAATTAAAAATAAATTGTGGAAAAGTTTAAATGAAAAAAGAGGCAATTGCCCCTTTTTTATTTAAAAAAATGTAAAATATTTAATATGTAATATTTTATAATATGATTTTCGTAAAATTAATAGCTGTTTGCTAGTAAACTACTATCCTTGGATTCTAAAAGGGAGCTACCCATTAAAAATAAATCAACCTGTCTTGCGCACTCTCTTCCTTCACTGATGGCCCAAACAACCAATGATTGACCTCTTCTCATATCTCCAGCAGTGAAAACATTATTTACATTTGTTTTGAATTGTTTTTCATTTGCTTTGACATTGCCCCGCTCGTCTAGTTCAACTTCTAATTCTTCAAGTAGGCCAGTTGCTTGTGGATGTAAAAAGCCCATGGCTAATAAAACCAATTCACATGGGAGTTCTCTTAAGCTTCCTTCTATCTCTTTAAATTGTGCTGGTCTTCCATCAGCTGATGCTGTCCAGGCAACATCAACTACTTGTATGCCTTTTAAATTTCCCTGCGCATCTCCTATGAATGCTTTAGTAGCAATATTCCATAATCTTTCTGCGCCTTCTTCATGTGAAGTAGTAGTTTTTAACAACATAGGATAGGTAGGCCATGGCATATAGGGTGCTCTTTCCTCCGGCGGTTTTGGTAATAATTCAAATTGGGTAATACTTTTTGCTTTGTGACGGTTAGATGTTCCAACACAGTCGCTTCCCGTATCCCCACCTCCAATCACCACCACATTTTTATGAGCAGCTGTTAATTCATTTTCTTCAATTTTTAGGTTGCTTACTCTTTTGTTTTGTTGCTTTAAAAAATCCATTGCAAAATGGACGCCATTTAATTCCCTTCCAGGAATTGGTAAGTCTCTTGGGATGGTAGAGCCTCCTGCTAATACTATGGCATCAAATTCGCGTTTGATATCACTTACTCTAATATTTACTCCTACATTGGCATTGCATTTAAATTCAACACCTTCTTGTTCTAAAATTTGTATTCTTCGTTCAACAACGCTTTTCTCCAGTTTAAAATCGGGGATTCCAAATCTTAATAATCCTCCTGGTTTTGGATCGCGTTCGAAAACGGTTACCTTATGTCCAGCATAATTCAATTGAGCTGCGGTGGCTAAACCGGCTGGGCCAGATCCAATCACGGCTACTTTTTTACCAGTTCTATTATTTGGTTTTCTTGGTTGAACAAAACCTTTTTCAAAAGCAATTTCAATAATATTTTTTTCAATTTCTTCGATAGTGACCGCAGGTTGATTGATTCCTAATACACAAGCAGTTTCACAAGGGGCAGGGCAGATACGTCCTGTAAACTCAGGAAAGTTATTGGTTGAAATTAAAATTTCATATGCTTCCTTCCATTCTTTGTTATAAACTGCGTCATTGAATTCTGGGATGATATTACCCAATGGGCATCCATTGTGACAAAAAGGAACACCACAATTCATGCAACGCGCAGATTGTTCGTTCAATTGCTGTTCAGGCATCAAGGGTACAAATTCCTTGTAATTTTGTATCCTTTCTGCTACTGGTAATTTAGTAGGTAATGTTCTAGTATATTCTTTAAATCCTGTTGGCTTTCCCATAGTTTAAGCTTCGATATTTTCTAAAATTATTTTTCAGAATTCATTTAATAATGATTGATTCTGTACTAAGTCATTTCACTTATTTATTAAGTGTTGCTACTTTTTTTGTAGCCAATACTTTTTTATAATCACGTGGAAATACTTTGATAAAATTTTTCAATTGATTGTCTAGATCAGCAAGAATGAACTTCGCAACTGCGCTACCTGTTTTTTCATAATGTGCAGACAACATATTTTGTAATAAATTTATATCAGATGCATCCACTGGGTCTAAGTCAACCATTTCTTGATTACAAAGACTTGCAAAATCATTTGCAAGGTTGTATACGTAAGCAATACCGCCGCTCATTCCTGCAGCAAAGTTCCTGCCTGTTTCGCCAAGAATAACCGCTATCCCACCAGTCATGTATTCACAGCCGTGGTCGCCAATGCCTTCTACCACAACAGATGCGCCTGAATTACGAACTGCAAAACGTTCACCTGCCTTACCTCTTATATAGGCATGGCCACTTGTTGCACCGTAAAGTGCCACATTGCCAATTAAGATATTTTGCTCAGCAACAAAAGGCGCCTTTTTATCTGGATAGACAATTAATTCTGCGCCACTTAATCCCTTTCCAAAATAGTCATTTGCATCTCCTTCTAGTTCAAGCGTCACACCCTTTGTATTGAATGCGCCAAAGCTCTGACCTGCAGTACCTGTAAATTTGAAATGAATTGTTGTATCTGGTAATCCTGCTTCTTTATACTTCTTTGAAATTTCATTAGATAAAATAGTGCCAACTGTTCTATCTGTATTCTTAATGTTGAATGCGGCTTGCACTTTAGATTGATTTTCTATTGCAGGTTTAGCGGCTTCTAATAATTGCCAATCTAAAACATTAGATAAACCATGATCTTGAATTTCTGTTTGAAATAAACCAACTGATGCATCTGGCGCTGCTTTATACAATACGCCACTTAAGTCTAAGTGTTTATATTTCCAATGCGCAATATTTTTTCGCATTGTTAAGGCATCCACTTGACCTACCATTTCATTAATAGTTCTAAAACCTAATTCTGCCATGATCTCCCTGAGTTCTTCAGTGATGTATTCAAAGAATCTTACTACATGATCTGGGTCGCCTTTAAATCGTTTACGTAATTCAGGATCTTGGGTGGCAACGCCAACTGGACAAGTATTCATATGGCATTTGCGCATCATGATACATCCCTCTACTACCAATGCAGCAGTAGCAACACCCCATTCTTCTGCACCTAGTAAAGTAGCGATGGCGATATCTCTTCCTGTTTTCATTTGACCATCCGCTTGAACGACTACTCTAGATCTTAGATTATTTTTCACTAGCGTTTGATGTGTTTCAGCTAATCCTAATTCCCATGGTAGACCAGTATGCTTAATTGAACTTAGTGGAGATGCGCCAGTTCCGCCATCATATCCTGCAATTAATACTACATCAGCTTTTGCTTTTGTTACACCAGCTGCAATGGTTCCAACACCAGCTTTAGATACTAATTTGACATTGATTCTTGCAGCTCGATTCGCATTTTTTAAATCAAAAATTAATTGAGATAAATCTTCAATTGAATAAATATCATGGTGTGGAGGTGGGGAAATTAGACCAACACCTGGTGTGGAATGTCTTGTTTTACCAATCCATTCGTCCACTTTATCACCTGGTAATTGTCCGCCTTCTCCAGGCTTAGCACCTTGTGCCATTTTTATTTGAATCTCGTCAGCCTCAGTTAAGTACTGACTTGTTACACCAAATCTTGCACTAGCAACTTGTTTGATTGCACTACGCATTGAATCGCCATTTTCCATTTTTTGATAACGGATTGGATCTTCTCCACCTTCACCAGTATTACTTTTTCCACCTAGTCGATTCATTGCAATGGCAAGTGTCGTGTGGGCTTCCCAAGAGATGGATCCAAAAGACATTGCACCGGTTGCAAAACGTTTATAAATAGAGGATGCTGGTTCAACTTCATCTATACTTATACTTGGCCTTGTAGGTTTAAAATCAAATAAACTTCTAAGTGTATAAGCTTTTTCTGTTTGATCGTTTACAAGTTTTGAATATTTTTTAAATCCAGCATAATCTCCAGTGCTGGTGGAATGTTGTAAGGCATGTATGGTTTGTGGATTAAATAAATGTGCTTCGCCTCGTCTTTTCCATTGATAAATTCCGCCAACAGGTAAACGTTCAATTGGAGTTGATTTTTTTGCAAAGGCCAATTCATGTTTTGCTAAAATTTCTTTTGCAATTTCATCTAGGCCCATTCCTTGAATTCTTGATGTCGCTCCAGTAAAATATTTATCTACGACTACTTTATTGATTCCAATGATTTCAAAAATTTGTGCACCTTGATAGGATTGTAAAGTGGAGATTCCCATTTTAGAGAATACTTTGTATAATCCTTCATTTACCGCCTTTATATAGTTTTTCTTTAGTTTATCTGTGTCATAATCAGTTTTTATAGTACCTGCTAATTTCATTGCTCTTATAGAGGACAAGGCTAGATATGGATTGATGGCTGTAGCACCAAATCCAATTAAACATGCATAATGATGCACTTCCCAAACATCACCCGCTTCTACAATAATACCTACTTTACCTCTTAACCCTTTTCTAATCAAATGATGATGTACTGCTGAACATGCCAATAAACTTGGTATAGCTGCGTGTTCTGAATCTATAGACCTATCAGTTAATACAATAACTTCAAATCCATCCTCTACCGCATCAACTGCATATCGACATAGTCTGTCTAATCCTCTTTGTAAAGAGCCCTCTTTGCCATCTGCTCTAAAGTAACATTGTAAAGTTTTTGCTTGGAATACGCCAGTATCAATACTTCTAATTTTTTCCAATTCATGGTTGTTAAGAATTGGATGTTTCAGCGCAACACAATGGCTATCTTTTGGATTCTCAACTAATAAATTTCCAAGACTTCCTACAAAAGTCGCCAATGACATCACCATTCTTTCTCTGATAGGATCAATTGGAGGATTCGTTACTTGTGCAAATAGTTGTTTAAAATAACTTGTTAAATGCTGCGCTTGATCGCTTAAAATAGCAAGTGGGGTGTCAGTTCCCATCGATCCTATAGGTTCCTTGCCGTCCAAAGCCATAGGTGTAATAATCCAATCAAGGTCCTCTTTACTATAGCCAAATGCTTTTTGGTATTTGAATATTTGTTCCTGTTCTAAATGCGTAAACTGAATTCTTGGTTCAGGTAATTCTTCTAATCTAATTTTATATTGGTTTAACCAATCTGAATAGGGTTGTGCGCTGCAAATTGTTTGCTTTAATTCAGCATCACTGATAATACGACCAGCTTCCATATCTACTACAAACATTTTACCTGGTTGTAATCTACCTTTTTCAATGATGATGGATTGGTCAATTGGTAATGCGCCAGTTTCTGATGCCATAATAACCCGATCATCATTGGTTACACAATACCTTGATGGTCTTAAACCATTTCGGTCTAATGTTGCACCAATCATTTGCCCATTGGTGAAAGAGATAGATGCTGGTCCATCCCATGGTTCCATGATTGCTGCATGAAATTCGTAGAATGCTTTTTTAATTGGATCCATTAAGTCATTGCCATCCCATGCTTCTGGAATCAACATCATCATCACATGAGGTAAGGATCTTCCAGATAAGGTTAATAATTCAATTACGTTGTCTAAACAAGCTGAATCAGATTGTCCAGAAGGAACGATTGGAATTACCATTTCTAATTCTTCTTTACTAAAGTAGGGCGACAAGAAGCTTGCTTCGCCAGATCTAAGCCAATTTAGATTTCCTTGTAAAGTATTGATTTCGCCATTGTGTGCAATATATCTAAATGGTTGTGCCAATTTCCAAGAGGGGAAGGTGTTTGTTGCGAAACGGGAGTGTACTAAGCCAAAAGCGGACACTGCAGTTTTTTGACTTAGGTCTGTAAAGTAATCACGCACTTGATGACTTGTCAGTTGCCCTTTATAAACTATCACATTTTGAGATAAAGAGGCAATGTAAAATCCAATTGCTTCTTTTTTAATGGTATTATTAATGGTATGCGTTGCGTAATTTTTTAAAATAAATAGTTTACGTTCAAAAGCTAAACTATCTGTAATATGGTCTGGACGCTTAATAAAAACCTGCTCCATAATTGGCTCAACTGATAAAGCAGTTGTTCCAATATTTCTTTTATTGACTGGTACTTTTCGATAGCCAATAATTTCTAAACCAATTTTTTCTGCCGCACGTCCGAATATATCTTTACATTCTTCTGCAATTCCTTTTTCAGTTGGAAAAAATAAAAATCCAACACCATATTCTTTTGAATTGGGTAAGTGTATTCCTTGTGCTAACAACTCGTTAAAGAAAAACTCATGAGGAATCTGAATCATAATTCCTGCACCATCACCTGTGTTTGCTTCACTGCCACTTGCGCCACGATGCTCCATATTTTCTAGAATAGTTAAGGCATCACCAATGTTTTGGTGGGATTTAATTCCTTTTATATGAGCAACAAATCCAATCCCGCAGGCATCATGTTCAAAATCGGGATGGTATAATCCAAAAGGTTGGTTTTGTGACATAGAATATGCTTTTTTGAAAATACGATAAGAGTGATCTTACGGAAATTACAAAAAAACTGATCTTTTGCGAGAATATATTCAATATACTTACTAACTATTTGAAAAATATCAAATTACAATCGTTATCGTTAAATTTTATTCAATAACGAACGTTCGCAATATGGGTTTGGTTTGAAATTTTAAATTAGATCAATGCGCAAAGCATGCTCCATCTTTGGAGCTTGTTCAAAATGATGTTTTGGAAAAATACCAAATAAAGAACTGCCTGATCCACTCATGCTAGCGTAAAGGGCTCCTAATTCATAGAGTTGTTCTTTGATAAGAGAAAGGGTAGGCTCAGCTTTAAATACAGGTATTTCAAAATCATTCACCAAATTATTTTTCCATTCACCAATTGGTTTTGAAATGATAGATTGTATGCTTTCTGCTTTAGTATGAGGTGTCAATTGTTGAAAAGCCCATGCAGTGGAAATATGCTTGCCAGGATGGACTAATAAAAATTGATAATCAGAAAGGTCTAGTTGAATTGGTGTTAAAATTTCTCCTCTACCAGTTGCATGACAGGCCTTGTTGTAAACAAAAAAAGGACAATCGCTTCCAAGCTGACTCGCATAATGTATTAAATGAGTATCGCTTAGACCAAGAGAGAATTGCTTATTCAAAATCAATAAAGCCGAAGTTCCATCGCTAGATCCTCCTCCAAGTCCCGCGCCCATTGGAATATTTTTATGCAAATGCATTTGAACATATGGAAGCTGTGGAAAATCTTTTTTTAGTAAATGATAGGCTTTTAAACAAAGATTTTGAGCTGGATCTCCGGGAACTGAAATGCCTGATTGATTTAAAGATAAAGTATCGGCGGGTAAAATTTCTAATGAATCATTCAATGCAATGGGATAAAAAACCGTTTCTAGTTCATGGTATCCGTCTGCTCTTTTTGCAAGAATAGACAAGCCTAAATTGATTTTGCAGTTAGGAAATTGAATCATCCTATGGCTGCTTTGGTTCATTGCGTTTATTGATTTCGTCTCTGATATCAATAGCGCGTATATAATCTTCTTGTTCTAAAACTTCGTTCAGTAAATCATTTAATTCTGATAATGAAAGTTTTGCTAGATCACTTCTTTCAGAAGTTTTTGTTACAGTAGTTTGGATATCTACTTTCTCATTTTTTTCATTGGCCAATCCTGCCTGATCCAATATATGTTCGTATACAAAAATTGGACAGCCAAATCGAACAGCTAAAGCCAATGCGTCACTTGTTCTGCTATCAATTTCTAAAGTATCATGATTATTATGACAAACTAGTTTAGAATAGAAAATGCCTTCTTGTAAATCGCATATATAAACTTCTTGTAAAGCTAAATCGAAAGCAGTCATGAAGTTTTTCATCAGGTCATGTGTTAATGGCCTAGACGGATGCATATTCTCTAATGCAACTGCAATGGCTTGTGCTTCGAATCCACCAATCACAATAGGTAAACGTCTCAAGCCATTGATCTCTCCTAATATAACCGCGTAGGAGTTGGACTGAGTAATGCTATGTGATAGCGCAACAATTTCAAGTTCAATTTTTTGCATAAGATTATTTGCTTTACAAAGTTAAAGCAAAAAAGCTTTGGTTTAAATTAGGCCTTCGATTTTAGTATTGCAGCAGTTAAAGCAGGTAAAACTTCAAAAGCGTCTCCAACAATACCATAGTCTGCAGCTTTAAAGAAAGGCGCTTCTGGATCCTTGTTAATGACAACAATTGTCTTACTTCTGTTTACACCCGCCAAGTGTTGGATGGCTCCGGAAATACCAACAGCGATATATAGATTTGGAGCTACTTGAACACCAGTTTGGCCCACATGCTCATGATGAGGTCTCCAATCTGAATCAGAAACTGGACGGCTACAAGCTGTGGCTGCTCCTAAAGCTTTTGCAAGGTCTTCGATAATGCCCCAGTTTTCTGGTCCTTTTAAACCACGTCCGCCACTAACAACTAAGCTAGCTTCGGTCAATGGAATTTCGCCTTCCACTTTATGTGTTGCCGTAATTTTAATAGAAGGGGTAGGAACTGTTATTGCTAATGCTTGAACAGTTGCACTCCCTTCATGTGACTGAACACCAAAGCAATTTTGGTTAATTGAAATTACTTTGATTGGGGTGTCAATATTTATTTTTGCAAATGCTTTACCTGAGAATACTGTTTTAGTCACAGTAAATCCATTGCTTGTATTTGGCAAACTATTTGCGCCAGTTACAATACCTGCTTGTAGTTTAACTGCCACTGCTGGAGCTATTGCTTTACCATTTAAGTTATGTGCAAATACAAGAACTGTTGCACCTGTCGCTTTGGCTGCATTCGTAAGTACTTGAGTGAATACTTTTGAGTCAAAATGATTCAAGCTTGCATCTGCTACTTGGTGCACTTTTTGTAAACCATATTTTCCTAAACCAGCTAAGTCATCGTTCACTGTGCCAAGTATTATCCCTTCTGCAGAAACACCTAATTGCTTCGCAAGTGCTGCGCCATAAGAAATGGCTTCTAAAGAAGATTTTTTTACTTGTTGTTCCGCTTGGTCAATATATATAAGTACCATAATTTTTTGTTTGAAATATTTAGAATGCTTTTGCTTCCTCTTTTAATAATCTAACTAGTTCATCTACATTATCAGCAGCGACTAATTTAACACCAGATTTTGCTGGAGGTAAGTCAAAAGCTTGAATTGTAGTGGTTGCTTGAACAGCAATTGGCTCAACTACTTTCAATGGTTTAGTTCTTGCAGCCATGATACCTCTCATGTTTGGAATTCTTTGTTCTGCCATTCCTTTTTGACAACTTACAATTGCAGGTAACACCACTTCACAAACTTCTTCACCACCTTCAATTTCTCTTTGAATACTAGCTGTGTTTCCGCTTAAATCCATTTTATTTGCTAATGAAACAAATGGCAGGTCTAATAAACCTGATAACATAGATCCAATACAAGCACTATTGTAATCAATTGTTTCTTTTCCAGTTAGGATTAAATCATAAGCCCCTTCTTTTGCAATTGCTGCTATTTGGCTAGCGACTACAAATGAATCATTGCTTTGAATATTTACACGAATTGCTTCATCACCACCTAGAGCTAATGCTTTTCTAATAATTGGTTCTGCATCCGCTTCACCAACTGTTATTAAATGTATCGTAGTAGAAGGATCTTGTTCTTTTAATTCGATGGCTCTTACTAATGCATACCATTCGTCATAAGGATTGATGATCCATTGTACGCCGTTTTCATCGAACTTTGTATTACCTTCGGTGAAGGCAATTTTAGATGTGGTGTCTGGTGTTTTGCTGATGCAAACTAATAGCTTCATAGTCTAATTCTTTTTGGTTGTTTATGCAACTAATGCAAATATAAGATAAGATGGAACGAATTGAAAGAATTATTGAATTTTTAAATCAACAACCTAAGGATAACTTTTTAAGACATGCCTTAGCGCTTGAGTATATTAAGATAGGGGATTTGGCAAAGGCAAAATCTTTGTTTATTGAGATATTGACCGAGTTTCCTGATTATGTTGGTTCTTATTATCATTTGGCTAAATGCTTAGAAACCTTATCAGAGCGAGATGCAGCTATAGAATGGTATGAAAAGGGCTTGGCAGCTACAAAATTAGCCAAAGACGACCATGCTTACAGGGAACTTTTAGCAGCTTACGAGGATCTTGTTTATTAAATTCAACTCAATTTTAATAGAATACTAAACGCAGATTTTAATGGGTTTAATTGTTCATTATAATTCTAATCGCTGACTTAGTTTCTGGTCAATAAACTGAAAAAAATGTTCTGGTTTGTAGGTGCGCCATGCTTCCATTTCCAATAATTCGATATACCTATTCAGCTTGCGTAATAAAAAGTCATGTTGGGCTGCAGGATTAAAGTTGATTAATACGGCCCATCCATCTTCTTCGGATAATTCATCATACAATTCCTCGTAATAATCTTTGTCTCCGCTATGGAAATTAAATACGTTTTCTGCAATCAAAATAAATTTAATGATACCTTCTGACATTAATTTATCAATCACTTCGCGCTTCAATTCCATAATATCATTTTCGATGGTGTCGTTCCATTCTCCAATGAATTCAATAATTGCAAATTTTGCATCATAATCCGTGTACAAAATTTTCAGGTACAATGTCTTGCTTCCAAATTCATCCCACTGTGGATGGATGTAGTAATTATAAACCGTTTGTGAAAATTCAAATTCACTATAAGTTCTTCCAAAAAAAATAGATTTTGGATCCGCTTCTGCGGTGTAAAGGTGACGCCAGTGATAGTAGGGTTCTATGTCATGCATTTTGCCCTAATGTTTGCTGTGGTATTCAATTAAACCATCCATCGGGCTTTTTACAATTTTCCCTAATTCAATTTCATAACTGATAGCCAATTGCTTTAATACATCTCTAAAGCCATAAGCAACGCTGCCCACAAAATGAATAGGGTGTAGCCAAGATTCGTTTAACTTATTCAAGTGGGTAAAGAAGAAATCGTTAATGCCGTCTTCAATTATATTTTCCACCATATAATGCCCTCTATTTTCTACTAGAAAATCAGTAAAGCTGGCGATATAACTATTGGGCGTTGGTTCTTTATATACTTTATTCAATATTGCAGCACGGTCTAGATTATATTTCTTCTCAAATATCTTCATTAATTCCTCGTCAAAAGTTTTGTATAAAAAATACTGCAATACTTTTTTGCCTAGATAAGCGCCACTACCTTCATCTCCTAATACATACCCAAGTCCAGGACTGTTTTTTGTAATTTTAGTGCCATTGTAAAATCCCGCATTCGAGCCAGTTCCTAAAATACAGACTACCCCTTTTTTATTTTGACAAGCCGCTCTAGCAATAGCCATTAAATCGGTTTGTATATCTAATTTGGCATTTTTGAAAACTGCTTTTAAGGCTTTTTTTAATATGGTTACATTGTCAGGATTGCTCAATCCAGTTCCGTAAAAATAGACCGCATCCACTTTTGATATATCTGTCTTTTTTTGGAATGTTTTTTCAAGCAATTTAACAATAGCTTCAAGCCCTAAGAAATAAGGACTAATCCCAGTAGTTTTAATGGTTTGACGTTTGCCATTTTGTACCAAGGTCCAGTGGCATTTGGTGGCACCACTATCAGCTATTAAATAAGTCTTTTTCATAGGAGTTGAACTAAGACATGAAATTAGTTATTTCATTTTGATTTGATGTAAATTTGCCTAGAATTCATCTAATATGCTACAAAATCAACCTCGATCTACTCAAACAAGTTGGGTAACCCCGATTACCTATGCTGTTATACTATTATTAGGTATTGGGATAGGGATCTTTTTAAAAGGAAGTTTTTCAATTGGTTTTTCTTCATTCAATAAATCATCTGCAATGGATGAAATCATTGAGTTGGTAAAATCTAAATATGTGGAACAAGTTAATCTTGATAGCACACAAACCCAATTGGCCGATTTTTATTTAGCTCAATTAGATCCTCATTCAGTTTATATTCCACCGGCAGATTTAATAGATGCCAATGAACAATTGCAGCCAAATTATAAAGGAATAGGCATAGAATTTCAGCAATTTAGAGATAGTGTTTTTGTGGCTTATGTAATTCCTGATGGTCCTGCAGCAAAAGCCGGTTTAAAAACGGGTGATATTTTATTGACAGCAGACGATACCGTAAAATTATCAGGTAGTAAACTGGATGGAGAAGAGATCAAGCGAAAGATCAAAGGACCAGAAGCAGAATCATTGAAATTAGCTGTTTTGCGTAAACAGCAAAAAATGACTTTTAATTTAAATAGAGCTTCAGTTTCAGTGTCGCCTGTTGATGCCTCTTATATGTTAAATGACAGTTTGGGGTATATCAAAATTGACAAGTTTGCAGATAGAACTTATGAGGCATTCATGCAAGCATTAGAACCTCTTTTGCAAAAAGGAATGAAGTCCTTGGTAATTGATTTAAGAGGCAATGGTGGTGGATTGTTGTCAGAGGCAGTTGCCATTGCAGATGAATTGTTAGCAGGTAATAAATTAATTGTGTACACAGAAGGATTACACGCGCCTAGGGTTGATTATTATAGCAAGAGAGAAGGTTTGTTTGAACAAGGGGCATTAACAATTTTAATGGATGAAACTTCTGCATCTGCTAGTGAAGTACTTGCTGGTGCGTTGCAAGATTGGGATCGTGCAAAAGTGATTGGAAGAAGGTCCTTTGGTAAAGGATTAGTTCAACAACAATTTAGATTATCCAATGGCGGTGCATTAAGGTTAACAACTGCAAAATATTATACACCATTAGGTCGCAATATTCAACGTCCTTATAAAAATGGTAAGGATGTTTATGAACATGATTTCATGGAAAGGGTGATTCAATCCAATGAAGGTCTTCAAGATACTGCATCTATTGGTAAGGCTTATAAAACACCGAAGGGAAATATTGTTTATGATGGTGGCGGTATTATTCCGAATCAATGGATTCCAACTAATATCTTGTACAAGGATACCAACTATACAGCAATATTTGTAAATGGAACCATAAATGAATTTGTTTTACAGTATTATATCAAGAACCAACCCGCATTGAATAAGTATAAATCAGTAAAAGCATTTATAACTGATTATTCTAAACAAGATTTTACAAAGGCCTTTGATCAATATTTACGTTTAACCAATAGGCCTGGTTTACCTGCAAATTTAAGGAGCAATACTTTGGTACAAAACCAGTTGATTGCTATGTTGGCTCGTTATAAGTGGTATAAACAAGGTTATTCTGAAGCATTGAATTTAATGGATCAAGATTTTCTCGCTGCAATAAAGTAATGGTCTTAGTATGACTTAAGTCATATTTTCATATGAGGGGCATTGCGTAGAAATTTTCTACCGTAAAGTTACTTAGATTAAGGCAGAAATGGCAGAAATTTGTCTTTTTGCACTTCTTTTAAAATAGGTGCAGATAAGTTCAAATGTTGACCATTTAATACTTGTTCATATTTTTTCAAATAGTTATTCGCCATTTGTACGCTCGTGAAATTAGACATCACATAATCGTGGCAAGTAGAACTATTGAATTGATCTGCATTTTTAACAGCATCAATTAGTGCACTAATTGAATTACTAGTAAAGCCAACTGCTGGCTGAATAATTTCTTTTAATGAACCATAGGGTGTTCCAAAAACAGGACAGCCAAAATAAAGGCTCTCGACAATTGACAATCCAAATGGTTCGTTCCATAGCACTGGGAATATAAGTCCTTTGGATCCTTTCAATAATTCATTTTTTTCTTCCCCACCTTTTAAACCATCAAATTGAATTCGGGGATCGAATGTGAGACGAATACCTTGGTTAAAGTTGAAACGATGGCCGCCAATCACCCTAAGTTTAACTTTTGCTTCTTGTGCAATTTTGATTGCACCTCGTACATTTTTCACCCTCCAAGCGGCGTCTCCTAAAAAATGAAAATAATTTCTTTTTTGATTTAACCCTGGGTCTCCATAATCTTCGGGGTTAATGCCATTATGTACATAGGACTCACTACCAAATCGGCAAGCATGATTTTGAGAAACAAAAACAGTGTTTAAATCCAATGGAGTTTGTTCATTAGAATTTCCATGCATCGTGATGATGTATGGAATCTTTGGTAATTCATTCACAGTGCAATTCAAATGAACTACATCTACACCAGTTGGTATTTGTTGATTAAATGGAATAGAATGATCTAGGGTATACACTTTTGCAAAATCACATGAGGATCCAGCAGCTACTAGATAGGAGACTTGGTGCCCTTTTTGTACCAATTTTTTACCTAGCCACCATATCACCCTTTCTGTTCCACCATACTTCTGAACAGGGATACTCGTATTATTAACTATAAGAATATGCATGCTCAATATTACGATAAAAAAAGGTAGATTATATTGGTTTTAAGGCGTTTAAAACGCTAATCATATTTTTTGCTATTGCTTTTGAAAAAGTCTTAACTTCAAAACCTTAATAAAATTTTGATTGCATGAAAAGACTTTTTACAATTTTAGCCCTTTGTGCTGCTTTTGTTGCACAGGCTCAAGTAAAACCTACACCAGCTCAAGAAAGATTAAAATCAATTGACCAAAGAAAGCAATTGGTAACTAAGTCTACCTTGAATGAAACAAGTTTCAGAAATATCGGTCCATCTGTAATGAGTGGCCGTGTAGTAGACATCGAAGTAAATCCACAAGATCCCACTGAGTTTTATGTAGCATATGCTTCTGGTGGCTTATGGCATACACAGAATAATGGCCAAAGTTTTGCGCCAATTTTTGATTCAGAAGATATTTTAACAATTGGAGATATAGCCGTGAATTGGCAGAACAGACATATCTGGGTTGGAACTGGCGAGGTGAATAGCAGTCGTTCTACTTATGCTGGACTAGGTGTGTATCGTTCTTCAAATAATGGTAAGTCTTGGGATTACCTAGGTTTACCAGAGAGTCATCATATCGGTAAGATTCAATTATCTGCAAAGGATCCAAACACTGCGTGGGTAGCTGTTTTAGGTCATTTGTATTCAGAAAATAAAGAACGCGGTGTTTATAAAACAACAGATGCAGGTAAAACTTGGAATCAGACCTTAGCATTAGATGCCAATACCGGCGCAATCGATTTGGATATAGATCCAAGTAACGAACAAAATTTATATGCAGCAATGTGGTACCGTACTAGAACCGCTTCGAATTTTGAAGAATCTGGTAAAACTTCTGGTATCTATAAAAGTACAGATGGCGGCGATCATTGGACATTGGTTTCAACACCAACTAGTGGATTCCCTTCTGGTGATGGTGTAGGTAGAATTGGGTTAGCGGTTTATCCAAAAAATCCTTCTATTGTGTATGCAATTGTTGACAATAACTTTCATCAACCAGATACAGCTATGCAAAAAGCGGCTGATACTTCTAGGTATGTGTTGAGAGATTTCAAAACTTTGACTGTAGATCAGTTTATCGCGTTGGATGATAAGAAATTAAATACTTTTTTAAAGTCTCCACGCAATGGTATCCCTGCTAAATACAATGCAGAGAATTTAAAACAAGATGTTAAGTCAGGTAAATTAGCCCCTAATTGTATTTGGGATTATTTATTTGATGCAAACACTGCATTATTTGAAACACCAATCTATGGCGCTCAAGTATACCGCTCAGATAACGCTGGTTTAACTTGGGTAAAAACACATGCTAAGCCACTTGATTTATATAGCACTTATGGCTATTATTTTGGTAAAGTTTTTGTTAGCCCAAGCAATCCAGATAAAATCGCAATTACGGGTGTAGGCGTTTTATTAAGTACGGATGGTGGAAAATCATTCACTAGTATTGGTAAAGAAAATGTGCATGCCGATCATCATTTTGTTTGGATGAATGGACAAAGAGATAGTCATATGATTATTGGAAATGATGGTGGATGTAATATCACTTATGATAATGGTGCACATTGGTTTAAAGCCAATACACCAGCTGTTGGGCAGTTTTACAATATCACTGTAGACATGGCAAAGCCTTATAACGTATATGGTGGATTACAAGATAATGGTACTTGGTTTGGCGCTAGCACAACAAAAGAAAACTACGATTGGTATGATAGTGGACACAATCCTTATACGATGTTAGGTGGTGGAGATGGCATGCAGGTTCAAGTGGACTGGAGAGATAATAAGACAGTATATAGTGGATCTCAATTTGGATTTTATAGCAGACAAAATCTTACAACTAAAGAAAGAAAAACGGTAAGACCAATGCGTGATTTAGGAGAGCCAGCAGTGCGTTACAATTGGCAGTCTCCAATTTTATTAAGCCGTCACAACCAAGACGTATTTTACTTTGGATCAAATAAGTTCCACCGTTCAATGAGCAAGGGGGATAGTCTTGTTACATTAAGCTCAGATTTGACAACAAATCCTGTACAAGGGGATGTGCCTTTTGGAACTTTAACGACAATAAGTGAAAGTCCAATCCGTTTTGGATTAATCTATACGGGTTCTGACGATGGGAATGTACAAGTTTCTAAAGATGGTGGAAATACTTTTACATTGATTAGCCAGAAATTGCCAAAAGGTTTATATGTAAGTAGGGTAGTTGCAAGTAAATACAATGTATCTAGAGTATATGTAACTTTAAATGGATATAGAAATGATCATTTCAATGCTTATGTATTCCAAAGTGATGATTATGGAACTACATGGAAACAAATCATGAAAGATTTACCAGTAGAACCAGTGAATGTTCTTAAGGAAGACGCTGTTTCAGATAAAGTGTTATATGTAGGAACAGATGGTGGATTGTATGTAAGCTTGGATGGAGGCAATAGCTCAATGGCTTGGACAAAAGGTTTGCCTGCAAGTGTTCCAGTGCATGATTTAGAGATTCATCCAAGAGATCACGAGATTATTCTAGGCACACATGGACGTAGTCTATATGTTGCTAAATTAGAAGCATTAAGAAAACAAATAAAATAAATCGATTATCGATTGATATATGCTTGTTCTTTTTGAACTAACATATTAAATACTTTTTCTAAAATAGGCGAATCTGTGGCAATCACGGATTCGTCTATTTTGCTTACAGGGATAATGCGTTTAGTAGAACTTGCTATGAATGCACCTTTTGCGGTTTTAATTTCTTCTAATGCAATTGGTCTTTCTTCAACTTCAATACCATTTTCTCTAGCTGAAGCAAGGATGTTTTTTCTTGTAATTCCTTTTAAGATATCGTCCTTAGGTGTTACAATATGGCCTTGTTCAGAAATTAAGAAGAAATTTGATCTAGGACATTCTCTTAACATACCATCATTTGTATATAAAATATCATGCCCACCAAATGCCTTTAATTGAGGTTGCAAGTATATAGCCATTAAATAGTCAGTTGTTTTAACCTGTGGTAATTGACGTTGGAAAGGGTGACTCATCAATATAAAAGGACTAACAGAAAAACTATTTGACGGAACGGGGAGTGGCTGTTGTATAATGGTTAGTCTTGGTTTTTCTAAAGCATATCCATCTGAGCTATCTCCACCAGAAACTATCAGTTTCAATCCGGAATAAGGCATGTCATTTTTGGCAACTAATTCTAAAACGATTTTTAAAATGGACTCTTTTGATTGAGGTACTTCCATGTGCATGATCGCTGCCGATTGGTATAATCTATCTAAATGGTCTTCTACAAATAATGGCTTATTGTTTACCACTCTTAGGTAGTCGAATATACCATAACCTCTCTGAATCAATAAGTCATTTAAGGACATACCAGTTTGGCTGAATGCACTTATTTGTCCATCGTAATAGCAGCTAATGTTTTCCAAAATAGATCGTTTTAGGGCTTAAATCTACAAAAAAATAAGATATGCTTGTAAAGACAATCCTCTCAAAGGTTTAAAATCTGCTATTATCGTATCTTTAGTTCCTGAAAATATAAATATGAGTCAATCGGGTAAAAATTCATTCGTCGGGTATCTTTGTGCTTTATTATACCTACTTGTGCATTTTGTTCCAGATTTAGGTGGTGCGGATGTGATTGGTGCACAATGGTTGTATGTTTCCTTCGTTGACTTTCTTTTTCTTGGTTATATTTTATTGAATAAAGCATTTTATCAAACTGCGATTGCTGCAGTGTTGAATTTAAAATTCACAATTGTCTATAGCTTTTTGATTTTATGGGCTGCAATCTCATTTTTCTATGCAATTAATCCAATTGAAACTTTGGTTTGCTTTGCACGACTTTTTAGTACTTATTTGATATTCATTAATTTGTCTATCTTATTTCATAAACAAAATCTTACAACCTTATTTAATATAGTTGCTTCTTTTGTCACCGTTGTCTTGTTTTTTGATGCGATATATGTGATTTCAGGATTCTCTAAGAATATGGTAGAAATGAATTTGGATCAAAATATTGTAAGCTTGACTGGGAAAAATGGGAATAAGAATGTGATGGCGGCAAGTTTATTGATAAAGTTTCCTTTTGTATTGTTTGTAATTATTCATAATAAGTTGTTCGGAAAAATTGCTGGGCTAATTGTGTTGTTTTTAGGGATCATGGCTTTATTTATTATGAATACAAGGTCAACTTATGTTGGCTTAGGAATGGTGGTTGTATTATTTTTAGTTGCAATTATTTTATTATATAAAAAAGAGGGGCTTAAGAAAGTTGGAATAAACTTGGCTTACTTTTTAATCCCGTTGATTTTTGCTTTTTTAGCTGCTAATTCGATGTTGTCTAAGGCAGTCGATTTACAAGGTTTTCAAGGGGGTTATGGTACAATTACAAAAAGAGCTGGTGACATCAATATCGCTAGTGAACAAAATAGCCGTATACATTTATGGCAAGGAGCAATTGACTATTCCATTAAACATCCCATTTTAGGTGGGGGATATGGCAACTGGAAATTGGCCTCTATACCTTATGAAAAAGAGTATACAAATGACTTATTTGTTCCCTACCATTGCCATAATGATTTTATAGAGATGTTTGCAGATTTGGGTCTACTAGGAGGTACAGCATTTTTAGCGCTTTTTGTAATCATGGCTTTGGGCGTATTTAAAATATGGAAAAATTCTACAGGCGATAGTATAAAATTGATTGCGTCAATTTCTTTAATGGCAATTGGTTGTTATTTCGTAGATGCATTTTTTAATTTTCCTGCGGAACGAACTTCAATGCAAACCATGTTTGCAATTTCTGCAGCGCTGTTATTTACACCATTCTATTTTAATGCCACAATCAGTAAAGAAGTAAAGGAAGATAAAAAGGGATTGCCGTTCTTATTAATTTCGATTCTAGTTATTGTTGGTGCTATTTATGTTAATTATCAAACGTATACTTCCCTAAAAGTGCAAAAATATGTAATGGGAGAGATCAATGAAGACCCAAAAATGCCATTGGATGAAGTGAAAGATGCATTCCCCTCAATTCCTAATTTATCTACATCTACATTGCCCATTAAGGCGTTGGTTGCTCGTTATTACTTAAGGGAAAAGCAATACGACTCAGCGGCTAAATTATTAGATGAAAGTAATAATGACAATCCATATTTGCACTACAATGACTTTATTAGAACTGCTGTATTCTCTGTTCAATTAAAATACGATAGCACTTTCAAATATGCCAAAAAAGCTTTTTATAATTGGCCAAGAGCAACAAGTTACTATAAGAATATGATTTTCGCAGCGGCTAAAATGAAAGATACTGCGGAGGCAACAAGTGCATTTAAAACTTACATCAAGTATAGAAATACGGGAGAGGGTTGGAATCAATACATTTTGGCATTGATTGAAATTAATCAAACCCCAATATCAACAACCAAGGCTTTATTAGATACAGCCAAAAAAAGATTTCCTGCTGATAGTGCAATTTTTGTTAGAACATCTGGTTTATTATATGGGAATGCCATGGCTACTGGTGCTATGCCAAATTATGCTGTATTGGGTGCACAAGCATTTCAAAAAGGGCAATATAATGTTGCAGCAAATTGGTATATCAAAGCAAGTGAATTAGATCCTACTAATTATACCCATTTAGAAAACGTAGGAATTTGCTATTACACAAATAAGTCATTTGATAAAGCGGTTATCTTTTTTAATAAAGCAATTCAATTACCATCGGCTAATACCGGCAAGTCTGAATTTTTTAAAGCAATGTGTTTAATTTCCGTTGGTAATAAACAACAGGCTTGTGGTGCATTGCAAGGAGCCAAGGCTAAAAATTACCCGGGTGTGGATCCTTTTATTGCTCAAAATTGTAAGTAGATGTGGTCTAAATAGACCCTATGTCTTGGTTGATTGAGTTTATATATTGTTGAAACATTTGATAATAATGGAGGCCTTCAAAAATTCAATGGGTCTCTCACTATAGTAAAATAGTTAATCTTCTTTAAAAATTAAAATGCCACTTAGCAGAAGCTAAGTGGCATTTTTGTTAGTGACATGGCCCGATTTTTAAAAGTAATCATCAAAACAGGTTAATTGAAATTTTTCCAATATAATTTAGGTAATTTTAAATTATCTAGTTATTTAACCCTAGTCCAAACATCTGTTCTGCCGATCATACTAAAACCAATAAAGCCCCTCACGTTTAAAGTGTTCTTGTCTTTAGCAGTAATGGTGCATTTGTATTCTTTTCCAGATTTAGGGTCATAAATATGTCCTTTTTCCCAATTCCCTTCGCTCTCATTGAAATTGAAGCCCCATAAGTTAACTAAGCCCATTAATGGACGATTATGAAGTGCAGTATTAGGATGCTTTGTATCTGTCTTTGGTTTGTTGGTTGTTGGATCAATTGGCTCACTTAACCATACAATTTTACCCTGAAAACTCTTACCATTTTTATAGATTTCAACTTTCGCATTACCAGATCCAGTAATCCAAGTTCCTAATATTTGATCTGCATTTTGTTGTGCAATAATAGATTGGCTAATGAATAATGAAGCTGCAATGAATAGTATTTTTTTCATGGGTTTTGATTTGGGTTTAAATTTAGAAAAAATGCTTGAAAAGGGTACTTTTTGTTGAATTATATATAACATTATTCAAAGATCTTATTTTTTGGTTTTTTGGTTATTTTTGAATTATAAATCGAATGTTATGTTAAAGACTCTTTTGTTTCTTGGGGGCATTTTCACTTTTAGCATTTTGACTGCTCAAACGGGGATAGGAACACCTAATCCACATCCATCTGCAAAGTTAGAAGTGAGTGCAACCAATAAGGGTTTTTTGCCGCCTCGTGTTACACTAATTAGTGTAACAGACGTAAGTACTGTTCCTGCTCCTGCAACAGGTTTGTTAGTGTATAATACTGGAGATAACAATGGACTTTCTGCTGGTTATTATTTTTGGAATGGGAATGCATGGGCTACAATTGCAACAGCTGGGGGGAGTGGAAGTGTGGCAGCCGAATTTGGATCAGAATTTTTAAGCTCTAACGTTACTGTAAATTCAACTACACCTGTAGATGTGTTAACATTTACTTTGCCATCTGCTGGAACTTGGGAAGTGATAACTTTCTTAAGAGCCCAAGGTAACCCTCCATTTGCAGCCGAATTTGCAGTATATGATAATTCAAATAATATAGTTCCTAATTCTGAAATCTTGCCTGCCTATGGCGAAACGGGTTCTACAGGAACAGGGATTATTAGAATTACAACAAGTGGTTCTGCAACCTATAAGGTTAAAGCGTGGGCATCTGGCGGTGCATCTTATCCTTATAATGTTACAACAGACGGTAATGGTAGAAGTGGTGTGACTTGGAAGAAATTAAGTGGGAATGCACCAATGACGGTCATTAACTTTGGAGACATCAAAACTGGTATCCAAGTGGGAGATCACAGTGGTTGGGTAAAATTGGACGGAAGGGCAAAGTCAAGTTTAACTGCAACACAACAAGCTCAAGCAACTTTACTTGGATTAGGTGCTAGTTTGCCAGATGCTTCGAATGCTGTTTTAATGCAATCAAGTGGCAGTCTGGGTGCTGTTACAGGGAGTATGAGTATGACACTTGCACAAAATCAATTACCCAATATTGCACCAGCTATCACTGTAAATAATACAATTGCTACCATGCAAAATGCTGGAGCACATGATCATCCTGTGAATGTTGTTCCCAATGCAACAGGAGGTTATGCAAACACAAATCCATACGCCTTTAAAAATGGAGTGGCACCAAATCCTATGAATGAATCATATGCGGATATTACTGACCGAGGTACTAATGCTAGCTATGTCACCACTGGAATTATTGGTTCTGCAGGTAGTCATAGTCATGTTATTGATGCACATGGCCATACTGCTACTGCTACTAGTATAAATGGTGGCGTAACCCAACAATCCATTGACATAACACCTCGTAGATTAATAGTGAACACTTTTATTTATTTAGGCTATTAATGGGGATATATTCAATCCGCAGAATTTCCTACAATAGATTACAAACGCGGCCCAAAAGGCGTAAAAACGCCTAATCGAATGAAATGTGAGTTTTAATATTAATAAAAAACCACTTTGGCATATCTTCTTTGCCCATTGATCTTTACGACCCAATATTGATTATAAACAGATTCATCCAAGTCCTTATAGATATCCTTACCTAGAAGTAGGTTGACTAATTTTGGGCTAGTATTTGAATGACCTACAATTAAGATTGTTTTTGATTGGTTTTCAATTTTGATTAATTCATCTGCAAATGCTTTTAAATTTCTAGGGTCATAATTGTTGATAGATATCCCAATAAAATTGGCTAAGGGTAAGACAGTTGATTTAGTCCTATTGTAATTTGTAGAATAGATTTTACTGATTTTGTATTTGCGGAATTTTCGAATCAAAGACTGGGCTCTTTCTTGCCCTTTTGAACTTAATGGGGGATCTGCTTGCATCATTTTTGATCCACTTATTGTTGTATCTTTTTCTGCATGTCTTAAAATGATAAATCTTTGTTTTTGGGCGCCTAAGGCGTTTGCAAATAACAGCAAGAAAAGAATGTTGAGTATTGGAGGCTTAAACATATATCGTAAATTTAATTATTCTTTCCATTCAATTGGAATACAAATTTCGTTTTTACGTCCAATAAATTGATAAGGTGCATCATATCCTAAGAAATTAAAGGGACCTATTATTTTAATATTCTTTTTCTGAAGTAAAGCCACTAATTGATTTTTATAATCATTAATCTTCTCATCATTAGCATACCCGCCGAAAGCAATAACTGCAGCATATACTTCTTCGGATTGTTTAATTTCTACAGTGGCATCTTTTGGTTTTGGTAAAGAGGTCATGTCATATTTGGTAGGCATAACAAAACTCATTGCAGATCCTTTTTCACTCATCTCCATTCTTACAGGTGCTGTCATGGCAATACTTTTGTTTTGGTCATTACCACCAAAAATATAACCTGCTAACTTTCTAAATCCGCTGCTGGCTACTTGCTTGTAGTTAACTCCATTAGAACGAATAGTTGCAAAGGTTGCTTTAGGATAAAATCGTATTTCAAAGCCTTCCTCCTTTTTAACTACCCTATACTTTTGAGTTTCAATGCTAGAAGCTGGGAAACTTCTAAAAGATTGAAAGGCAATAAATACGATGGCTAAAGTTGCTATTGGGTGGTTCATTTTCATTTTATTTTATAACAGTTGAAATAGCAATAAGTTTGATTTTAATGCTGGTTCAATAATCATGGGTAGATAATAAGGGGATGATAAATTCTATATGGAATGAAATTGGTTTTTAGGGATTGTCGGCTACACTTCGTTTCGCCAACTTACGTCGGAGCTTTGTGATCCCGCTGGGGCCTCCCTTTAAATATTAACTATGCTATTATCACTGAATTAGACCTCTGTTTTACTACCTCAACCCAAATTTGAGACACATCATTCTGTGGTTATATTATGTCATAAGTTAATTGCCAAAGAAAAAGGGTGGGAAGCTACAGTTCATTATTTTTAATCTAAATTTGTTAAGTAAAGTATAATTACAATATGATTAGACAAATTTTATTTGTTGTAGGGTTATTTTTTTCAATGCAAATATTTTCACAAACTGGCATTGGTACAACTAGTCCTGATCCGTCTGCTAAATTAGATGTAACATCAACGAATAAAGGTTTTTTGCCTCCTAGAGTAACATTGACAAGTGGAACAGATAATACAACTATTGCAAATCCTGCAACAGGTTTGTTAGTATATAACACTGGAAACAATTCCGGACTTGTTGCAGGTTATTATTATTGGAATGGAAGTTCATGGGCAACTATTGCCACAGCGAGTGGTTCAGGTGTGAGTGCTTCTATTTTAAGAGGATCAAGGTCAGCAGCTCAAACAGGATTGACTAATGGGGGTAATGTAATTTTTACTCAGGTTGATAATATTGCAGGACAAGAAATGTCTTTAAATACTACTACAGGTCAAATTACTTTAGCTGCAGGAAGGACTTATCGCTTAATGGCGCAAGTGCCTAACTATCAAACAAGCGCTGCAGAAACTAGAACACAATTTGCATGGTACAATGAAACAGCAGGTGCCTACATAGGAAGTTCTTCAAATGCATATACGCCGTCAAGTGGAGCTTCTTATGGCGCTACGGGAGGTTTATCGGAAGCTGTAATTACTACTACCACTTCTACAGTTGTTTCATACAGAATTGCGCAATTATCGAATACTACTCAATTAGGAGGCAATGCTGATTTTACCAATACAGGATCTTACCCTTGGTTTGAAGCACAAGTGATTTCAGGAAATACTGCTGTGAATGGACAGAGTGTGGATTATGGTATTGCAAGATATACTGGTTCTGATGGGTCTTCATTATCTGCAAATGCAATAGTTGCTTTTGATGCCACTGCTGCAGGAAACTTAGCATGGAGTGGTAATAAATTTACTCTAAAAGCAAATAAAACTTATGAATTAGAATCTTACCTTGCTATATATCATGCTTCTGCTGGTGTTGCAGCAGTTTTTCAAATATATAATTATACAAATTCCACAGTATTGGCAAATGGACTTTATCTTTCAATTAATGGGGTAGGTGGCTACAATGTAAATGCAAATGGACCAATGAGGTGTGTTATCACACCAAGCACTGACATTGAAGTTGGTGTAAGAATCTCTACTGCTTATGGTGGTTGGCCAAGTATCGTTGGAAGTACTAATACAATCGGAGCAAATGGTGCTGCAAATCAATCTTATTTATTAGTAAAACAAATAGGATCATCTGCGATTATAAATCCATGGACACTAGCAGGAACGAGTACTTATAATACGACTGGGAATGTGGGGATTGGAACATCTACACCCAATGCATCTGCCATATTAGATATAAGCTCTTCAAGTAAAGGTGTTTTACCTCCAAAAGTTGAACTAATCGGTAGAAATGGGACATCATCACCAATTGCTTCTCCAACAACTGGATTGTTTGTCTATAATACGGCTGACGCAGGAACAGCATCAAACGAGGTAAGTTCAGGTTTCTATTTTTACAATGGTACAAATTGGACGAGGATGGATCCAGAAGATTGGTCAATACCAGTATCTATAACCATTGGTGCAGTTACAACTGCACCAACAAAAGGAACTATTGTTTATGACAAAGTGAGTTATAGAAGAACATCTACAACATCATATGAAGTTACTTATAACTATTCTCAATCCGCAGTAGGTGCTGCAGGATCTGGGGATTATTTATTCCGACTTCCTGGAAATTTAACTTTTGGGTCTAGTGTTTTGAAAACAACATCCGATACATACGAGACTTTAATAAATAGGGTTATTATTGGAAATGGATACTATGGGGATGCTACAGGAAGATTTAGGCCATTAGGAATTATTCCATACGACAATAATAGATTTAGGATTATGGTGATGGATAATGCTTTCTCGGGATTGATAGTTGGGTCGTCATCTGTAGGATTAAATACTGATGGTGCTTCATATAAGTTTTCATTTATTTTTGAAACAAACTAGAATTTATTTAATTCAATTAAATGTATTACTAGGTCAAATAGCAATAGCATTAATTTAGGTAGAAATATTGACCTAACACCTTCATTTGTTTTGGGTACTAATTTTAATTAAAACCGAGCCACAAAAAAACAATACAAAAGACTACAAAAGCGTGCAATAAGTTTTTGGGATTGTCTGCTTCGTTACACTACGCCGACTTCCCTCCGCATTGAGCTAGCTCAATGCTTCTAAACAACACACTTCGTGTGCTGTTTACTTTTTTGTTTTTTGTCCGTTTACAAAAGCGAGCTTTCGACACGTCCTTAAAACAAAAAAAAAGCCCCGACTTGCGTCGGAGCTTTGTGATCCCGCTGGGACTCGAACCCAGGGCCCATACATTAAAAGTGTATTGCTCTACCAACTGAGCTACGGAATCTGACCCTTTTCCCTTTTGAGGAGTGCAAAAATAAGGATAAAATGAAATAAACCAAATAAAATGTCAACTTTATTTTGGGTCTAAATATCTCCTAAGTAATTCATCTTCAAATAACAATTACTTTTGTACAAACACATTTTTATGGCATCATTTGAAAACAAAGTTGTGGTGATAACAGGAGGCTCTGATGGTATTGGAAAAGCCTTGGTAGCGCAGTTTTTAGCGATGGGCGCTAAGGTGGCTACTTGCGGAAGAAGTCAGGATAAATTGCAATTATTGGCAGAACAAAATCCAGGAGCAAGTTTGTTTATAAAGGGCGTTGACGTGAGTAAGGAGCAAGAATGTGAACAATTTATTACAGATGTAGTAGCAACTTGGGGGCAAATAGATGTCTTGATCAATAATGCAGGTATCAGCATGAGGGCATTGATAACAGAGACAAACACGGAGACTTTGAAGCAAGTTATGGATATCAATTTCTGGGGCACAGTTTATACAACTAAAGCGGCTTTGCCAGCAATTTTGAAGCAAAAAGGGGTAATTGTAGGTGTTTCATCTATTGCAGGTTATCGTGGGTTGCCTGGAAGAAGTGGCTATTCTGCGTCTAAATATGCTTTGAATGGTTGGCTGGAGTCAATTAAAACAGAATTATTACATACTGGTACGCATGTGATGTGGGTATGCCCGGGGTTCACAAGTTCAAATATCCGTAATGCGGCTTTGAATAAGGATGCAAAAGCACAGGGGGAGTCACCAATGGACGAAGGCGCGATGATGAGTTCCGAGGAATGTGCGGCACATATTATCCATGCCATTGAAAAGCGTAAACGTACACTGGTGCTAACTTTCACAGGCAAGCGTGCTGTTTTTATGAATAAATTTTTCCCAGGATTGGCGGATAAATTGACCTTTAATTTCTTTTTCAAAAACGGGCAGCTCATTAAATAATTCCCTCCGATTTAATCCCTTGATTTTCATGTAAAAAATAGCAGCATTGGTATAATATCTCGCTTAATATTTCGTTATTGATTTAATATGCCATTAATAACTTTAACATCGGATATTGGCCAAGAGGATTTCATCATTGGTGCTGTTAAAGGGCAGATATTGTCAACCATTCCTGGTTGCATCGTTTCTGATATTACACATTATTTATCGAGTAAGAATTACCAACAAGGTGCGTATATTTTTAATAATGCTGCAAAGTATTATCCTGCAGGCACAGTGCATGTAGTGATGGTAAACGCCTTTCAGCATCCCGCAGATCATTTATTGTTTGCGCATTATAATGGTCATTATTTTATTACGCCAGACAATGGTTTCCTAACGATGATGTTAGGATTGAAGCCAAAAGAGATTGTGAGAATTGATTGCAAGGGCGCGAATACTTTTATTCAAATGACGGAGCGCATGGTTGAATCCATCGCTTATTTCTTTGCTTCGGGAAGTTTAGAGGAAGCAGGAGCGCGTACAGATACGATTCAAGAAATCTATCCAATGCAACCAACTTTAGGGCCAGATTGGATGGAGGGGCAAATTTTATTTATAGACCAGTTTGAGAATGTGGTGGTGAATATCCGCAAGGAAGAGTTTGACTTTCATGCGAAGGGAAGGTCCTTTAAGATTGTCTTTACACGTAATGAAACCATTGAAACCCTTAGTCAAAACTACGGATCGGTGCCTGTGGCTGATAAAATGGCTTGGTTCAACTCTGCCGGATACCTCGAGATTGCTGTTAGAGGGGGTAATATGGCTGGTTTATTTGGCTTGAGCAAATACGATGAAAACCAATCTAGTAAGCAACGTCCGAACGATAATAAGTGGTTTTTCCAGATGGTGCGTGTTTTCTTTGAATAGTTTATCATTTGTTTTTTCATTTGCCTTTTTCGGGGTATTTTTGCACCCTATTAAACACTTAAAATAGATCTATATGGCATACGACGTAATCGTTATTGGTAGTGGACCTGGTGGATACCCAGCTGCTATTCGCGCTTCTCAATTAGGCTTAAAAGTTGCAGTAATTGAAAAAGAAAGCTTGGGTGGCGTTTGTTTAAACTGGGGTTGTATTCCAACCAAAGCTTTATTAAAGAGTGCGCAAGTGTATGAATACCTAAAACATAGTGCGGATTATGGTGTAACTGCGACTGGTGTAAGCCATGATTTTGGTGCAGTGATCAAGCGTAGCCGTGGAGTAGCAGACAAGATGAGCAAGGGTGTTCAGTTCTTGATGAAAAAGAATAAGATTGATGTGATTATGGGTTACGGTAAAGTACATTCAAAAGGCAAGGTAGAAGTAAAAGCTGCGGATGGTACAACACAAGTAATCGATACAAAATATATTGTTCTAGCAACAGGTGGACGTTCAAGAGAGTTGCCAAACTTAAAACAAGATGGTAAAAAAGTATTGGGTTACAGAGAAGCAATGGTGATGGAGCAACAACCAAAGAGCATGATCATTGTTGGAAGTGGTGCGATAGGCGTTGAGTTCGCTTATGTATACAATAGCATGGGTACAAAAGTGACCATCGTTGAATTTGCGCCAAGAATTGTTCCTGTTGAAGACGAAGATATTTCTAAAGAATTAGAGAAGCAATATAAGAAGCAAGGTATCGAGATCATGACTAGCGCATCTGTTGAGTCAGTGGATACATCTGGTGCTGGTGTGAAAGCATTGGTGAAGAAAGCAGACGGTACCACTTTAACATTAGAGGCAGACGTGGTATTGAGTGCTGCAGGTGTTGTTGCGAATCTTGAAAATATTGGCTTAGAGCAAAACGGAATTAAAGTAGATAAAGGAAGAGTTGTGGTAGATAAGTTCCAACAAACGGGTGTTCCAGGTATCTATGCAATTGGGGACTGTTCTCCAGGTCAAGCTTTAGCACACGTAGCTGCTAAAGAAGGTATCAATGCTGCAGAACACATCGCATACATGGAAAAGAAGCATGCGCATTTGCCAGAAGGTATTGACTACAATAATATCCCAGGATGTACCTATTGTACTCCAGAAATTTCTAGTGTAGGTTATACAGAGAAAGCGGCTAAAGAAGCAGGATATGAAATCAAAGTTGGTAAGTTCCCATTTGTAGCAAGCGGTAAAGCTTCTGCAGCGGGTGCAACTGAAGGTTTTGTTAAAGTAATCTTTGATGCAAAGTACGGTGAGTTCTTAGGATGTCATATGATTGGTATGAATGTAACTGAAATGATTGCAGAAGCAGTAGTTGCTCGTAAATTAGAAACAACTGCGCATGAAATTTTAAATGCAATTCACCCACATCCAACAATGAGTGAAGGTTTGAAAGAAGCAACTGCTGCAGCTTATGGCGAAGCAATTGATATCTAACGAACTTAGAATAAAATATAGAATGGCTCGTGATTCAAAGAATTTTGAATGCGGGCCATTTTTAATAAGGATGCATTAATAATTTGAAAGGATTTTAAGGAACAAAGCATAATGAAGTACGAAAAAGAAATTAATAGAAGAAAGAGTTTTGCCATAATCTCTCACCCCGATGCCGGTAAGACGACATTGACTGAGAAATTATTGTTATTCGGTGGTGCGATTCAAACTGCAGGTGCCGTTAAAAGCAATAAGATCAAAAAGCATGCGACTTCGGATTTTATGGAGATCGAACGTCAAAGAGGTATCTCGGTTGCAACTTCGGTAATGTCTTTTGAGTACAAAGGAAACTTGATCAATCTATTGGATACACCAGGTCACAAGGACTTCGCGGAAGATACTTACAGAACTTTAACTGCTGTAGACAGTGTTATCTTAGTAATTGATAGTGTGAATGGGGTAGAACCTCAAACGCGTCGTTTGATGGAAGTTTGTAGTATGCGTGCGACACCTGTAATTGTATTCATCAACAAGATGGATCGTGATGGTAAGAACAGGTTTGATTTATTAGAAGAGATA
This sequence comes from uncultured Sediminibacterium sp., assembly GCA_964579885.1. Classification (GTDB taxonomy): domain Bacteria; phylum Bacteroidota; class Bacteroidia; order Chitinophagales; family Chitinophagaceae; genus Sediminibacterium. Next base: position 204,007 of record CAZOHD010000002.1, read on the forward strand.
GAGGCGGAATTAAAAATCTCATTACACCCAATGACTTGGCCAATTAATAGTGGTAAGGAATTTAAAGGGGTGTACAATTTACACGATAAGAGTTTGCGTTTGTTTACTGCAAGTACAAAAGCCGATGACGAAGATGTAGTAGCGATTGGAGATTTATCAAGTGATGTATTGCAACAAAAAGTGGGTGATCGTGATGCAGATTTATTAAGAGAGGATGTGGAATTAATTGATGGTGTATATGGGGCACTGAATCCTGCAGATTATTTATCGGGCAGAATTGCACCAGTGTTTTTTGGCTCAGCAGTGAATAATTTCGGGGTCCAAGAAATGTTAGATACGTTTATTCAAATTGCACCTACACCAAGAGATCGTGATACCAATACACGCAAGGTTCAAGCTGGTGAAGATAAATTCAGTGGTTTCATTTTTAAAATCCATGCCAACTTAGATCCAAAGCACCGTGACCGTATTGCTTTCATGCGTGTTTGTAGTGGTAAGTTTGAAAGAAATAAATATTATACCCATGTTCGATTAGACAAGGACCTGCGTTTTACGAATCCATATACTTTCCTAGCTAGAAGCAAGGATATTGTAGAAGATGCTTATCCGGGGGATGTAGTGGGTTTATTCGATACAGGTAATTTTAAGATTGGTGATACCTTAACCGAAGGCGAAAAATTTTACTTTACGGGTATCCCTACCTTCTCTCCAGAGATCTTTAAAGAATTGGTGAACAAAGATCCAATGAAGACCAAGCAATTGGAGAAGGGTATTCAGCAGTTAACCGATGAAGGGGTAGCGCAGTTGTTTACGCAGTTTGGAGGTAATAAAAAAATCATTGGTTGTGTGGGTGACTTACAATTTGAAGTAATTCAATACCGTTTATTACAAGAGTATGGTGCGGCTTGTGAATTTAGAACCTTACCTTTTTACAAAGCTTGTTGGTTGACATCTACTGATAAAAATAAACTGAACGATTTCTTACGTTATAAGCAACAAAATGCAGCGGAGGACAAAGATGGTTCACCAGTATATTTAGCTCAAAGCGAATGGTTCTTAAATACAGAAATCACCAATAATCCAGACATCGTATTCCACTTCACCAACGAAGTAAATAAATAGACTCTTTTAAAATTAATACATGAAGTCAAAAACTTTAAAGCAAAACAAAGTCAATATCATCACATTAGGTTGTAGCAAAAACTTGGTGGATAGTGAAATGTTGAGTGGCCAATTGGCTGCCAATGATATTGATGTGGTGCATGAAAATAAAAAGTTGGATCACAATATTGTGGTGGTGAATACTTGTGGCTTTATTGATAAAGCAAAAGAGGAGAGTGTTAATACCATTTTGGATCAAGTTGCTTTAAAGAATAAAGGGAAGTTGGATAAGGTCTATGTGACAGGTTGTTTGAGCGAGCGATACAGAGGAGACTTGGCTGCAGAAATACCAGAAGTAGATGCTTGGTTTGGTACAATGGAATTGCCTTTGATGTTGAATCAATTGAATGTCGATTATAAAGCAGAATTATTAGGAGAGCGTTTGTTGAGTACGCCTCAGCATTATGCCTATTTGAAAATCAGTGAAGGTTGTAATCGTACTTGTTCATTTTGTGCGATTCCATTAATGCGCGGTCAACATGTAAGTAAGACGATTGAACAATTAGTGGACGAGGCAAAAGGTTTAGTGAAGAAAGGGGTTAAAGAGTTGATGTTAATTGCCCAAGAATTAACCTATTACGGTTTGGATATTTATAAAGAACGTGCCTTGCCAAAATTATTAAATGCTCTAGCAGATGTAGAAGGCGTTGAGTGGATTCGTTTACACTACGCTTATCCATCTAAGTTTCCTTTAGAAGTGTTGGATGTAATGCGTGAACGTGATAATATCTGTAAATACATTGATATCCCATTACAGCATGCAAGCAATAATATGCTTAAAGCGATGCGTCGTAATATCACAAGAGAAGAAATGAGCGAGTTGATTCACGAAATTAGAAAACGTGTACCAGGCATCGCCATTCGTACGACTTTGATAGCAGGGTTTCCTGGAGAAACATTAGACGATATAGAAGAATTAAAAGAATTCTTACAAGAACATAAATTTGACCGTGTTGGTATCTTCACTTATAGCCACGAAGAAAATACAAGTGCACATGACTTAGTGGACGATGTACCTGCCGAAGAGAAACAACGTAGAGCAGAAGAGATCATGGAAGTGCAACAAGAAATTAGTCTTGAGATCAATCAAGCTAAGGAAGGCCAAATCTTAAAAGTATTGGTAGACAAAAAAGAAGCTGGTCGTTTCTTAGGCCGCACACAATTTGACAGTGTAGAAGTAGACAACGAAGTAGTTATCAATACGAATAAAAGACTGAAGCCAGGTGATTTTGTCAACGTAAAGATTACGAAAGCGTACGACTATGATTTAGAGGGTGAGTTGGTTGACTAGAATAAGCAGCAACAGTTGCAGTGCTAATCACAAAATAACCCATCAAGATATAACTGCTTGCGCTGAAGTAATTTTGTAAACCAAACCATCCTCCATAATAAAGGATGCCGCCCACACAGATCATATTCTTCACCAATTCATAGATCAATGCTCTTGGGTTGCGGTCCATGAATTCAGTAAGAGCATACACTTGGGCAAATACAAATAAACCATAGTACATCATATTCGTAAGGCCGATACTTGCTACATTCCCAAATAAGTAACTTACCAATAAAAGCAAGCAGAATAGTTGTATCCATAAGTATACTAACATGCCTTTTGGAGCAGGTGTGTCGTACTTTTCAAAATGGTATACATCTTCAATTTTTGTGACTGGGTATTTTTCAATTACATCTGCAGGTCTCCATCCCAATGGCATGATCCATACGCGTAATTTGTCTTTCCAGCTTTGTGTATGCCAAGCATCTTTTGCCAATAACCACAAATGCATGAAGTTTATTTTAATCGGGTTCCATGTGCGCACAGGACGTGTTACACCATATACTGCAGGAATCTCTGCAAGTTCTTCCTGAAATGTTCCAAACATACGATCCCAGAATATAAATATTTGACCATAGTTTTTATCAAGGTATTCTGGATTAATAGCATGGTGCACACGATGATGTGCAGGAGTGACAATCACATATTCTAACCAACCCATTTTATTGATATGTCTTGTATGGTACCAGAACTGCGCAAATAAATGTAGCGGGGCAACTATGGCAATCACTTGTTGCGGCACACCAAAAATGGCAGCCGGAATTAACAAGAACGCGTAAATCCTAAAATAGACGGATATACTTTGTCTTAAAGCACAAGCTAAATTAAACTCTTCGCTACTATGATGAACAATATGGTTATTCCAAAAAAAGTTAACCGTATGTGCTAAGCGGTGAACCCAATAGCCTGCAAAGTCTAAAGCTAAAAATGCAATTATATAAAGCATCCAACTTGATTGAACTTGATAAACTGTAAGGTGTTCAACAAGCCAACTATAACTTATAATAGCAACACTTAATCCTAAAACATCCTTGGTAGAATTAGTAACACCTGAGCTTAAACTGGAGATCATGTCTAAAGTTCTAACGGTGTCGAAGCCTTTGCGCCAGCCATACCATTTTTCAAATAAAACCAATAACAAAAATAGGGGCATAGCAATAATCAAAATCTTTCCGTAGGTTTCCATAGGGGCTGTTTTAAGCGAGCAATCAATTTGCTCCATAAATGTATTATTTTTCCTGCAATCTTGAATAAAATGCCTTTAGCAATGCATTTTTCCCGAAATTTGCAGACAATGTATTCAAGCTGCGATCATATCCCATTTAGTGCAACCAAATTGTTCTCCAAGCTAATCAATGATTATGCAGAGGGGAAAGGGAGTGTACAGAAATATGTTGGGTACGCCCCAAATTTAGAAGGTTATAAGGCGGCAATAGAGGGTCGAAAATCGAATCCTGTTAATCGTATTTTGTTAGTTGAAGTGCTGACTGCCCAATATGCCAATTTGAAACAGGAGTCTGCTGTGAACGACAATATTGAATTGTTAAAAAAAGAAAACACATTTGTTGTTACGACTGCGCATCAGCCTAATTTATTTTCTGGCCCACTGTATTTCTTTTATAAAATTATTCATGCAATTCAATTGGCTGCAAGTTTAAAAGAGCAATTTCCTCAAGATAATTTTGTGCCTGTTTATTATATGGGTTCAGAAGATGCCGATTTAGACGAAGTAGGAGCTTTTAATATTGAAGCAACCAAGTATAATTGGAGCACCAAACAAACAGGGGCTATTGGTAGGATGAAGGTAGATGACGCTTTATTAAAACTGATCCAACAATTAGAAGGTTATTGGTCAAGTATGCCAAAAGGGCAAGAAGCATTAGCTATCTTAAAAGAAGCTTATCAAAATGGAAAGACGATCAATGAAGCGACTTTGCATTTTGTACATGCATTTTTTGCATCAAAAGGCCTGATAGTTTTGCAACCTGATGATGCTAAATTAAAAGCTGCATTTATTCCAATAATGGAGAAAGAATTATTGACGCAATTTTCGCATCAAGTAATACAGCCAACAATTACAAGTCTAGCTAAAGACTACCATGTCCAAACTGAAGGTCGTAGTTTGAATTTATTTTACTTAAAAGATCAAACTAGAGCAAGAATAGAAAAACAAGGAGATCTTTATATTGTGGTGGATACGGATATTCGTTTTACAGAGGCAGAGATCATATCGGAATTACATCAATATCCAGAACGTTTTAGCCCTAATGTGATTTTAAGAGGGGTATATCAAGAGACTATATTGCCAGGAGTGGTATTTGTGGGTGGGGGTGGAGAGTTGGCTTATTGGATGGAATTGAAAAATGTTTTCCAAGAAGCTGGCGTACATTATCCATTACTACAATTAAGAAATTCTTTTTTATTGATGAACCAAAAGCAAGCTACGCAATGGAAGGAGATGCAGTTTGAAAAGGAAGATTTGTTCAAACCCTTGCTAGATTTAGAAGTAGACTATGTCAATAAGCATGCTTCTGAAGCTTTGCATTTGAATGAACATTTGAATACTTTAGCAAGTTTATATACTTCGATTAAAAAGGATGTCATTAAAGTGGATCCAACTTTGGGCGCACATGCAGAGAACTTGGCACATCAAGCAAAAGCAAAGTTAGAAGCATTAGAAAAGAAAATGGTGCGAGCCGAAAGACGCAAACAAGCAGTGGCCATCCAGCGCATACACCGTATAAAAAAAGAATTATTCCCTCAAGATAATTTACAGGAAAGAGTAGAAAATTTTTCTAAATGGGTTGGTCAGCATGATTTAGCATGGATCAATACCATCATAGATCATTCAACAGGGTTGGAGTCTCGATTTAGGATTATTACAATCAACTAAGAAAAATCTTAATGAAATTTATTGATTGCGCTTAAGCGTCAAATTGGTTGTCCCAGCTTGATTTTAATTTACTTACTTTTTCCATTACTTCAGATTCCATTTGCAATTTATAATCGCCCATTGCTTTAGAAATAGCTTCATTATGGGTGCCAATAATTTGAGCGGCCAACAAGCCTGCATTCTTAGCAGCATTTAAAGCCACTGTTGCAACTGGAACACCGTTTGGCATTTGTAAAATAGATAAAACAGAATCCCATCCATCTATTGAGTTAGAGGACTTGATGGGAACACCAATCACTGGTAAGGTTGTAATTGCAGCAACCATGCCCGGTAAATGAGCAGCACCACCAGCACCAGCAATAATTACTTTCAATCCTCTTGCTTTAGCTTGTTTTGCATAATCAACCATTCTTTCTGGCGTTCTATGTGCCGAAACCACTGTCAATTCAAAAGGAATATTGAACATGTTTAGGATATCAGCTGCAGCTTGCATGATGTTTAAATCACTGTCACTTCCCATGATAATTCCGACTAAAGGTTGATTTGCCATAATTGGTATTTACTGCAAGATACAAATTCGGGCTTAATTTGGAATCAAATAGCCGTTTATTGCAGAAATTATTGGGCTTGCCTTGGATTCTAAAAATTTAACTCTAATGTATCTAAGCTCTTTTGTTGGAAATTGTAGGATGCGTTTGTGTCCTATTGTTGTACCGTTTGCAATAGGGGTAAAATGCTTTAAGTTATTAGATCCACTAATTTCAAATTTCACAACCCTTTGCCCTAATTCGATTTTTTCCTTAAGTTGAATGGAGTTGATTAAAAGGGGCTTTTGTAAATGAATTTCGATACTATTTTCAGTAAATATTGTTTTTGCATCTTTGAGTAAATCTATTCCAAATGCTTTGTCTCTAATAGCCTTAAATTCCATTAATGCTGCGGAGTCTATTGGGTCTATTAATCCCTTTCTATTAGGCGGCACATTCAATATTAAATTCCCCCCATGGCCAACACTTCTTAAATAAATATCAAAGAGTTCATTTCCTGACTTAACGGTTTTATCTTCTTCGGGGTGATAGAACCAGCCTTTTCTTATTGAAACATCTGCTTCAGCTCCAATCCATTGTTTTCCATTATAATTACCTGTGTTTAAAGTGTCATTAGGAGGTGCCCCTTCACCTCTTTTAAAACCTGCGGTATCTAATAAGTTCCAGTTAGTACTATTGATTATTCCATTTTCATTCCCAACCCATCTTGCATGTGGTCCAATGTCACTGAAAATAATTAGTTGTGGTTGATATTTTAAAGCACTGTCTTTAAACTTTGTAAAATCATAAATTTGTTTTTTACCATTTGGTCCTTCTCCATTAGCTCCATCCCACCATAGCTCAAAAAAATTGCCATAATTGGAAAGCAACTCTTTCATTGTGTTTATATAAACCTCATTGTAAGCATCTGTGCCATATTTCGGATGATTTTTATCCCATGGTGAAATATAAACACCCATTTCTATACCTTCTTTATTGCAGGCTTCTGCAAGCATTTTAATTACATCTCCTTTGCCATTCATCCAGTTGCTTTCCCTTACAGTATGAGTGCTGTATTTGCTTGGCCACAAACAAAATCCATCATGATGTTTTGCAGTAATGACAATACCTTTTGCACCTGCTTTTTTAGCCAACCTCGCCCATTGGTTACAGTCTATATCTGTTGGATTAAAGACATTTGGATTTTCGCTTCCATGTCCCCATTCAAGGTCAGTAAATGTATTCGGTCCAAAATGCATGAACAAATAAAATTCTTTTTCATGCCAAGCCAGTTGTTCTTTACTAGGAGTTGGTCCAAATTTTTCTTGCGCAGTAGCTTGAAAAAAAATAGTTACAAAGAGAGAAAGAATAAAGGTTTTATTAATGAGCATGATAACTATTGTCCTAATGCACGTTTATAAAGTTGTATGGTATTTTCAAGTCCAAGGTACAATGCGTCACAAATAAGCGCATGTCCAATCGATACTTCGTCTATATAAGGTATTTCCTTCACTAGGTAGGCAAGGTTAAAACGATCTAGATCATGCCCTGCATTAATCCCTAAACCAAGATTTTTCGCCTCTTCTGCAGCTAATTTATAATCAATTATAGCTGCTTCTCTTTCTCCTCTTGCAAATGCACTTGCATATGCTTCGGTATATAATTCAATTCTGTCTGTGCCGGTTTTAGCTGCACCTTTCACTAGTTCAACACTTGGATCAACAAAGATTGATACACGAATACCAGCCGCCTTAAATACGCCAATAATTTCAGTTAAATATGCTTTTTCAGTAATAGTATCCCAACCATGATCGCTGGTTAATTGATTTTGTGCATCAGGCACCAAAGTTACCTGCGCGGGTTTTGTCGCCAAAACTAAGTCAACAAATTTTTGCTCTTTAGGATTACCCTCAATGTTGAACTCTGTATGTATATTTTTCTTTAAATCATAAACGTCTTGGTATCGAATATGCCTTTCGTCTGGTCTTGGATGCACTGTGATGCCTTGGGCGCCAAATCGTTCGCAGTCTAAAGCAACTTTCAATAGATCTGGATTGTTACCTCCGCGACTATTTCTTAGGGTAGCAATCTTATTTATGTTTACACTTAAATGAGTCATGAGCAAATTTAAGTTAATTTTGCATCTCAATTATCACCTCATGGCTTATTCTAGTTTAGAAGCTTGTTTGTTGGATTTAGAGCGTAATGGACAATTGCTCCGTATTAAAGAAGAGGTGGACCCTCATCTCGAAATGGCGGCGATTCATTTGCGTGTTCATGAACAAAAAGGTCCAGCTATTTTATTTGAAAAAGTAAAGGGTTCTAAGTTTAGAGCAGCGTCCAATATTTTTGGCACTTTAGAAAGAAGTGAATTTATTTTTAGAGATACTTTGCCACAGGTAAAAAAATTAATTGAAATTAAAATCGATCCTGTTGCTGCAATTAAAAATCCATTAGCAGCATTAAGTGCTTTGCCTGCAGCTATTAATGCTTTGCCAAATAAAAATCCAATTAGTCAACCTATTACTTACGAAGAAATTAAAATTAGCGACCTCCCATTAATCAAACATTGGTCAATGGATGGAGGAGCTTATGTGACTTTACCACAAGTGTATACCGAAGATGCAGATAAACCAGGTATTGCTAATAGTAATTTAGGGATGTATCGTATTCAGTTGACGGGCAATGAATACGATTTGGATAAAGAAATCGGATTGCATTATCAACTACATAGAGGGATCGGTGTGCATCAAACAAAAGCAAACAAAAAAGGAATGCCTTTGAAAGTGAGTTGTTTTGTTGGCGGCCCACCTGCGCATAGTGTGGCTGCAGTAATGCCACTTCCGGAAGGATTAAGTGAAATGAATTTTGCTGGGGTGCTTGCTGGTAAGAGATTTGGGTATACTTATAAGGATGGATTTTGCTTGAGCACCGATGCGGATTTTGTAATCACTGGTGAAGTATATCCAGGGGAGAATAAACCAGAAGGACCATTTGGAGACCATTTAGGTTATTATAGTTTAGAACATCCATTTCCTTTAATGCGTGTACACAAAGTTTATGCCCGAAAAAATGCCATTTGGGCTTTCACAGTGGTTGGTCGTCCTCCACAAGAAGATACAAGCTTTGGTCAATTAATACATGCCATGACAGGTGCTGCGGTATCCAATGAAATACCTGGTTTAAAGGAAGTGCATGCAGTTGACGCTGCAGGGGTGCATCCTTTGTTATTAGCAATTGGTAGTGAGCGTTACACACCTTATCTAACCAATAAACAACCAGCAGAAATTTTAACCATCGCGAATCATATTTTAGGTACAGGACAATTGAGTTTAGCGAAGTTTGTTTTCATTACTTCCGATGATACCAACCAATTATCTACACATCATGTGCAGGAATATTTTGAATACATTTTGTCGAGGCTTGATTTAGCAAATGATATTCATTTTTATACCAAGACCACGATGGATACGCTAGATTATTCTGGCGAGGGATTAAATGCTGGATCAAAAGTGGTCATTGCTGCTTATGGCGATGTGAAAAGAAATTTAACCACAACAGTTCCAGCTAGGTTAACAGCATTGAATATGGATGCGAGTTTAGTGATGCCTGGTGTGATTGCGGTTAATTCAGCAGCGTATTCAACAACTGCATTGCAAAATGCATTAGAAGGTCAAGGAAATTTATTGTTGGAGCAGGAGGGTGTGGTGATGCTGATTCGAACAGAGGATCCTGCTTGGATGGCCAGCAATTTGAATAATTTTTTATGGGCTGCGTTTACAAGAACCAATCCATCCCATGATATTGAAGCAATTGATTCGTATACTCAAAATAAACATTGGGGTGCTAAAGGACCATTGGTATTTGATGCAACCATTAAGCCTCATCATGCGCCACCGGTGCTTAAAGACGCAGCGGTAGAGAAGAGGGTAGATGCAATTTTAGAAAAATACGGGTACTAATTACGGATATTAATTATTGAGCAGGCACTTCAATCCAAGTATGGTCGGCTAGTAATTTAACTGTTGCAATGAACTGGGCAAAAGGTCCAGCGCCACCGCCCCATTCATGAGGCGCCACCATTGACAACACATGCGAGCCGTCTTGTTTTTCATACACATGGTAAATCTGACCTATCTGAGGTTTGAAGGTTATTTTAGCTTCGTAAATCATCATGCTTAGTTCCTTACGCTTGCGAATTTCTTGGGCTTGTCTCGCTAATAATTCAATCTGCTCTTTAATTTGATTTAACTGCATATTGGTTTGATCCTCCATTGCAGATAAAGCCTTGTGTTTGATTACACCTTCTTTAGTAGGACGAATAGCTACGCTACCTGCGGAAGAGGCATAAGGCAGCACACTTAATTGTTTATGGTAGACTTCGATGTTTTTAAATGGGCTTTGATCTTCCTTAAAACCTTCATGGGTTACTTTTAAAAAGCCATTCGCAAGAATTTCATGTACTACTTTAAGGGATAAGGTATCGTTTTTGAAAAACTGCACAGTGAGGCATGAAGCATTATTGATTTCAGCACTGATCGTGTCTGCTAATTCTGTATTGTCAAAAGGCATTTGCTGTCCATTAGGATGCACTTGGTATTGCGCATAAAATGCATCATTTTCTATGTTTACCCAGTTATGGCTAAAACTTAATAAATGCCCACTAGGAACGGTTTCGATTTTATAATTACCTGATTTAGGTACCATTTGGTATTCGAAATCACATTTCTCTGGAAATAACTGCCAACTGGCTAAAAAATTATAAGCTTGAACCATAATGAATACAACAATTTTAGGCTTGAATAGTTGAGTTAAGAGGGCAGAAAATTAATTTATTTCAACATAATTTGGCTTCTCAATGATATTAGAATTGTACTTATACCTAAGATTGGTAATTAGGCTAAAATTCCAAGGACTTACTTGCTGATTTGTTCTAGGGAAATAGAAGCCTTTCAATTCAATGGTGCCAAAAATCAAGTTCTCATTTCTGATTCTTAAACCTGATCCAAATGAACTAAATAGATCGCCTTTCAATATCGGCTCGCCAACAGTTCTTATATAGGTAAGGTTGCCAAATACAAATGGAGCAGATTTAAAGCCCCAAATTGACCGATTATTGTACAATACTGTTTCCCAGTTAGTAGAGATTCTTGTGCCGCCTTTTATTTGTTCTTTGTTAAGTTGAGGAATGCCGTAAATACTATTGATTCTCAATGCTTCGTTGTATTTATTCTTAAGGGTTTGGGTAAAGCTTATATTTAAAATTTGTCGATAACCAAAACCGTTATTTAAATATTTCAATTTACTAAATTGCTCTAAACTTGCTAGAAATCTAAAATCTTGTAGGGATTTGTTCATGTAGCTGCTTGCAATATTGGCAATGATATGGGTGTAGTTTTCTTTTTTTGTAAGTTTATATTGTTCAAATTTAAAACCTAAATAAGGAGCTTGATCTTGTTCAATGTGATATTTACCTGTTGTCCACGTTAAGGAGCGTCCAATTGGTAAATCTTCATACCTACCTAAGCCATAAAGATACCTGGTTCTATATACCGACTGTCTTACAATTGTGAAGGAAACAAAATCTGCAATTAGATTTTGATAATTTCTGTCAAGTTGCAATTGATAGAGGATAGGCCTTTCTATAAAATTATTTTCAAGATGCCTATATTGAATAAATTGTCTGTCTTCGTTGGTATTGATTATTCTTTTTTTCTTCTTGGTAATTTGGTAACCTACCCAAATGTCTTTATGCTTTAAATTATAATTGAGCTCATTATTAAAAATTGTATCCCATCTATTTGGATAAACATTTTCATTCACAGCCTCCAAATATTCCAAACCACCTAGCCATTTACTATTTGGGTGAAGGAGGGGTCTTTGAACACTGATATATTTTTTTTGAGCTGAATAAGCATTGTTTGCCATGTTGTTTCCATAATCTTCGATGCCAGCATTCAAAGAAATAAAACTGCCTAGTAAATTGTTTAAACGAAAGTCATAACCCCATCCTGATTTTGGATTTCTTGAGTTGTCAAAATTTTGAGATAACTGAACGCCATTGCCTGTTCCTCCCAAGTTGATATTATTTAACTTAGCAGAGTAGGAGTTTTTATTATTGATGAGGATTTCTCCCCCATAGGAGAATAGGTCCTTCGTAACTACAACAAGGTCTATTTGATTGGTGTCGTAGGATGTTGCAATTGCTGTAATTTTTGCATCTTGGATATAACTTAAATCCCTCAGCCATTTTTCGTTATAGGCAATTATAGAAGGATCAAATAAATCCCATTCTTTAAAAAAAAGATTTTCTCTGATTGCTCTTGTTTTCGAGTTTGAGTTTATTTTATTTCCAATCTTTGAAAAAAAATCTTTAATAGTAGATTCTTTCGCATCAATACTGGTATAGAAATTATGTTGTTCAATCGTAATGGAATTGATCCTTTTCCCTGTGAATGACTTTAGTGTCTTTATCTGGTTAGACAAACTTATTCTAGCACTATCAGTCATAGATAAAGCCTTGCCAGTAATAGCATTTTTGGCTCTATTAATCAAGCTTTCTTGTGCTAATAAGTTCTGCGCAACAAAACAAAAAACAAATGCAATTAAGGGGATCGATTTTCGCATTGCTTTAAAGTACTTTAATAGCTCTTTGTTTTAATGATGCAATAGGTATGTTTAATAGCTTGCCAATATTCTTTCCATTTCTGTAACTTACTACTCTTAAAATAGTAACATCTTCTGGAATCAAAATTGGTCCATTGAAATGATTGCTATATTGGTCAGGCATAGATTCGTCAATTGTATAATAAAATTCTAATCCATCTACTTCACCTTCCATGTGTGCGAAAAGTTCACCCTTTGTATTCAAAGTAGTGCTAACGATTGGATCGTAGATACTTTTAGCATATTTTATTTTTAGGGTGTCTAATATTGCAAAATGCTCTTCCACTTTTGCAGAAAATTTATTCCAGTCCTTACTAGTTTTAGGTGACCATGCTACTTCTGCAATAGCCATAAGTCTTGGCCATGCCATGTATTCAACATTTCTAAAATTTTGTAATTGCTCGCTCCATAAATTACCTTGATTGCCTAAAATGTATTTTTCTTCAACACCTTCTGGAACAGGATCAAAGCTATAGGTTTTCTTCATTCTTAAGCCTGCATAAACTGCACCTTCTGCAGTGGCTTCTCCCTGGTAATAGTCTAAATAGTTATGTGAACTTGGACTCATGACAACAGCATGTTTTTGTTTGGCTGCTTCCGCGCCACCTTTGATGCCTCTCCAGCTCATTACTGCAGCTTCAGGGGCTAATCCTCCTTCTAGTATTTCATCCCAACCCATTAATTTCTTTCCTTTTGACTGCATGATTTTTTCTACACGACGAACAAAATAGCTTTGCACTTCCTCTTGGCTCTTTAGATTTTCTTTTCGCATCAATGCTTTTATATCGTCGCTTTTTGCCCAATTATTTTTAGCCGTTTCGTCCCCACCCATATGAATGTATTCAAAAGGGAATAGGGTAGCTAGCTCTCCAAAAATGATATCTAAGTACTCGTACACTTGTTTTTTTGAAGGATCAAGGTTGTTGTCAATCTTAGCTGTGATATGACCGTTTAAGCCCGACCAATCTATGAACTCTTCACCTGCATTCACTTGATAAGGATAATTAGGCGTAGTACTTAATTGAGGATAGGCTGCTAAGAATGCCATGCTATGACCAGGTACATCAATCTCTGGCATGATTTCGATATTCTTTGTTTTTGCATATGCAACTAAATCTTTGATATCTTCTTGAGTATAAAATCCGCCATAAGTCTTTGGCTCATCAGAATCTGGCTTCGTTATATTATGCCATTTACCAATTCTATTGGGTCTCCAAGCGCCTACTTCCGTTAATTTTGGTAGAGCTTTAATTTGTACTCTCCATCCATGATCATCTGTTAAATGAAAATGCAATCTGTTCAATTTATACATCGTCATTTCGTCTATCATTTTCTTTACTTCAGTAACCGTAAAAAAATGTCTGCTCACATCAAGCATAAAACCTCTCCACTCGAAGCGGGGCTTATCCATAATTTTTACATAAGGAATTGACCAGTTTATATTTGGGCTAGTATGACTGCCATAGATTGCCGGTGGTAATAATTGTAAGATACTTTGCCATGCATATAATGCGCCAGCATAGGTTTGTGCTTTAACCTCAATACCTTTATCAGATACTATTAAGTAATAACCTTCTTTTCCTAAGACTTCATCATTAATTTGTTCAATCTTTATGGTAGGATTTTTTTGATTGCCAATTACTACAATCTTTCCAGTAGCTGTTTTAATCCTTGTACTAATTTCTTTTCCGACTGCTGCAAAATCAGGGGAGATAGATACAGTTACTTGCTTCGGTAATTTAAATTGTCCATTGCCTATTTCCAGTGAACTTGGTTCTGGAATGACATTTATTTTTTGCGCATTCAATTGAAGTATTGTGGTTGAAGCAAATAAGAAAGAGAAGGTGAATGTGATGAATTTTATTCTTTGCATACTGTTCATTTTTGTCGTTCCTTAAAGGTACTGAAAATAAAAAGCCCGACCACATTTCTGTAGTCGGGCTTTTATAGATCTTATCCACTAGTTAGCAATGCTTTGAGTGGATAGTAGAATTCCTTTTGACTTTACAAATTAGTATCTGTAAGCATCAGACTTAAATGGACCATGTTGTGGTATACCTAAGTAAGCTGCTTGTTCAGCTGTTAACTCATCTAATTGAGCACCTACTTTTGCTAAGTGTAATCTTGCTACCTTCTCATCTAAATGCTTTGGTAAAACATATACTTTATTCTCATAGTTCTTATGGTTGTTCCATAATTCGATTTGTGCTAAAGTTTGGTTAGAGAAAGAGTTACTCATCACAAATGATGGGTGACCAGTCGCGCAACCTAAGTTTACTAAACGACCTTCAGCCAATACGATTACATCTTTTCCATCGATATTGTATAAGTCAACCTGTGGTTTGATTGTGTCTTTTGTATGACCGTAATTTTTGTTCAACCAAGCCATGTCAATTTCGATATCAAAGTGACCGATATTACATACAATCGCCTTATCCTTCATTGCTCTGAAGTGCTTTTCAGTAATCAAGTCTCTACATCCAGATGCTGTTACAATAATGTCAGCTTCTTTAACTGCATCAATCATACGCTTCACTTCGAATCCATCCATTGCTGCTTGTAAAGCACAGATTGGATCAATTTCAGTTACAATAACACGACAACCAGCGCCACGTAAAGAACCTGCAGATCCTTTACCTACGTCACCGTAAGAACCTACTACAGCTACTTTACCAGCCATCATTACATCAGTTGCACGACGAATCGCATCCACTAATGATTCTTGACAACCGTATTTGTTATCAAATTTAGATTTAGTTACAGAATCGTTTACATTGATTGCAGGCATTGGTAAAGTACCTTTAGCCATACGCTCATATAAACGGTGTACACCAGTTGTTGTTTCTTCACTTAATCCTTTAATGCCAGCAACAAACTGAGGGTATTTATCTAATACCATATTTGTTAAGTCACCACCATCATCTAAGATCATATTTAAAGGGCGATCTTCGCCACCGAAAAATAAAGTTTGTTCAATACACCAATCTCCCTCTTCTACGCTTTGGCCTTTCCAAGCAAATACACCCACACCAGTTGCAGCGATTGCAGCAGCAGCTTGGTCTTGTGTAGAGAAGATATTACAAGAGCTCCACTTTACTTCTGCACCTAATGCAGTTAAAGTTTCAATCAATACAGCAGTTTGAATAGTCATGTGTAAACAACCTGCGATACGCGCGCCTTTTAATGGTTGGCTTGGACCATATTCTTCACGGATACTCATTAAGCCTGGCATTTCTGCTTCAGCTAAACGAATCTCTTTACGACCCCAATCTGCTAGGGTAATATCTGCTACTTTATAAGGTAGGCTAAAATCAATGTTTTGTAAACCTGACATATTTAATTATTTAGAGTGTAAAGGTAGTTTTGTAGGATAAAATAATAAAATATATCTAAAATATAGTGAAATATTCTAAAAATGGCTAAATTTATGCCATATTATTCTTTTTAGATATGAAAAACAAGTCTCAAATAGTAGATTCGGCTAATGATCATTTGACATCGAATGAATTAGTGCACAACACAGTTCCTTTAGATGTCAAAGATTTAGCGATTTTAAAGCTTTTACAACAGAACGCAAGAATGAGTGTGAAAGAAATTTCTGAATCTGTTCAGTTGAGTACGACGCCAGTGCATGAACGCATAAAAAGATTAGAAGCATCCGGGGTGATTAAACAATATGCTACTTTGATTGACGGCACAAAGATAAATAAAGGTTTAATGGTGATTTGTTATGTATCGCTGAATCAACATAGTAAAAAATCGGGCACACAATTTATAAAGCTTATCAATGAATTACCAGAAGTGGTAGAGTGCTACAGCATCTCAGGTGAATTTGACTTCATGTTAAAAATTGTCGCGGCGGATATGAACAGCTATTATAATTTTCATGTCAATAAATTAAGCCAGGCCGAAAATATTGGTCAAGTGCAGAGTGTATTCATTATGGGTGTAGTGAAGCAGACTCATGTACTTGTATAGTATGCTTTATAAGCTCAAGCGCATCACATAATCGTCCATGAAAAAGCCATTGCCAATATCAAATTTAAATTCAGTCTCTTTTATGAAACCGGTTTTCAAGTAAAAGGTATAAGCGTTATTGTACTTGTTTACTTGTAAGAAAATTGAAGTAGCTCCTTCTGCCTTTGCAACCTCAATAGCTTTTTGTAACAAAGCTTTTCCAGAACCAGTTCCATGTGCAGAGGGGAGAACATAAAGTTTATTTAGCTTGCAAGCTTTTTGTTGATTTTGTATAGTTGAGTTATCATTCCCTTGTTCTTCTTGTTCTACACTTACCGAACAGAATCCGATATCTGTTCCATTTAAGGTTGCTATATAAAATTGATGCCCCTTTTTTATTTGTTCTTCAAGAGATGCATCACTGTACATCCAATCCAACATAAAGTCAATCTGTTCTTGTGAAATAATATGTCCATAGGTACTGGGCCAAGTGCGCTCGGAGATAGATCGAATTAACGCTCGATCTTCTATAGTTGCTAATCTAATTTCAAGTTGATTCATCTTTCAATGGGCTATAACAATTGAGTCCCCAAAAGGAGACTCAATTTAAAGTGGTTGTTTATAATTGTGCTAAACTTTCTTCGATTGTTTGAATTCGAGCAAGAGCATCAGCTTTCTTTTTTTGTTCGATTGCAATCACTTCTGGTTTTGCATTTTGAACAAATTTCTCATTCGCTAATTTCTTTTCTACACTTTCTAAGAATCCTTTTTGATGCGCTAAGTCTTTCAATAAATTTTCTTTCAAGCTAGCTGTATCAATAGCTTGGTCTGCTACTAAATAGAATTTATCTTTTTCTAAAGCCACTACAATACTTGAACCAATCGCTGCATTCGTATAAGCGATAGACTTGGCATTGATTTGCTTAGCTAAGATATTTTGAATGCGTTGGTATGCACTATTGTTTTCGGACTGAATATGTAAGTCAATTGCGTCCTTAGGCTTAATTTGATTCTTGTTTCTTGCATCACGTAAAGTTGAAATCACATTCTTTAATAGAACGCCAGCATGCAAAACACTTTCGTCTACCTTGTTTATTGGTGCTAATTCCTGCACACATAAATCTTGTGTTTGCGTTTTTAGGGTATGGTGAATTTCTTCTGTGATAAAAGGCATGAAAGGATGTAACAATTGCAACAATGCGTCATAGAATTCAATACTCTTCTCAAATACGCCAGAATGAATTGGTTGCTCAAAACCTGGCTTGATCCATTCTAAATACCAGCTACAATAATCATCCCATATTAAACCGTAAATTGTTTTCAAGGCCTCACTTAAACGGAAGGTCTTTAACATTTCATCTACTTCAATTTGTGTTGCAGCTAATTTAGCTTGGAACCAATCCATTGCAAATGCTGCATCTTCTGGTATCGCACCTTCCTTGCTTTGACGTGGCTCCCACATTTTCAACAATTTGGTGGCATTCCATAATTTGCTATTGAAATTTCTACCTTGTTCCAGTGTTGATTCATCAAATAATAAATCGTTCCCAGCAGGAGAGGCAATCATGATTCCAAAGCGCACCGCATCTGCTCCATACTGATCTATCAATCCTAATAAGTCTGGTGAGTTGCCCAAGCTCTTGCTCATCTTTCTGCCTTGCTTGTCGCGTACGATACCTGTAAAGTAGACATCCTTAAAAGGAATCTTACCCATGTATTCTTCGCCCGCCATGATCATTCTCGCTACCCAGAAAAAAATAATTTCTGGAGCAGTTACCAATGTACTAGTAGGGTAGTAATAATTAATTTCTGCGTTGTTTGGATTAGACATGCCTTTGAAAACTTCGATAGGCCATAACCAACTACTAAACCAAGTATCTAAACAGTCGGCATCTTGGTGCAATTCTTTACCCACAGTCTCAGGGTAAGTGGCATATACTTTTTCAAGACTTGCTTCTACATATACATTGCCTTCTTTGTCATACCATGCTGGTATTCTGTGGCCCCACCACAATTGTCTACTGATACACCAGTCCTTGATGTTCTCCATCCAATGACGGTATACGTTTTTAAATTTAGCAGGATGAAAATGAATTTCATCTGACATTACTTTTTCTAATGCCGGCGCTGCCAATTGTTTCATATCCACCCACCATTGCAAGCTCAATCTTGGTTCTACTATGGCATCTGTTCTTTCACTAAATCCAACCTGGTTTACGTAATCTTCTATCTTCACTAAATTACCCGCTGCTTCTAAATCTGCAGCAATGATTTTTCTTACTTCGATTCTGTCTTTACCCAGATACATTGGAGCAGCATCATTCATGGTACCGTCATCGTTCATGGTATCAATTACTTCTAAGCCATGTTTTTGACCTAATTGAAAGTCATTGATATCATGTGCTGGGGTCACTTTTAATGCACCCGTTCCAAATTCGATTTCGATATAATCATCTGCAATAATAGGAATGCGACGATTAATCATTGGTACAAAAGCATGTTTGCCAATTAAGTGAGTATACCTTGGATCCTTAGGATGAACACAAATTGCGGTATCGCCAAAAATTGTTTCTGGTCTTACTGTCGCAATGGTAATATATGCATCACCAGGAATATCAAGCTTGTACTTTATATGGTACATCTTTCCGTTCACTTCCTTATGAATCACTTCCTCATCACTTAAAGCAGTCTTTGCTTTCACATCCCAATTGATCATTCTTTTGCCACGATAAATCTTGCCCTTCTTGTATAGATCAATAAATACTTTGATCACTGTTTCGTAATAATCTGGATCCATGGTGAACGAAGTTCTTTCCCAATCCAAACTACAGCCCATTTTTCTTAACTGTTGCAAAATGATGCCACCATATTTTTCTTTCCATTCCCAAGCATAACTCAAGAACTCTTCTCTACTTAACGAGGATTTAGCAATCCCTCTTTCTCTTAACATCGCAACTACTTTTGCTTCAGTTGCGATAGAAGCATGGTCTGTTCCTGGAACCCAACAAGGATTCATTCCTTGCATACGCGCGCGACGTACTAAAATATCTTGTATTGTATTATTTAAACAATGGCCCATGTGTAAAACACCGGTCACATTTGGAGGAGGGATGACAACGGTATACGCTGGCTTACCATTAGGAACACTATGAAAATATCCTTGGTCAATCCAATGTTGGTACCATTTTGTCTCTACTTCACCCGGTATAAAATTTTTACTCAATTCCATGCTAAATGCTTTTCCTATAATGAGTTACAAAAATAAGGAAAAGCCGCAAGCTATTATTGACAAAAAAATACGAACTTGGCGGCTGATGGAATTTGCGATAGTCGACATAGAAACCACTGGCGGGATGCCCCATATGCATGGGATCACCGAAATCGCAATTGTGATGCACAATGGCGTAGAGGTAACAGGTAAATATGTAACATTGGTGAATCCTAGACAAAAAATACCACCCTTTATTGTCAATATGACGGGTATAAGCGACGCAATGGTGGCCGAAGCACCTTTATTTGAGGAAGTCGCGCCTCAGATTTACAATCTTTTAAAAGACCGCATATTTGTTGCGCATAATGTAAGTTTTGACTATTCTTTTGTACATTATCTTTTAGGTAAATCAGGTTTTCAGTGGGCTGCACCTAAATTATGTACCATTCGATTAAGCAAAAAAGTATTCCCTGGTCTTGAGAAATATGGACTTGGATCATTGACAAGGGATTTAGGTATTAAAATAGAAGGAAGACATAGGGCTTGGGGAGATGCACAAGCAACAGCCGAAGTCTTGACCATGGCGATAGAAAAAGAGGGGATGGCGCCCATTCATGCTCTATTGAATAAGAAAGAACCCCGCAAAAAAATAACGCCACCAAGTTCAGAGACTGGTGACGCTAACGTATCTTCTTAGAAAATTCAAAGCTCCAATTCCTAATTCCAGTTTTTTAAAAATAGGGAAAGAGATAAATTAATATTCTGCTGTTACGCCTGTATAATTTTGAGGTGTAATCTTCTTTAATTCTTTTTTCAAAGTAGCAGTTACTTTTAAGCCATCTATGAATTTGTGCATAGACTTTTTATCAATCTTACTATTCCCTCTAGTTAAGTCTTTTAATACTTCATAAGGATTTGGGTAATTTTCACGTCTTAAGATAGTTTGTATAGCTTCTGCAACCACTGCCCAGTTGTTTTCAAGGTCTTCGTTTATCTTTACTTCATTCAGGATTAACTTGCCCAAACCTTTTTCGATTGAATTAATCGCAATCGTGATATGTCCCACAGGTACGCCGATATTTCTTAAAACAGTAGAGTCTGTTAAGTCTCTTTGTAATCTGCTGATAGGTAGTTTAGCAGATAAATGTTCTAACAAAGCATTTGCGATACCTAGGTTGCCTTCTGCATTTTCAAAATCAATTGGGTTTACTTTATGTGGCATAGCGCTAGAGCCCACTTCGCCTTTTTTTGTTTGTTGCTTAAAGTAGTCCATCGATATATAGGTCCATATATCTCTAGCTAAGTCAATTAAGATGGTATTTAATCTTTTTAGGTTGTCACAATGTGCAGCAAAATGATCGTAATGTTCAATCTGTGTGGTGAATTGCATACGTTCTAATCCTAATACATCGTCCACAAATTCATTGCCTAGTGCTACCCAGTTCTTTTTAGGAAAAGCAATATGGTGTGCGTTAAAATTTCCCGTGGCACCACCAAATTTAGCCGCATAAGGAATGCTTGTAAATAATTCAATCTGGTGATTGATTCTTTCTACAAATACCATCAATTCTTTTCCTAAGGTAGTTGGAGAAGCAGATTGTCCATGTGTTCTTGCTAACAAAGGAACTTTTTTCCATTGTTTTGCAAATTGGTACAATCTATTTTGAAGATTTATGTAAGCAGGTAATATTTCTGATTCCATTGCATTTTTCCAACTCAATGGGATAGCAGTGTTATTGATATCTTGAGAGGTTAATCCAAAGTGGATCCATTCTTTTAAACTGCTTGCTTTATGTTTATCTAATATTTCTTTTAGAAAGTATTCAACCGCTTTTACATCATGATTTGTGGTTGCTTCTATTGTCTTAATCTTAGCTGCATCTTCTTCAGAAAAATTTTCTACTACCTCTAATAATGCTTTTCTTAAACCTGCTGGAAGCTTAAAGAATTTCTTATCTGCTAGAAACAAAAAGTAATGCACTTCTACTAGTACCCTATACTTGATTAAGGCGTATTCAGAAAAATAGGCACCCAGTGCTGCAGTTTGTTTATGGTAACGACCATCGATAGGTGAAATAGCGCTTAATTGAGACATATAGTTTGCTTTAAACAATTTGTATTTAATATCTTTGCACAAAGTTAATTCAATTGAACAAGAGATGGCGCATTGGGGTAGTAAGTTATTTCAACACTCAGCCCTTATTATTGGGGATAGAAAAAGCAGGTTTTTTATCAAAAATCGATTTGGTAAAAGATTATCCTGCAAATATTGCGCAATCATTGATTGATGGGCATATTGATATTGGTCTTGTTCCAGTAGCAATAACATCATTATTATCCAATCCGCATATCGTTTCAAACTACGGCATAGGCACTAAAGGGAAGGTCGCATCTGTGGCTATTTTTAGTCATGTCCCAATAGAACAAATTGAATCTATTTACCTGGATTATCAAAGTAGAACCTCTGTAAAATTGGCGCAAATTTTATTAAAGGAATATTGGCAAAAAGACATTCGTCTCTTAAAGGCCGAGGAAGGCTATATACAAAACATTCAAGGAACGACTGCCGGCGTAATTATTGGCGACAGGGCTTTATCTAATTTATCAGCCTTTGAATATGTCTATGATCTAGGTGAAGCATGGGTAGCACATACTGGATTGCCATTTGTTTTTGCAGCATGGATGTCTAATCAGCCAATACCTTTGGAATTTCAAACCCTATTTAATGAGGCCAATGCTTATGGCGTTGAACATGTCCAAGAGGTCTTAGCGCAGCTTCCAAAAAGAACCCATAATTATGATATGGAGCAATATTATACACGCAATATTGAGTATGTATTAACAGACACTATGCAGCAGGGGATGAACTTATTTTTAGAGAAAGTTCAAAAACTAGCGTTGTAAAAATCCAAAGACTTTATTTTTTAGAAAACCCTGAACAAGCTCTTTTAGTTCAGGTGCAGGGTTAATCCAAACCAGTAGTCCGTAAAATCCTACGCCATATACAGTCGATTTGAAAGCTATATTCAATAAAAAATTAGTCGGAGATGGAATTTTATATATTAAAAACATGAAGGCTATGCTTAAAATTAAAAACAAGCCATGCTTTAATGTGTAAGGCTGTAGTTTGAATTTTTTGTACAAGAATAAAAAGCGAACGCTATTGTATAAAACCAAGGCAGCTAAGTTGGAATAGGCCAAACCAATTAATTGATAATGGTTAATCAAGTAATAGTTTAATGGAATGGACAAAACGATATAGAAAAGATTGGTGAAAAAATCGAATCTCCAAAAATTGGAAGTGCCTATAATTTGACCATTTACACCAGTTGCAAGGTCCACTAATTTCGCAAGCCCCATGATAAAAATCAAAGGCACTAATGCATCATATCCACCACTTT
Source organism: uncultured Sediminibacterium sp. (assembly GCA_964579885.1). Taxonomy (GTDB): domain Bacteria; phylum Bacteroidota; class Bacteroidia; order Chitinophagales; family Chitinophagaceae; genus Sediminibacterium. The sequence continues at coordinate 227,153 of CAZOHD010000002.1, forward strand.
CTTTATTACTAATCCAGTTTAAAAAAGAAACTAGGTTTTCTATATTCAACCAGATAAGCCCAAATAACAATAAGCCAACCGCTAATAAATTGGATACGCTTTTATGGTACACATGTTTGATATTGGCGAAATCTTTATCCTTCCATGATTTAGCCAATACGGGAATGCTTATAGATGTTAAACTTCTTTGAGGAATTTCCATGATTGCAGCAACATAAGTGGCAATAGCGAAAATACCCGCATCGCTTAAGCCTCTTAATCCAACAATCATAAATGTATCATTGGTTCTTGCAAGTAAATTAAAAAACTGTCCTGCGAAAACGAATAAAGCGAAATTGAGCATCTTGCCCTTCAATCTTTTGGTTACACTACTTATTTTAAAACTCCTAAATGACCACTCTTGTGATTGAGATAAATTATAGATCAATAATAGAGTAGGAATAACATAAATACCACTGAACAATAAAATGAACTGATCTAGGTTCAGCCACTTTAAGCCAAATGCAAGAATTAATAAAGTGGTCAAAATTCTAATAGCAGTTTCTCTTAAGAAATTAGTCAATACTCCTTTTTGTAAACCCCATGCAAAAGCTTCTAGCCAATAAAAAATGAGCAAGAAGAAAGTGTATGGGTATACATAGTTAAAGTAATTGGCTAAGCTTGGAGACTTGCCCAATTTGCGAATAATGAATTCCTTATTCTCCCATCCAATCCACATCAATAATCCAAACCCAATGAGATTGATGATTAATGTTAAAAAGGGTAGTTCGTTTTTCTTTGGCCCTAAGTAATGGTTGTAAAAGGGGAAAAATTTATACACTACTGGCAAAGTACCTAATGTGCAAAAGACAGAAAGAGTAGCGCCAATATCAATCATGGCTCTAATTAAGCCTTGATCATTTTTTGAAAAAAATAACGGGAATAAAACAAGTAAGTTCACTGCACCTATCACGAAGCCAATCATGATAAATATAGAAGACTTAATACCTTGTTTTTGGATAATACCCATGCTACAAATATATTGTAAATAAGCCTAAGCAAGTCTTATAGACTGGCTGAAATCTTTATTTATACTTGTTTGTCAACCTGTTTTTAAGCATTTTCCAGATATTCTGAAAGGAGATGCGGGATTCGGTATAAAGCACTTCCTTCCTGTCAATCAATGTGCTAAGGCATTCCGCATACCAATCTTTATGCTTCTCAATCATATATTCAATGATCTGCTTTCTATTAGGATGGGTGTCATTGGCTAAAGTAGACTTATTGGTTTGTCTATAATGCAATAAAAATTCTGGGATCAAATGAACGGCCCATTTTGCTTTTGTCAAGCGGATATAAAATTCCCAATCCTCATAGCCTAGTTTCATCGATTCGTCGTATCCTCCAATTTGGTCCCAAGCCGAACGACGTACCATCGCACAGGCAGGGCATTGATTAGAGAATAAGAAGTTGAATGCATTGCCGCCTCTTGGTTTTGCTTTGCCAGTTTTGTTCCCAAAGTATTGGATATAACTTGTAACGACGCCTGTATTTGGTTCGTCTTGTAAAACTTTTATTCCTTTTTCAAAAAAGCTAGGATCAAAAAAATCATCTGCGTCTAATGCTACTATAATGTCTCCTTTAGCATGTGCTACACCATAATTTCTTGCAGCAGACATTCTTCCATTTTCTTTATGCAACACTTTTACCGAAGGTTCTTGCGCCATTTGAGCCAAAATCTCAATGGTATCTGCATCGGTTGAGCCATCATTAACAATGATGATCTCGTCTGCTGGGGTAGATTGCATTTTTAGTTTGCTAATCGTTTCTGGCAAATATTTGCCATCATTAAAACAAGGTATGATAACACTAATCATATTGCAATCTAATGGATTTGTTTATAACAGAAGATGTTTAATTGCACATCGTATGGTGTGCCTGTTTGTTTTTGGTAAAATGGACTTGATAATTGATCTGCTGCCATTTTAATATAGACATTGAATCCAATAGATTCAACTTGTTGCAAAAGGGTATATAGCTCTTTTGTTTGTCCAACTTTTCCATGGTATTCCAAAAAGAAATTGTCTACCTTTTTTAGTCCATTTAGACAATCTGCAACCACTTGAAATTCTGCGCCTTCGATATCCATTTTCAAAAAATCTATATGGTCGAACTGAGATAAGTATTTATCAAGTTTAATGGCGGTGACTTTGTTAGTGCTATTATTTGTCAGGTCTATATGACTACCTTCTGACCCTTTGTTCGAAAATGAAAGCGTGGTATCCTCAATCCAAACTGCTTCCTGGTGTATATGTGTGTCTTTGAATCCGTTGACTTCTATATTTTGTTTTAACAAAGTAAATAAGACTTGGTCTGGTTCAAAAGCATGTAGAGTGGCGTTTGGATAAATTGTTTTAAAGTAAATACTACTTAAACCAATATTGGCACCACAATCAATAATAAGAGGGGTTTTGCTTTTTGTTTCAAATCGGTAGATCTCTTCTAAAAATAGTTCCTCGTATGTTTTAATTAATTCATAAGGACGTTTATAGAACACTTTGAATTGGTCAAATTCAATGGTTTTTACCAATTGATCATTTTGGTGTTTTATAATTCGTTTTTTGACCCATGAAATTTTCTGAAATCTAGGTTTGGCCTTGGATTCGGTAAGTCTTTTTTGGATCCCCTTTAGTATATTTGTAATGAACATAATTGTTATTTAATGACTGCTCCTCGCATTTCTATTTGTATACCTGCTTATAAAAAGCCTGAATATGTGGTGCGTGCCATTCAGTCCATTTTAAAACAATCGTATAAAGAGGTAGAAATTGTCATTTCGGACGATTCACCTAACGAGGATATAAAAATAGCGATTCAGCCTTATATTTCTGAGCTGGATATTAAATATTATCACAATCAACCTGCTTTAAAAAGTCCAATGAATTGGAACAATGCTTTGGATAAGGCCACTGGAGATTTTGTGATGCTTTTACACCAGGACGATTGGTTACACGATTCAAAAGCTTTGGAAATTTATATTGAAGCATTTAAAAGTCATCCAGAAGCAGGTTTTGTTTTTTGTAAGAATACGGCGATCCAACCAGATGGTGTGGAACTCAACTTGCAAGCTATAAAGAGTTTGCTGAGTAACATGGATCAAAAGCCCCACCATATCCTTAGAGCCAATGTGATTGGCCCGCCAAGTAATGTGATGTTAAAAAGGTCCATCCCGATTCGATATGATGAAAATTATATCTGGCTCGTTGATGTAGATTATTATGTACAATTACTAGAAGCTGGCAATGCCTATGTTTATTTAGATCAACACCTTGTTAGTATAGGTTTGCATGAGGATCAAACAACGGTATTCTGCAGAAATAATGAAGATGTTATTGTGAAGGAAAATATCCATTTTGCTTTCAAGTTAGGTTCAAAAGCCTTTTCTGATATTTTGATTTATGATTATTATTGGAGATTACTCCGTAATTACAATATTCGAAACGAAGAAGATTTATACAAGATGGGTGTGCAGAAAGCGCAGCTGTTGCCAGTGATCATGCATCAATTAAAATGGGAAAAATGCTTTCCAATTGGATTGTTGAAATTTGGCCCTTTCTCAAAGTTACTTATGACCTTGAATTATCTTTTTAAGCCTGCAGCTTAAACTTTATTTTACAAATCGCTTTAGGGTTAATGCTTTCTTTTCTATCAATCTCCAAGATAAAATTCCAAAGGCAAAAGCACCTATACTTGAAAAAATAAATAATTCAAAGGTACTTGGCTTAAATAAGTATACAATGAATTGTTGTATAGGGAAGGCATATAAATAAATTCCATAGGAAGGGTCTCCTAATTTTTGATGCACCCAATCAGCCGCTTTAGATTTTTTTTGTCCAATATAGAGTATTGTAAAAGGCAAGCAGGTAAACAACCATGCACGATCAATTTTAAAAATGATCATGACAATGAATAATAGAACAGCAGCAATAAAGAGGTATTTACTTGAATCCCATTTCTCCCAATTTACACAGGCTAAAAAAGAGCCTGTAATAAAATAAATGCCTAAGTCAAAAATCAAATCTAGTGGAATTGGTTTCTTAATACTTAGCAATGCTGTAGGATAGTAAAGATTTCCGATGGTGAAAATAACCATCAAACTTAACAAGGCCAATTTAACTGCATTTAGATTTTTCTTAATTGGAAAAAGCAACAATAGAACGATATAAAATAGGAATTCAAATTCTATCGTCCATAAAGACCCGTTGATGGCTCTAGAGGGTAGGTGATCAAATACCCCATGAATAAAAAAGGGTGGTGAAATTAAAGTAAGGTTGCCCCAAAAATAATGATAGATCTCGGGGTTTAAGAGATATGGAACCCTAGTGCCTGGGTAAATAAAATAAATCGAAAATAAGGTGATGATTAAAACGCCAATTAGTCCAGGGAAAATGCGTAAAATTCTTTTAACCAAATAATCAATGACAGACTTGCTTCTTGTTAAGCTTTGTAAAATTAAATAACCGCTAATTACAAAGAAGCCCTTTACGCCAATAAAGGATAAAATAAGGTAGTTAGAAGTGATTTGCCCTAATGGGTCAGATTCGCCCATGCCATTTAAAACATAGGAATGTGAAACAATCACAAACCATGCAAATAGAATCCTAATTAAATCGAAGTTATTGGCTTCTCTTTCTATATTGACCTTTGCTTCTGACATGATTGTAGGGATGAGGTTGCAAATATATCTTATCTTTATTTCGATTTCAAAGCTAATTTCATGTTGTTATCCATTATTATTGTCAATTACAATTCCGGTGCAGTTTTGCTAGATTGTTTACAATCTGCAGAGTTGGATTTATTTGATTTGAATAAGGTTGAATGGGTCATTGTAGATAATAGTAGTAATCAATCGGATAAAAACAGCATTATTACGGCCTTCCCAATGATACAATGGGTTGATATGGAATACAATGCTGGTTTTGCTAGAGCTAATAATAAAGGGATTGAATTAGCTAAAGGTGAATTGGTATTATTACTAAATCCTGACACATTATTAAAGCCTGGTGTTGTCTTAGCTACAGCCAATGAATTAATGCAATCCAATTTAGTTGCTGCAGGTGTTCAATTAGTTCATTTAGATGGACGGCCACAGTTTTCTGCAAGTAATTTTATGATAGGAGGATTGAATCATTTATTACCATTGCCCTATTGGGGCGCATGTATAAAAAAGCTCGCTTCTGTTTTTATACATGAAAAACCTGCAATCATTCAAGCGGCAGCATATGCACAAGTAGATTGGATAAGTGGAGCTTTTTTAATGGTCAAGAAGGATGTAATTCAAAAAGCGGGAATGCTAGACCCCGAATTCTTTTTATATGCGGAGGAAGTAGAGTGGTGCGCAAGATTGGGCAAATATGGTCAAATGGCGATTTTTGGCAATAACAATATTGTTCATTTGATTGGACAAACCATACAAGAAGCTTCTAATTCCGAAGACAATTCTTATACTAATTTAACGGACAAAAAGGGGTTACAATTAATGGTTTCAAATCACTTGAGAATTAGAAAGCAATATGGTGTTTTTTGGTTCATGATTCAATTGCTTAATTATACATGGACAGTGCCATTTTACCTGATCATAGGAATATCTGACGATTTATTCAGTGGAAAGAATCCTTTGAATACTTTGAAGTCTTGGTGGGGTTTTACTAAAAATGTTTTTGAGTTATGGCTCGTTGCGCCCATCATGATTGCAAGAAAGCCTCATTTTTACAAGTACCTTTAATAATTGTATAACGCATAAGTGAATGCCGGATTACTATTCACTTATCTGTTCAATAATCCTTTGAGTGCGTCAATTCTAAATTGAATTATTGGCCAAAATTTTGCTGGGGTTAATTGCAATGTATATTTTATGCCTAATAAAATAGAGGCACCTAATTTAAAAAGGTATTCTACGATTTTAAGCAAATATGCTTTTTGTGAAATTGCTTTTGTTCTTGCTCTTTCTCCTCTACCAATACCACTTGCGACCCTATACATATAGGCAGGTGTTAACTTTTCCACTTCAACAACATGGTAAACCAATAAGCTTGGATCGTAATATATTTTTTCACCAAGCGCAATGATTTTATAAAATAATTCTTTTCCTTCTCCTCCAATTCTTAAGGTACCCACTACGCCAGGTATTGCCACATTGAAACCACCTACGATATCAAAGACAGATTTTTTTACAATCATATTTGATTCAAGTGGGTACTTGCCATTTTCAAAAGCACATGCAGTAGGTGCGTAGTCAAAATTGCCCACTAAAGAGGCAACATAATAACTCATCCATTTAGGTTCTTCGGGGATATACTTTGGTATGATCTTGCCACCAAACCCTAGTGCGTTGGGATTTGTTTTTGTATGAAGTATAATATTCTTGATATAATCTGGCGTTGCCACAGCATCATCATCCATAAAACATAACCAATCGGCCTTGGCTAATTGCGCGCCTTTATTCCTTGCATAGGAAGCACCTTGATTGGTCTCAGTTGTATAATAAAAATGGCCCTCAGTATTGGCTGCGCGCCATTGTGTAAATACTTGTTCAGTGCCATCTGTTGAATTGTTATCCACTACAATTACTTCAAAGTTTTCCTTAGAAGCTGTTTGTTGGTACAAACTATCTAATGCAGTGCCAATATAGGCAGCACGGTTATAGCTACAGATAACAACAGATACAATCATTATAAAGCAGCTTTTTGCTTGTCAATAAATTGTTTGATCGTCATACCGATAAAAGCAAATAAGGCCAACCATAATAAAATAGACGCAATACCTGCAATTTGTTTAGCCCTAGTCACTGAAGCAGGCTTGAATTCAAATTTGATTTTATGTTCACCTGCTGGGATGACTAAACCTCTTAATACGTAGTTGACTTTAACAATTGGTGTTTCTTGCTCATCAATATATGCTTTCCATCCATCACGATAGTATATTTCACTAAATACGGCCAATTGCTTTGCATTGGTTTTGGCTGTATAGTTGATAATATCATTTTGATTGTCTATTAATTGAATCATTGCATTGCTATCTACCTGCAATCCTGATAAATCATCAATCTTATCTTGCTCATCAACCACGGCTGTGTCTTTAGGATTAAAGAAGCTTAGACGATCCATCACCGCTCTTGGCCCCTTTTCATATTTTATGCCTTTCACAAACCATGCATTTCCTAAGGCGTCTGGGTTTGCAATGGTGTCTGAAGCCATATTACCTGTGATGATGTATTTCGTATTCATCATGTTTAAGGTAGGCAAGCAATTAGGAAACTTATACCATTGGTTTTCGATTAGGTCTTGGTAGATGCTCAATTTTGCAGGATTGTATCCACCAACTAATTTATGGTGGTAGGCCATGATGGCGCCCTCATTAAATGCATTTTGAACACCGCGTCTTAAATCAATAATACGGTAGTTGGTTTTATCTTTTAATAAAGCATTGTCTAATGGCGTTAAGGCAAATACATTTTCATTTTCCGCCGCCTCTACATATTGACTTGGCTTAAGGTATTGCACATTTATTTGGAAGAGGTCTACTAATGACAACAGACCAATACCAACAATAAAGATGGTTTCTTGAATTGTTTTTTTGATATACAAGAAGATTAATAAGAAAGCGATACCAATAAATATAAATGATCTTGTTAAGTCAGATTCTATGAACCCTTTACGGTCTTCTGCAATCGCATTGACCATATCTCGAGCAGGGGTTTCAAATGCTGCTTTTTGATTTGGATCTTGTATTTGCATAATCTGACTCATCAATTGCTTTTCACTTTCAGATTTAAAGTCGGATTTAAAATACAAAGCCAATACTGCAAAAAAGATCAAGCCTAATGTGATCCAGCCTATTTTATGTTCTTCTAAAAAGCTTTTGAAATTTGTTGCTTTCAAAGTTGCATTCATACCATACATTGCTAATACACCAATTAATAATGTTGGCACGACAATGATCATACTTGGTGCACGGAACTTATTATACAATGGTAAATGCTCTAGTATAAATAAGTTAAAGCTTTCAAAGTAAGATCCAGCAGCAAGTAATATTGATAAAACAATCATTGCGCCAATCCACCATCTATTTGGATTTTGATTGCTTCCAAATCCGATACAAGCAAATAAGCAAATGATAATACCTACATATGGAGGCCCAGCTGTAAATCCAATACCGCCCCAATAAAATTGTAAAAATGATTGTAGTTGTTGACCCACTTCAGGCTGCATTTGTTGCAACACTTCGATCGCTTTTGATTTTTCTGGGTCAACTAAATTAGGATCACTTGATGCGCCATAAATATGAGGGAACATCATCACCAATGGCTCAGATAAAAACATACTATAACTTAATGCATAGTCTTTATTTAATCCTGTATTTGTGATCTTACTATCCTTAGTAGCCAATGCGCTTCCGCCTCTAATAGAAGCTTTTCCATATTCAGCTGTACTCATTAACATGATGGCGTTCACCGCAAGGCCTAATATACCTGCAGCTAAACTGAATCCAAATGTTTTAAGAATATGTGTGTAGTCTTTTGCCTTGATCCAAAGAAAAAGGTAATAAAGAGACATGCCAATAACAATGATTAATCCGTAATAATTTATTTGAAGGTGATTGGCTTGAACAAATAATGCTGTTGCAATGGCAGTACAAATGGCACCCAAATAATACTTTTTTTGAAAGATCAATAAAATGGCTCCGATAAAGAATGGCAGGTAAGCGATGGCATGCATTTTAGTCATATGTCCCACCACTACAATAATTGGGTTATAGGTTGCGTAGCTATATGCCAATCCGCCAATGATGCCTATTAATGTAGAAAATCCAAGCACCTGCGCTAAAAAATAAAAACAAATACTTGCTAGAAAAAATAAACCAACTGGCTCAGCTAAATACAAAGTAAAAATACCATCTAAAGCCCCAATTGAATAAGGGCTTACTGGAATACCTGTAATTTGGAAAGTAGGCATACCGCCAAACATACTATTGGTCCATAATGGGGTAATGCCATATTGTGCTTTATAATTTAAGGCATCTTGCGCCATCCCTTTCCATTGTGTTACGTCGGATTGTTGTAATACCTGACCATCTAAAGCAGGTCTGCAATAGATAATTGCGACAATAGCAAATACGAAAATGGCTAAAATATGGGGTAATAAGGACTTAAAGATGTTTTTAGACATAGGTTTTTATTGTAAAACAAACCTACAACTAAATAGGCTTTTTTGTACTTTTAATGACTTCAAAATATCAACATCTATGGTTCGTCGATTTCCATTGACCTTTTTATCCAAACTGGCCGTTATAGCTAACCTAGTTTATATCTTTTCAACGATATTTTTATTTGTAACCTGGCTCAAAATACCTAGAGATATCGCACAGTTTATTGCAGTCATGGGACTTGAATTAGCGCCCTTTACTAATTTAGTTTTCGTACTTGCATATCTGGTGTTTACAATTCAAAAAAAGCAAACTAATTTACCCCGATGGCAAACAATCTTTAACCTTAGTATGTTATTGTTGCAGATTGGCCTTCTATTTATTTAAATTTTACCATGATCCATCAAATACTCAAAGACAAACCCACTAAACTATTTTTAGGCATTACTGCATTTTTTGTGGCAAACGCCTTGATTGCAGAATGTATAGGAGGGAAGATTTTTTCACTCGAGTCAGTTTTCGGTTTCCAGCCTTTGAATATGACTCTATTTGGAGAGTCTGGTTTGGCATTTAATTTAACCTGTGGCGTGTTACTTTGGCCATTGGAGTTTGTGATTACAGATATTGTAAATGAATATTACGGACCAAAGGCGGTAAGAAGAATTAGTTTGATTGCAGTAGCTTTAATTAGCTATGCATTTCTTATGTTTTATTTAGCCATGTCTGCAGCACCTGCAAGTTTTTGGGTAGACTCCAAAATGCAAAATGGGGTGCCAAGTATGCAGCTGGCTTTTGAAGCTATTTTTGGCCAGGGGATGTGGATTATAATTGGAAGTATAATTGCATTTATGGTGAGTCAATTAATTGACGTAACTGTGTTTCATCAAATTAAAAAACGAACCGGCGATAAAATGATTTGGTTAAGGTCCACAGGCTCAACGGTGATTTCTCAATTAGTAGATAGTTTTGTGGTATTAATCATTGCATTTAAAATTGGCAATGGCTGGTCTTGGTCAACTGTTTTGGCAGTAGGCGTTGTGAATTACATGTATAAGTTTACAATGGCGATCGTCTTAACTCCATTGATTCATCTAATGAGAAACCGTATCGAAAATTATGTAGGAGTTGAAGCTGCAACGAAAATGAAATTAGAAGCGATGGGCGAGGATGCGAGAGTTTAATCTTAAACAAGTTAAACTTTATTCCGCGAACAAATCTACCAGCATCTTAACGGCGACTTTGTCAATTGGCAAGGTCATTGCATCTTCGTTAATCTCGTGGAATGGAATCCATCTTAAGTGTTCTGCTGTACCGTTTTTATCTGCCACTTCTTCTGGTAAAAAATCAAATGCTTTTTCTTTAGCATTAATCAAGCTTGTGTCTTCAGTATGCACTAAATAATAGATGGAGATGATTTGATCTTTATTGTTAAAAGCAGAAATTTGAAAAAAGTCGGTGGTATAAAAATGATCTCCAACATTAACAACAATATTGGCTTCTTCCATAAATTCTCGAGCTAAGCCATCTCTAGTGCCTTCGCCAATTTCTAGTCCGCCACCTGGCAATTTAGTGATATAATTTCCTCTAATGAATTCGTCACTTACTAAAAGTCTTTTTTCTTCGTCCAATAAGATGCCGTAAACACGCACATTGAATAATGCCATTGTAAGATTATTTTAAATGGATGCTTGCTTTGTAAACAAAAGTACCCGGACCTTGTAGCCAAATATGATTAAAATGACCACCGCCTAGATTATTAAAACGAACAGCTAAATCACCACCCAAAGTTTTGATTGCAACAGTATGTTCGCCTGTTTTATGCAAGTGGGTTGTAATAGCTGCTGCAGTAACACCAGTTCCACAACTGTAAGTTTCATTTTCTACACCTCTTTCATATGTGCGGACAAATAAATGTTCTTTCTGAAATTCAACAAAATTTACATTGATACCAGCTGTCTTAAATCGGTCATTGTATCTTATTGCTTTCCCTTCGGTAAATACATCTAAATTTTCTACACCTTCCACAACTTTAATATAATGTGGAGAGCCAGTGTTGGTTACAAAAAAATCATTCCCTGTCTCAACTGCACTTACATCTATCATTTTTAAATACACCCAGCCATTATTATGAATGGTGGCTTCATGTGGACCATCTACTGCAATAAATAGATAATTGTCTTTTACGATACCGTTATCATGTGCAAATTGCACTAAACATCTACCGCCATTGCCGCACATGGTGCCTTCTGTTCCATCAGCATTATAATAAGTCATAGAGAAGTCATATCCTGCTGCTGTTCCTAATAACATTAAACCATCTCCACCTACACCAAATCTTCGGTCACATAAAAATGCAATTTGTTGATTAGACAAAGAGATGTTGCCATCTCTATTATCGATGATTATAAAATCGTTCCCTGTGCCTTGGTATTTTGAAAATTGGATATTCATTCTAAAGTTCTTTTAAATAGTTGCAATAATGCCCAAGCTTTTTTGAATCATATGATCCACCGCTTTTGCCCCATCCTTACTAAATTCTTTCTTAACACGATTCGCTACAATGACATTGATACTTAAACATTGATGTCCTAGTAAATTACATAAGCCATAGATAGCACTTGTCTCCATTTCGAAATTTGCAATATGATGATTGCCAAAACGAAAACTCGTCATTTGATCTACTAAATTTGGCATCTTTAACGGTAGTCTTAGAATTCTTCCTTGAGGTCCGTAAAAACCAGGACAGGTGACCGTGATACCATGACTATATCCATCTGTAAAATGCTTTAACAAGCCAGCACTTGCACTAGAGATATAGGGTTTAATATGATGTGATTGAATATTTGTATGTTGTTCAAATGCTGCAAGTATCGCCAACTCTTCATCATTGTTATTTGGCTGGTAAAAGTGCAATAAATTATCTACCCCTAAACCATGTGTGCCTGCTACCAATTGATCTACGCCAACTTCACCTTGCAAAGAACCACATGTGCCTAATCGTATTACTGAAATTGATTTTTTTGTTTCCTTAATACACCTTGTTTCAAAATCGATATTTACTAAAGCGTCTACTTCGTTTAAGGCGATGTCAATATTATCTGGTCCAATTCCCGTACTCATCACAGAAATACGTTTTTGACCTATATAACCAGTATGGGTAATGAATTCTCTATGTGCCGATTTGTGCTCAATACGATCAAAGTATTTACTAACATGCGCAACTCTTTCTGGATCTCCCACTGTAATAACGGTGTCTGCGATCTCCTCGGGACGAAGGTCTAAATGGTAAACCGCTCCTCTAGGGTTAATTATTAATTCTGAAGCGCCGATAGGCTGTTGCATATGGATGTTTTAGGCTACAAATGTCGTTTAATTCGAATTAGTGGTAAAATTCTTTTATAATTAACTTCTTTGCGTTATTTTCGCGTCCCAAAAGGGTCCTGTGGCCGAGTGGCTAGGCAGAGCTCTGCAAAAGCTTCTACAGCGGTTCGAATCCGCTCGGGACCTCGATACAAAGCCTGTTACGAAAGTAACAGGCTTTTTTAATACGAGACAGCGTCGAAAGCTCGCTTTCGTAAGCTGACGAGTATTAAAAAAGACAACAAAGAGCGAAGCGATTTGTTGAAAGGCTTTGGGTAAAGTGAGATAGCCGAAGCGGATGACAGCGAATTTATGAGCTGGCAATCCGAAGCGATTTGTTGAAAGGGTTTGGGTAAAGTGAGATAGCCGAAGCGGATGAACGACGAATGAAATGAGGAGGTCATCCGAACTTGGCTTTGGGTTTACCGAGTCATCCGCTCTTATCTATTTATTTTTTCTTCCACCTACATTTTGTTACTTTAAGGACAGAATAGACCATCATGAAACGCCTAGTACTCCTTTCGTTTTTACTAATCCAATCCCTGCTTGGTCAAGCACAAGTTAAGGAAGTATTTATTGAAACTGATGTCTTAGTAATAGGAGGGACAACAAGTGGCATTTGCGCTGGAATACAATCTGCAAGATTAGGTGTAAAAACAATGATTGTAGAATCCGGGCCATGGCTTGGAGGCATGTTAACATCGGCAGGCGTTTCTGCATTTGATGGGAATAATAGATTACCTGCAGGCATTTTTGGCGAGTTCAGAAATCATTTAGCAAAACATTATGGCGGCAAGAATAAGTTAGCAACTGGATGGGTGAGTAATACTTTATTTGAACCTCATATTGGAGATAGTATTTTTAAGTCAATGGCGAGCCAAGAAAAACAACTGGTAATAAAATACCATCATGAATTCATTAAAGCAATTACTAAAAATGGGGTAATAAATGGGATTGTTTTTTTAGATAAGGTCAATCAAATACAATTATTTGTTAAGGCAAAAAGGTATATAGATGCAACAGAATTAGGCGATGTAATAGCCTCTGCAAATATTCCTTATGACCTAGGAATGGAGTCGGATGCGATAACAAAAGAGGGGGTTAATCCGAATGGTTCAAATGAATTTATACAAGACATCACCTATGTTGCAATATTGAAGGACTATGGAAAGCCTCAACCTTTAATTGACCGTCCTAATAATTATGATTCATTAGAATTTGATGGAAGTAGTACGAATTTTTATAAAGATTCCACTAGGAGAAAGCCAACCATAGATGCCATCAAAATGCTACAGTATGGTGGATTGCAAAATAATAAGTTCATGATTAATTGGCCAATTTATGGCAATGACATCTATTTAAATGTAGTTGAAAAAACACCAGCTCAAAGAGTTGAAATATTGGAAGCGGCAAAGCAACAAACTTTGAGATTTGTTTATTTTATTCAAAAAGAACTTGGTTTTAGAAATATCGCTCTAGCAGATGATGAGTTTCCGACAAACGACAAACTTGCAATCTATCCTTATTATAGAGAGTCAAGAAGGGTAAAAGGTGCAAAAAGAATGGTCGTTCAACATATTACAAAACCTTTTGCGACGAATGAGCCTTTGTACAGAACAGGTATTGCTGTGGGGGATTATCCAATAGATCATCATCACAAGAAAAATAAATCAGCCCCTCAGAATTTGGAATTTGTGCCAGTACCTTCGTTCAATATTCCATTAAGTGTTTTAATTCCAAATAATAATGACGAATTAATTGTTGCAGAAAAGTCTATTAGTGTTTCCAATATTGTAAATGGGACAACTAGATTACAGCCTTGTGTAATGCAGATAGGTCAGGCGGCTGGAATGCTCGCTGCACAGAGTGTCTTAGATAATGTAGTGCCTAAACATATTTCAGTCAGAAAAATACAGGATAATTTATTGAATGCCCAAGGTTATATTATGCCTTATGTAGATGTTGCTCAAAATAGTGTCTATTTTAAAGCAGTACAAAAAATTGGAGCTACTGGTTTACTCAAAGGTGTGGGTCTCCCAAATGGTTGGTCAAATGAAACCTATTTTTATCCAAATAAAAAAGTTTCATTTTCAGAATTCATGCAAACATGGACTACAAAATTTAATTCACCTAATTCTTATGTTGAGCATGAAATGACAATTGCAGAGGCAATTGATTTTGCAGGTATACTTTCTGGAAAAAAATCAAAAAAGATAGAACAAGAGATCGCTGATAAATGGTCTAAGTTGTCTTTGGATAATTTCTCGATTAATAGACCAATATTAAGGTATGAATTAGCTGTTTTGTTAAATGAGTTTGATGTCTTTCATGTTTTTGATGTCGATCTATATGGGTTTATAAAGCCCTAAGTTGACCTCTTCAAATGCTTACTTCGCGTTATTTAAGTTGGATTGATGTATTTTTGCTTTATGAAACATTCTCAAACCATTGGCATCATCCTTACATTATTATTATTCTTTTGTACTACACAGCCATTTGTAATCATTGAAAGTAAAAACTGGGTAGTAACTGGATGGGATGCGGGTGCAACTAATTTTGGCCAATCAGGAAAGTTTTTATTTTATATTGGCATCCTGGCAATTGTTTTTTTCGCAATACCATCCATCAATGTTAAACGATTTAACATGGCATGGGGCGCATTGTTATTGGCATGGAGTTTTCGTAATTACTTAGTACTATCTGCATGTGCAATGGGGGAATGCCCTCAAAAACAATGGGCGTTGTATGCTTGCATTATTTTAAGTGCAGGAATTTTAATCATGACATTCCTTCCTAAGCTTAAAACAAAATAACCCTCTTTTTGGGAGGGCTATTCTATATAATGCTATTTATTTTTAAGCAAGTTGCTCTAATCCTTTACCTATTAATTGAACGGCTTCTTTAATCTCTGCTTCTGTGATGATTAATGGAGGTGCGAATCTTATTTTATCGCCATGAGTTGGCTTTGCCAGAATGCCTAATTCTTTAAGGTGTAAGCATAAGTCCCATGCAGCTTCTGGATTTTCATGTTTAATAACTATTGCATTTAATAAGCCACGTCCTCTTATAGAAGCGATAAAAGGGGAGTTGAGTTTTGCTAATTCTGATCTTAAAATTTCTCCCATCTTAAAAGAGTTCTCAACCATTTTTTCGTCTTTGATCACTTCTAATGCTTTCATTGCGACTGCGCAAGCAAGTGGATTGCCACCATAAGTTGAGCCGTGTTCGCCTGGTTTAATTTGTAACATGATAATGTCATCTGCCAATACTGCTGCAACAGGTATTGTGCCACCACTTAATGCTTTGCCAAGAATTAAAATATCGGGACGTACATTTTCATGGTCACACGCTAGCATGGTTCCAGTTCTTGCTAATCCAGTTTGGATTTCATCTGCAATAAATAAAACATTGTATTTATCACATAAAGCACGAACTCCTTTTAAATAGCCATCTGTTGGTATCACTACGCCAGCTTCTCCCTGGATTGGTTCAACCATAAATGCTGCAACTGTAGGATCTTGTAAAACGGTCTCTAAAGCTGCTAGATCATTATAAGGTACTAATCCAAATCCAGGCATATATGGGCCGAATCCTTTGAAACTACTAGGGTCAGTAGAAGAGGATATAGCAGCCAAAGTTCTCCCCCAGAAATTACCTTCAGCAAAAATAACTTTTGCTTGATTTTCAGGGATGCCTTTTACTGCATAACCCCATCTTCTAGCAAGTTTAATTGCTGTCTCACCACCTTCTACACCCGTGTTCATTGGCAATACTTTATCATAGCCAAAGTATTCAGTGATATATTTTTCATATACCCCTAATTGGTTATTGTAAAATGCTCTAGAGGTTAATGTTAATTTTTGTGCTTGTTCAGTTAATGCTTTAATAATTGCAGGGTGACAGTGTCCTTGATTTACAGCAGAATAACCGCTTAAGAAATCAAAGTATCTTTTACCATCTACGTCATATAAAAATATGCCATCGCCTTTTTCTAAAACGACAGGTACTGGGTGATAATTATGGGCACCATATTGATCTTCAAGAGCAATATACTTTGCAGTATTTGCACTTGTTTGAAATGTATTTGACATTCAATAAAATTTAAATTATTTGATAAAAACAGAAAGAAAAATTGGAGGGTTTGAATTTACCCAACGGGATGGTTTAGAAAATCTAAATTAGAAAATAAAAAATTTGCCTTTATCATGGCTCTAAGATAGGGTTTTTACTCAATTTTACCATAATTGGACTTACATTCGCGTAAAGAATCTGACTTGAAACCACTTGTATCAATTGTTATTTTAAATTATAATGGCGCCCATTATTTGAAGACATTTTTGCCTTCAGTATTGTCGACCCTTTATGAAAACAAAGAAGTGGTTGTTGCAGATAATGGTTCAACCGATGATTCTTTATCCATTTTAGCGGAACATTTTCCTTCTGTGAAAGTAATTCAGAATCCAACAAATGAAGGTTTTGCAGGCGGATACAATTGGGCATTAAAACAAGTTCAAGCAACTTATTATATTCTTTTGAATTCAGATGTTCAAGTTGATCCAGCTTGGGTAGGGCCATTGGTTCAATTAATGGAATCGAATTCCAAAGTGGGGGCTTGTCAGCCGAAAATTTTAGCTCAAAAAGATCCAAGTAGTTTTGAATATGCAGGTGCAAGTGGTGGATGGATTGATGCACTAGGATATCCATTCTCAAGAGGGAGGGTATTTGATGTTTGTGAAAAAGATAAAGGACAATATAATAACATTGAACGCATTTTTTGGGCATCTGGCGCTGCCATGATGATTCGTGCGAATTTGTTTCATTCTTTAGGTGGATTTGATGCTAGTTTTTTTGCACATCAAGAAGAGATTGATCTTTGCTGGCGGATGCAATTAGAGGGACATCAATTATATTCATGTCCTGAATCTGTTGTTTACCATGTGGGCGCAGGCACGCTTCCAAGAGGGGGTCGAAAAGTGTTTTTGAATTTTAGAAACAACTTGATCATGCTTAGCAAGAACTTGCCAGTCGCTGAATTAATATGGAAGTTACCATTACGATTTGCATTGGATGGCATCTCGGCATGGAAAGGTTTATTGAGTGGTGATGGGTATTTTTTTACCGCAATTTTTAAGGCTCATTTTGCCTTTATTGGGTATCTTCTTACAGGCAAAGTCAAGAGAAATAAGCATTATAAACCATTATCCAACCTAGGAGGTGTATATAACGGTTCTGTTGTATTCCATTACTTTGTAAAAAACAGGCAAGAATTTGATAAAATTGTCACCAAACACGCTCATAATTAAGAACTTGTTGTTATTTTTGCACTCGTAATTATAAACTATGTCACAAGAAATACAAGAAACAGCAGGAAATAAGGATATCGCAAAGAACTGGGTAAGTTCTTCAAGATTCATCTTCTATGTATCTGTTTTCGCGCTATTATCATTGGTTTTAGGTAATTGTACTAAGTTGTTCAGTTCTGGTTTTGAAAAGCCTGAAGTAGAAGTTAACACGAGCTCTCAGTACAAACCTGAATATAAATAGAAAAAAATTTTGTTGGTGTGTGTTGATTCCTTATTTTCGCACTCCAAAAAATAGTTCTTGTTCAAGCGGAAGTAGCTCATTTGGTAGAGCACGACCTTGCCAAGGTCGGGGTGGCCAGTTCGAGCCTGGTCTTCCGCTCAAAAATCCCGTTCTTCGGACGGGATTTTTTTTAAGTCTGTAACAGACGCCTTGGTGGTGGAACTGGTAGACACGCAGGACTTAAAATCCTGTTCGCCGCAACGCGAGTGCGGGTTCGATTCCCGCCTGAGGCACTAAGCCTCTCACGAAAGTGAGAGGCTTTTTTGTATCTTAGCACCCAGTATGTCACATTTAAAAGAAAGAACAGCCAAAGATTGTCTTAACTGCGGAACCGAAGTTGCAGGTAGATTTTGTCAACAATGTGGGCAGGAAAATGTCGAAGTAAAAGAAAGTTTCTTGCAATTATTAAGGCACTTTTTCGAAGACCTAACGCACTTTGATGGCAAACTTTGGAAGACTTTAAAACTATTGTTATTTAAGCCGGGGAGCTTAACTAAATTATATATGGATGGGAAGAGGGCTTCATATATTCATCCCATTAGAATGTATTTATTTGTCTCTGCGGTTTTCTTTTTATTCATGTTTACAGGAGATGTTCCGGATAAGCCAGAAGGACTAGCTGCGAACGCAGAAGCGCCAAAGGATTTTGCATCTGGGTTTAATGAAGGGTTTAATGTAGATCTAGAAAAAGATTCAATAGAATATAAAACTGTTGCAGAATACAATACTGCACAACAAAAATTGCCTGAATCTAAAAGAGATCAATGGTTAGATGCAACGGTTAAAAAGAAGGGTATTGAGTTGAATGAAAAATACCAAGGAGATAAATTTAAAATTGGCAAGGCCTTGATCGAAAAGTTTGAACATTATTTCTCTAGAATGCTCTACATTTCATTACCCATTTTTGCGTTCTTTATCTGGGTCTTATATAGAAGGAATAAGAATCATTATTTTGTAGACCATGTTATTTTTAGCATTCATATTTATTGTGCATTCTATATTATTCTGTTCTTTGTAAATATGGTCACAACCGTAAAAGATTATTTTACAAATAAGTCATATGGTTTCATTGGATTTTTAGCAGCTGTTATTTTATTTTTCTATTTATACAAGTCGCTTAAAAATCACTTTGGACAATCAAGAACAAAAACTTTTCTCAAATTTTTTATTTTAAACATTCTTACAATGTTATTGATGGGAACATTGATGTTTATTTTCTTTATGTTTTCATTATTTAATATCTAGTCATGTCTCAAAATAAGGTTGCAGATAGTTTTTTAGAATTAGTAGAAATCATGGATACCCTCCGTGAAAAATGCCCTTGGGATAAAAAACAAACGATACAAAGTTTGAGAAGCAATACCATTGAAGAATTGTATGAATTAATTGATGCAATTATTGAGGAAGATTGGGAGGGTATTAAAGAGGAATTAGGAGATATTCTTTTGCATGTTTTATTCTATGCTAAAATTGGAACGGAACAAGGTCATTTTACTTTGCAGGATTCGATAGAAGCTATCTCAAAGAAATTAATACATCGTCATCCACATATATACGGGGATGTGCAGGTCGAAAACGAGGAAGATGTAAAACGCAATTGGGAGCAATTGAAATTACAAGAGGGTAAAACATCTTTATTGGCAGGAGTCCCCAATAGCTTACCTGCTATGGTAAAGGCATTTAGGATTCAACAAAAAGTAAAACAAGTTGGATTTGAGTGGGAGAATAAAGAACAGGTATGGGATAAAGTAGAGGAGGAGATAGGCGAGCTGAAGGCGGAGATTGAAGTCAATGACCAAGAAAAAATGGAAGCGGAATTTGGGGATGTATTATTTAGCATGATCAATTATGCTCGTTTTTTAAATATTGATCCAGAGTCTGCCTTAGAGAAGACAAATAAAAAATTCAAACATCGTTTTGAATTAATGGAAACATATGCTAAAGAGCATGGTTTAGATTTAGCTAAGCTGAGTTTAAACGAGAAAGAAGCTATTTGGCAATCCATGAAACGAAATAAAGAATAATCAATAAAAAAGGCGCTAGAAATAGCGCCTTTTTTATTGGGGGATTAACTGACTTATTCATTTATGTTTAACATGAATGCATAGTTGCCAAAGAATCCTGGATAGATACCAGATAATTTAATTGTTGCTCCTGTTATTTTTTTCAATTTCTCATAAAACTCTTCTGTGTTTTTAACAGGTTGGTCATTTACATGTGTAATCACAAATCCTTTTTCAACCCTACTTTTTCCTAAAATTCCAGTGCCTAGTTCTTTTACTAAGACACCACCGTCGATATCATTTTTTTCTGCGGTTGCTTTATCGATTGTTTCTAATTTGCCCCCTAGTTTTTCTGCTGCTTTACTGCTGCTCGCTAAGTCAGTGTTTCCTAATTTAGCCTTCAATGTGGCATTTAAAGTAAGGTCTTTATTATCTCGTTTTACTGTAATAGTAATTTTATCATTAGGCTTATACTTCGCAATTTGTTCTTGCAATTCTGGGGAAGAAGTAACAGCTGTGCCATTTAATTTAGTAATGATATCTCCCACTTTAACACCTGCTGCTTTTGCTGCTCCACCTTCAAGCACATCTGTCACAACAATACCTTGCACATCTCCAATCTTAACTTTAAAGTCGGACTCAATCTTTTTGATTTGCTCTTCTGATAAATCATCTTGAGGGTAAGAGATGCCCAAATAAGCCCTTTGTACAGTGCCAAATTTCACAATATCTGTCACCACTTTTTTTACTAGGTTAACAGGGATGGCATAAGAGTAACCTGCATAAGACCCCGTTGGTGAGGCGATTGCTGAATTAATACCTACTAATTCACCACTTGTATTCACTAAAGCACCGCCACTATTACCCTGGTTTACAGCAGCATCTGTTTGTAAGAAGGTTTCTAATGGTTTATCACTCTGTCTTGAGTTTATATTGATTGATCTATTCTTTGCACTAATAATGCCCGCGGTGATCGTAACATCTAAGTTTAAAGGGTAACCAATTGCAAGCACCCATTGTCCTAATTTAATTTCATCACTATTGCCATAAACCAAATAAGGCAATCCACTTGCTTCAATTTTAATAACGGCTAAGTCACTACTTGCATCTGTGCCAATCACTTTTGCTTTGTAGCTCTTTTTGTTTGTTAAAGTAACATTTATTTCATCTGCGCCATTTACCACATGGTTATTGGTAACGATATATCCATCAGCAGTAATTAAGACACCACTTCCACTTGCTCTTTGTTCTGGAATGACTCTTGGTCCACCAAAAAAATCACCAAACATATCTTCGTCTCCAAAGAAGTCAAAAAACGGATTTCTTTGTCTTGGTTGTGCACTTTGTTGAACCTGCTTAGCATTGGTTTTCGTTTTTATATGCACCACAGCAGGCGAGGCAGCACTTGCAGCTGGTGTAAAATCGACTGTTGAGCTAGGTGCGTTGCCCTGAAATAAACTAGCATAGTTTGCAGGCAAATTATTTGCCGATTCGAATACGTTATTAGATTTGTTTAATTTGGCATAACCCCATACACTTAATAAGGTTGTTGTAGCACTAATTCCTACAATGGCTAATACATTTTTTAAATTCAAATTCATAAAAAACTATTTGATGTTTATACAATACATTTTACAAATTGTGTACCAATTTCAATGCAATCTAATCAAGCTGAAATTATGTCACAAATTCTTTAAAGTAGTTTAACAAAAGATTTACGAAATTGTTCGTTTAAAATACCATGGCAAAGCTTAGAATATTCATTATCAATTATTTAGGATAGACTAGATAAAAAAGCAAGGCTATCAACTCCATCAGCATATTGTGCTAAAACGGGTTTTTGTAAACTGCCAAATGGAAGCTGGTTGTAACCGACTACACATTGAATTTCTTCAAGATTAAACTGAGGAGGAGTGTCCAATTTATAGTGCTGATAATGAATTTGACTAATTGCTGCAAAAGGGGATGGGTTCTCGCTCAATAATACACCGCCAGAGTCCATATAAAATTGTTTGCTCATCATTAACAGGGCCAATTGATAATCGTAATTATGTTTGTATTTATGCTGATCCAATAAATAATTGTATTTCTTTAAGGCCGTTAAAAAAGGGATAAAATCATATCCTTCTGGTACCCAAATTTGGGTCACATTCCTACAGCCCATCCCAAAATAGAGCATACAATCATCTGCTAAAGAGGCTAAGTCTTCGGCTGTTTCTTGTCCGTTAAGAATCGCAATAGAAGTCTTATTTTTTCTGATGATGTTTGGGAACTTGCCAAAATAATATTCAAAAGAATTGCCCGCATTATTCCCCCCTGTTGCTATATAGGCATCGCAATTTTTAAGTTGTTCTTGAACCAATATTTGAGTTTCAAATTCTGGGTTAATTTTTAGGAGACTTGCTATTACAAAGTCCATTAGCACCTTGTCTTTAGAGGACATTTTAACTACTGCAATATGTCCAGCAATTAGGGTGCTTAAAAGGTCATGAAATCCGACTAAAGGAATATTTCCAGCCATCACGATCCCAACTTTTATTTGGGTCGATTGAGCTGGTATAGATGGATAATTTGCTGTCCATTCAGTCAGTGCATGTTCTTGTAGAAACTCTTGACTAATTTGAATGATTGCTTGATCTATGAATTCGGGTAAAAACCAGGCATTTTGACGATTAGCTTCATTTTTAGCCTCATTTAAGAGGGTATTATTAGTGTCTGAAAGCTGTTGACCTAGGGTCACAAAACCTTGAATTCTTGCTTGTAAGTTCATGCTTGTGTTATATCTTTGTAAGCAAAAGTACGTTACTAAAATTTAAATAATTTTTATGGCAATTAAAATTACAGACGAATGTATCAATTGTGGCGCATGTGAGCCAGAATGTCCAAATAATGCAATTTATGAAGGTGGTGTAGAATGGGCTATGTCCGATGGCACTACGGTAAAAGGTGCATTCACTTTAATGGATGGATCTGTAGTAGATGCTGGTGCGAGACAAAATCCAGTAGCAATGGATACTTACTATATTACTCCAAATAAATGTACAGAGTGTCAAGGATTCCATGAGGAGCCACAATGTGCGGCTGTTTGTCCAGTTGATTGTTGCGTACCTGATGAGTTGTACAAAGAAACAGTGGATGAGTTGTTGGCTAAGAAAGAAAAATTACATTTATAATAATGGTTTAAAAAGGGAGTCATTTCCCTTTTTTTATTTTCAAATCATTTGGCCCAGATAGGCTGATAAATAGGATCCTATGAAAAAGAAAATCGCATTGGTAACAGGAGGATATAGTTCTGAATCTGAGATTAGTTATAAAAGCGCAAAGACGGTATTTAATGCACTGGATAAAAATAAATTCGAAGTTTATCAAATTGATATCCACCCAACAGGTTGGTGGTATGAAAATACTGTTGGCGAAGAAGTGGCAGTTGATAAAGCAGATTTTAGTATTGTTGAAGGTGCTGAGAAGATTAAGTTTGACCTTGCTTTAATGTGTTTACATGGAACACCTGGGGAGGATGGAAAACTTCAGGGCTATTTTGATATGATTGGCTTGCCTTATACTAGTTGTGATACCGCAACCTCTGCGTTGACTTTTAATAAAAGATACACTGTTGCTGTGGCGGGATTTGGTGGAGTAGGTGTAGCTAAGTCATTGCATTTATTTAAAGAGAATACTTTAAGTCCAGATCAAATTTTAGCAAATCTTAGTTTGCCTGTTTTTGTAAAACCAAATAATGGAGGCAGTAGCTTTGGAATTAGTAAAGTAAACCAAGCTTCTGAATTGCCAGCTGCTCTTGAAAAGGCATTTAAAGAAGATACACAAATATTAGTTGAAGAATTTATAAGTGGAAGAGAATTTACGATTGGTGTATTTAAATCAAAAGGAAAAATAACAGTCTTGCCAATTACAGAAATCAAAACTGAAAATGAATTCTTTGATTACGAAGCTAAATACCAAGGGAAAAGTAAAGAGATAACACCAGCTGATATTTCAACAAAGATGTTTGATGAATTAACAGCAGCAGCTCAAAAAGTGTATGCTATTTTGAATTGTAGAGGGGTTGTTAGAATTGACTTTATCTATGATGAAGTTGCGGAAAAAGCTTATATGTTGGAAGTGAACACAGTCCCTGGTCAAAGTGAAGCAAGTGTAATTCCTCAACAAGTAAAAGCAATGGGTTGGACTTTAACCGATTTTTATGGATGGATTATTGAAGATAGTTTAGAACAAAAATAAAATCAAGTAATTTGAAATTCATTGACGATATATTAAAGAAGCCTTTGTGGATGAATGTGCTCATTGGATTTGGAGTTACATTTTTCTTATTATTTATTTTCTTTTTCTCCTTAGGCTGGATTACAGGTAATGGGGAAACTGAAAAAGTACCTTCAGTAGTCGGGTTGGATGTGGTTGCTGCTGAAAAGAATTTAACCGCTTTAGGATTTGATGTTGAATTACAAGATTCAATTTATGTAGATACACTTGCAAGAAATGCGGTATTAAGACAAACGCCAGATGCGGACGAGGTTGTAAAAAAAGGAAGAACAGTTTACCTTACCATTAACCGCGTAATTGCACCACAAGTGGATATGCCAAACTTGGTAGGTTTTTCAATTAAAAGTGCGGAGACTTATTTAAAAGTATTAGGACTAAGATTAGGTTCAATACAAATGGTTCCAGATCAAAACAAGAATGTGGTGATAGATCAATTAGTAAATGGGCAACCTATTGCGCCAGGTTCTAAAATACCATCTGGCACATTGATTCATTTTCTTGTTGGTGATGGTGGCGCATCTGCAAATATGATTATGCCTGATTTAGTTGGTTTGACTTATGAGCAAGCCAAAGCACAAATATTAAGTATGGGCTTAAACCTTGGACTTGTGTCAGTAAATGGATCTATTGGAGATAGTGCTTCTGCTTTTGTATTTGATCAAAGCCCAAGTGCATACGGAAGTCAACTGGATTCATTGGGTCTGCCAGTTAAAAATGGTGTCACAAAAGGGGCAACTATTAATTTAGTATTAGATAAAGTAGCTCCAGTAAAAGCTATTCGAGATACTATTCAATAAGGAATAAAATTTTAATTAAACCATAAATTTTCAATATTTCAGTTATGAATACAATTACAGTCGAGGAATTAAAAGCAAAAATTGATGCTGGTGAAAAATTAAATCTCTTAGATGTAAGAGAACCACATGAACACGCAGCATTCAATATTGGTGGTCAATTATTGCCTTTAGGTTTAGTGCAAGCATTGCAATTAGACGAGGTGGAGCATTTGAAAGATGAGACGGTGTATGTTTACTGCAGAAGTGGTAACAGAAGCGGTCAGGCTTGTATGATGATGGAGCCATATGGCTTTAAAAATGTAATTAATGTAGTAGGTGGTATGTTGGCATGGCAGGAAAAATTTTCTAGCTAGCGTGCATTCTGAAAGTAACTTTATAGTTGCTTTCAGAATATATCTTATGAAAAAAACTTTTCCCTTTTTCGGTTTGTTTTTGACTCTAGTTGTTTCAGCTTGTCAAGGACCTGTATCCAATTCAAATGTCGAATACCATGATACGACAGGTAAAACAGATGTTTTATCTGGGGGTATTAAGCGTATTGCAATTCATACTGAAAAAGGAGACTTTACAGTCTGGACAAAAAGAGTTGGGAATAATCCTAGAAAGAAAGTTTTGTTATTGCATGGTGGCCCTGGTGCAACTCATGAATACTTTGAGTGTTTTGATTCCTATCTTCCACAGGAAGGCGTTGAGTATTATTATTACGATCAATTAGGTTCTGCTTATTCAGATAATCCTAATGATAGCAGTTTATGGACGATTGAACGTTATGTAGAAGAAGTTGAAACAGTAAGAAAAGCTTTAGATCTAGATTCAAATAATTTTTATTTATTAGGACATTCTTGGGGCGGTATTTTAGCAATGGAATATGCGTTGAAGTACCAGCAAAACTTAAAAGGGTTGATTATTTCTAATATGATGGCTTCGATCCCAGCATATGTCAAATATGCGAATGAAGTTTTAGGGCCTCAGTTACCTAAAGAAGTCTTATCTCAATTAAGAGCTTTTGAAGCTAAAGGGCAATATACAGATCCAACCTATCTAAAGCTTATCAATGATTATTACTACCCAGAGCATGTATTAAGAATGCCTCCAGCAACATGGCCTGATCCAGTTGTTCGTGCTTTTGCAAAATTAAATTATCCTTTGTATTTGAAAATGCAAGGTCCTTCAGAATTCGGTGTAGTTGGAGATGCGGTTTTAAAAAATTGGGACAGAACAGCCGATTTAACAAAGATTAAAGTACCTACATTAAGCATAGGTGGTGCATTTGATACAATGGATCCTAAAGCAATGGAAATGATTTCTAAGCAAGTGCAAAATGGTAGTTATTTATTGTGTCCAAAAGGTTCACATATGTCTATGTATGACGATCAACAAACCTATTTTAAGGGCTTAATTGATTTTATAAACAAGGTGGACAAAGAAAAGAAATAAATATAAAAGCATCATAAACAAAAAGGTCCTGAATTTCAGGACCTTTTTTAATTAGGGGAAGAAAAAGATGGGGGAAGGCAAATTCTGTAATTATTTTAAATCAATCTTCAAACTCAACCAATAGTTTCTTCCTGCCATTGGATAGAAATTATTTAAAGTGATTGTTGCCCTGTCATAAATATAACTGAAGGTATATCCATTAGGTGCATATTCCACATCAAGAATATTATTTACATAGAATTGTAAAAGCATTTTATACTTTGCTTTATTTACAATTGTCCAATGCGCATTGATATCATTTAAGAAGTAAGCATCTAATACCCTTGCTTCGTTTTGTGTATTGTCTAAATATTGCTTTGAGATATATTTTGTTGTCCAGAAAAAACTAAGCTTATCATTAGGTCTCCAATTAAAAGTTCTGTTTGTAGTAATAGCAGGGGATAGTGCTATAGCGGTGTTATTGTGTTGAATAGCGACTTGTGTATACTGGTCGTAGTCGTCAATGAATTCTGTAAATTGTTTGATTCTATTTTGACTTAATGTTATACTATAAGAGGTGCTATATTTTTTGTTTAATGAGTATTTTACTTGTAATTCAATACCAGATCTATAACTTTTAGGCACGTTGGTTCTAGTATATGCGCCAACGTCGTTTATTTTACCTGTTAATACAAGTTGGTCTTTGTAATCCATGTAAAAAAGGTTTGCATTAATTGAATATTTTGGTTTTTTAATTTCAAATCCTCCTTCCCAATCAATTAATTGCTCACTTTTAGGTTGCTCAGTAGCACTTGCTTCAAAATCGTCTCTTATTGGTTCTTTATTAGCAATTGCTACACTAGTGTAATAGAAAATATTTTTTGCTTGGTAAGACAAGCCCATTTTAGGATTAAAGAAATTGAATTTTCTGTCAATCATTAAATCTTCATTCTTTGTAAATCCATTCATTAAATGGTTCACTGTTCTAAATTGCAAATCCACAAAACTTGATAGTTTTTCATTTAGTTTCCTTTCCCACTTTACATAACTACTCATCTCCTTTTTTCTTGCATCATTATCATAATATCTGAAATTAGCTGGTGCTAAAGTGGAAGATAAATAGGGTAATGTTCCAAAGTGCAATCCATCGTAGTTACTCCATGCGCCTCCAATTGTAAGGTCATCTTTATTATCTTGATAAGAGACTGCAGCAATTTGTCCATAGAATTGATTATCTAACCACCTTCTTCTCACTAAATCAGCAGGTACATTGCCCTTGCCTGTAATATTTATCTTATAGTCATTGAAGTCTACTCCAGCTTTGTATTCTTCATAATAGCCTTTGCCTGTTGTTAAATAAATAGCGGTATTCCATTTCCAATTTTTATTGATCGTTTTATTGTAAAACAATTGATAATGTGTTTGTGTATAATTATCGGTTTGATTTTCATACGGCGCATCGGCTTTTTCTGTACCTGCCGGATTAAACGTTCTATTGGTTGACATTAATTCTTGTGGTACACCATACCAAGCTTGATAGGTTCGCTCTTTACCACTAAATACGTTTAACCTTAAGGATGATTTATCACCCCAATAGGTAGTGCTTAAATAAAAACTTTTTAAATCGCTTGTTGCCCTATCAATATATCCATCGCTTTTGATGGAACTGATTCTTCCATCTATTGTGAATTTATCATCTATAAGACCTGACCCAAAAACAAGGTTATTTTTAAAACTATTAAAGGATCCTGCACTATTTTGTAAGGACAAATAGGATGTTGGGTTGTATTCGTTTGTCATTAAATTAACACTCGCCCCAAAGGCACCAGCGCCATTGGTAGAAGTTCCAACACCTCTTTGAATTTGTATACTATTTACACTAGATGTAAAGTCAGGGATATTTACAAAAAAGGTTCCCATACTTTCTTGGTCATTATAGGGTATCCCATTTAAGGTGAAATTAATACGCGTAGCATCCGTCCCTCTTATTCTCATACCTGTATATCCAACTCCATTTCCTGCATCTGCATGAACCACTACAGAAGGGGTATTTTCTAGTAAAAAGGGTAGGTCTTGTCCTACATTGTTCAGTGCTATTTGTTCTTTACTGATATTCGTTTTCGCAAAAGGGGCTTGATTGCTTAATCGAATAGATTTTACCTCCAATGGGGGAAGATTGCGCGTACTATCTTTTACTATTTTTTTAGCGTCTTCGGTCTTAGTCTTGTTGGTCTTTTGCTGCGCAAATGAAGGTTGCATTATCAATGCAAATAGGATTGTTCCAAATAACTTATTCATAACTAATGTATTAATTCATTAATAAATTGTCAAGAACAAGGGAAATAAGCTTTGAGAAGTGCACGAATTGTGCGGTACCTTCCCTTCGCAGGCATTACCCTGTTCAGGTTCAACGGGTTTTATCTCAGCTTTTGAAAGCACCCCGAGGACATTGCAAAAATAGGATGAAAAATTAAACCAACAGCTGTAACTTTAAACAATCCCTTTCGTTATACGAAATAAATACAATGATTATGAAAAAGATAATAGCCTTTGGCTTGGTTTTATTTGCCTTTGTGGCACAAGCTCAAAATAAGATGGGCGTGGTTTATGATGAAAATGTACAAGTCAGAAAACTGCCAAGTTTCTCAGCTATTCGTGTTTCAAATGCGATTGATTTATACCTTACTCAGTCAAATAAGACAGAGGTTGCTGTAAGTGCCAAAACAATTGAGTATAGAGATAGAATTATAACTGAAGTAGTTGGCGGAACCTTAATTATAAGGATGGAAAATAACAGAAGTTGGTGGAATTGGAAGGATGGTGATTACAAAACAAAGGCATATGTGAGTGTAAAAGACTTATATGCAATAGCTGGTTCTGGTGCGACAAACATCCATATCATTAACGGTGTAAGTTCAGAGAAATTAAAAATTGTTTTATCAGGTGCAAGTGACCTAAAAGGGGATATCAAAGCTGGAACTTTATTGGTTGATTTATCAGGGGCTTCCAATATGAAAGCTGCTGTTCAAGCAAACGCTTTTTCGGTGAAAGGGTCTGGCGCTAGTGATATCACTGTTAATGGATCTGGCGACGACTTGGTGGTGGACGTATCAGGTGCGTCTAGTGTAAAGATGTATGAATATCAGGTAAAAGGAGCATCTGTGGAAGCTTCAGGTGCTAGTGATGTGAATTTGAATGTCTCAGAAATGTTAAAAGTAAAAGCTTCAGGTGCAAGCAGTATTGATTATAAGGGGACGCCTTCGAAGAAAGAGCTACAAAGCTCAGGTGCTTCTAGTGTAAGACATAAGAATTAAGACAAAAAATGAGTTTAACAAAGCCTGCTTCCTAGCGGGCTTTTTTTGGCACATACATAATATTATGAATAAACTTGGTTAGGAACTTATATTGACCTATCTTTGCCGTCCAAACATCGCGAGGTAGAGCAGCGGTAGCTCGTCGGGCTCATAACCCGAAGGTCGGAGGTTCGATCCCTTCCCTCGCAACATCTAATCCCGCTCCCGATTTATCGAGAGCGGATTTTTTTTGTCGTAACTTTGTGTTAATAAATTAAAGGAATGAAAGTTGGTTTTGTAAACATATTTGGTAAACCTAATGCAGGAAAAAGCACTTTGCTGAACGCTATTATGGGCGAGAAGATGGCTATTGTGTCCTCTAAGGTTCAAACTACAAGACATAGAATCAAAGCCTTTTTGAACAAGGAAGACGAGTACCAGGTCATTTTTTCAGATACACCGGGTATAATTGATCCTAAATATAAGTTGCATGAGCGTATGATGGGTGCCGTAAAATCGGCTCTGGAAGACGCAGATGTGGCTTTATTAATGGTAGATGTAAGAGATAACCTCGAGGAAGTAGACGAAATGTTTAGTGCTTTAAAGCTTAAAGTGCCTAGTATTGTAGTTATGAATAAGTCTGATTTAGCAAAAGGAACACAGGTGAAAGAGGCGAATGCTTTCTTTTCTGCAAAGCCTTATTGCTCTAAGATAATTTCTATTAGTGCATTGAATATCAGTGATATAGAACGTTTATTGAAAGTTATATTAGAGCTTATTCCCGAAGGCCAACCATTCTATAGTCAAGAAGATTTGAGTGATTTGCCTACTAAGTTCTTTGTGAGTGAGTTGATACGTGAAAAGATCTACCAGTTATTTGGTGAGGAGATTCCATACCATACCGCTGTCTTGGTTAATTCTTTTAAAGAGCAACCACTTTTGGTAAAGATTCAGGCAGATATTGTGGTGAATAGGGAGACGCAAAAGGCAATTATTATTGGGGAGAAGGGTAAGTTGATTAAGGAGATTGGCACTTTAGCTCGTAAGGATATCGAAGCCTTTATTGGGTCTAAAGTATACCTTGAACTCTTTGTAAAAGTGAAGCCTAAGTGGAGAGACAATGAGTTGAAATTAAAAGAATTTGGATACCAGTAGTATTATAAATTAACAATGTTAATTTATTGATTTATAATATTTTAAGATAGTTTATTTGAATATTAAATTTAAGTTTTATGAGTTTTACTGTCGCTATAGTAGGAAGACCTAATGTGGGCAAAAGCACGCTGTTTAATCGCTTGTTAGAAGAGCGTAAGGCCATTGTGGATGACGTAAGTGGTGTAACAAGAGATCGCCAATATGGAGTAACAGAGTGGAATGGTAAAAATTTCAATGTTATTGATACAGGTGGATTTGTGCCGGATTCAAGTGATATGTTCGAAACTGAAATCAGAAAGCAAGTTAGAATTGCCATTGACGAAGCCAATTGTATCATCTTTATGGTAGATGCTGCTGTGGGTATGACGGATCTAGATGCTGCGATGGCAGATATGTTAAGAAGAACAACTAAGCCGGTTTTGGTGGTGGCTAATAAAGTGGACAATTCAACGAGGGCATTAGATGCGACCGAATTTTATAGTATGGGCTTTGAACATAACTATTTTGTGAGCTCTATCTCGGGAAGTGGAACTGGGGAGTTATTAGATGCGGTGACTAGCTTCATCACAGAAGAACAACCTACAGACGAGGAATTAGCTGAAGCAGACAATGTGCCAAAAATTGCCATTATCGGTCAACCAAACGTAGGTAAATCATCTTTATTAAACGCCTTTATTGGTCAGGACAGAACAATTGTGAGTGATATCGCTGGAACGACCAGAGATACAATTCATACACATTATAATATGTTCCAAAAGGAGTTTATCTTAATTGATACTGCTGGAATTAGAAGAAAGAACAAAGAAAAGGACGATTTAGAGTTTTATTCTGTTATTCGTGCCATCAAGGCGATGGATGAAGCAGACGTGTGCTTAATGGTAATTGACGCAGTTAAAGGGATTACAGCCCAAGATTTAAGTATTTTCAGTCTTGCAGCTAAAAAGGGTAAGGGGATTGTATTCTTGGTCAATAAATGGGATTTGGTACCTAAAGAAACCAATACAGCTAGAGACTATGAGAAAAGGTTAAAAGACAAACTGGCACCTTTTACCGATGTGCCTATCTTATTTATATCTGCCCTTGAAAAGACAAGAATTTTCAAAGCCATTGAAATGGCCTTGGATGTTTATGAAAACAAGCATCGTAAAATTCCTACTTCCAAGTTGAATGATATCATGTTAAAGGCAATTGAGAAATACCAAGCACCAGTTGTTAGAGGTCATGTGATCAAGATTAAGTTCGTGCAACAACTTCCAACTCGTGTTCCAAGTTTCGCATTTTTTACCAATTTCCCAGATGATGTTAAGACACCTTATAGAAATTACCTCGAAAACCAGGTTAGGGCTAATTTTAAATTCACAGGGGTTCCGGTGCGTATCTACTTTAGAAAGAAGTAGTTACGAGGCTAAAAACTATGATTTCGAGCTAATTTTTTAAAAACATAGAAAATAATTAGTTAATATTTGGTGAATTTATTGTTAAATCCTATCTTTGCCCACGTATTTTTTATACCAAACTTAAAACATTTAAAATGAAAAAAGTATTCGCAATCTTCGCTATCGCTGCTTTAACTGCATGTGGTGGTGCTTCTACTGAAGCTACAACTGATTCTACAACTGCAACTGTTGATACAGCTGCTGTTGCTGTTGATTCTGCTGCTGTTGCAACTGATTCAACTGCTACTGATTCTGCTGCTACTAAGTAGTCTTAGAAGTTTTTTAATAACTTCTTGCAAGAAGGTCCTTTCCGAAATCTCGGAAAGGATTTTTTTTTGTGAAAACTTGATCAAAGGCTGTTTGATTAGATGGTAAAATATAATTTTTGGCATTAATATTGCCTATGTATAGGTAGACCTATTTGACCTTCTTAATTGGGGGCCTTATGTCATTTTGACTAGTAATATAAAACTCAAGACATTGGATAAGCAATTTTTATTTAAAACAGAAGAAGAAAACGAGTTCATTCCTTTATTCACTTTTAATGAGCAGGATATGGAAAATGAACCAGCGATTGTGATAGAGGAAATGATACCGATACTACCCTTAAGGAATACAGTTCTATTTCCTGGTGTAGTCATACCAATTACTGTAGGAAGAGATAAAAGCATTCAAGCAGTTAAAGCGGCTTATGCTAAGGACAAATTGGTAGGTGTGTTGGCACAGAAAGATGGAAATATTGAAGACCCGACTCCTGCAGACTTATGTAAAATTGGAACTGTAGCTAAGATCATTAAAATGATCAAGATGCAAGATGGCGGGACCACAATTATCATACAAGGTAAGAGGAGATTTGAATTAGTAGAAATAGTTGAAGAAGATCCATTTTTCAAAGGGAAAGTAAATATAATTGAGGACACCCCTGTAAATAAAGAAGATAAGCATTTTGAAGCATTATTGTCTACCATTAAAGACTTGGCAGCACAGATTATAAACTTGTCTCCAAATTTTCCATCTGAGGCTACAATGATTTTAAAGAATATAGAAAGTCCTATGTTCTTGATCAATTTTGTTGGTAGTAACCTGAATATTGATTTGCAGGAAAAACAAGGTTTGTTAGAAATTAATGGAGTAGTCGAAAAGGCGGAACAACTAGTTGCCTTTTTGCAAAAAGAATTGCAATTTGTTGAACTTAAAAATAAAGTAGCTAATAAGACAAGAACAGAAATAGATAAGCAACAAAGAGATTATTTCTTACAGCAACAACTTAAGAGTATCAAAGATGAATTAGGAGGTGATCCTAATGAACGTGAAGTGGCTGAAATGAAAAAGAAGGCAGAAAATAAAAAATGGCCTGAAGCTGCAAAAAAATTATTTCAAAATGGGTTAGAGAAATTAGAGCGTATGCATCCGAGTACGCCTGATTATTCAGTTGTCTATAATCACCTTGATTTATTATTAGACCTTCCTTGGGATGAATATACAGATGATAATTATGATTTGAAAAACGCAAAAAAAGTGTTAGATGAAGATCATTATGGCATGGGTAAAATAAAGAACAGAATTTTAGAATACTTAGCGGTGTTGAAATTAAAAGGGGACATGAAGAGTCCGATTCTTTGTTTCTTGGGCCCTCCAGGAATTGGTAAAACATCTTTAGGTAGATCAATTGCACATGCAATAGGAAGAAAATATACACGTGTCAGTTTAGGTGGATTGCATGATGAAAGTGAAATTAGAGGTCACCGTAAAACTTATATAGGTGCTATGCCTGGAAGGATTATTCAAAGCATCCGAAAGGTAAAGACCTCGAATCCTGTGATGATTTTAGATGAGATTGATAAAATTGGTAAAGATCAAAGAGGTGATCCTTCTTCTGCATTATTAGAAGTGTTAGATCCAGAACAAAATCATAGTTTTTATGATAACTACTTAGAATCAGAATATGATTTAAGTAAAACACTTTTCATTGCAACGGCGAACGATATTAGTCAAATTCAACCTGCATTAAGAGATCGTTTAGAAATCATTGACTTAAGTGGTTATGCTGTAGAAGAGAAAGTTGAGATTGCAAAAAGACATTTATTGCCTAAACAAAAATCACTTCATGGGTTAGATAAATACAATTTCAAAATACAAGACAATGTATTGGAAAAAGTAATTGAAGATTATACTAGAGAGAGTGGTGTGCGTGAACTAGATCGTCAATTGGCATCCATCATGCGCTATCAAGCAAAGCAGATTGCCTATAAACAAAAAATTAAACCAACAGTAAGTAAGTTAGACCTAATTAAAATCTTAGGTCAGCCAAGGTATAGTAACGAGATTTATAAAACAGTCAATATGCCGGGGGTTGCAGTTGGTTTAGCATGGACCTATGTTGGCGGAGATATTTTATTTATTGAAACCTTGCTTTCAGAAGGGAAAGGGGAATTAAAGTTGACAGGTAATTTAGGGAATGTAATGAAAGAAAGCGCAAGTACTGCAATGACTTATTTGCAAGCCAACGCTAAAAAAATCGGTGTTGATCCAGAGTTGTTTAATACAAAGTCGGTCCATATGCATGTGCCAGAAGGTGCTGTTCCTAAGGATGGTCCAAGTGCAGGAATTACAATCTTGACTGCATTAAGCTCTGCTTATACAGGACGAAAAGTGAAACCATTCTTAGCAATGACAGGGGAGATTACATTAAGAGGCCAGGTGTTGCCGGTTGGGGGTATTAAAGAAAAAATATTGGCTGCTAAAAGAGCAGGTATGAAAGAAATTATTCTTTGTTGGCAGAATGAAAAAGATGTAAATGAAATAGACCAAGCCTTCATCAAAGGTGTCAAGTTCTATTATGTAAAAAATATGCAGCAAGTCCTAGATTTAGCGCTTGTTTAATTGATTTTTAAATTCCAAACCCTAGCTTTGTTGCATGTGTTCGAAAAGACTCATCATTAGGCTAGGGTTTTTTATTGCATGCTATTTTAGTAGCGTCTGCTTTTTTGTTGGAAAAATAAGCTTTAATCAATTGTATGCCCAGACAACAGTTGGCAATGCAGTATATCAATTTTTAAAATTGCCGGCTTCAGCAAAAGCGACAAGTCTAGGAGGGTTAAATATTAGTTCTATTGGAGATGATCTTGGACTCGCTATGACCCAACCTGCCTTACTTTCTAGCAATATGGATGGTGCCATGCAAGTGAGCGTGAAGCCTTATTTTGCAGACATTCAGCAATATGATTTAAATGGTGCAAATAAATTGAAATCAAATTGGATATTAGGTTGGGGTGTACATTTTATGGATTACGGTGCAATAGAACAAACAGATATATTAGGTAACTCCTTTGGCATGACTAATCCAAGTGAGTATGCGTTGCAATTGGGGATTGCAAAAACCTATCAAGAATATTTTCACTTTGGGACACAGGTTAAATTTATACAATCCAATTTCGGAGCTTATAGGTCTAGTGGATTGGCAATGGATGTGGGTATAAGGTATTTGGCTCCAAGTGGTTTATCTCAGTGGAGTATTTTATTGCAGCATGTGGGCACGCAAATAAAGTATTTTCAAGTTAAAGAAGAATTACCATTGAATTTAGTTTTAGGATGGTCCAAAAGATTAGAAAATGCACCTATACAATTTTCAATAACAGCAGAAAGACTTTCTGTTTGGTCCGATAACTATTATGATATGGATTTTTATAATCAAGAAGGGTATAGTCAGCCGGGCTCATTACAAAATGTATTTAATCATTTGATAGTAGGCACCCAATTTTATGTTGGTCAAAATTTTGAATTAGATTTAGGTTATCATTTTTCTAGAAGATTTGAGTTAAATGTCCCCAATCAACCTAATGGTTTAAATGGTTTAAGTGCCGGTTTTGGCTTTCCTTACAAAAGATTGCAATTCCATTATGGTACCGGTTTCTTTCAAAGAAATACATCCCATCATTTTTCAATACAATATGCATTAAAACAAAAATAGTAGGCTGATTATCTCAACCTACTATTTTATATTGTAATCTATTAATCAACTAGTCCAATTTTATTTACCTGATTTAGGTAATTATTGCTTTTTCTTTGGCATCAATGCCTTGGGTTTATTTGCAGGAGTAGATGCTTGTTTTGGTTCTGCATTTGGTTTTTTGGGAACAGATGGTTTATTTGCTGGAGGCATCACAGTTATAGGTGATGCTTCAGCAGGCTCGTCATTTGAAATTAAACTATAATCAGATTCTGCTTCAATGTCTTCTGTACCCTGATCTGGAATACTTAAGTCGATACTTGAATCCTTTCCAACAAAATTAACATTAAAGTCGGCACTTAAATTATCAGGTTTTAAGAAGCTTGCGTTTCTATCTAAATTACATGCTGGATCATTTGCTACTTTATTCATAAAGTAGGCCCAAATTGGCAATGAGCCATGTGCACCTTGTCCAAAATAGTTGTCGGTAAATCTTATATAACGATCATCTGCACCTACCCATGCACCAGCCAAAATTTGGGGGGTGTAACCCATAAACCATAAGTCACTATTGTCATTGGTTGTCCCTGTTTTACCTGCTACAGATTGTGCACCAATATCATATGAATACATGCTTCTTCCTGTTCCTTTAGTCATAACCCCTTCCATCATACTTACCATTGAATAGGCAGTTAATTCGCTGATAACTTTTCTTCTTTGTGGAGAGAAGCTTTCTAATACATTGCCATTTTTATCTTCAATACGATTGATAAAGAATGGTTGTGCATTGTATCCGCCACCAGGGAACATGGTATAAGCTTGTACCATTTCAAATAAAGAAACTTCACAAGCACCCAAAGCAATAGAAGGATAGGCAGGTATATCTGCTTGTATATTGGTCTTCTTCAAATAAGCAACTAATTCCTTTGCCGCTTCATTTCCGTCTCCATTTATCTGCTTCATGATATAAGCGGTAGCACAGTTTCTTGATTCGGCTAAAGCTTGAGCCATTGGCATAGATTGTCCAGTACAAGATTTAGGTGTGTTAGGAACCATACCATAACCCTCAAAATTTTGTTGCAGGTCCTGAACAATACTAAAGGGTGTAAAGCCAGATTTCTCAATCGCTAAAGAGTAAAGTAGGGGTTTCATTGTTGAACCAACTTGTCTTCTTGTATTGATATTAACGTGATCGTACTTGAATGTTTTAAAATCAACTCCTCCAACCCATGCTTTCACTTCTCCTGTGAATGGGTCTACCGCTAGGAAACCAGTTTGTAGCATTTGTTTATGGTACTTCAAGGAATCCAATGGAGACATGATTGTGTCAATAAACCTGTTTTTATTCCAAGCAAAAACGCGCATTGGTAAAGATTCGTCAAATGATTTCCTAATATCAGTTTCTTCAACATCTTCACGCTTCATATTTCTCCAACGATCAGTTTGCTTAATTGCTAGCTCCAATTGATTGTTAAAGTCTTTCCAAACAGATCCAGTTTTTATATTCGCTTGTTTATTAAACTCTTTTTGTAAATAAGCCATATGTCTCGCCACTGCTTCCTCTGCATACAATTGCATTCGAGGATTAATGGTAGTATAAATTTTTAACCCATCCTTATATAAATTGTAGGCATCTCCATTATTCTTTTTATGTTCCTTACACCATTTCTTCATGTATTCACCTAAATAACTTCTGAAATAGGGGCCTAGGCCATTGTTTTCGTCTAACTTTTTAAAGTTAGTAACCAACGGTAAAGCCTTTAACTGTTCCGCCTGATCGTTTGTAATGTATTTTTGACCTGCCATTCTATTAAGAACTAGGTTTCTTCTTTCCAATGCTAATTTTGGATTCCTGTTCGGGTTGTATTTTGTAGGGGCATTAATCATTCCAATTAATAATGCAGCTTCTTCAATTGTTAAACGATCTGGTTCTTTTTGGAAAAAGGACCTTGAAGCATTACTTACCCCAAATAAATTCTCGCTAAAGGGAACTGTATTTAAATACAAAGTGATAATCTCTTGCTTGGTAAAATTGCGTTCAAGTTTAATTGCAATGATACTCTCCTTAATTTTTTGAATAATTCTTAAGAGTTTATTTTTTGTCCCCCAGTTGTCTGTAAATAAATTCTTTGCAGTCTGCATAGTGATGGTAGATGCACCACCTTGACTACCTAAAAATGCAACCGCTCTTAACAAGCCTTCACCATCAATACCATAGTGGTCATAAAATCTTTTATCTTCTGTTGCCACTAATGCTTGTAAAAGGTAAGGGCTAATATCTCGATACTTTACACTAATTCTATCTTCTAAATAAAATTTACCCATTGGCGTCCCATCTTGAGCATATACTTGACTAGCTAAAGACGCAGTAGGGTTTTCAATATCATCTAGGTCGGGCATGTCACCAATCCAACCAAAGTTGAGCATAAGGATAAACAATAGGAAGACACCTGCAGATAGAAGGTAGTACTTCCAAAATAATCTAACCCAATTTCTTGGACCTTTTTTAGTTTCCTTGGGGATATTGTTTTTTTCTAAATTCACGTTATGCACCTTTATGGTTTAAAATAATATTTTGATTTGTCTCGTTTATATTGATCTAGATGAACTTGATTACTGATTTGAACAATATTAGACTTACCAATCAAAGTTAAGTCATATTGCTTTTTAGAAATAAATGAAATTATTTCAGTATTTAGCCTTGGTTTTACTTTCTGTAAATATTGTAACCCTTCATTTGAATTCGTGAATGGCCCAATCCATACTATATAGGATTGTTCACTAAACTGTACATAAGTCACTGCTAAATTTTGTTTTCTAAACTCTTCGGCATGCACATCTTTCAATGCATTTTGTACTTCTTTTACAAATACAGGGGACACATTAAAGGTTTGTAATGCAATGTAATGTTGCTCTAGGCTATCGTTTGTAAACTCAATTTGTGGTTCATTGCCTTGTATTAAGCTAGAATTCTGTCCCATACTCAATCCTTGTTCTTTTTTACTTTCTTTATTTTCTAATGGGGTATTCTTGACTTGTAAATTGGTGTTGATATTAGTGGTTGAATTTTCTTCAGAAATGATATTTTTCTGTGGTTTTATAATTTTTAATGCTTTAAGATAAGCTTCAATTTCTTTTCTATGATTAATTTCGTTTATGATAGCCCTTGCTCTAGACTTAATAATTTCACTTTTGTTTTGAGCAACAATATCATTGAGCAATACTATTGCATTGCTATCGAGCCCATTTTGTGCATACATTTTTACCTGTAAAAAATTGTATGGAGTTTGCCATTTTGTGCCTTTGAATTGCTTTTGCGAGTCCTCTCTTTTTGTATTAAACTTTTCCCAATCTCCAATTTGAGCTAAGAAATAATTTTCTTTGTAGGCTTCTGTGGTGTTTTTGTCTATGAGGTCAAGATTTTCTTTTGCTTTCTTTCTTTTTACATATTCCCCATTTGGAAATTGTGAACTGATGATTTGAATTAAACTATTAGAGGTTGGTATTTGTCCAATATGCAAATAATGACTCGCAAGATCTAGAAGTGCGCTTTCTGTTGCAGCAGGTTCGATGTTTTTTTGAATTAATGCTTTGTATCTAGGAAGTGCTTTTTCAAAATCATTGAGTTCGTATAAGAATGTTTTAGCAATTGCTAATGTTTGCTTGTTCCAAAGTTCTTTTGACTCTTTTAATGCTGTTTCGGATTGAATTAATTGAATCTTTAAGAGATTTTCTGTTTCTTTATTTGCTGTATTTCCCTTTTGTATACTATCTGATTGCGTTGCAATGATTGTTTGATTCTCACTAGCAACACTTGTGTTTAATGTGTTGTTTTTATTTAACTGAATACTTGTTTTTCTTCGCCAATTGTCTACATTGGGTCTATTTCCCCATTTATTGATAAAGTTAGCTGAACCCATACTGACAGTTTGCGGGTTGTCAAAGTAGAAGTCAGATTTTATATTTTGTTTTGAAGATGTATTATTTCCAAAGGCATTATTAAAACTGTATCCGTTTTTATTTTTATCGACAGCTACAACTTTTTCGCTTTCTGTTGTCTTCTTATTTGGGTCGGATAATAAATATTTATGTTTCGCCTCAATTTCTTCAGTTCTTTTTTGCCAGTTCAATGCAATCTGATTTTGGGATTTCTTTGGTGAGAAATAGATCATTTGTAAACTATCTTCCTTCGCAATTATTGCATCATAGTTGGAAATTTGATCAATCCATTTTTTTCTCAAAGTAATTTGTTCGTAATTGGGATAACTTTTTAGTAAGTTATTAATTTGATCATAGGCTATTTTAGCCACGGCAAAATCATTCTCTCTATAATTTATGTCGCCTAGTTGAACTAAAGCTTTTTGTTTTAGTTTGTTATTTCGATCATTTTTCTGAATAGAGGCTATTAGCCATTTATTCGCTTTTGAGCTTGCTTGATTTCTTAAAGCGAGTTGTGCCATTTCGAAATAAACAATATCAGCAAATGGTAAATACTTATCCTTCTTAAGCATGCGTTCTAAGGAGTAGGCTAATGTTTCCCAGGATTTCTCTCCTCGATTCGCTTCTATACTCGCCATATAAATACTTGCATAGATAGCAATAATTGGATTCGAGGATGTCGTAGAAGCTTTTTTATACCATTGGTAAGCTTTATCAATTTGTTGTTCTCTTTCAAACATTTGAGCAATTAAATAGGTCCATCTTGCTTTAGTTGCCATATCTGGCGCATTGTCAAGTCCTTTGATTAAATAATTTGCTGCGCTATCATAAATTCCTGACTGATAGTATCCATAAGCTAATTGTTCATACAAAAAGGGTTGAAGTCTTTTTGGGAATCCTGCATCTGTTTTGAGTAATTGCAATAAACTAAATCCTTCATTAAATTCTCCAGCTTCAAAATAGTTTCTTGCTTGCCAAATCATGCTTTCATTTCGAATATTCTTATTCTCCCAGACACGTTCATTTTCTAAAGATGCGATACTGAATTTTCCAGTCTTATTTAAATTACTTCCAATGGGCAGATCTGCTCCAGCTTCTTTATCATAAAAGGAGTAGTTTATGAATTGTAATATACTTGCAGCAGTGTCAAAAT
Source organism: uncultured Sediminibacterium sp. (assembly GCA_964579885.1). Classification (GTDB taxonomy): domain Bacteria; phylum Bacteroidota; class Bacteroidia; order Chitinophagales; family Chitinophagaceae; genus Sediminibacterium. The sequence continues at coordinate 268,698 of CAZOHD010000002.1, forward strand.
TTTTATGAAAAATATAAGCTTTTGCTAAAGTTAAATAGGCGTCGTCAACATAATTACTTCTTAGATCATGTAAAACAATATTTGCATTACATCTGTAAATAATCGAATCAATAGATTCTTTAGATGTATTACTTAAGTCATAGTCATAAAATGGGAGTATATCTGTAAAGTCATCTTCATGTATATCTCTTGCCTTTTGAATGATTTCATTTAATGATTCATCTGCATTAAATAAATAGTTAAACTGAGAAACTGTATTTTGATATGCACGACGTCCTAGGGTATATTTTTTATTCAATAATCTTTCATAGGGAAGTACTTTGTCAATTTCATTGATTCCTGTTTTATCAATTAAATCATTTGTTTTTTTATTCAATCCATCTTTAGCTGATTGAATTTTTTTATTAAGAAAGTTGTTAATTTTTTTTTGATTACTATCTAAAAATTGATTGGCTTTCTTTATAATTTTCGAGTTATTGATATCTAATATGGATCTTGAAGTATCTTGTGCATAAAGTGGACTACTCCAAAGGGAGAAGATACCTATTGCCAAAAGGCAAATTAGGCGCTTTAATTGTGGAAAATACAATACTTGTGACATAGGGTTAAAAACGCCTTAAAAATACGTCATATTATCTTTAAATAAAGCAAAGTTTGTACCTTTATACAGATTCAAGATTATGGCAAACTTAGATATTAACAATACTTTTAAACGAAGAAGTAATTCCTATCGATTGGTTGTTACCAATGATGACACTTATGACGAAGTCATTGCTTTTAAATTGTCAAGAAAATCAGTCTATATTGGTATAAGTATAGCTTTTATGTTTTTAGTGGGTTTGACCATAGCTTTAATTGCCTTTACTCCTTTGAAATATTATATTCCGGGATATGGAACGAAGGAAAGTAGGTCTGCTTTAGAGTTACTTAAGATTCGAACAGATTCTTTAGAACAGGCAGTACACTTTAAAGAGCAATATATAGAAGGAATCAAAAAGGTATTGTCGGAAGGTAATCCTCAGCAATTGGATACGATCCCATTAGCACTTCCAGAGAGCCTACCATCACTTGATTAATCCTATCATTTTGAAAGATAAAATAAGTTCTAATATCCAATGGGCGAAATTTGCAGGACTTGCTAGTCAATGGGCTGTTGCTTTAACGCTATTGATATTTCTAGGTAAGTTTATCGATCAAAAAATGAATTATTTCGACCCTGTTTTTTTATGGATTTTACCTTCTTTATTTATTGTATTTTCATTATTCAAGATTGTTCGTGATACTCAAATTAAATCTAAAAACAAATGATACTCTATTTTCAAAAAGAATTTCGTCCTGTATTGGCTATGTTCTTTGCAGTATTAGTATTGGTTTTATTACAACAAAATATGGGCTTGAATTTGCCAATTAATAGCATGTTTATTATTGTCGTTAATTGCATGTTATTCATCATGGCTTTATTTAATTTTAAAAGAATTAGTGAAGTTGATTTAAAGAATCCAAATGCCATGGTTCGTTCGGTAATGATGGGCACTATGCTAAAGTTTATTGTTTTTGGTGGGGCTGCTCTTTGGTATGCGTCTCAAAAAAAAGCGCCTATTGGTACAAACAATCTTTTTATTGCAATGGTTTTATATTTAATCTACACTTGGATTGAAATTGGTTGGACGAAAAGAAAAAAAGAAGCTTAAATACAACAAATTGGCAAAAGTTGAACATCCACTTCAAGCGCTGATTGCTTATTTGCCTGATGGTGCATTTGAACCGGTGGTATCCTTGATTCATCAATATAAAGTACACCTTACAGTCACTCGAGCTAGGAAATCAGTTTTAGGTGATTATCGACATCCTTTCTTGGGTGCGAATCATAAGATTTCAGTGAATGGCAATCTAAATAAGTTTGAATTTTTAATTACCCTTTTACATGAATTGGGGCATCTACTTTGTTATGAGCAATATAAAAATAGGGTAGAAGCACATGGGAAAGAATGGAAAGCGATTTATGGGCAATTACTGGCTCAATTTATACAATTAGGTGTCTTCCCAGATGATATCTCAAAAGCATTAAAGAAGACCTTGTTAAATCCAGCAGCAACAGCAAATGGCGAAACGGCACTATTATTAGTGTTACGTAAATATGATCAAGCAAAAAAAGAGGGGTTCGCTTTTGTTGCCAACCTGCCAGAAGGAACCTTATTTGAATCATTAAAAGGTCGCATTTTCAAACGAGGGAAGAAGAGAAGGATTAGGATCGAATGTATCGAGGTTTCAACAGGGAATGTATACTCTTTTAGTGGATTATCAGAAGTGAAAATTATTGAAAGTTAATAAAAAACCCAACGTTTACGTTGGGTTAAAAATCATTAGAGTGTTTTTTGCGATGCTTTATTTTTAAAGCTTAAGTATCACAAAAAACAAAAAACCCAACGTTTACGTTGGGTTTTAAATTCATTAGAGCGTTCTATATTAACTATAATTTTCTTCGAAAATAATAGTTAATACAAACTAAGCAACTGCTTGCTTCACTAAGTCAGCTGCTTCACTCAATAAGATAGCAGATTGAACTTTCAATCCACTCTCATCTATTAATTTCTTAGCTTCTACCGCATTCGTACCTTGTAAACGTACAATGATAGGGATGTTGATATTGCCTAATTTATTGAATGCTTCAATCACACCAGCAGCAACACGATCACAACGAACGATACCGCCGAATATATTGATCAAAATAGCTTTTACATTTGGATCTTTCATGATGATTCTGAATCCTGCTTCAACAGTTTGTGCGTTTGCAGAACCTCCTACGTCTAAGAAGTTAGCTGGTTCACCACCACTTAACTTAATCATATCCATAGTAGCCATCGCTAAACCAGCACCGTTTACCATACAACCAACATTACCGTCTAATTTAACAAAATTCAAATTGAATTCGCCAGCTTCAACTTCAGTTGGATCTTCTTCAGTTACGTCTCTCATTGCCAATAAATCAGGATGACGCATTAAGGCGCTATCATCAATATTCATTTTACAATCTACCGCTATGATTTTGTCATCTGCAGTTTTGAATAATGGGTTAATTTCTAACATGCCGCAGTCTAAACCAACGTATGCATTGTATAAATTAGTTACAAACTTCACACAGTTTTTAAAGGCATCTCCACTTAGGCCTAAGTTAAAAGCTATTTTTCTTGCTTGAAAACCTTGTAAGCCACCACCTGGGTGAACCCATTCTTTATAAATCTTTTCTGGTGTATTGTGAGCTACTTCTTCGATATCCATTCCGCCTTCCGTGCTATACATCACCACATTCATACCTTTTGCTCGGTCTAATAAAATAGATAAGTATAATTCTTTTGTTGGTTGAGGACCTTCGTAATAAACGTCTTGAGCAACTAAGATTTTACTTACTAATTTACCAGCTGGGCCAGTTTGAATAGTTACTAAAGTTCCACCAAGAATATTTTTAGCAAAGTTTTCGATGTCTTCTGCTGATTTACCAACAGCAACACCTCTTTGTTCTGAGCCATTAATTTTACCCTTTCCACGACCACCAGCGTGAATTTGAGCTTTAACTACTGCGAATTTATTATTCGTATCAGTTGCGATTTTTTGATATGCAGCTACAGCGTCTTTAACGTTATCTACAGCGACACCTTCTTGAACAGGAACGTTGTACTTTTTTAGCAAATCTTTTGCTTGATATTCATGCAGGTTCATAGTGAGTAAATTTTGGCGAAGATAGTAGATAAAGTGCAGATTATGAGGTGAAAATAACCTAAAAATATATTTTGTTGTTTAAACATTGATTAGTAATTTCGAACTTGATTCAACATTATTCGAACAATTAGCTAGCCTTTTTGTTTTATTATATGTCATAAACAATCATTTAAAATAAACAAACAAAATATGAAAAAGTACATTTTCTCTTCTGTATTCGCTTTAGCGACTTTGGTATTGTTTTCTTTTAACAATCCAACATCAACAAAACAAGTTGAAACATTCACAGTAACTGCTCAAAAGAGTAAGGTAGATTTTACAGGTTCTAAAAAGAACGATTTTCATACTGGTTACTTCCCAGTAAAATCTGGTTCAGTAAAAATTGATGGTGGTAAATTAGTAGGTGGAAATTTTGTAGTGGATGTTGCTGGTATGAAAGTAACAGATGGTGCTGGAGATAAACTTGCTGGTCATTTATCTACGGCTGATTTTTTTGATGTAGCTAAGTTTGGAGAAGCTACTTTTAACATTACTTCTGTTAAATACACAACTGCTGAAAAAGCAACTTTAACAGGTGCTGTAACTTTAAAAGGCATTACAAAAACAATCAGCTTTGATGCAATCATTAGAAGCGCAGATGAAAAAGGTTTTTTTGCAGAAGCATTTTTCCCTTTAGATAGAACTTTATTTGGTATCAACTATGGTGTAGGAGCAATTGATTCTCAAGTTCAATTAGCTGTGCATATTTACGCAAGTAAATAATACTTTTTAGGGTTGATTATCTTCTCCCTTCAAAAATTGATATAGCCTTATGGCAAAAAAGACCCCCTAACTTAAGTTAGGGGGTCTTTTTTTATACGAGGTTTTTGAATACTTCAAATGAAATTCCATTAATGTGTTTCATTTCAATTATTATATGTCATAACGTTCCTTTAAAATATGTAAATGGTGTAAGCCATGTCCAAAAATGATGAAGCCAAGTGCATTCACTGTTACATCATGTCCATTACAATTGCCTTTTGTTTTTAATTGATCTGGCGTAAATGAAGCAAACAATAGGTTAGTTGCTTGTCTTACTGTTCTCCATTCAATCAACATATCCTTCCAGTTTCGATGGCTAGCATCTGCATTTGCAGCATAACTGTTCTCATCAAATCCTGGCAAGGATGTTTTATCCTGTCTTGATATTGCTAGTGCGCGATATGCCATTATTCTTTCTGTGTCAATTACATGTTGAAACATTTGCTGAATAGTCCATTTTTCTGGCGCGTATGCATATTTCACTTTTTCTGTAGGGATTGCATTCCAAGAATCTACTAATCTGTCATGATATTGTTTAACTAAAATTTCATAATCTTTACCACTGGTATAGTTAATATAGGTTTGAAAAAATGGTGCATACTCTGTTGTGCTTGGTCTTGACATTGGGTTGTTTATTTTATTTTTTTCTTTTCGAAATATAGTTTGAGGCGTTTTGAATACTTATAGCCGCGTTGATAATGCCACCAGTTGCACAAATTTCTGAAATAGCTTTTGGTAATTCTTTTTCAAAAATAGGAGTGAGGGTGTTTGTTATTTTTGGTGTTACACAACTTTGCAATAAAATCTCCTTTACTTCTTTTGCAGTCAATTTTGGGAAATAGGCGCGAATTAAACCAGCTATATGACTAACAATTGGAGCAGACATACTTGTTCCGTTTTGAAATCCAAAAATTTGATTTGGTAAGGTGGAATAAATTTTTTCACCAGGACTTAATAGGTCAACCACTTGATTGCCATAATTGCTAAAGTCTGTTAAAATTGATTTGTTAACAATCGGGTCACTACTTGCTCCGATTGTAAGCATATTCTCTGCATTATTTTTAAAGCTAGGAGAATAGGGATTAGGATAAACTGATTTAGTATTTAAATCATAAGATTCATTTCCTGCAGAATGAATTAATAGTACATCCTTTGTTGCGGCATATCGGATAGCACTATCCACCCAAGCTTGTTCTGGTGAAAATGATTTCCCAAAACTCATATTAATAACCTTTGCGCCATTATTAACGGCATAACGTATACCTAGAGCAATATCTTTGTCATACTCGTCTCCATCAGGTACAACGCGAACGCCCATAATCTTAATTGCTTGATTGATGTTGGAGTTTGAAAAGGATGAATCAGTAATTCCGGCTGCTAATCCTGCCACATGTGTGCCATGTTTTGAATTTGGCCCCATGATATTATTATTGCCGTAATACTGGTCTTTAAAGTTGAAATAATCATCTTTGGTAATTAATTTCCTTAAGTCTTCCGGTGGCGTATCCATTGATATCGCAGCTTGTTCTTTTCCAGAAATATATTCATCTAATTCCTCTATCGTATTTAGAAAACCACTTGATTTATCTATACCAAGAGATAACATGGTTCTTAAATAGGCGATTTTAGTTTCTGATGCAATTTTTCCAATCGGTTGGTAAGATTCAAGTTGCTCAGTTGTAAAATTTGAGTCTTCGATTTCTCTTATCAAAATATTACCCATTTTGACAATTGCATTTTTAGCCATTTTGATAAAGGCTAAATTGTCAATCTCCTCTTCTGAAAAAACAATCTCTGCTGCTGCTTGCTGCCAAATTTTAAATTCGTTTTTCTTTTTCAAATCCCAATTGGAGCTATCTAAATTATTTTGTTTGAATTCATTTTTAAAACGATGGTAAACCCTGGTTTTTTCTGCTGCTGCTTTATTTATATTCTCTCCATTAGAATTGCCTATAAAATTCCATCCATGAAGGTCATCGATATAACCATTCTTATCATCATCGATTTGATTACCTGGAATCTCCTTGAGATTATGCCAAAGAATTGGTTTTATTTGAGGATGACTTGTATCAATGCCTCCATCTAATACTGCAATAATGATTGGAGTTGGTTTGAGTTTTAATGTTGTCAATAAATTTTTCGCTTTATGAAGACTAACACCATGAACTCCATCTTGTTCGAGATCTTTCCAATGCCAAAATTTTGAGTCTTGTCCCCAAGCTAGTTGGGAACAAGTAAACAATAACAAGGTTAGGTAAAATCTAATCATACTATGAATTAAAAGTCAAATTTTATGCCTTGCGCTAATGGTAATTGCGTACTCCAGTTGATGGTATTTGTCTGTCTGCGCATATATGCTTTCCATGCATCTGATCCGCTTTCTCTTCCACCTCCGGTTTCTTTTTCTCCTCCAAATGCACCGCCAATTTCTGCACCACTCGTGCCGATATTCACATTTGCAATACCACAGTCACTTCCTTTAGCTGACAAGAATAATTCTGATTCTCTCATGTTTAAGGTCATTATTGCTGATGATAGACCTTGTGGCACACCATTTTGAATCGCAATTGCTTCTTCAATTGTTTTATACTTTAATAAATATAAAATAGGGGCAAAAGTTTCATGTTGTACTATATGATATTGTGGTTGGGCTTCTGCGATACATGGTTTTACATAGCACCCGCTTTCATATCCTGCACCTTCTAATACACCACCTTCCACAACAAATTTTCCACCTTCTTTTTTACATGCTTCAATAGAACTTAGATACATATTAACTGCATCTTTATCAATTAATGGCCCCATATGGTTATTGCTATCTAAAGGGTCGCCAATTTTAATTTGTTGGTAAGCTTTTACTAATTTTTCTACAAATTGGTCGTAAATTTTTTCATGAATAATTAATCTTCTTGTACTTGTGCATCTCTGTCCAGCTGTTCCAACAGCTCCAAATACAGCCCCAATTAACGACATATCTAAGTCAGCGTGTTCAGTAATAATAATGGCATTGTTGCCACCTAATTCTAAAATTGTTTTTCCTAAACGTCCTGCTACTTCTTTATTCAATTCTTTACCCATGCGCGTAGATCCAGTTGCAGATACCAATGGAATTCTTGTATCCTTACTCATCCATTCACCTACATTTCGTCCACCTTGGATTAAGTTGTTTACACCTTCAGGTACTTCGTTATCTGCAAATACTTTCTCAACAATTTTTTGAATGGCATTTCCACATAAAGGTGTTTTTTCACTTGGTTTCCATACTGTCACATTACCACATACCCATGCTAAAGCTGCGTTCCAGCTCCAAACAGCTACAGGGAAGTTGAAGGCTGAAATTATTCCAACAATGCCCATTGGATGCCATTGTTCGTACATTCTATGTGATGGCCTTTCGCTATGCATTGTTAATCCATAAAGTTGTCTTGATAAACCAACAGCAAAGTCGCAGATATCAATCATTTCTTGCACTTCTCCTAAGCCTTCTTGTAAACTCTTACCCATCTCATAGCTTACCAATTGTCCTAGTGCGGCTTTGTCTTTTCTTAATGCCTCGCCTAATTGTCTTACAACTTCTCCTCTTTTTGGTGCAGGCCAATTTCGCCATACTAAAAAAGCGTTTTCTGCAGTTTTAATAACTTGTTCGTATGCTTCTTTGTCAGTGGTTGTAACAGCTCCAATTAATTGATTGTCTACTGGAGAGAAAGACAAGATTAATTCTCCATTACTTTTAATCCAATTTGCACCTGTTGAACAGCCTTCATTTTCTTTCTGAATTTGTAGTTGTTGTAAAAATTGCATTTTTATTTTTTTATTTTTTCAATAATATTAGTTGTAGAAAATCCTTCTACAATTGGGTTGATAATTACTTTGCCTCCATTCGCAACTACTTCTTTAGCACCAACAATCGTCTCTATAGTATAGTCGCCCCCTTTCACAAGAACATCAGGTAGGAGGGTTTTAATTAACTCCAATGGGGTGTCTTCCTCAAAGACAACCACAGCATCTACTAAAACAAGGTTTGCTAAAATCTTTGCTCTACTTTCTGTGGCATTAATTGGTCGTTCTGGTCCTTTTAATCTTTTAACACTTGCATCACTATTTAAGCCTACTAATAAGTAGTCTGCTTCTTTTGCTGTTTGTGCTAATGAAAATAGATGTCCTGGGTGTAATATGTCAAAACAGCCATTTGTAAACGCAACAGTTTTCCCAGTGATTTTACACGCTTGCATAAATGCTTTTGCTTGTTCAATGGACATAATTTTATTTTCTATCTGATTGACTGAACGCATCTTATTTTACTTGTTTATTTAAAATTGGCAGTAATATTAAACTTATTCCTCCCAAGACAATGACTATTAAAAATTGAGAGAACCATTGTAATGTTCCATTCGCTAAACCAAGTGTATAATCCACACCATTTAATTCCAATACTTTGGCCATAAAGTAAGCATAAGCTCCAATGCCACCTGGTGTAAGAATCATCCCAATACTAGCATAAGCAAGGCAACTAATGGCGGTTGCAAAACTACTTTCAGTGCCAGCAGTTGCATGAAGGCCAACATAGGTTGCAAGTAAATACAAAAACCAAATTCCAAAAGAATAAAGAAAAAATAAGTTGTGTTTTTTTAATTTAGTTGCACTTATTACTCCTTCCCATATCCCTTGTATAATTTTTTTAACAGAGGCAATGATAGTTGGAATGCGTTTTCTCAAAACAATAAATAAAATCAATACAATGGAGATTACTGCTGCTAGAACAAAAATCTTCCAGTTACCATCATTTGATGAAACAGCTGGGGAATTCGTTTGATTTTTTAGTTGATTCCATCCCGCCTCAATCACATTGAATTGAAGCCCTAAAGCCATTAAAAAGACTAAGCCTAAGCTTAGAACGTCAAAGGCTCTTTCGGCTACAATCGTTCCAACAATCTTTTCGGCTGGTACTTTTTCATATTTTGCCAGCAGGGTACACTTAAGTACTTCGCCTAAACGGGGGATAGCAAGGTTTGCTAAATAGCCAATTAAAACGGCTAAATAAGTATTTGTAATGCTTGGTTTATAGCCCAATGGTTCCATGATCAACCTCCATCTTAAAGCACGCAGAAAATGAGAAAAACCCAATATTACAAGTACAGGGAATACAATCCAAAGCTTAGATTGCTTTAAAGCCAAGGTAAATTTAGTCCATTCTTCGGCTGGAATTTGATGTAAACTCCACCAAATCAAGGCGATACCTAATAGAAAAAAGAACCCAATTTTAAGTAACTTTCCCATTTTGTAAGGTTTCAGTTGCCCGCAATTTACAATCAATTGTCTAGAAAATACCCCATAAAAGCCTTAATTCTTAGCCTTATATGAGGTTTTATTAAGTCCCTTAAAATCCGTACCTTTGCCAACTCGAAGAGGGTACTTAGTTAAACTTTAAAAGGAATGTCAGAAAAAAAACGAATCTTATACATCGCTACAGAAATGTCGCCTTATTTAGAGATGACAGAGTTTTCGGAGGTGATCAATAAACTCGCAATAAAAAGCAATGATAGCGGATTGGAAGTGCGTTGTATTATGCCAAGATTCGGTGTAATCAATGAAAGAAGACACCGTTTACATGAGGTGGTTAGATTGTCAGGCATCAATGTTCAAGTAGATAGTGATGATTATCCATTACAAATCAAAGTTGCTTCTTTGCCTAATGCAAGATTACAAGTCTATTTTTTGGAAAACGAAGACTTTTTTAAGCGTAAGCAAATCTTTCATGACGAAAATGAAAATTGGTTCGATGACAATGCGCTAAGAACTATTTTCTTCTGTCGCGGGGCATTAGAAACCGTTAAAAAGTTTGGCTGGCCTCCAGATATTATTCATTGTAGTGGATGGATGACTGGACTTATCCCAGCTTATATAAAAACAGCTTTCAAGAAAGAACCAGTTTTCTCTAATGCGAAAGTCGTTTTCACTATTGGACAAAATACATTTGAAGAGCAGTTTCCAAAGGATTTTTTAAGCAAAGCTTTAATCAATGTGAATATTAAAGAAAAGGAATTAGAACCTTTCAAAGAATTATCAAATTCGGCTTTGTTCCGAGGTGGTGCTACTTATGCGGATGCCATCAGTTTTGGATCGGACGTTATAGACAAAAAATTAGTATCTGAATTTGCTGCTGTAAAAGGAAAGAAAGTAGTTCCTTTTAATGGCTGGGATTCTGATTTAACAGAGTATTTAGATTTATACAACGAACTTGCAGGCAAGTAAAGTAATTATACATGGCATTTATACATATAGTAAGAAGGGTTAGTTTTATTTCAATAGCATCAATTTTGCTTTTTTCTTGTACTAGAATTGGCACATCGGAACTTGGCTTAGACTTTTTATCTCAAGATGCGATAGCAACTAAAGATACAGTTCTTGATGTGGAGACAGAAACAGTAGTCATGGAAGATTCTTTAAGAATTTATCCTACAGATGAGCATATGTTGGGTGATATAACCAACGATCCAATATTTGGCACCACAAGTGCTTCTTTGTTTTTTCAATTAAAACCTAGTTTTTATCCTTTCTATATTAAAGGCACAAAAGATAGCATCATAGTTGATTCTGCTGTTTTAATTTTAAGTTATAGAGGATACTACGGAGATTCAACTAAGCCAATTAGAATCTATGTAAATAAAATTGATGCCGCTACGCCATTAGAAGTAGGTAAGTATTATGCAAGTAATTACCCTAATGCATATGGAATTAGAAAAGGCAGTTCAGTAGGTAATTCTTTCCTTTTTGATTTTACAAAAGCACAAGATTCTTTAAATGATCGTTTTGAAAATGCTTCAAGACAAATTCGTTTAAGACTTAATAATTCTGTTGCAAATGAGTTGTTGAAAGTATATGATTCAAATGGCGCTTATAGAAATGATACTACTTTTAGAAATTCATTTCCTGGATTTGCATTAAGTACAAGTGCTTCTGACAATCATAATGCATTAATCAGAACATCTTTATTGGATTCTAATACCAAATTAGCGTTGTATTATTCTACAAGTGCTACAGGTAGTGTTGTAAGAGATACGCTTGTGACACATTTTAGATTTAGTTATTATACTGCCCAAAATGCCAATTTTATCCAAAGAAACAGGGCTGCAGCAGAAATAGCGCAACATTTAAATGGATTTGCAAAGGACTCACTAGTTTATGTACAAACAAGTCCTGGAACAATGGTAAAGATTAAAGTTCCTGGTTTGAAAACTTTCAAGAATAAAATTATTCATAGGGCTGAATTAATTGCAGAACAAGTTCCGGATGATGCCCGTTTGTCTACCACAGATAAATTTATGACAGCCCCTAACTTTCTATTTTTAGGTGTGTACGATACAGCAACAAAAAAGTTAAGAACAGTTCCCAATGATTATCAGGGTTCTTCAAATCCGCAGTTATTAGGACAATTTGGCGGACAAAAAATTATAAAATCATTACATGGATACAATAATGTAGCTACCTATAATTTCAATGTAAGTAGATATGTTCAAGGATTAATTGCAAGAACAGATTCTTTATTTGATTTTAGGTTGTTTGCACCTGTGAACGATTCTGTAAAATTTGTTCAACCTTATCCCTACAACAAAATTCAAACAACCGATTATTTAACTACGGCATTAGGCAACCAAGCTGCAAATGGCAGGGTTAGATTGGGTGGTGGGTCACATTCTAAATTCAGAATGCGTTTGCGTATTTACTATACCAACTTATAATCATTAGGAATTATTAATATATTTGCATTTTACAACAACATCTAAATAAAAAAATATGCCTTATTTATTTACATCTGAGAGTGTTTCTGAAGGACATCCAGACAAAGTAGCGGATCAGATTTCTGACGCTTTAATCGATAACTTTTTAGCTTTTGACCCTCAGTCAAAAGTAGCTTGTGAGACATTAGTAACAACTGGTCAAGTTGTATTGGCTGGTGAAGTAAAGTCTAAAGCATATTTAGATGTACAAGAAATTGCACGTGGTGTAATTCGTAAGATCGGATACACCAAGAGTGAATACATGTTTGAGGCGAATAGCTGTGGTATCTTATCTGCTATCCACGAACAATCTGCTGACATCAACCAAGGTGTTGACAGAAAGAAGAAGGAAGAGCAAGGTGCTGGCGACCAAGGTATGATGTTTGGTTATGCAAGCAACGAAACAGAAGATTTAATGCCATTGGCTTTAGACTTAGCACACAAAATCTTAATTGAATTAGCTGCGTTAAGAAGAGAGAACAAGCAAATTAAATATTTACGTCCTGATGCAAAATCTCAGGTGACTTTAGAATACAATGATAAGAACGAGCCTGTAAGAATCGATGCTATTGTTGTTTCTACACAACACGATGATTTTGACAAAGAAGGTAAGATGTTAGAGAAGATCAAAAAAGACATCATTGAAATCTTAATTCCAAGAGTTAAATCCAAATATAAGAAATACGCGAAGTTGTTTAATAAGGACATCAAATACCATATTAACCCAACAGGTAAGTTTGTAATTGGTGGGCCACATGGAGATACTGGTTTAACTGGTCGTAAGATTATTGTAGATACTTATGGTGGTAAAGGTGCACACGGTGGTGGAGCATTCTCTGGAAAAGATCCAAGTAAGGTAGACCGTTCTGCAGCTTATGCAACGCGTCATATTGCTAAGAACTTAGTAGCGGCTGGTGTTGCATCTGAGGTTTTAGTGCAGGTATCTTATGCGATTGGTGTTGCTAAGCCAACATCTATCAACGTAAATACTTATGGTACGGCTAAAGTGAAAATGACAGATGGTCAAATAGGTAAATTAGTTGAAGGTATTTTTGATATGCGTCCTTACTTTATTGAGCAAAGATTAAAGTTAAGAACGCCAATGTATAGTGAGACTGCTGCTTATGGTCATATGGGTCGTAAGAACGAAGTAGTTACTAAAACATTCACTACTCCAGATGGTAAATCAAAAACAATGAAAGTTGAATTGTTTACATGGGAGAAATTAGATTATGTAGCAAAGGTTAAAAAAGCCTTTGGTTTAAAATAATTCATTGATTAGATAGGAAATCCCGTCTCAACATAAATTGGGACGGGATTTTTATTTTAATCCATAACTTTGTTCCATGCAGGAAAGAAACAATAGACCAGACCGATCCGATAGATCCGCAAGGCCAGAAAGAAAATTCAATGGTCAAAGAAAATTTAGTCCAAGACCTAGCTTTAAGACCGAACGTAAATTTATTATTGGTCGTCAACCATTGATTGAGTCTTTAGAGTCTGGTGCAAATATTGAAAAAATATTGCTTCAAAAAAACGCACAAGGGGAAGGATTAGAAGAGATAAAGCAATTTGCAAAAGCCAACACTATACCAGTACAGTTAGTACCTATTGAGAAGTTGAATGGTATGACCAAAGCGAATCACCAGGGTGTTTTGGCTTTTATTTCGAATGTAAAATACCTGGACTTACAAGAAGTCATTGATTTTGTAGTAGCAAAAGGAGAGACCCCATTATTTATGATGCTAGATGGGGTGACTGATGTGCGTAATATTGGAGCTATTAGTAGAAGTATTCACTGTTGTGGTGCACAAGCATTGATTATACCAGATAAAGGAGTCGGTGCATTGAACGAGGAGGCTTTTAAAAGTAGTGCAGGTGCTTTAGAACATATACATGTTGTTCGTGTGAGTAGTTTGTTAAAAGCAGTAGATGATTTACATATGAATGGCATTCAAGTATTTACAAGTGAAATGCGTGCGGATAAAAATGTTCATGAATTAGATTTATCAATTCCTAGTTGTATCATCATGGGAGATGAGGGAAGAGGCGTTCAGCCTTATTTAGCTAAAGCAGCGGATTACTTTTTTAAAATACCAATGGCAACAAACTTTGATTCATTCAACGTATCCGTTGCAGCAGGAATAATTTTGTATGAAGCTATGAAACAAAGATTGTTCCCTGTTAAATAATAGGTAAGCATTATGAAATTCAAGTTAACATTAGAAGCTAAGCCATCAAAGCATTTAATTGAATATGAGGATAAGCTCATGTTAATTGGGTCTTGTTTTACAGAAAATATTGGGGCAAAATTTAAGACACATTTATTCAATGTTTTTGAAAATCCCTATGGTATTCTATTTAATCCAATAAGTGTTTCAACCGCATTAATTGAAATCATAGAATCAAAGGTTTATTCTAGCGAAGATTTATTTCAACACAACGAATTATGGCATAGTTGGAATCACCATAGTCGTTTTTCTGCAGTTCAAAAAGAAGAAGCATTGGAGAAAATAAATGTTTCTATTGCTGAAGCACATCAATTTTTAAAGACAGCAAATCGTTTAGTAATCACATTAGGATCAGCATGGTTATACCATTTAACGAATAATGCCCCTCTTGGAAAGGGTCAAGTTGTCGCCAACAATCATAAAGCACCTTCGGATTGGTTTTATAAATCTCTTATGGGACCAGCTGAATTAATTGAGTCGCTTAAAAATTTGGTAACACGTCTACAAGCCTTCAATCCAAATTTGCATATCACCTTTACAATAAGCCCCGTTCGGCATTTAAGAGAGGGCTTAGTTGAAAATAATAGAAGTAAGGCTGTTTTAATACATGCTGTTCATGAACTTATTTCCCAATTGGATAAGCTTGACTATTTCCCTGCATATGAATATGTAATAGATGATTTGAGAGATTATAGATTTTATGCGGAGGATTTAGTACACCCTAATTTTGCAGCATCTGGTTATGTTTGGGATAAATTGATTGAAACCTATATGGATGCAGATACACAATTGCTAATGAAACAGGTAGCTGAAATTCAATTAGCTTTCAATCATAAGCCATTTTTTGCGGGTTCTATTGAGCATCAAAAATTCATTCAGTCCTGTATTCAAAAAACTGAATCTTTAATCGATGCTCATCCTTATCTATCATTACAAGGCCATTTAGCATTTTTTAGGACTAGTGTAAGCAAATAATTACTACATTAGAGGTCTAAATTATCGCTATGCGCATCTTACCATTTTTAGTGTCAGCGACTGTAACAGCTGGACTTGTTTTTACATTAAACATACAATTGAAATTAGGCGCTACGAAGGCACCTAGATTAGGTTATTTTTTATCTCCTCAACATGGATTTTGGAAGAATGCTGAAAAAGTGAATACCAATTTTGATGTTTCAATTCTTGCCAATGATCTAAAAGGAGATGTGGATGTTTATATGGATGATCGTTTAGTACCACATATTTTTGCTGACCATGATGAAGATGCTTATTATGTACAAGGCTATCTACATGCAAAATATAGATTTTGGCAAATGGACTTCCAAACTAGGGTAGCTGCTGGTCGTTTAAGTGAAGTGGCTGGTGCAGATAAATTGTCAATAGATCGTTTTTTCAGAAGACTGGGAATGGTCTATGGTGCAGAAAAAACTGAAACTTATATCAATGAAAATAATCCTGTTATGAAAGCAACAGTGGATTCTTATACTGCAGGAGTAAATGCATATTTAGATCAGATGGCACCGGAGGATATGCCTTTTGAATATAAGTTGATGAATTTTGAGCCTGAAAAATGGACTCCAAAAAAGACCTACTTATTTTTAATGTTTATGTCATACGATTTGACTGGTAGATCTGCAAGTGCCGATTTGCAATTAACAAATACAAGAGACTATTTAGGGTATGACTTATTTGATAAATTATACACCAATCAACAAGATTCATTAGATCCAATTATTCCAAAAGGAACTGCTTATGCTGAACCAAGTATTATTCCAGTCAAACCTGCATCATCAGATATAGCCTATTTGAAAAAAGAAGCCAATGTAGATATTGCTAAAGTGGTGGAAACTCCAGAAGCACCAGATCCAAATAACGGAAGTAATAACTGGGCAGTGAGTGGCACTATGACAAAGTCGGGTAGACCAATTGTTTGTAGTGATCCGCATTTGGGATTGAATCTTCCTTCTTTATGGTATGAAGTACAAATTACGACGCCAACTCATAGTACCTATGGTGCAAGTTTTCCTGGATCTCCAGCGGTAATCATTGGATTCAATGATAGTTTAGCTTGGGGTGTGACCAATGCGGGAAGAGATGTCTTAGATTATTATGAATTGAAATTCAAGGATACGACTCAAAATGAATATTGGTACAATGGTGCGTGGAAGGCTGTAACAAAAAGGGTGGAAGTGATCAAAGTAAAAGATAGTGCAGATGTGGTTGAAAATATTGCTATGAGTCATTGGGGACCTGTGATGTTTGATGCAGCTTATCAAAATCCGCAATCAAAAGGTAGAACACTTGCAGTTAAATGGACAGCGCATAATCCATCTACTGGTGTAGAGACTTTTTATCAATTAAATAGAGCAAAGAATATTGACGATTATTCTAAGGCCATTCAATTATGGAAATGTCCTGGTCAAAATTTCGTGGTGGCGACTAAGTCAGGAGACATTGCAATTAAACAACAAGGAGATTTTGTAGCAAGATGGGATAGACAGGGTGATTTTATTATGCCTGGAGAAGATAGTAGTTATGATTGGCAGGGGATCATTCCATTTGAGGAAAATCCAATGATTAAAAATCCAGAACGTGGATTTGTGAGTAGTGCAAATCAGAAATCGACAGATGCTAGTTACCCTTATTATTTAGGTACAGCAAGTTCGTTCCCTTTATATAGAGGTATTAGTGTCAACAAGCAATTGGCTACTATGTCACAAGTGACAGCGCAAGACATGCAAGCATTGCAGGCAAATAATTATAATGTATTTGCTGAACAAGCAAGACCAGCTTTAATGAAATTCATTGAGATGAATCGTTTAAGTAAGGATGCTCAAAGAATGGTGCAGACGATGAGTCAATGGAATTTATACAATCACCCGTCAGAAAAAGGTATTACAATCTTTAAATTAATTTGGGATAGCGTTGAATCTGCTGTTTGGTCAGATGAATTAGCAGGTTCTGTTATTCCATTAACAAAGCCTGAAGCGTTTGTTTTATTAGAACAAATGAATCGTGATACAAATTTTACTGTTGCAGATGATATTAGAACAAAGGACAAGGTAGAATCTTTAAAAGATCAAGTGCTTATTGGTATTGAAAAAGCAACGTTAAAATGCCTTGAACTAGAAAAAGAAAATAAGTTAAGTTGGGAAGCATACAAGGCAACGCGCGTTTTGCATTTAACAAAAATACCAGCATTAAGTAGGTTAAACCTACCAATTGGAGGAGGAGTGAATATTATAAATGCAACAGGGGAGAATCATGGACCAAGTTGGAGAATGGTTGTTCATTTAACGGATGATATAGAAGCTTATGGCTTGTATCCAGGTGGTCAAAGTGGTAATCCAGGAAGTCCTTATTATGATAGTTTTGTTGATTATTGGGCAGCAGGCAAATATTATAGATTACTTTTCTTGCCTAAGGAAAAGTTAAAGCTACATGAAAGAACAAAATGGCATATTCAATTCAAAAAAACTGCCGCTTAATTAAAAATTTATCAATTTAAAAATACTCAAAATGAAATTTATATTATCAATCATATTAGTTGCTTTGGTCACATTTGCTGTGGGCATTTATGGCAATTTACCTTGGTGGAGTTTTGTTATCACTAATCTAATAATAGCGATTGCATTGCCAATTAAACCAATCCAGTCATTTGTTGCTGGTGCTCTAGGTGTTGGGGCTTTATGGGCTGGCTTAGCTTTTGGTATTGATCTTGCAAATAATCATATTCTGTCTACTAAAGTTGCTCAGATACTTCCACTTGGCGGTTCTTATATTGCCTTAATCTTAGTGACTGCTTTTGTTGGTGCTTTGTTAGGAGGATTAGCATCCTTAACAGGCTCGTTTGTTAGAAAGCCAGCGTAATTCATTTTTAATTGATTAAATAACGCAGAATAGCTGATTTTTATCAGCTATTCTGCGTTATAATAAAATCCAAATTCACCTATCTTTGTGTCCAATTTGCTTAACCTGTAATTGAGCTTAAATTATATCTTATGGCACAACTGCACAATCGTGTTTCAAACAAAGAGTTGAAACAAAAATTGTACGAAGAAAATTTTGAACGTACAACAATTAGTTTTTATCAGTATTTCCCAATTCAAGATCCAGTTAATTTTAGAGATGAAATGTACCGCGCATTAAATGCGATGCAGGTATTTGGTCGAATCTATATTGCAACAGAAGGTATTAATGCGCAAATTAGTGTGCCAACACATTTGTTCGAAGTATTTAAAGCTTATCTATATTCATTCAAGCCATTAAATGGGATAAGACTTAACAAAGCGGTAAATGACAATGGAAAAAGCTTTTGGGTACTTAAAATTAAAGTAAGAGAAAAAGTGGTTGCAGACGGCATCGAAGATCCAAATTTTAGCATGGAGAATAAAGGGAAGTATGTGAATGCCCAACAAATGAATGCATTATTAGAGTCACCAGACACGATCGTGATTGATATGCGCAATCATTATGAATTTGAAGTTGGACATTTTGAAAACGCCATTGAAATCCCTTCTGATACTTTTAGAGATCAATTACCGATGGCTGCAGAAATGATGCAGCCCCACAAAGACAAAAATATTATCATGTATTGTACTGGTGGAATACGTTGTGAAAAGGCAAGTGCTTATATGTTGCATGAAGGCTTTAAAAACGTATTTCATTTGGAAGGTGGTATAATACATTATGCTAACAAAAT
Source organism: uncultured Sediminibacterium sp. (assembly GCA_964579885.1). Classification (GTDB taxonomy): domain Bacteria; phylum Bacteroidota; class Bacteroidia; order Chitinophagales; family Chitinophagaceae; genus Sediminibacterium. Next base: position 287,927 of record CAZOHD010000002.1, read on the forward strand.
AAAGGAGGCAGGATTAGAGAGTAAGTTTAAAGGAAAGAATTTTGTTTTTGATGATCGATTGGGAGAAAAAATAACAGAGGATATTATAGCGAGTTGTCACCAATGTGGCAAGCCTGCAGATACACATACCAATTGCAAGAATGATGCATGTCATTTGCTTTTTATTCAGTGCGACGAATGTGCAAAAGAATTTGATGGATGTTGTACCACTGCTTGTAAGGAGGTTTATCACATGCCAATAGAAGAACAAGAAGCATTAAGGAAAGGAGTGAAGAAAGGAATGCAGGTTTTTAATAAATCAAAACATAGACTAAGACCGAGATTAGGAATAGATATCGAAGTAAAATAAGTGATTACTTTAATTGTATAAAAAAAATCCCGATAATAATCGGGATTTTTTTTATTAATGTATTCCAAGTTGTTGTAGGGCGGAACTGACTAATTCAAATGTTTCTGATTCAGTTTTTGGTTCCGGTTTGAATGCATCTCCAATAATTTGCTCGTACAATTCTATATATCTTTTAGAAATAGTGTCAATCCATTCCTCGGTCATGTTTGGAACAGTTTGCCCTTCCTTGCCCATGAAATTATTTTCAATCAACCATTCTCTAACAAATTCTTTACTTAATTGTTTTTGTTTTTCTTGTTTCGATTGTCTTTCTTCAAATCCATCTGCATAGAAATACCTTGAAGAATCTGGCGTATGAATTTCATCCATTAAATAAATGGTGTCACCAATTTTACCAAACTCATATTTAGTATCTACTAATATTAAACCTCTTTTTGCCGCAATTTCTTTACCTCTTGCAAAAAGTGCCAATGCATATTTTTCTAAAATAGCCCAATCAGAAGCAGATGCTAAACCTTGGGCTATAATTTCCTCTTTTGAAATATCCTCGTCGTGACCTTCACTTGCTTTAGTGGAAGGTGTGATGATTGGAGTAGGGAAATAATCATTTTCTTTTAAACCATCTGGTAATTGAACGCCACATAAGCTTCTGCCACCAGCTTGATAAGTTCTCCAGGCATGACCCACCAAGTTGCCTCTAACTACCATTTCGATCTTAAATGGGGTACATTTTTTACCTATTGCCACATTGGGTGCTGGAATGCTGATGAGCCAATTTGGGCAAATATCCTTGGTCGAATCAAGCATATAAGCAGCAATTTGGTTCAAAACCTGCCCTTTAAAGGGTATTGGCTTAGGTAAAATAACATCAAAAGCTGAAATTCTATCACTTGCAATCATCACAAGTAATTCATTTTCAATATAATAGACGTCTCTAACCTTGCCATGATAGGTATTTTTGAGTCCTGGGAATTGAGTGGGGTTCATACTACGAAAATAAAAACTTTAACAGTATTTTGATAATTTTTTCTGTTTTGCCAACTATTTGGTATTTTGCCATACAATTCAATTTAAAAACAATTATTATGACAAGATTACTAACTCGTTTTGGTCTTTTTTGTGCGGTTGCTTTTACAGCAATAAGTGCAATGGCTCAAAATGCAGGAACAATCACTGGTACAGTAAAAAATGCAACAACTGGTGAAACCGTTGCTGCAGTATCTGTAACAATTAAAGGTTCATCCGTAGGAACTTACACGGATGACAAAGGAACTTTCAAATTAAACGTGTCTCAAAAGGCACCTTATACATTGGTTTTTAGTTCGGTGGGATTTGAAAATCAAGAATTTGTAGTGAATTCAGGCACTGCTAAAGTAGATGTAAGCTTAAAGCAAGCATTCACTTTAGGAACTGAAGTAGTTGTTGCTGCATCAAGAGTTGCGGAGCGTATTTTAGAGTCTCCAGTAACAATTGAAAGAATCAACAATACTACAATCAAAAATGCCCCAGTATCTAACTATTATGATTTATTGGGTACTTTGAAGGGAGTAGATGTGAATACAGCTAGCTTGACTTTTAAAAGTATTAGTACAAGAGGTTTCAATGGTAGTGGTAACAACCGTCTTAATCAATTGATTGATGGTATGGATAACCAAGCACCAGGTTTAAACTTCTCTGTAGGAAGCATTGTTGGTTTGACTGAATTAGACGTAGATAATATCGAATTATTACCAGGTGCCTCTTCTGCATTATATGGCCAAGGTGGTATGAACGGTACAGTTTTAATTAACAGTAAGAATCCGTTCAAATACCAAGGTTTAAGTTTCCAAATTAGACAAGGTATCAACCATGTTGACAACAAACAACGAGCTTTAGCGCCTTTCAAAGATTGGACAGTAAGATATGCTAAGAAAATAGGCGATCGTTTTGCTTATAAATTTAGCATGCAGTATACAGAAGCAGAAGATTGGAGAGCGACAAGCGATCTTAACTATTCTAGAACAACTGGTACTCAAAACGGTCAATTAATTCCTGGAAATAGAGCTTCTGATCCTAACTATGATGGTGTAAACTTTTATGGTGATGAAACTACAAGTTCTTTAGCAGGTGTTGGAGCTGCTGTTAAAAGTGGCGTTTTAGGTTCTTTAGTAAGTGCATACGGTTCTGCTGTAGGTACTGCTACTTTCAATAGCTTATATAATGCAGCTGCGTTATATCCAACTTTAGCTTCTTATCAAGCATTCTTAACTGCTGCTGGCGGTGCTGCTTTAGGTGCTAATGCGGCATTTTTATGGGGTGATAAAAGAGGACATTTCAATGGTGTAAATGTAAGTAGAACTGGATATGCTGAAAAAGATATTATTGATCCTACTGCACTAAACGTGAAATTCCAAGGATCTATGCATTATAAGATCAATGATAATGTAGAAGCTTCAATTGCTGCTTATAATGGTTTTGGTAATACTGTTTACACTGGTAGTGACCGATATTCTTTAAAGGACTTAAGAATGGGTCAATACAAAGCAGAATTAAAATCTAAAAACTGGTATTTAAGAGCTTACACAACTTTAGAAAATTCTGGAGGTTCATTCAACTCTACAATTGCCGCACGTTATTTCAATGAAGCATGGAAGCCTAGTACTACTTGGTATCCTACTTATGCTGCAACTTATACAACTTTATTAAGTGCAGGTATGAATCAACAAGCTGCTCATGCTGGTGCAAGAGCAAATGCGGATGCAGGTAGACCAACAGGATTTATTGGAAACAATCCAATGTTCCAAGCTTTAACAAATACGCCAATCTCACAAGGTGGTGCGATGTTCTTAGATAGATCTTCATTACGTGTATTTGAAGGTCAATACAATTTGACTGAAGCTTTAGGTTTAGAAAAATATAATGCCGACTTCTTATTGGGTGCTAGTACAAGACAATATTTATTAAACTCACAAGGAACTTTATTTGCGGATACAGCTGCAAAAATTAAGATCAATGAGACTGGTGCATATGCACAATTGTCTAAGCGTTTCTTAGATGATTTATTTAAATTCTCAGTTTCTGCTCGTTACGATAAAAATGACAATTTTAAAGGTCGTTTTACGCCAAGAGCTACTTTAGTAGTTAAGCTAGAAGAAGACCACAACTTGCGTTTATCTTACCAAACAGCATACCGTTTCCCAACTACTCAAAACCAATGGATCAATTTATTGATTGGTGGTGGTACAAGATTAATGGGTGGATTGCCTCAGTTAAGAAACTTCTACAATTTCAACACCAACCCAGCCTATTCTTTAGCTAGTGTAAATGCATTTGGTGCTTCTGCTTTAGCAGGTGCTCCAAACCCAGCTTTACTTCAAGTACAAGCTTTCCCTGAATTCAAGCCAGAATCAATGAGTTCATATGAAGTTGGTTATAAGGGCTTGGTTGCTAAGAAATTATTGATCGATTTCTATTACTATTTTGGTAAATATGAAAACTTCATTAGTGGTGTAACCGTTTTACAATCTAGAAATGCAGCAACTCCAAGTCCATTAGATGTATTAGATGCTAGCAAGCGAATAGCTTACAGTATCTCTACAAACTCAACTCAAGAAGTGAACACTTCTGGATGGGGTCTTTCATTAGACTATATCTTGCCTGGAAACTTTACTGTATCTAGTAGCATTTATGGCGACAAAATAGGTGGTTTACAAGAAGGATTTATCTCTTACTTCAATACACCTAAATTTAGATCTAACATCGCATTAAATAATAGTGGATTTGCATTAAAGAATCGTTTGGGATTCAGTGCTATCTATCGTTACCAAGATGGATTCACTTACGAAGGAACATTCGGTGTGGGTCAAGTATCTTCATTTAACACTTTAGACGCTGTTTTAACTTATAAATTACCTAATATCAAGTCTTTGATCAAAGTAGGTGGTACAAATATTATGAACACGTATTATAACACAGCACATGGTAGTCCAGCAATTGGTGGATTGTATTATGTAAGCTTTGCTTATAACGTATTCTAGGCACTCAGATGGGTTAGTTAGTAATCCCTTCCCGATTTTCGGGAGGGGATTTTTTTTACCCAAAGAAGTTCATTTTTCCTTGATATACGTTATTTTTGCATTTCAAAATAAAAACGATTTTTCATGCGATCAATAGCCTTTAGAGAAGCATTACGCGAAGCGATGAATGAAGAAATGAGAAGAGACGAACGCGTATTTTTAATGGGAGAGGAAGTTGCAGAGTACAATGGTGCATATAAAGTAAGTCAAGGAATGTTGGCTGAATTTGGACCAAAAAGAGTCATTGATACACCTATTTCTGAATTAGGTTTTACTGCTGTTGCAGTTGGCGCAGCTCAAAATGGATTAAGACCTATTGTTGAGTTCATGACTTGGAATTTTGCAGTATTACCTCTAGACCAAATTTTAAACACAGCAAGTAAAATGTTGGCGATGAGTGGTGGTCAAATTGGTTGTCCGATTGTAATGCGTGGGCCAAATGGTAGCGCAGGTCAATTAGGTGCTCAGCACTCTACGGCATTTGAAAGTTATTTAGCAAATATTCCTGGTATTAAAGTGGTTTCACCTTCTAATGGATATGATGCAAAAGGTTTATTAAAACAAGCAATACGTTACGAAGAAGATCCAATCATGTTTTTGGAGAGTGAAGTAATGTATGGAGATAAATGTGATGTGCCTGAAGAAGAATATTATATCCCATTAGGCAAGGCAGACGTAAAGCGACCTGGAAGAGATATCACAATTGTTTCTTACAATAAAATGATGAAAGTCGCATTAGCTACTGCCGAAGAATTAGAAAAAGAGGGGATTAGTGCAGAAGTGATTGACTTAAGAACAATACGTCCTTTAGATTGGATGACTGTTTTAGAAAGTGTTAAAAAAACCAACCGCTTGGTGATAATCGAAGAGCAATGGCCTTTTGCTTCTGTATCTTCTGAATTAAGTTATAGAATTCAAAAAGAAGGTTTCGATTACCTTGACGCTCCAATCAGAAGAATTACCAGCGCAGATGCTCCAATGCACTATGCGCCTAATTTAACTGCCTTAGCTATTCCAGACGTTACCCGTTCTGTTAAATTGGTGAAAGAAGTCTTACACCAATACAAATAAGGTAAATCCTTGTTTTTAACCATTCAAACCATGGCTTAACGGCTAATAAATCTTTTTATATAATATCCCTCACAAAGGGATATTTTTGTATTATATAATTACAACTATATGGGCATGATACTTTTTATTCTTTATTGGTTAGGATGGCATATTGGAATTTTTATGATGTTAAAAAAAGCAGGGGTTCCTGCAAATAAAGCCATCATTCCAATTTACAATACATGGGAAGTAGTTAAGCTATGTAAAATTCCTACATTCTGGTTTTGGTTACAATTGATTCCAATTTTAGGACAGTTTGTGACTTTGTGGATCACTATTATTTTTGTGATGCATTTTAAACGTGTTAAATTAATACACCATACATTAACTGTTTTAGCACCATTTATATATTTGCCTTATCTAGGGGTGGACAAAAATGAAAAATGGTTTGGAGAAGATGCATTAACGCATTACCATAAACCGGCATCAAGAGAGTGGGTAGATGCAGCCGTATTTGCAGTAGTAGCAGCAACTTTAATTAGAACATTTTTATTTGAAGCATTTGTGATTCCTACAGAAAGTATGGAAAAAACTTTGTTAGTGAATGACTTTTTATTTGTTGACAAAGTAACTTATGGTGCAAGAATACCACAAACACCATTGTCATTTCCTTTTGTACATAATACATTACCTGGCGCGCCAACTACACCGTCTTATTTAAAATGGATACAGTTGGATTATAAACGTTTTCCAAAGTTGAGAGATGTACAAAGGAACGATGTGGTTGTGTTCAACTTCCCAACTGGCGATACCATTATAAATCTTCCAGAATTTGGATCTAAAATACCATATTACGATGTCTTGAGAAGTCCTCAATACAATAATGATCGTGAGAAGCTTCAAGCAGATTATCCAATTTTAGTGCATCCTATGGACAAAACGGATAACTATATCAAGCGTTGCGTGGGTATCCCAGGAGATGTAATAGAGATCAAGAAAAGTAGATTATTTGTAAATGGTGCACCTGCATTGATGGCGCCGAATATGCAAACAGAATATTTAATTGAAACGGATGGCAGACCATTGGCAGAAGATTTTATTCAAGACAGTTTAGGAATTAATATCAATGAGGCTACTGCAGATTTTCAATTTGTAGAGGGCAGGCCCAATACATTCAAATTAAACATAACTGCATCAGCTGCTGCAAGTTTAAAGAGATTGCCAAATGTTAAGTCGGTTGATTTATTTGAGGATCAAAATGTTGGTTATACTTTCCCGAATGACATTACACATTATCCTTGGACCGCAGATAATTATGGTCCAATTAGAATACCCAAAAAAGGGGATAAAGTAGTATTGAATGATAGTACTATTGAAATTTATAGAAGGTTGATTGAGGGCTATGAAAACAATAAGATCACAACTATGAATGGTCAATACTTGATCAATGGGAAAACAACTAGCACTTACACTATACAACAGAATTATTATTGGATGATGGGAGATAATCGTCATCGAAGTCAAGATAGTCGTTATTGGGGTTTTGTTCCAGAGACACATATTGTTGGACGTGCGGCATTAATCTGGTTTAGCTATAGCCAATCAATCAGATGGAATAGGTTGTTTAATTTAATAAAATAAAAAGAATGCAAAAGAAGTTCGAATTTGACTACGAAGAGTTTGATACAAAACAAGAGATGCAGTCAGAAGATCTTGCTTTATTGAATGCTGCTTATGAAGCAGTAGAAACAGCATTTGCACCTTATTCTAAATTTAAGGTTGGTGCGGCAGCAAGACTGTCAAATGGACAAATTGTTATTGGTTCGAATCAAGAGAGCGCAAGTTATCCAGTTGGAATCTGCGCAGAAAGAACTTTATTAAATAGTATTGGTAGTCAACATCCAAAAGAAACAATCACTGCAATGGCGATTAGTTATATACCCAATGGAGCAGCGTCAGATCATCCTTTGTCTCCTTGTGGCATGTGCAGACAATCCTTATTAGATTATGAGATAAGGTATAAAGCGCCCATAAAGCTAATATTAGCGGGAAAGACCGGAAAGATCATGGTCATACCTTCGGCTGATTATATCCTGCCATTTGGCTTTACAGGATCGATTTTAGGCAAATAAGGTTTGAACACCCAGTCCTATCCTAAATTCGTGTTGTAATAACCATTTTTTTCTTGCCAATCCCCATGCATAACCTGTTAGATTTTTATCGGAACCTATGATTCTATGACAGGGTACAATGATGGCAATTTTGTTTTTACCATTTGCAGATGCGGCTGCTCTAATTACTTTAGGGTCACCTAATTTTTTTGCTAATTCCGCATAACTCATTGTTTTTGCATAGGGCACTTCGTATAATTCTTTCCAAACCTTTTGTTGAAAGTCTGTACCACTTTGATGAATTGGGACAGTGAATTTTGTTCTAGAACCATTAAAGTACTCAATCAATTCGTCAATACATTGATGAATAACTGGAGGACTTTCATTTTCTAACTTGTTAGCACTTTGATCTTGTTCCTCCAAAAAAAGGATTGTTTGAATACAATCATTATCTGCAGTGATTTTAATTCGACCAATTGGACTTGTATAAATATGTTCGAATTGTTCTTGCATTCCCTTAAAAAATTTGTCACTTAATCTAATAAACTTGCTAATTCAATTAAGTCGTCACGTTTAAATTGCAGTGTCGGACTTTGAAAACATTTTGCAAATTCAAGGATCATTTTTTTTATAACCCTTTGGTTAGATAGTCTTTTGTAATAAACAGTTTTAGGCTCAATATTGTGTCTTAAAAAATATTGGTCCATATCTTTTTGAGAGAAGGGGTGTCCAGAAGTGCCTTCGACATAAAATTGTATAAATTCTTGTGGATTTGGGACAATTTCATGCGGCTCCCAATCTGCACTAAAATAGGCAAGTATACATTGCTTAGGAATATTGATCCATTCAGCATGAATTTCTAATTGTTGACATAATTCTGCATAAATCAAAGAGTTTGCAAAAGCATTTCCTGGCTTGGATTGTAGTGGAGAAGAAACCAAAAAATCTTCAGGGTTTTCATAATTTACTTCTACTCCTTTAATTTGATAGTAGCTGAATAAAATATTACGAAGCACATTGGCTTGTTCAAGTGGCGTTAAATAATTATTTAACTCTAGCCATATATTACGACGAATTTTTTCTAATTGATGCCTTAAAGGATCTAAGGCTAATTCTGGGTATTGGTATTTTACAAGAATTAAAGCACCTTCAAAAAGTGATGGCTTTGGTTGTGTACTCCATTCAATTATTTGTTGTTTGATATCTTTTAAACGCAGTTTATAAATCATCTTTTCTATGCGTTCTAAAGTGGATTCGTCTAAGGTATTTTCCCAAAGATTTTCCAGGTCTGGGATGATCGGACTGCCATAATCTAAAAGTCGATCAGCTATCGTACTAAATACTTCCTCGTCTGGATCATCGATGAGGCTAAATAATGCTTTTATTTCTTCAGTTTTTGGCAACATAGTTGAATAGATCGTCCTAATTCTTGTTCAAATTGACGTAAAAAAAGTTAAACAAACGAATCAAGTTATCCAACTATTGTGGATATGTATATTTATCTAATGATGTAATAAATTTATATCTCAAACGTTCACTTATTTTTAGCACTCATTAAGCACCTTTTATTCAATTAATGACTTACATTGCATATACTAAAGTCTAAACTAGTTTATGCAAAATCAAACTGTTTCCGTCCCTAAATTCCCTGTAGTGAATAAATCATTACATGCTGAATTAAAGAAAAGAGTCAATCAATATTTAGAAGAACATACTATTCGTGGCACGGGTAATTATAAATTATTTACGAAGGCGGCAATCTTAGTAAGTTTATTTTTTGTTACCTATATTCATCTTGTATTTTTCACACCTCCAACTGTAATAGCTATTTTTGAATGTTTGTTTTTTGGTGGCTTAATTGCTGCAATTGGATTTAACATTATGCACGATGGCAGTCATGGTAGTTTTAGTAGGTATGCATGGTTAAACAAGTTAGCATCCTCTTCTATCAGTATTCTTGGAGCAAGTCGTTTTATGTGGAGTATGAAGCATGTAACCATCCACCATACCTATACGAATGTTGATGGGGTAGATGATGATATTGAAGTAGGTGTTTTTATGAGAATGGCACCCACGCAAAAACATTATGTTTTACATCGTTTCCAACATATTTATTTTAGTATACTATACATGTTATTATATGTATTTTGGATTTTCTTTACAGATTACAATAAATACTTCAAACAAAAAATCGGCAATATTCCTTTGAAAAAAATGTCAATTGCAGATCATTTTGAGTTCTGGATTGTCAAAGTTTACCACGCTGCTATTTTTGTCGTGATTCCTATCCTAGTTTTAGGATGGCAAGCTTGGTTAGTCGGTTTTATTGTAAGTACTTTTTTTGCAGGTTTTGTTTTAAGCATCGTATTTCAATTAGCACATACTGTTGAACATACTGATTTTCCAGTAGCGATACAGCCTGAGAATAGATTACCTGACGAATTTGCGGCACACCAAATACAGACTACTGCTAATTTTGCTACAAAAAGCAAGATTGTAAGCTGGTTGGTAGGTGGGTTGAATTTTCAAATTGAACACCATTTATTTCCTAAAATTTCTCATGTTCACTATCCTGCAATAAGTAAGATAGTTAAAGAGGCATGTGCTGAGTTTCAACTGAATTATATTGAATACCCAACAGTATTAAGTGCCGTAAAAGCACATATACATTTCTTGAAATCAATGAGCAAGCCAAGTCCTTCAATGGCTTAATTTTTACTTGTAATCTACTTACTTAGAATTTAAAAGTGGCATATAAAAAAAGATCGCATCAATGATGCGATCTTTTTTTATATAAATCATTAGAGTAGAATAATTGTAGCGTTTATGTTCTTTAAAACGCTACAATTATTATTAAGATGCCTTTTTCTTTCGAGCAGTCTTGCGTGGAGGGTTCTTTTTCAATTCTTCGATAATCTCTTTTACTTCCTCAATTGACAACTCTTCAACTTTTTCTTGTTGTTCTTTTGTCAATTTAAAATTGCGTAAACCTTGCTTGATATAAGGACCATAAGGGCCACGTAGTAACTGGATTTTCTCTTTTTCAAATACTTTAATGGTACGTTCGTCTTTTGCTTTACGCTTTTCTGCAATCATAGGAGTCAATTCCTCAAGGCTTACAGTATAAGGATCCATTTCCTTGTTTAAGGAATAGAACTTCTTGCTATGGGCAGCATAAGGGCCAAAACGACCAATATTGACTGTTACTTCTTCGTCTTCAAATAAGCCTAGAGTTCTTGGAAGCTTGAATAGTTCCATCGCTTCTTCATAACTAATGGTTTCGATACTTTGAGAAGCTTTAAGTTTTGCAAATTTTGGCTTTTCTTCTTCATCCTGATGTCCAATTTGTACCATTGGGCCATATCTACCCATTCTCGCGATCACTTTCTTGCCACTAATTGGATCAAAACCTAGTTCGCGTTCCCCTTTAGCTCTTTCTGCCGTTTCAAGTGTATGCTCAATAGTTTCGTGGAAAGGTTGGTAGAAATTCTCCAACATCTTACTCCATTTCAATTTTCCTAAAGCAATCTCATCAAATTCACCTTCAATTTTTGCTGTGAAACCAAAGTCCATTACTTTTTCAAAATGCAATTTCAAGAAATCGGTTACAACCAAACCTAAGTCGGTAGGGGATAATTTATTTTTTTCTGCACCAGTAATTTCTGAGGCGGTCTCTGTTTTAATGACATTTTTTGCGTCCAATGAAAGTATTTGATATACTCTTTTAACACCTTCTTTCTCTCTTTTTTCTACATAGTTACGTTTCACAATGGTAGAGATAGTAGGTGCATAGGTAGAAGGTCTTCCAATTCCTAATTCTTCTAATTTTTTGACCAAACTTGCTTCAGTATATCTCGAGGTTGGTCGGCTAAATCTTTCAACCCCTGTCATACTTATAAAATCAAGCACTTGTCCTTTTGCTAAAGGTGGCAATAGTGCTTCACCATCAGACTCGTCTGTATCTTCTTCTATATCATCGTCGTCTTTTCCTTCTAAGTATACTTTCAAGAAACCATCAAATTTCATCACTTCACCACTTGCTGTTAAAGTTTCTTTGTTTGTAGAAATTTCAATTTTAGCAGTTGTTTTTTCAAATTGTGCATCACTCATTTGTGAAGCAATCGTTCTTTTCCAAATTAGTTCATATAAGCGATTTGTATCAGCATCATCTACCTTGCTCTCATTCATATAAGTAGGGCGGATAGCTTCGTGCGCCTCTTGTGCACTTTCGTTTTTATTCTTGAATTTTCTTGGTTGGTAATACTTGTCGCCAAAGCTTGATTTAATTTCTGCTTTGATTGCATCTATAGCCGTTTCACTCAAACTAATGCTATCAGTTCTCATATACGTGATCTTACCACTCTCGTATAATTTTTGTGCAAGTAGCATTGTTTTACTCACTCCGTATCCCAATTTTCTTGATGCTTCTTGTTGTAAGGTAGAAGTTGTGAAAGGTGCTGATGGCGTGCGTTTCCCGTCTTTTACTGTAATGTCTTTAACGGTATATTTTGCACCCTTACATTCGTTTAAGAATTTTTCTGCAGCACCAGCAGTCGTTAATTTCTGAGGGCCATCTGCCTTGAATTTTACTTTCTTTTTATTGATATCCAATGCAGAAAATAATGCAGATACTTTAAATACACTCTCCGGAATAAATTGGTTAATTTCTCTTTCTCTTTCGGCAATTAAACGAACTGCAACACTTTGAACACGTCCTGCGCTCAAGCTTCTTTGCATGCCAATTTTACGCCATAAAACAGGGCTTAATTCAAAACCTACTATTCTATCTAATATTCTTCTTGCTTGTTGTGCATCCACCAAATCCATATTGATTAGACGAGGATTTTCAACTGCTTTTTTTATGGCTGGAGCTGTGATCTCATGAAAAACAATACGCTTTGTTTTTTTAGGGTCTAAACCTAAAACTTCTGCTAAATGCCAACTAATACTTTCTCCTTCACGGTCCTCATCCGATGCAAGCCAGACTTCTTTAGCCTTCTTAGTCATAGATTTAAGTTCCTTCACCACTTTCTCTTTTTCACTTGGTACCATATACCTAGGTGCAAAATGGTTTTTCATATCTATACCCATATCGTTTTTCTCCAAATCTCTGATATGGCCATAACAGCTTCTTACTTCAAATTCATCGCCCAAAATCTTTTCTATCGTCTTCGCTTTTGCAGGCGACTCCACAATTAATAAGTTCTTTGACATAGCTCAAACCGCTCCTTCGGGTTATTTATATATTGAAAATCAACTATTTATACGCTAAGGTAAAGCAAATTCAAGTGAAAAAATCAGCTTTATCCTTGCTGCAATATTATAGCTTTCGGATAAAAAATAAAAATGATCTACTTAATTGGAGTCAAAAATGCCATTATTTGATCCAATACTTCGGCTGTTTTATAGACTTTATTATGACCTAATCCATTGGTAATCAGAAACTCTACATTGTTTGGTGCGTTCTTTTGAAATTCTTCCAAATCTTTATAAGGGCAAACCAAATCTTCCTGATCGTGAACCCAAAGTAGTGGCCCCTTATAATTGGCTAAGGCGCGATCAGACGCAAAATATTCAACTTTATGCGATGTAAGACTAAGCACTTGATTGATAAAAGCGTCTTTGGTAACTTGGTTAAAATGCATCATTTTAAAAAAGTTATCAAATGTTGTCGTTGTTTTAGTGGCTGGAGCGATTAAAACGAATTTTCTTTCATTTGGCCGATCAATTTGTTCAGCTATCATGGATAAAGTAAGTGCACCTAAAGAATGGCCAATAAAATGATTTACTGGGCCACATTGTTGCATTATTTGTTCAATAGCCTCTTGGTAAACGACTACATTAATATGCTTTCCTTCGCTTTGGCCATGTCCAGGTGCATCAAAGGCTAGTACTCGATAACCCATTTTTAACAATGGTGTAATATAATGCTCAAATTTATAAGCGAAACTTGCATATCCATGCGCAATAAGGACAGTTTGACCATTTGGTGAATTAGACTGCCATTCGAATCCTTTGATCTTGGTTTTGTCCTTCATAACCACAGTCAAGTTCCTTGCATGGTTAAATATTGCAGGTGCTTTTCTTTTTTTATATTTAGGATAGGGGGTACAGAATAAGTCAAAAGCCATTCTGCCAGCAGTTGCGGGAGCAAGTTTACTTAAGGTTTTGAATTTCGTCCTTAAATATTGCAGGTAAATTCTTTCAGAAAAGCCAACTGTAGCCATAGGAATACGATTAGGACGCAAAGATAGTCCTAGACAACTGCTCCTAGTCATTTTTTTTGTATTTCGACAAATAAAAGGAGCCTTGCGCTTTCCCTATTGCTCGTTTAAAGCTATTTTTGCAAAAACAGTAACGAGCATTTATGTATTCATTAAAAATCAATTTCGAGCAAAAAGGACTAGAGTCGGTAACTTTAGAAAATGTTGCTGCAGACCAGAGTTTATTAGAAGTCATTTTAGATGCAGGTATTGAATTGCACCATAATTGCGGTGCGGTTTGTGCATGTAGCACATGTCATTTATATGTGAAAAAGGGCATGGAACATTTGGCAGAGTTATCAGATAAAGAAGAAGATTTTATAGATAGAGCAGTAAGCCCAAGAATTGAGTCAAGATTAGGTTGTCAATGTGAATTGAAAGCAGGATCTGGCGAAATTGAAGTTGTATTGCCTGATCAGACACAATTTTTAGGAGAATAATTTAAAAGATATAATAATAGTATGAACCAATTTGAGCCACCAATCCATTGGAATGACCACGAAGACATTGCCCAAAAATTATATGAAAAATTCGGGGATGACTTCACTGAATCCAAAATATATAGAGTTCGTTTCACAGATCTTTTAGAATGGGTTTTGACCTTGCCTCATTTTGAAGGCAAAAAAGAAGAGTCAAATGAAGGGCATTTGGAGATGATCCAAAGTGCTTGGGTATACGAATGGCGCGATAACCAAAAAAAATAAAACCTTTGTTAACAGCCTTAGAAAAAATAAAATGTTTTGCATTTGATGTAGATGGCGTTTTAACCAACGGCAGTTTGATTGTCATGCCTGATGGTTTAATGGTACGATCAATGAATATCAAAGACGGCTATGCAATTCAGTTAGCAATTAAAAAAGGGTATAAGGTTTGGATTATTTCAGGCGGACATTCTGCCGAAGTAAAAGACAGGTTAGAAAAGCTAGGTGTTGAAGAGGTTCATATGAAAGTAAAGGACAAGAAAGAATTATTAGAAAAACTTTCCTTGACCGAAAATATTCCACTCGAAGAAATTTTATACATGGGCGATGACATGCCAGATTACGAAGCAATGCAAGTGGTTGGCATTGCAGCATGCCCTACAGATGCCTGTTTTGATATAAAGCAAATTGCTAGCTACAAGGCAGTTGCAAAGGGTGGAGAAGGCTGTGCTAGAGAAGTGATTGAAAAAGTACTTAAATTAAATGGCCATTGGGATACTGTGGACCAAATTCAAGCTAAATAATCTAGCGTGAAAAGCCTATTACATTTTTTTAGATTAGTAAGATGGCCCAACTTGCTTTTTATTTTATTAGCAGAATCCCTTTTTCATTTTTGTATTTATAAGCCGCTCTATTCAAATATTGAATTGACGGTTGATTACACATTCTATTTTATTGTTGTTACAAGTATTTGTATTGCTGCGGCTGGATATATTATCAACGATTATTTTGACGTAAATATTGACCAGGTAAATAAACCTGAATCGGTTGTTGTTGGCTCCTATATAAGTAGACGTTGGGTAATCTTTTGGCATTTAGTTTTAAGCATTGGTGGCATCTACGCTTCTCTTATCGTATTTCCTTTTCAGCAATACCTGCACATTCATTTTTCGAATTTAGCAACCATATTCATTTTATGGTTTTATTCTACCAATTTTAAAAGAGATTTCTTAGTAGGAAATGTTGTAATTGCTGTATTAACAGCATGGACTATCGGGGTGGTATATTTTTCTAAATTCACTTTACTACAATTGCTACATCCAACACAAATGCGTCCAACGGATTTAAGATTTTTAAAATTAATGTTACTCTATAGCAGTTTTGCATTTATACTTACCTTAATTAGAGAGGCTTTAAAAGATATGGAAGACATGGGTGGGGATGAAAAATTTGGCTGTAAAACAATGCCTATTGCTTGGGGATTGCAAACAACAAAAGTATATGTAGCGGTTTGGTTAATGGTGCTTATTCTTGTACTTACAATTATTCAATTGTATGCTATCCCTTTTGGATGGTGGATACCAATTGCATATGCAGTACTTACAATCATTGCGCCCTTGGTATATGTTTTATTTCATTTAAAACAAGCTTATTCAAAAGCTGATTTTAATCGCTTGAGTAATTTAATTAAACTTGCGATGCTAATGGGCATTTTATCAATGGGCTTCTTTTATTTTGTGCTTTAATATTTGAAACTATGAGTGCGTATATTTTAGCATCACAATCCCCAAGAAGGAAACAATTATTAGCATGGGCAGATCTGCAATTTGATGTAATCGTTTCTGAAGCACCAGAAGATTTTCCTTTAGAAATGCAGGTCGGACAAGTGCCTGTTCATATAGCTAAGAGCAAGGCATTAGCAGTTCAAGAAAAAATCAATAAGGAGTACCCCCAACACAAAGGAAAATGGATTATTGCTGCAGATACGATTGTGGTATTAGAGGATGAAATTATTGGAAAGCCAATTGATAGAGCAGATGCAATTTCAATCTTAAAGAAATTGTCAGGGAAAACACATCGTGTAATTACAGGCGTGTTTTTAATCAATGGAGACCAAGTACGTTCATTTCATGAAACTACATTCGTTCATTTTCATCCTTTAACCGAAGATCAAATTAGCTATTATATTGACCAGTATAAGCCATATGACAAAGCAGGTGCCTATGGTATACAAGACTGGATTGGAGTGGTAGGAATTAAGGGAATCGAGGGCGACTTCTACAATGTGATGGGTTTGCCAGTAAGTAAGTTATTAAGCTATCTTCCTACAACCATTTAAAGCTAATATCCAATTCCATATCTGGGTGTAAACTTCTTTCAACAGGGCAGGTTCTTCCAACTCTTTCAAGAATTTCTATTGTTTTCTCATCTAGGTTTAAAGCAGGCATTGTTACTGCGATCACAATTTTACCAATTCTTCTTGGCTCACTCATCATCACTTTAGTTACTTCTACTTTAGCACCGTCTAACTTAATATCCATTGACTCGGCCTTAATACCCATTGTAGTTATCAAACAAGCGCCTAATCCAGTTGCAATTAAATCTGTAGGTGAAAATCGAGCACCTTGACCTTTATTGTCTGAAGGCGCATCTGTTTCAAAACTAGAGCCGCTTTGAAGATGTAAACAGGTGGTTCTTAAATTAGCGTCATAGGTTACTGTAGCTGTCATATCCTTAGATTTAATTGATTTGTGATTTTGGTAAATTTACAACGAAAGGCTTAATTTAAGCACAAGTCTTGTATTTTTGCAACTGATAACAGAAAAGCATGCAAGAATTACCAATAGTACCAGCAGAACAACATACAAAAAAGCCCAATTGGTTAAGAGTTAAATTGCCAATTGGAGAAAGCTATAAACATGTTAGAGGCTTGGTAGATAAACATAAATTACACACGATTTGCGAGAGTGGAAACTGCCCAAATATGGGTGAATGTTGGGGTGAGGGTACAGCTACATTTATGATCCTTGGCAATATCTGTACTAGAAGCTGTCAATTTTGCGCGGTTGCTACAGGTAGACCTAAACCAGTTGAGTGGGATGAACCACAACGTGTAGCAGAAGCAATTTATTTAATGAAAGTAAAGCACGCTGTTTTAACAAGTGTCGATAGAGATGAATTACCTGATGGAGGATCCATTATTTGGTCAAATACAATTAAAGCCATTAAGGCCTTAACACCAGATACCACTTTAGAAACATTGATTCCAGATTTTAGGGGCATCAAAGAGCAAATAGAAAGAATCATTGAGGCGGCACCAGAAGTTGTGAGTCACAATATGGAGACAGTAGAGCGAAACACAAAGCGTGTGCGTGTGCAAGCAAAGTATAGAAGAAGTTTAGAGGTATTAGAGACTTTAAAGAAAGGTGGCATGCGCACAAAGACAGGCATTATGTTGGGCATTGGAGAAGAAAAAGAAGAAGTGATACAAACTATGAAAGATCTTATTGGTGTTGGATGTGATGTACTTACCATCGGTCAATATTTACAACCCACAAAAAAGCATTTACCTGTTCAAAGATTTGTTCACCCAGATGAGTTCGCTGAATTAAGAGCAATTGGCTATGAACTTGGTTTTGATTATGTGGAAAGTGGGCCATTGGTTAGATCGTCTTATCATTCAGAAAAGCACGTGATACAGGGATGGGGTAGAAATAAGTGGATGGAAGAGCAAGCACTTTTAAAATAGTTAAGCAACATCATAATAAAAAAGGCCGCACATTGTGTGGCCTTTTTTATTATTTCTAATTAAATATTCTATTCCCACATAAGGGCGGATGCTCCAAGTATTGCAGCATCTGATTCTTTCAAATGACTGATTAATATCTTCACTTTATTTTGGAATATCTCAATCAAATTCGCTTCCATATGTTCTCTAGTTGGTTTCAAAATCATGTCTCCAGCTTTTGTTAAACCACCAAATAATATGATTGCTTCTGGACTTGAGAACATGATGAAGTTAGCCAAAGACATCCCTAATATTTTTCCAGTAAATTCAAAAACCTCTAAAGCAACTTCATCTCCTTTTACTGCAGCTTCGTAAACATCTTTCGAACTGATACTTTCAAGCTCTAAAGCTCTTAAAGTACTTGGACGATCTGATTGTGTTAGAATTTCTTTGGCAGATTGTGCAACACCAGTTGCAGATGCATAGCTTTCTAATGAACCTTTTTTGCCTGTACCTAAATGTAGTCTTCCATCAGGAATGATAATGGTATGTCCTAATTCTCCAGCAAAGCCATCGTGGCCATAAATTAATTGACCACCTGCAACAATACCGCTTCCAACTCCTGTGCCCAAAGTGATCATGATAAAATCCTTCATTCCTTTTGCAGCACCATACATCATTTCACCTACTGCAGCCGCATTGGCATCGTTGGTTAATTTAACTGGAATCTTGAATTTATCCTGTACCATTTTTGCAAAAGGAATAATGCCTTTCCAGGGAAGATTAGGCGCATATTCAATCGTGCCTGTATAGATGTTGCCATTGGGAGCTCCAATACCAATACCTTTGATACGTCCAAAACCTCCTACCTTCTCAATCATCTCAGATAAATGTTCATGTAACTCATCGATGAATGTGTGCACTTGAAGATGTTTTTTTGTTGACATCTCACTTGAGAATAAAACATTCCCATCTTTATCTACGATGCCAAATTTAGTCCCTGTACCACCTATATCGACACCTACTACATATGATTCCATAATAAATTAAGTTTTTATTTTAGTGACCTCCACTTGTTTCAGCCTCTTCATAATTAATCCCTTGTTTCTTCAATATGCCTTTCACAGCAATTGCAAAAAATACTAGATAAGCAAAACAGATTGCAGGTACCCAGAAAGAATTATGAATACCAAATCCTGGTTGATCTAAATGGGACGATTGTAAATAATCTGCAATCTTTCCTTGAATAGGAGGAATAATACCACCCCCTAAAATCATCATGATTAAAAAAGCAGAACCTTGTGGCGTATATTTCCCTAAGCCAGCAACAGATAAAGAGAAGATAGAAGGCCACATGATTGAACAAGCCAATCCACCTGTTAAAAATGCATAAGTTGCTACAGTGCCTTTTGTAAAAATTCCTAAAACCATTGCAATAACACCCACTAAACTAAAAATCAATAAAGTTTTAGCTGGCTTGTTTTGACTTAGGTAGAAAGCGATGATTTGTATGAATACACAAATGATATACCAATATAAAGGGCTCATGTCATACTGGGCAATGCTATTCAAGGCAATCACAATTCCGAATGCGATGATTGGAACAATAAATGTTAAATATTGCTGTGTTTTCTTTTTAAAGTCAAATGCAGTGATAGCGCCAGCCCAACGTCCAATCATCATACTACCCCAATACATAGATACATAAGGAGCAATAGCTGAAGAGGATATACTACCAAAATCTGCTTGCTTTAATAACTCACCTAAGTTAGAACCAATTGCCACTTCCACACCAACGTAAACAAAGATGGCTAACATACCCAATACTAATTGTGGGTATTTCATTGCGCCCCAACCTTTTTCATTTTTTTGTGCAGTGAAATTTGCAGCTAATAAACCAACTACTACAGTTGCTAATGCGCCAATTAGCCATTTTAATCTATAGGTTTCTAACGCATGACGTCCGGCATCTGTTAGTGTGCTTGGATCCTTTTTATAACTATCAAAAATTGGAACGAACATAGCTATTAATACACCTGTCATTATCACCAATAAAGACAATGCTTTTCCAGCTGGCTCCATCTTCTCATCAGAGATGCCTGCTGGCACTTTTTTAGAGAAATGAAATAAAGCAGCGGCTGCAATAAATAATCCACCTACTGCAGTATAAAGAATAATTACTTTATCTAAACTCAATTGTTTAATCTGTTCGTCTGTAATTGCAGCAGCAGATCCAAATAAAGCCAAAGCGACTACGATTGGACCAATAGAAGTACCAAATGAATTGATACCTCCACCTAGACTCACACGGCTAGTACCTGTAGAAGGATCGCCTAATGCAATCGCAAATGGTTGCGCTGCTGTTTGTTGTAATGAAAATCCCAAGGCTACTATAAATAGTCCAACTAACATCCCAGTAAATGTATTTGCATTCACTGCAATAATCATTGCAGCGGCACCAATTGCAGAGAATAATAGACCATAAACAATACTCTTTTTATAACCCCATTTTCCAACCAAATCTCTGCCCCCTAAAGCACCATAGGCAAAAAGACCTAGCGCACCAATATAATAGGCTAAATAAAATGCAAAATCAATTAACTGACTTTGGAACTGATCTAGTTCAAAGTAGTTTTTACAAAAAGGGATAAAAACACTGTTTCCAGCTGCAATAAATCCCCAGAAAAAGAATACCACAATCAGGGTTGTAAGTGCCCCTGTATTTGTGGGCTGTTTAGTTTGGCTCATAAGTATCGTTTGTTTAATCGTTGATTCGATCCCCCAAAATACTCATTTTTTTTAATCCTAGACTACAAAAAATCATTTATTGTTAATAGTATTTAGTAAATTGAAAGCAAAATGATACCTCCATGCTTGTAGTTCATATTAGTGCAGAATGTTACCCGATGGCAAAAGCTGGAGGCTTGGGTGATGTGGTAGGCGCATTGCCAAAATACCAAGTAAAAACAGGTCAAGATTCGATGGTGGTAATGCCTATGTACAAAACCCCCTTTTTAGAAAAAACAAGTTGGGAAGTAGTCCATAAGGGCGATGCTTATTTAGGATCTTGGTTTTTCAATTACACAATTATAAAAGAAAGTAGTAATCAATTAGGGTATGCTTTATACTTAGTCGACATACATGGATTATTAGACCGACCAAAAATTTATGGCTACGAAGATGATGCCGATAGATTTATTGGATTTCAGATTGCTGTTGTTGATTGGCTAAAAAGTTGGCAGCGTTTGCCTGATGTTGTTCATTGCCATGATCATCAAGCTGGCTTAGTTCCATTCATGATGAAGTACTGTTATGATTATCAAAAATTGGCTTCTGTTAAAACAATTTTAACCATTCATAATGCGCAGTATCATGGTGCAATGGGCTGGGAAAAATCAACATTAATTCCTAGATGGGACACTTGGAAAAGAGGTTTGTTAGAGTGGGATGGGTGTATTAACCCTTTGGCTACAGCAATTAAGTGCGTAGACAAGGTAACGACGGTGAGTCCAACTTATATGCAGCAGTTAAAATACCAGTCTAATGGTTTAGAATCCCTATTTGAATACGAACAAGGAAAATGTGTGGGTATTTTAAATGGTATTGATATTGAATTATGGAATCCAGATACAGATCCATTTATTGCGTATCATTTCAATAGGGACACCTATTCTACCGAAAAGAAAAAGAATAAACAATTGCTATGTGATAGATTTAATCTTGATATACATAAACCATTAATTGTTTTTATTGGCAGACTTGTGTATGAAAAAGCTGCTGATGTTTTGCCAGGTGCAATTCAACATGCATTAGATAAGACAAATTGCGGGGCTAATTTTTTAATGATTGGTGCTGGAGAAACCCCAGTTGAATCTGCATTAAATTATTTAGTTCAATTGTATCCAGGGGTTTATAATACGTATATTGGGTATGATGAAAAAGTGGGTCATGAAGCATACGCTGGTGCTGATTTTTTATTGATGCCAAGTAGGGTAGAACCTTGTGGTTTGAACCAAATGTATGCATTAAGATATGGAACGATACCCATGGTAAGAGATACTGGAGGATTGCATGACACTGTTATGGATATGGGAGATGAGGGGGGATTTGGCATTCGTTTTATCCATGCAGACGAACATGATATTGTACATGCAATAGAACGTGCAATTGCCGTATATCAAGATAAAATACAAATGAAAAAAATGATTGAATACGCAATGTCAATTGACCATAGTTGGGAATCAGTTGTAGATGCTTATCAATCAGTTTATGAATCCTATTAAACACGCTAATTTAAATACTATGTCTAATTACGCTAAGGAAACGGTCTCCATTATTTTGGGTGGAGGTGCAGGTTCAAGATTGTCGCCTTTAACTGCAAGAAGGTCTAAGCCTGCCGTTCCAATTGCAGGCAAATACAGGTTAGTGGATATACCAATTAGCAATTGTATTAATAGTAATTTGAATCGAATTTTTGTGTTAACTCAATTCAATTCAGCTTCATTAAATCAACATATTAAAAACACTTATCACTTTAGTGCATTTAGTTCTGGATTTGTGGATATTTTGGCAGCGGAACAAACACCTGATAATCCAGGTTGGTTTCAGGGCACGGCCGATGCGGTTAGACAGTCTTTAAGACATTTAGACAAAATGGATTTCGAATATGTATTGATCTTAAGTGGGGATCAATTATATCAAATGGATTTTAGTAAGATGATTGATGCCCATAAAAAAAGTGGGGCTGCTTTGACCATTGCGACCATACCAGTAGGAGATAGAGAGGCACCTGAATTTGGTATTTTAAAATCTAATGACGAGCAAGTAATAACTTCCTTTATTGAAAAACCAAATAAAGAATTGTTACCTGAATGGACAAGCGATACAGGTGAAGAGATGAAGGCACAGGGAAGAAATTATCTAGCTTCAATGGGTATTTATGTTTTCAATAAAGATATCTTATATAAACTCTTAAATGAAGTGCATGCAAATGCAACTGATTTTGGCAAAGAAATTATTCCAGATTCTATTGCACATTATAAAGTAATCAGTTACCAGTATGATGGCTATTGGACAGATATTGGTAATATCTATTCTTTCTTTGAAGCTAATATTGCTTTAACGGACGATATCCCTCCTTTTAATCTTTTTGATAGTGCACAAACAGTTTATACTAGGTCTAGAATGTTGCCACCTGCAAAAATTAGTGGAACAATCATTAACAAAGCAATTATTGCAGAAGGTTCAATTATTCATGCTAAAGAAATTTCAAAATCGGTGATTGGTATACGTTCAAGAATTGGGAAAGATACCGTGATTAATAATTCTTATATCATGGGTTGTGATTATTATGAAACGATTGAACAAATTAATAAAAAGAACGCTGCTGGAGAACCTATCATTGGTATTGGGGAACGTTGCACTATTGAATATGCAATTGTTGACAAGAATTGTTCAATAGGCAATGATGTTCATATAAAAGGTGGCCCACATCTTGAGAAAGTAGATCATCCATTATATACAATTAAGGATAATATAATCGTCATCAAAAAAGGCGCCATTATCCCAAATGGATTTACAATTTAAATTAAACGATTAAATATAAAAGTAGAAAAATGAATACAGCATACACAGGTGAAAAAGTTAAATTAAGTTTTTGGCAAATATGGAATATGTGTTTTGGCTTTTTTGGTATCCAATTCGGTTGGAGTTTGCAAATGAATAATATGAGTGCGATTTATGAATTCTTAGGAGCAAAGCCAGAAGAGATACCAGGATTATGGCTCGCAGCACCTATGACAGGATTAATTATTCAACCGATTGTTGGATACTTTAGTGATCGAACATGGCATCCTAAGTTAGGAAGAAGACGTCCTTTCTTTTTAGTGGGTGCAATACTTAGTTCTGCTTTGTTGTTTGTAATGCCTAATTCCCCAACGGTTTGGATGGCAGCAGGTGTGTTATGGATATTAGATTCAAGCATTAATATTACAATGGAACCATTCAGGGCTTTTGTTGCAGATAACTTAAATGAAAAACAACGTTCTTTCGGTTTTGCGATGCAGAGTATGTTTATTGGTTTAGCTTCCTTTATTGCAGGTTACTTGCCTCAATTATTAGCCAATTGGTTTGATGTTTCTAGAGATAAAATAAACGGCTCTATCCCACAAAATATTTTAATGTCATTTTATATTGGGGGTGCAGTTTTCTTTGTTTCTGTGATGTATACAATTTTTTCCAGTAAGGAGTATCCACCTTCTAGTCCAGATAAAGCGCAAGATAGTGATACGCCAAAATTGGGTATTGTTCAAGAAATTATTCATTCTATAAAACATATGCCTATTCAAATGAAAAGATTGGCTCTAGTCAATTTTATCACATGGCCTGGTTTATTCCTTATGTGGTTTTATTATAGTACCGGTGTTGCAAGACAATTATTCAATGGGGATGACAAAAGTTTAGTTAAGCCAATCCAAGACGCCTATACTTTAGGAATTGAACATGCGGGCGCTACTTCTGCAATTTTAAATCTAGTCACTTTTGGTTTTGCATTTACACTGCCTTTTTGGGTAAGTAAAATTGGTAAAAAGTATACACATACATTGTGTTTAATATTAGGAGGGGTTGGGTTAATGTCTGTTTATTTTGTTGAACAACCGAATATGCTTTATATAAGTATGGGGCTGGTTGGTATTGCTTGGGCATCCATTTTGTCAATGCCATATTCCATGTTAGCGGGTTTTATACCAGAACAAAAGATGGGTATTTATATGGGTATCTTTAATTTCTTTATTGTATTACCTGAGATTATTGCTTCTTTATTTTTTGGGAAAATAATGGAGAATTACTTGAACAATGATCGATTAATGGCAGTGTTAATTGGTGGCGTTTTGTTGGTGATTGCTGGTATTGTTTGCGCAATCATAATTAAAGAAGAAAAGAATTAATCAGTTTATCTAAAGTAAAATTTAAAGATGAAGGCAAAGTTTAAAAGCATAGTTTTTTTATGCATCACTATTTCATTTGTTTCAATTAAAGCATTCGCATTAGAGGCATATCCAAGTAATTGGTTTGTCAATATGAAAAACAACAAGGTGCAGGTTTTATTGAGGTCAACGAATGATAATTTTTCGAAAGCGACTGTTAAAGTTGTATACCCAGGGGTGGTTTTAAAATCTATTAGTCATTTTGAAAATGGACATTATATCGCAGTTGATCTAGAAATAAGTCCACTTGCTAAACCTGGTAATGTTTTAATTTCCATACAATCTGATGGTAAAAAAATAAATTACAATTGGCCTTTACTTCAAAGAAGAAAAAATAGAGGTATTGAATTCGCACAGGGATTGAATTCGTCAGATTTGATCTATTTTTTAATGCCTGATCGATTCAGTAATGGAGATTCAACCAATGATCGATTGCCAGGTTTAAAAGATCAATCTTTAAATAGAAACGAAATCTTTTTAAGACATGGTGGTGATTTGCAAGGCGTCTCCAAACATTTAGATTATTTGCAAAAACTAGGCACAACCACTTTGTGGATGACACCAGTTGTCGAGAATGATATGCCAGATAGAACTGAGCATGGCTATGCGGCTACCAATAACTACAAGATTGAAACTAGGTTCGGTGGAGAAAAGGCTTATTTAGAATTAAGTGAAAATTTACATAAAAGAGGAATGAAATTAATCCAAGATATTGTGTACAATCATTTTGGGAGATTTCATTTTTTAGTTCAAGACCCTCCATCAAAAGACTGGGTACATCAATGGCCTACTTACACACAAACACATTATAGAGAACAAGCTGTATTTGATCCTTACCATGCTGCAGCCGATGCAAAACGAATGATTGATGGTTGGTTTACCACAGAGATGCCAGATATCAATCATGAGAATTCCATGGTTGAAAAATATTTGACACAAAATGCAATTTGGTCTGTAGAGACTTTTGGAATTGATGCGTTTAGAGTTGATACCTATAAATATTGCAATGTGGATGTGATGAATCGTTTAAACAAAGCTTTGTTAGATGAATATCCAAAAATATTTACGTTTGGCGAATGCTGGGTGGAGGGAGTAGCCGCTCAGGCATACTATGTTGAGAATAATTATAATTTACCTTTTAAAAGCAATCTAAAAGCAACTTCTGATTTTAGTTTATTATTTGGTGGGATTATGCCAGCTTTAAACGAGTCCAATGGTTGGTCAAATGGAGTAATAAAATTATACAATACTTTGGCTTCTGATTTTTTATATAAACAAGCCAATAACAACGTAATTTTCTTAGACAATCATGACATGACGCGTATTCATTCTTCTTTAGGAGAAAGTATACCTAAAACAAAAATGGCCTATGCTTGGTTGTATACTTGTCGTGGTATTCCTCAATTATATTATGGATCTGAAATTCTTATGAAAGGTATTTCAAATCCGGATGGTTGGGTGCGATTGGATTTCCCTGGTGGATGGGCGGGTGATAAGAAGAATGCTTTTACTGAAACTGGGTTGACTAAAGAGGAGGCAGATTTTTTACATTATGTTCAGGCTTTAGGCGCATATCGTACTAGTTCATCTGCGCTCAAAACTGGTCAAATGATGCAATATATTCCTGAAGATGGTTTGTATGTCTATTTCAGGTATGACAATAACCAAACTGTCATGTGCGTTATGAATACAGATACGAAGGCTAGAACTGTTAATCTTTCAAAATATTCAGAAAGAACATCTTCCTTTAAAAGTGGAAAAGATATAATTTCTGGAAATATAGTTGGGTCTGAATTTTCTATACCAGCAATGACAATGCAGGTGATAGAACTAACAAAATAAACATGTCTAAATACGAGGAAATAAATTTTGTAGATACTGCACAACCAGTTTGGAATTATTCTTTGTTTACAGAGTCGGATATACGTGCATTTCAGAATGGAACACATTCAACTTTATACCAATTATTTGGGAATAAACAAATAGAAGTTTTAGGTGTTCATGGGACTTATTTTAGTGTTTGGGCACCCAATGCGACTGCTGTTTTTGTGAAAGGAAATTTTAATAACTGGAGTGATGAAGCGCATCCTTTAAAAGTAAGATTAGAATCTTCTGGAATATGGGAAGGGTTTATTCCAAATATTGGACAAGGAGAAGTCTACAAATACCATATTCATGGTTACAAAGGGATGAAACTAGACAAGGGGGATCCTTACGCCCATTATTGGGAATTAAGACCACTCACAGCATCTATTACATGGCAAACTAATTACCAATGGAAGGATGCACAATGGTTAGAGGATAGAAAAATAAAGAATAGAACAGATCAACCTTATTCTGTATACGAAGTGCATTTGGCAAGCTGGATGAGACCAGATAAAACAGACGAGAATAGTTATAATTCTTATACTCAGTTGATTGATTTAATGGTTCCTTACGTAAAGGAGATGGGTTTTACGCATGTAGAATTCATGCCTGTAATGGAACATCCTTTTGATGGAAGTTGGGGATACCAAGGAGTAGGTTTTTTTGCACCAACATCTAGGTTTGGTAATCCACAAGAATTTGCAGCATTGGTAGATGCATTTCATCAAGCTGGAATTGGGGTGATTTTAGATTGGGTTCCATCTCATTTTCCTTATGATAGTCATGGTTTATTCATGTTTGATGGAGCTAATACCTATGAATATGCAGATATGCGTAAAGGGTATCATCCTGACTGGAACTCCTACATTTTTAATTATAAAAGAGGCGAGGTCAAGTCCTTTTTAATCAGTTCTGCAAAATTTTGGTGTGATCAATTTCATATTGATGCATTAAGGGTTGATGCAGTTAGTTCTATGTTAAGATTGGACTATAGTAGAGAAGAGGGTGCATGGGAGCCAAATGAATTTGGGGGTAATGGGAATATAGAAGCCATTGAATTTATTAAAGATTTAAATATCACTTTATATAGAGATTTTCCTGCAATTCAAACAATAGCCGAAGAAGCTTCTGACTGGCCAGGAATTAGCCAACCTGTATTCATGGATGGCTTAGGATTTGGAATGAAATGGATGATGGGTTGGATGCATGACACATTGGATTACTTTAAATTAGATCCCATCATGCGTTCTGGCGCACAAGACAAATTTAGTTTTTCTATGATGTATTACTATGACGAGCATTTTATGCTACCCTTAAGTCATGATGAAGTAGTACATGGAAAAAGTCCAATGTTGTATAAAATGCCAGGGGATGAATGGCAAAAATTTGCAAACCTAAGATTGATGTATACTTATATGTTCACACATCCTGGTGCGAAATTATTGTTCATGGGAAATGAATTTGCAGCAACAAAGGAATGGGATTATCAATCAGAATTACAATGGGATTTGTTAAGTCATGTGAGTCATGGTGGCATGAAATACTGTGTTCAACAATTAAACGCTTTGTATAAAGCACAACCTGCTTTGTTTGAGTTACAATATGAAACAAATGGCTTTGAATGGGTTGAAACAAATAAAAGACAAGAAGGAGTGATAGCTTTCAAAAGAAAAGGGAAAGATCCTAAAGATGAAATCTTAGTTGTTTTTAATATGACGCCTGTTCCTAGGCATCAATTCCCGATCCATGTTGCTGGCAAGACTGTTTGGACAGAAATTTTTAATAGTGATAATAAAGCATTCTGGGGTGTAGGAGATTTATTTAATAAAGAAGTTGAAGGGGTATCTGTAGATGGCACCAATGATTGGAATATGCTGCATCTTGAGTTGCCTGCACTTGCAGCTGTTGTATTAAAATAAGTATTTATAGATGACCATCAGGTTGCAAACC
The DNA here is from genome assembly GCA_964579885.1 of uncultured Sediminibacterium sp. Lineage (GTDB taxonomy): Bacteria > Bacteroidota > Bacteroidia > Chitinophagales > Chitinophagaceae > Sediminibacterium. Next base: position 316,706 of record CAZOHD010000002.1, read on the forward strand.
TTTTATTTATCGCATATAAAAAAGCCACTCAATTGAGTGGCTTTTTTATAGTATTTTTTATCGTTTAGAATAATCCACCTTTTTTCAATGATGTTTTTCCTTCACCAATTTTAAATCCATTGTGGTAAACTTCTACTAAGTATTCACCTTCTACAAATTTAGAAGCTTGCTTTACATCATAGCTAATTGGCAAGACTGCATTTTGTACATATTGCACTGTAATTTTGTTTGAATAAGCTTTAGTGCCATCTTCTCTTGTGTTGATTTTTCCACCTTCTGTAAAACTAGCGCCATTTGGAGCAGTAATACAAACGTATAAATCTTGTGCACCAGAAGGAGTGATTTTATTTTTGTCAATTTGGAACGATAGACGAATTGTATTCGCACGCTTTGCAGATTTTGTTACTTTTTCAGATCCATCTTCCTTTACTCTTACAGCTTGAATACTGAAAGTAGAAGCGTGTAAAGTTGAACCTAAATCTTGTAATCTTTCTTTTTCTTTCGTAGTAGCAGTTAAGTTTGTATTCAAGTTGGTATTTTCAGCAGTCAAATTTTCATTCTTAACTGTTAATACCTTGTTTTCTTCTTGTGCTTTTGCTAAGTCAGTCAATAATCCAGCAACTTTACCATTTAAATCTGCAATCATTGATTTTGCTTCTGCTAATTCTTTATCTGTAGCATTCTTTTTACGTAAAATACCACTGATATTAGATTTAAGCTTTTGAATGTCGTTCGACTTTGCTAACAAATCACCTTGTAATTCAGTGTTTTGTTGAGTCAATGAATCAGCTTTAGCTGATACTGCGATAAAGTCTGCTTGAATTGCATTCTTTGCACTATCTAAATTAGTTACTTGTGTAGTATAGTTGTTGATGATTTCAGTCTTTGAAGTGCTGAAATAGATCCATGATCCGATAAGGGCGATCGCTAATACCCCGATTAAAATTTTGCTTCCGTTGCCTGAAGTTTCGTTGCTCATAATAAAAAGTGTTTATTTATTTTGCACAAGATATAAAAAAAAGCCCATTCCTGTATATCTTTGAGCATGCCTATCTCCAAAATTTTATCAAATTGGAAAAAAAATGTCTTTGATGCAGTCTATTGGCTGGAGGGGGAAGAATCATTTTATATTGATCAGGTTGTACAATATGCCGAACATAAATTATTACCAGAGTCGGAACAGGCATTTAATTTATCTGTTTTTTATGGCAAAGACGCTGACTGGGCAGATGTGGTGAACGCTTGTAAGCGTTATCCTGTTTTCGCAGAAAAGCAAGTCGTGATTTTGAAAGAAGCACAACAGATGCATAAGGATTCATTGGAAAAATTGGGTCAATATATTGAACATCCTTTGTCGTCAACTATTTTGGTCGTTTCTCACAAAGATAAAAATGTAGATGGTCGTTCTGCGCTTGCAAAAATTCTAAAAACAAAAGCAGTTGTTGTCAGTACAAAAAAAATGTATGACAATAAATTGCCTGAATGGGTCAATCAATGGGTTGCTGATAATGGCTTTCAAATGAGTCCAAAGGCAGTTCAAATGATCGTAGATCATATTGGCAATGACCTTAGTAGAATTAAGAATGAAGTAGAAAAGTTAATGGTCAATTTAGGTGATCGAAAGAAAATCACTGAAGATGATATTGAAAAATACATTGGCATCAGTAAGGAATTCAATTCATTTGAATTTCAAGATGCTATTGCACATAAAAAATTCTCTAGAGCGATACAAATGATTCAATACTTTGAGTCGAATCATAAAGCTGCACCCATTCAATTAATCCTTCCAACCTTATATGGATTCTTTAGTAAACTTTATGCCGCATATGGTTTGGGAACGAATGATGAAAAAAGAATCATGGCAGAAGTAGGGTTAAATTTCTTTTCAATTAAAACAACTATGGCTGCTACAAGACATTATAACCCGGCCAAAGTAGAGCATATTCTATTACTCATTCATGAATACAATCTTAGAGTTTTAGGAATTAATGACGCAAGTAATTCTGATGCAGATTTATTAAAGGAATTGGTTGTGAAAATTATGGCTTAGAAGATTGACAAGCGCTTTCAATTTTCCTTTAAAAGGAGTAGGATCTATTTATACTTGGATAGTATAGAAGTTGCGGTTATTTTATCTTGATGAAGCTGCTCTTTTAAAGCGTCTAATCCGTTGAATTTTACTTCACCTCTTATGAATTCATAGACCATTACAGTTAAGTTCTGTTCGTAAATATCTTGGTCAAAATTGAAAATATTTACTTCAATTACTTTCTTTTGCCCATCTACAGTTGGTCGAATGCCAATATTCATCATCCCTTCAACTGCTTTATGATTGGTGCAAATACCTTTTACTTTTACCGCATAGACTCCGTTTGAAGGAATCAATTTTTCTTCATCATTGATATGAAGATTTGCAGTAGGGTAGCCGATGGTTCTACCTAATTGATTGCCTCTTACTACAAAACCATCAAATTGGTATGGATAACCTAATAAGTCATTCGCTCTTGTAATATTTTGCTCAGATATATAATTCCTTATTAGCGTAGAACTTATAATTTCATTATCTACTAATTGTTCCTGAATTTCTTCTACTTTAAAATCCAATCTATTACCCATGTTTTGAAGAAGGTCGATATTTCCATTTCTCCCTTTACCAAAATGATGGTCATAACCTACGATGACTGTATTAGGCTTAAAATGATGGTATAAAAAATCTTCAACATACTGCTCTGCAGTTAAATTGGAGAAATTGTAATTAAAATCAATAATGACCAAGTGGTCTATACCTGCGGCTTCTAATAAATGAATCCTTTCTTTGATACTGCTCAATTGTTTGATTTCACCTGGCACTGAAGAGATCACTTTTCTAGGATGAGGATGGAAGGTGATAATGATTGTTTCTCCTAATACTTTCCCAGCCAATTCTTTCATCCTTTGAATGATCTGCTGATGTCCCTTATGTACACCATCGAAAGCCCCCATTGTTACAATGGCGTCTTTAAATTGGGGCAGGGAAGCTAAATCGTAATGAACCTTCATCTTAATGCTGTAAATGTGGCACAAATGTAAAACAATTGTACCTTTGTTGTAAAATCAATTTACAGCCATGTCATTGTATGCTCAGCGCGGTGTTTCCGCTCAAAAAGAAGAAGTTCATGCCGCCATTCAAGATTTAGACCAGGGCTTGTATCCAAATGCTTTTTGTAAGCTCTATGCCGATTTTTTAGGGGGTAGTGCTGATCATATTAATATCATGCATGCAGATGGCGCAGGTACAAAAAGTATTCTTGCTTATTTGTATTGGAAAGAGACTGGCGATGTGTCAGTTTGGAAAGGGATAGCACAAGATGCAATCGCAATGAATTTAGATGATTTATTATGTGTAGGCATCTACGACCAAATTTTATTTTCTTCCACCATCGATCGTAATAAATTATTAATTACCGGAGAAGTAATTAGCCAAGTAATTAATGGCACGCAAGATTTTTTCAATACACTTAAAGAATTCGGTGTACAAGTTGCTTTTCTTGGTGGAGAAACTGCCGATGTGGGTGACGTAGTTAGAACCATTGCCGTGAATGGGACGATGACAGCTAGATGGCCAAAGTCAAAATTAATCACGAACGATTTAATTGCACCTGGACAAGTGATTGTAGGTTTTTCAAGTTTTGGTAAAGCAAATTATGAAACAGAATACAATAGTGGACTTGGAAGTAATGGTTTAACAAGTGCAAGACATGATGTATTGTCACACTATTATGCAACTGCATTTCCTGAATCTTTTGAACCAACATTAAAAGACGAAGTGGTGTATTTAGGAAAAAATAAAATGACCGATAAGCTTACTATAGAAGGATTTGGTGAGATTAGTGTTGGTAAATTATTATTAAGTCCAACGCGTACTTATGCTCCATTGGTAAAGTCAATTTTAACACAACATTTTGATGCAGTAAAAGGGATGATCCATTGCAGTGGTGGTGGCCAAACAAAGTGTATGAAATACTTGCCTGGGAATATGCGCATTGTTAAAAATAATTTATTCGACGCGCCGCCAATCTTCAAGTTAATTCAAGAAAATTCTGGTGCAAATACAAAAGAGATGTACCAGGTGTTTAATATGGGACATCGTTTAGAAATATTTACATATGAAGCGGCAGCTAGTCATTTAATTGATATTGCTAAAGGACTAGGAATTGATGCACAAGTGGTGGGTTATGTTGAAGCAGCAGATTGTAAGGAATTGGTTTTGGAAGGAAGTTTTGGAAAGGAAGTTTATAGCTATTAATTTTAATCTATTAACAAGAACTATATGAGTGAAATTGTCGTACAAATTGAGCGTGCAAATATTTACCAAAGTGGTAATCTTATTTTACAAGATGTCAACTTGAATGTGCAAAAAGGTGAGTTCGTTTACCTTGTAGGTAAGACGGGTACAGGAAAGAGTAGCTTATTGAAAACCTTATATGGTGAAATTACATTAACAGAAGGAGTAGGAAATGTAGTTGGCTTTAATTTAAAGGAGATGGATTGGAAGAAACTGCCTTTTTTAAGAAGAAATTTAGGGGTCGTTTTTCAAGACTTTCAATTATTGACCGATCGTAATGTCAATGAAAATTTAAGTTTTGTGCTTAAAGCTACTGGTTGGCAAGATGAGCAGCTAATTCAACAAAAAATTGATGATGTTTTGACCAAGGTTGGTCTTCAAAATAAGGGCTTTAAAATGACATTTGAGATGAGTGGTGGTGAGCAACAAAGGGTTGATATCGCTCGAGCCCTTTTAAATTCTCCAAAATTGATTCTTGCAGATGAGCCAACGGGCAGTTTAGACCCTGAAACGAGTGATGAAATCATGCAATTATTGTTCCAAATTGCCAAAGAAGACGGTACTGCTATCGTCATGGCTACCCACGACTATATGGTGGTGAATAAGTTCCCAGCCCGTACCTTGAGTACCGAGGGGGGTAGACTGGTCGAAAAGGCATAGTTTTTCTCCACATTTCAACCTAAAAAGCCCATTTTCCCTTGACTTTTTGGCTGTTTTTTCTTATGTTCGCAGACAATTTAAAGCGTTACAAAAGTGAGATTAAAGTCATTAGAAATCAAGGGGTTCAAGAGTTTTGCTGATAAAACTATTGTCAGTTTTGACGAGGGTATAACAGGTATTATTGGACCAAACGGTTGCGGTAAGAGTAATATCATTGATAGTATTAGATGGGTAATTGGAGAATCTAAGATTTCTGCACTTAGATCTGAGAATTTAGATTCATTGGTTTTCAATGGTTCTAAAACTAGAAATGCAAGTAGCATGGCGGAAGTAAGTTTGACTTTCGAGAATACTAAAAATTTATTGCCAACAGAATTTAGCACCATTACGGTGACTCGTCGTTATTATAAAAATGGTGAAAGTGAATACCGTTTAAATGATGTTTCATGTCGTTTGAAAGATATCCATAATTTGTTCATGGATACAGGGGTAAGTACAGACAGTTATGCCATTATTGAATTAGGTATGGTAGATGACATTATCAAGGATAAAGATAATAGTCGTCGTAAAATGTTGGAGCAAGCTGCTGGTATTACGATTTACAAAACTAGAAAGAAAGAAGCCAAGAATAAATTAGATGCGACTGAACAAGATTTATCTCGTATCGAGGATTTGTTGTTTGAAATCAACAACCAATTAAAGACTTTAGAGAATCAAGCAAAGAAGGCTGAGAAATATTTTGAGATAAAGAAAGATTACAAGGAGACTGCTATTGAATTAGCGATAGCTTCTTTAGAAGGGTTCAATCTAACTTACAAGGAATTAACCGAACAGCAAGAAACTGAAACGGATAGAAAGTTCGAATTAGAAGCAACTATCGCTTTAGAGGAAGCAGCACTTGAACAAGAGCGTGTTGTGTTCATTGAGAAAGAAAAAGGGTTGCAAAGCATGCAACAGGAGTTTAATGAATTACAACAAAACTTAAGAACTAAAGAGAACGACAAGAATCTAGCTGCTCAACGATTAGATTACTTGAATGACAAAGAAAAGGGATTGCAAGATTTTTTAGAGAGAGCAGAAGGTCAATTGAAAACAATTGGCGACTCTATTGAGTATACTAAATTGCAAGTAATTGAGGAAGAGCAGTTGTACAATGATTTCAAAAACAGAGTAGAACAATCTCATATAGAATTAACGAATAAGCGTGCACAATTCGATGATCAAAGATCTGTATTGGATGGTTTACGTCAACAATTTGGTCAAATTCAAAGAAATCAATTTGAAGCCGAAAAGAAAGTAGCTGTATCTGATACTTCAATTCAAAATATACAAAGAAGCCAACATCAATTAGATGAGGAGCAATTGCATAGAGCAGAACAGGTCGAAGATTTAACACAACAATTAGCGACTAAGGAATCAGAGTTAGCTGCAAGTAAAACGCATTTAGCAGAATTACAAGAGCAACATGAAAAAGCAAAAGCAAGTATTTTTGAAACACAAGAACAACTTGAAGCACTAAGATCAAAATTGGCTGAACAATCAAGAATTTTAGATGCTAAGAAAAACGAATACGATTTATTAAAGAGTTTGGTGGACTCAATGGAAGGATATCCAGAGAGTGTTAAATTCCTTCACAAGAATACAGGATGGAATCACAATGCACCAATTCTTTCTGATATTTTATACGTTCAAGAGTCCTATAGAACTGCTGTTGAAAATGTTTTAGAACCTTATTTAAATTATTATGTAGTTAATAATTTAAAAGAGGGTATGCAAGCTGTTCAATTATTAGACGATAATAAAAAAGGAAAGGCGAACTTCTTCCTTTTAGATCAATTAAATGGTGCTAAAGCGGAATCTACTCCTTCGAATACAATTGCAGCATTATCAGTCATAGAAATTGATCCTCAATATGCAGCATTAGCAAATCACTTATTGGGTAATGTATTTATTGCAGAAAATGAAGCAGCTTTAGAAGCTAATTCAACAGGAATAATTTTAGAGAAGACAGGTAAGTATGTTAAAGGAAAATATACCTTGACAGGTGGTAGTGTAGGTTTGTTTGAAGGAAAGAAAATTGGAAGAGCAAAAAATTTAGAAAAATTATTAGAAGATATTCAAGCGCAAGAAACAGTTGTGAATGATTTAAAGGCGCAAATACAAGTAAAGCATGAAGCTGTTTTGCAATTCAATGAATTACTGAAAGAACAAGAAATAAGAGCTACTGAGCAAACCGTAAATCGTTTAATCAATGATGTATTCGCTAATAAAAATAGATTAGAGAACTTACAATCAGCTCAAGTTGCAGCTGTTGCTAAATTAGCAGAACTAGCAGATAAGATAGCACAAGAGCATGCTTCAATTGGAGATACAAGAACTGAATTGACAGCATTAAATGCATCTTTACAAGCAACTCAAGCTCAATTAGGGGACATTGAAATGGCTTATCAGGCAGCTGAACAAGCGTATCATTTAGCCTCTGGTGAATTCAATGAAATGAATTTACAATTGACTAAGCAACAAAGTAAAATCGAGGCATTACAACAAGAAGTGATTTTCAAAGGAAATCAATTGAATGATTTACATGCTCAGATTCAAACGAATACGGCTCAATTAACAGAAGCATCTACATCAATTGTTGAAAGTAAAACACAATTAGAAGCAATTGAATTGGAATTAGTTGAATTATTAAGAAATAAAGAAGCGGAGGAATTAAAATTAAACGAAGCAGATCAAGCTTACTATACTTTACGTACAACATTACAAGAGAAAGAGAGTGCACTTAGACACCAAGTGAAGTCTAAAGAATTAATGGACCAACTGATTAATGAAATAAAGGATAAATTAAACAACCTAAAACTTCAATTGGCTAGTACAAAAGAAAGATTAAGTGTTGAATTTAAAGTAGAGTTAGAAGAAATCTTAGATCTTGGAAGACAAACAGAAGCAACTTTAGAAGAATTACAGGCGGATGTAGAGAAGATGAAGAAGCGTTTGGAGAATATGGGTGAAGTGAATCCAACTGCAATTGAAGCATATACTGAGATGAAAAAACGTTATGATTTCATCTTAGAACAAAAAAATGACTTAGTGACTGCTAAAGAAAGTTTGTTGTTGACCATTCAAGAAGTGGAAGCAACTGCAAACCAAGCTTTCTTAGAAACATACAACACAGCAAGAGAGAATTTCCAAAAAGTATTCAAAGCATTGTTTACTGAAGAAGATTCTTGTGACTTAGTTTTAGTTGATCCAACAAATCTTGCAGAAACAGCAGTAGAGATTGTTGCGAAGCCTAAAGGAAAGCGTCCATCATCAATTACTCAGTTGAGTGGTGGAGAGCGTACTTTAACAGCAACAGCTATGTTGTTTGCGATTTATTTAATCAAGCCTGCGCCATTCTGTATCTTGGATGAGGTTGACGCTCCATTAGATGATGCCAACGTAGGTAAGTTTACACAAATGATCCAAAAATTCTCAGATAACTCACAATTCATTATTGTTACACACAATAAGCAAACAATGAGTGCTGTAGATGTGATTTATGGTGTGACTATGCAAGAGCCAGGTGTAAGTAAATTAGTACCTGTTGACTTTAGAAGTTTAACCGCTTAATGATTTTATGCAATAATGCATTTACATAGCTTTAAGAGTCCTCGTGAGCAATCTCGGGGGCTCTTTTTTTTAAGCATCTTTTTCAATTATGCCCATTCAATTAAAATCCATTGATCAAATCTGTCCTTATACTATTCATTGCTTGTTTTTTAACTTACTTGCCTTTTAGCAGGACGCCAGATTATTTTGATAGTGATACCACACCTGCGTTGATAGAAGCAAAAGGGGATAGTTTATTTGCCGTTTTTAAAGAAGCTGGGAAAGTTTATAGGATATCAATTGATCCAAAAGATTTTCAAACAAGAATTGGATCAAGAATTGAAATCAGGTATGAATTAAGTGCACCAGAACATGCTAAAGTCAATCAAATTATTGGATACTGGGTAGAGCCTAATGAATTACTTGGTGCGCTGAGCATTTTGATTGTATTATTGATTGCGGCATACGCAACCACACATCGCCCAGATCCTGCCTCATTAAAAGAACAGATTGAATTCAAGAAAGAAGATACAGGGAAATACGTCTAATTATTTTGCTAGATATCGCTTGATGTCTTTGTCGATATCGCGGTTCTTGATGGTTTCACGTTTATCGTATTCTTTTTTACCACGTCCAATTCCAATCTCCATCTTCGCGTAATGTTTATCGTTGAAAAAAATGCGAAGCGGTACAATGGTAAACCCTTTTTCTTTGGTTTTGGCTTCAATCTTTTTGAGCTCTCTGGCGGTTAACAAAAGCTTACGGTCATGCACTTCTATATGATTATTCTTATTACCATGAGAATAGGCATTGATGAATAAAGATCTTACCCAAAGCTCACCCTTATCAAAGAAACAGAAAGAATCATTAAAGCTTACTTTGCCAGCACGAATAGATTTCACTTCAGTACCCATCAATACAATACCAGCCACATATTTATCTTCTATCTGGTAGTTGAAATAGGCTTGCCTATTATTTAATTCTATTGACTTAGGTGCTTTCGCCATAAAAAAATATCCCGATGTGCTACACCGGGATACAAAAGTACTATTTAAAATTGATTTCTATTTGGCATTAGTTTCGGAACATCTTAGCCACATCTGCTAATTTTTGCTTGAGTTCCTTTCTGTCAACAATAAAATCCAAAAATCCATGCTCCAATAAGAATTCAGAACGTTGGAAGCCTGGAGGTAAATCTTTCTTTATGGTTTCTTTGATAACCCTTGGACCTGCGAATCCAATTAATGCGCCAGGTTCCGCTATATTAATATCACCAAGCATACCAAAGCTAGCAGAGATACCGCCAAATGTTGGATCAGTTAATAAGGAGATAAAAGGTAATTTCGCGTCACTTAATTGAGAAAGTTTACCACTAGTTTTTGCTAATTGCATTAAACTAAATGCACTTTCCATCATACGAGCACCACCACTTTTACTAATTACTAAAAAGGGTAGTCTGTGTTGAATACAATAATCTACAGCACGGCTAAATTTTTCACCCATTACACTTCCTAATGAACCCCCAATAAATTCAAAGTCCATACAGGCAACAACATAACCCTCCCCATTCATTTTACCTACACCGACACGCATAGAGTCTTTTAAGTCTGTTTTAGCATGGATATCGTCAAGACGTTTTTGGTAGTTCTTTAAATCAGTAAAATTTAACGCATCTTTACTTTTGATTTCATCAAATAAAACTGTGTATTCATTATCGTCAAAAAGGATATTAAAATACTCATCACTACCAATGCGATGATGGTAATTACACTTTCCACAAATGAACAAGTTTTCTTTTAATTCAGAACTTGTACAAATATGGTTACAGGTTGGACATTTTGTCCATAATCCTTCTGGTGTTTCCTTTTTATCTGCAGTCGAAGTACTAATCCCTTTTCTAATTCTCTTAAACCATCTTGACTTATCAGCTGCATCAGAATGATTCAATTCTTCACCAGTCAAGTTTACTTCAATATCTTCTACTTTTTCACGCATAGGAAATTATTTAAACGTTTCTATTGATACAATTTAAATCGTCAAATGATTGTTCTAAACGTTTGATAAAAGACTCTTCGCCTTTTCTTAACCAAACTCTAGGGTCATAATATTTTTTATTAGGCTTATCAGCTCCTTCCGGATTACCTAATTGAGTCTGAAGATAAGCTTCATTCTTTTTATAGTAACCAAGAACACCTTCCCAGAATGCCCATTGTAAATCGGTATCTAAATTCATTTTGATTGCACCATATCCTATTGCTTCTCTAATTTGATTTTGAGGAGAGCCAGATCCACCATGGAATACAAAGTAAACCGGCTTAGGTGCAGTACCTAATGTTTTTTCAATATGTAATTGGCTATTATGTAAAATCTCAGGCTTTAATTCAACATTTCCTGGACTATAAACACCGTGAACATTACCAAAAGCTGCAGCAACAGTAAATAAATTACCTACTTTTCCTAATTCAGTAAATGCATAAGCAACATGCTCAGGTTGAGTATATAATTTATCGTTTTCTACTCCGCTATTATCAACACCATCTTCTTCGCCACCAGTTACACCCAATTCAATTTCAATACCCATTCCCAATGGTGCCATGCGTTTAAAGAACTCAACAGATGTTTGAATATTTTCTTCGATTGGCTCTTCAGATAAATCCAACATATGAGAACTGAACAAAGGTTGTCCATGTAATTTGTGGTATTTCTCGCTCTCGTCAATTAAAGCGCTAATCCAAGGCAACCATTTTTTAGAGGCGTGGTCTGTGTGTAAGACAACAGGCACGTCATAAAATTTAGCTACTTGGTGAACGTGTAATGCTCCAGCAATCGCACCTTGAATATTTGCTTGTAAATTGTCATTTGGCATCCCTTTACCAGCAATAAATTGAGCACCACCATTAGAGAACTGAATAATGATTGGAGACTTTACTTTTGCTGCTGTTTCAATCGCTGCATTAATTGTGTCAGTACCAGTGGTATTAACCGCTGGTATTGCAAAATTATTCGCTTTGGCATCGTTGTATAATGCTTCTAATTCTTTACCGTATAAAACACCAGATCTGTACTTATTCATAGTTTAATTATTGAGTGACAAATATACTATTTAAGACCCAAACAGCCGTTAGCTAGCAGCTTAAATCCGTCTTAAATTAGTCGATAAAACCCTTTGATTTCATCCAATCGTCATTGTATACTTTTCCAACATATCGGCTACCATGATCATGAAAAATACACACTACAATATCTTCAGGTTTAAGTTTGTCTTTTAATTGTGTAAGGCCTTGAAAACAACTACCGGCAGAATAACCACAGAATAGTCCTTCTTCTTTTGCGAGTCTTCTTGTCATTAACGCACCTTCTTTATCTGCAACTTGTTCAAAATGATCAATCACTGACATATCATAATTTGCTGGAACAAAATCTTCCCCAAATCCTTCTGCAATATAGGGTTGTACATAGTCAATGTCTACTATGCCCGTTTGAAAGTAATGTGTCAATAAAGAACCGATAGGGTCAATGGCCCAAATTTGAATTGCTGGGTTCTGTTCCTTTAAATATTTTGCTGTTCCTGTAATCGTCCCACCTGTCCCAGCAGTACAGACAAGATGGGTTATTTTTCCTTCTGTTTGACGCCAAATTTCAGGACCAGTAGTTTCGTAATGGGCTTGTCTGTTTGCTAAATTATCATACTGATTAAAGAAAAAAGAATTTGGTATTTCAGCAGCTAGTTTCCTTGCAACAGAATAGTAACTGGATGGATCTTCAGGCGTAACATTGGTAGGGCAGACAATGACTTCTGCACCAACTGCTCTTAAGATATCCATCTTTTCCTTGCTTTGTTTATCAGTTGTTGTGAAGATGCATTTGTATCCTTTCACTACTGCAGCGAGTGCTAAACCCATTCCAGTATTTCCACTTGTACATTCGATGATGGTGCCACCAGGTTTTAATTTACCTTCGGCTTCTGCTACTTCAACCATTTTCAAAGCCATTCTATCTTTAATAGAATTACCAGGATTGAAGTAGTCTACTTTTGCAAGAACAGTTGCTGGAATCTCAGCTGCAATTTTATTTAAACGAATCAATGGCGTGTTGCCGATTGTTTCTAAAACGTTGTTTAACCACATAAAAAGTGTTGCTTTTATTGTGGGGTGAAATTAAGCTAAAAAGTAAGAAAACTAAAGGATGTTAGCAAAATTGGTAGTAATGATTTCACAGAATTTTGTGTCAATCATTTTTTTGGCTAAGCCAATCATATTAGAGAACGCTTTTGCGTTACTAATACCGTGACCAATGATGACTGGTTTATTCACGCCCAAGACAGGGGTGCCGCCATAATTTTCGAAATGAAAACGACCGAAAAAGGAATCGTTTTCTAGTCCTTGATGCGCTGCGGCTTCATACATAGCCTCTGCAGTTTTAAGAATTATATTACCTGTAAATCCATCACAAACTATCACGTCTGCCTTATCGTTAAAGACATCACGCCCTTCTACATTCCCAATGAATTGTAAATGGGTATTTTCTTTTAAGAGTGGGTAAGTAGCCTGAGTTAATAAGTTACCCTTACCTTCTTCCTCACCAACATTTAATAAACCAACAGTTGGGGTATCGATATTTAAAATATGCTTTGCATATAAATTGCCTAGAATAGCAAATTGATTCATTTGTTCAGGCTTGCAATCTGCGTTTAAACCAACATCTACAAGGATACCAGTTTTTCCATTCAGCTTTGGTAAAAGGGAAGCAATAGTGGGTCTTAAAACGCCTTTAATTGGCTTGATACTAAACATTGCGCCAACTAACATTGCTCCTGTATTACCTGCGCTTAAAAATGCATCAATTTTTCCTTCAGCTAAATAGCGAAAACCTATTGAGATAGAAGAGTTTGGTTTCTCTTTTAATGCTTTAGTAGGATGTTCATGGTATCCAATTACTTCTGGAGCATCTACGAAATGCAAAAAAGGTGAAGCAATCCCATGTTTTTGAAAGAGTGCTTCCAACTGGGCTGCATCACCTATGCAAAATAAATTATTCTGATTATTGGATATATATAGTTGAACGCCTTTTACAGCTTCAAGTGGTGCAAAATCACCACCCATCATATCTATACCAATGTTCATTTATTGGGCAATTAAGCTTTTAAAGGCGCTTTCTCAGCTACTAATTTACCTTTATAGTATAATTTTCCTTCTTGAACATGAGCGCGATGACGAACATGGATTTCACCAGTTGTACCATCTTTGCTTAAAGTTACTTCTTGAGCAACATAGTGTGTTCTTCTTTTAGCGCTACGTTGTTGTGAGTGTCTGCGTTTAGGATTAGGCATCTCTTATTTTTTAAATTTTTACTATTATTTGTTTTCTATTCTACTTGTTTTAATCCTTTAAATCTTTGAACTGATCCAGTCCTTTCCAAATATCCTTTGAAGGAGCTTTGGCAGGCGGATTTTCATTAAAGAAATTGAGTTGGTCAATTATTTCTTGGTTACAAGTTGATTTTCCTTGGTCGTCCAATTTGCAAATATGTTGCAAGGGGATGCTAAGGTTAATGAACTCGTAAATCCAATTGGCAATAGACAAATGACTTTCATTACGATCTAGGTAAAAGATATCTGGGTCTTCTTCTTCACTGTTCATCTTATCGGCCTCATCAACAAGTTTTACAACTATGTCAAATTCGTCCCAAAGTTGAACGGTAAGTGGATTGCCACATCGGTCACAAATCGTATCGATTGTCCCATCAATGTCAAAATGTAATTGCATAAAACCAGGGTGTTTGTCCAAAAGGAGCTTCACTTTGGTTTGACAATTACTGAAATCTTGGGTTCCAAAATCTAAAAAGAACTTGTCCTCTATACGGTATTCGAACTCATGTTCACCAGCTGTTAAGCCTACAAATGGAATTTCAAATGACCTGTTATGGCCCATAACCGTACTTTAAGGGTGGCAAAGTTAGTAAAATTCGGTCAAAAGACAAAGTTTATACTAATTTTACTAGATAATTATTCTGTACAAATGTATCGATTTAGACCGGCTTTCAGGAAGTTCCTTTTGCTTATTCTTTGGCTTTCGCTTTTTGTAGTTTGTTTAGCCGCTCCATACTTCCCTGAATTGGTAACAAAATATTACACCAACGGCTTATTTAGGTATTGGACCATTTGCCTTAGATTCTTGTTTGGGTGGATGCCTTTTGCAATCGGTGAATTTGTTTATATAATATTATTTATAGTATTGATAATCAATATTATAAAATATTTTACTTCTATTAAAAGTTTCAATACATTTTGGCAAAAAATTCGTTTTATAAGTATCAAATTGATTGGTCTCTTTCTTAAATTATATGTCATTTTTCAACTGATTTGGGGCTTGAATTACCTACAACCAGATGTTTCAAAAGCCTACAACTTGGTCGTCCAGCCCCCTAAAAATGCTCAAATTGCATTGGATGAAATAAATGGTTTAACCTATGAATTGATAAATGAGTTAAATCAAACAAAAGCTGAATTGGGTAAAATGAGTCCCAATGAATTGGATTTTACACTACTTTCTGCCAGGGTTCAATTAGCATATATGTCTGATTCAGCCTTTCAATATCAAAACCTATTCAAAAATCCAAGTATCAAAAAGGCGGTTTTTCCAAGTTGGGGAGACTATTTTGGCTACCTGGCTTTTTACCAACCTATTACTGGAGAAGCGATTATACGAGCAGATCTTCCTGCTTTAACCCAGCCTTATACGCTTGCACATGAAATAGCGCATCAAATGGGCTATGCCTCTGAAACTGAGGCAAATTTCATAGCCTATGTAACAGCGGCAAAATCAGGGGATCCCTTATTAAGGTATTCAATGTTATTACAAATGTTCAGTTATGCCCAAGATGCACAATTACTATTGATAGCGGGGAATAATGGTTTCGAATCATGGAAAGCGCAAATAGTCAAAAACAAATCATTATTGAGTCCTGAAGTACTTAAGGATCGTGCAGAAATTAAAGCATTTTTTACTGCAAGAGCAGGCAAGGAAATTCAGGCGTCCACACAGCTATATGACCAATTCCTTAAATGGAATAAACAAGCTGCCGGCTTAGGAAGTTACTCGGAGGTCTTAAAATGGGTTAGGGCGTATCGAATTAAAACTGGTTCTTCCACATCATACTCTCGATAGGCTTTTCTGGCTGGCCACTGTATTTAGCATTTGCTTTTTTATTGTAGCTCACTTCAATCTCACCATCTACTGGGAAGTAAATCAATTGACCAATTGGCATTCCTTTGTATACTCTAACAGGTTGCTTAACTGAAATCTCTAAAGTCCAGTAACCACAGAAACCAACATCTCCTTTACCTGCAGTAGCATGAATATCGATACCTAAACGACCAGTAGATGATTTTCCTTCTAAGAAAGGTACATGTGCATGTGTTTCTGTGTATTCTAAAGTAACCCCTAAATAAAATCCAGTAGGCTCTAAAACGAATCCCTCCTCTGGAATTTCAAAATAAGTTATGGTATTATGTGCTTTAGCATCTAATATAGCATTGTCATAAGTCGCTAGCCACTTACCAAGATGCACGTCATAGCTATTGCTGCCAAGGTCTTTTCGATTGTAAGGTTCAATTTTAATTGTTCCCTTTTCAATTTCTTCGAGTATACGTGTATCTGATAAAATCATCTTATTCTTTTTATGTTTAATTTCGGTCTTTAAAACAGACCGCAATCTAATTCAAAATGCCTTTCTTTTATCAACAAAATATTAACGAGACCGCTCATTTAGCCATTTGGTCGATTACAGAACCTGCTTCATTTTTTGAGACAGATATTCAGTTAGCAGTGCCTATCGCGAATGAAGAAAGACGAGTACAACATTTGGCAGTGCGTCTTTTGTTCAAGTTAATGATGCCAGAGGCTGACATGAGTCAATTGGTGATGGCTGATAACGGTAAACCTTATTTATTGGGATTGCCTTTCCATTTTTCTTTTTCGCATTGTAAAGGATATGCTGCTTGTGCAGTAGATGATAAGCAACCAGTAGGAATTGACATTGAAATCATCCATCCTCGTATTGCAAAAGTGGCGCATAAGTTTTTGAATGAAAAAGAGAAGTCTATGCTAGATGGGTTAGATGAAGCAGCTCAATTAAATCAAATGGCATTTTTATGGGCTTCAAAAGAGGCCATGTATAAACAATACGAACAACTTGGAATAGACTTTGCCAAGGACTTCAATATTCTCGAATTATCCAATGGAGATAGGGGAACGGTGAAAGCACAAATTTTACATAAGGGGAATCAAGTAGAGGTCCTATTAGACTATCATTTTGGGGCTGATTATATCTGTGTGACCTGTTATAAGTAAAAATTTCTGCTCTATTGTGTCTTAATGACACATTTTATGTATAAATTTAATTTGTCAAAAAACGATCATTTATACATGCCCCTATTTATGAAAAAAATATTCGCCCTATTATTTGTTGCACCTTTTGTGACAAATGCACAAACTAATTTTCCAGTTCAGGAAATTGCAGAACATATTAAAGCAATCAAAGTAAACGAGCAGATTACCTTGGGGTATTCAGTTGCATCTGGTGCAAATATTATTTACAAAGATGGCTTACCATTTAAAGATTTAAATAAAAATGGACAAGTGGATGTTTATGAAGATTGGAGGCGCAATGTTGTAGATCGTGCAAAAGACCTAGCTAGTAAAATGACAGTAGATCAAATTGCTGGATTAATGTTGTATAGTAAACATCAGTCTGTGCCAGCAGGTTCATTTGGTTTTTTTGCTGGAACATATAGAGGTAAACCATTTCAAGAAAGTGGTATGAAAGCATTTGATTTATCAGATCAACAACTACAATTTCTGACGAAAGATCATTTACGACATGTATTAATGACTTCGGTTGATGGTCCTGCTATTGCCGCAAAGTGGAACAATAATTTGCAAGAATTAGCAGAAGGTTTAGGCATGGGTATTCCTGTAAATATTAGTTCTGACCCTAGACATGGTGCCAATAAAGATGCGGAATATAATGCAGGTTCTGGCGGTACTATTTCTCAATGGCCAGAAGAATTAGGTTTGGCTGCCACATTTGAACCTTCTATCACAAAACAATTTGGAGCAATTGCTTCTAAGGAATACAGAGCATTAGGAATTGCAACGGCTTTATCTCCTCAAATTGATTTAGCAACAGAACCTAGATGGAATCGTTTTATAGGCACATTTGGAGAAGATCCTACTTTAGCAACAGATATGGCGCGTGCATACATAGATGGTTTTCAAACTCCTTCCTCCATAATACCAATGTATAATGGTTGGGGAAATTCTAGTGTCAATGCCATGGTAAAACATTGGCCAAGTGGAGGACCAGAAGAGGGTGGACGAGATGGACATTTTGCGTATGGAAAATTTGCAGTGTATCCGGGCAATCAATTCGAGACCCATTTAAAACCTTTTACAGAAGGTGCATTCAGTTTAGCGGGGTCAACCAAAAAAGCTGCTGCTGTAATGCCTTATTATACTATACCATACAATCAAGATAAAAAATATGGTGAAAATGTTGGTAATGGATTTAGTAAATACATTATCACAGATTTATTAAGAGACAAATATAAGTATGATGGTGTGGTTTGTACAGATTGGGTTATAACTGGAGAAGAAGGACCTAAACCCGATGTGTTTATGGGTAAACCTTGGGGTGTAGAAAAAATGTCAGTGGAAGAAAGACATTATAAAGTATTGTTAGCTGGCGCAGATCAATTTGGTGGCAACAATGATGCACAACCAGTCTTGGCAGCTTACAAAATGGGGGTGGCAGAATTTGGAGAACAAGCCATGCGTCAGCGTTTTGAAATTTCAGCCGTTCGTTTGTTATTAAATATTTTTAGAGTTGGACTTTTTGAGAATCCTTATTTAAATCCAGCTGAATCAGAAAAAATTGTCGGACAAGCTTCAAACATGAAAGCTGGCTATGATGCACAATTGAAATCAATTGTGCTGATAAAAAATAAGAATAAGACATTACCCATTCAAACTGGTAAAACAGTTTACATACCTAAAAGAATTACGCCAGCAGGAATTAACTTCTTTGGCATGCCTTCTCCAGAAAAAATTGAGTATCCTGTGAACTTAGAGAATATCAAAAAATATTACACCGTTACAGATGATCCAACAAAAGCTGACTTTGCTATTGTGTTTATTAATAGTCCAAAAAGCTTGGGTTATAGTAGGGAAGATAGAGCAGCTGGAGGCAACGGTTATCTGCCAATTAGTTTACAATTAAAAGACTATACAGCGGTTGATGCAAGAGAATACAGCATTGCAGCTGGCGATCCTGTGATAGATTCAACGATTAAGGATAGGTCTTATAAAGGCAAAACTTCTAAATCTGTTTCATACCCAGATTTAAATACAATTATTGAAACTAAAGAAGCCATGAAAGGGAAGCCGGTGATTGTGTCGATTAACATTTCAAATCCAATGATTTTTTCAGAATTTGAAAACAAGGTGGATGCAATTGTTGGTGAGTTCGGTGTACAGGTGGATGCCATGATGGATATCCTTTCCGGTAAAGTTGAGCCTTCGGGATTATTGCCAATGCAAATGCCATTGGATATGCGAACAGTTGAATTACAAAAGGAAGACGTACCGCATGATATGGTGCCGTTTAAAGACAGCATGGGTAATACCTATGATTTTGGATATGGCTTAAATTGGAAAGGGGTAATCAAAGATGCTAGAACAAATAAATATGCTGTGAAGAAGAAATAAAATATGGACATCAATTTTGCTAACTCAAACCCTTTCAAAGATCCCGCTTGCGGGATCTTTGGTTTATAAATACTCGCCAACTTACGTGAGTGAACTCACGAAGTTTTCTTGTATTTAAAAACCCCGTCACTTTCGTGACAGGGTTTGTGCGGAAGAGGAGATTCGAACTCCCACGCCCGGGTATGGGCGCTACCACCTCAAGGTAGTGCGTCTACCAATTTCGCCACCTCCGCATGGGGTGCAAATGTACAAAAAAAGCCCTCCCGAATTACGGAAGGGCTCTCAATAGCTTAACAATCAAGCTTATAATGTTTTCAAGATCTCATCAGCAGATCTTACATAATCCATATTCTTAGCTTCAGTTGCCATTTGCTTACAAGTTTCAGCAGCTGCTTTAGCAGCTTTCTTATCATTTAAAGCAACGTGCACCCTAGCTTTTAATAAATGCAACCAATAAGCTTTTGCATTAGCTGCAATTGCTTTATCTGCATAGACTAAAGCTTTGTTATAATCATGGTCTAATTCAAGGTAAAATGTTGCAGCAGTTTGATAAACATTTGGGTTCACTGTTGCAGCTGATGTAGCAGCTTCAATTTGAGCACGAACAATTGGTTTAATATCTGTACTGATTGGAATTTTTACTTTTGTTTTACCCCATTTCAAATAAATAGTAGCAGTTTGTGCAGTGATATCATCAATTGCAATTGTAAAAGTTTCAGTTGTTGTACCTGTTGTTTCTGGAGCAACTTTAAAACGAACTACATCTTCTGCTTCTTTGTAATCAAAGCTTCCCCAACCTTTAGAATTTGTGTTGATAATGATTGTCCACTCGCTTGCGCCTGGGATAGTGAATAAACCATAAGAACCTGCTGGGATTGTTTTATTTCCAATATTTACTGGGTCAGAAAAAGTTAATTTAGTTGCACCATTTGCACCTGTTCTCCAAACATCACCAAAAGGAGCCAATAAACTTCCAGTACCAAAAACAGAACGTCCTTTTAAGCTAGGTCTAGAATAAACGATTTCGATTTTCCCCATTCCAAATTCTTGCGTTAAAGTTTGAGTAGGACTAGCTGCAGGCATCTTTACTTGAGCCATTGCTGTTAAGCTTAAAAAGCTTCCAATTACAAAAAGTATCTTTTTCATTTTCTTTATTTTTTGAATAACAAACCTACTTTATTTTAGGCGTTTCTTGCTTATTTTTTTTGAAAGGCAGGGTGGAATCGATCCAACGTATCTCGTAGGAAATCTCTATTAATATGGGTATAAATCTCGGTTGTGGTAATACTTTCATGACCAAGCATTTCTTGAACCGCCCTGAGATCGGCACCGCCTTCGACTAAATGGGTCGCAAAGCTATGGCGCAAACTATGAGGAGAGATTGTTTTTTTGATTCCTGTCTTTAACATTAAGTCTTTGATGATGTAAAAAATCATCACCCTGCTTAAGCCCTTGCCACGATTATTAAGGAATAAGATGTCCTCGCAATTTTTTGCAGGTGTCTGGTGGACACGAATGGTGTCTTTGTACAACTTAATGTATTTGATTGCATCCGTTCCAATAGGGACTAATCTTTCTTTATCTCCCTTTCCAATGACTCTTATAAATCCTACATCTAAATACAAACAAGATATTTTAAGTTGAATTGCTTCCGTAACTCTTAAGCCAGAACTATACATCACTTCTAAAATGGCTTTATTTCTTCCACCTTCGGGTTTACTTAAATCAATTTCTCCAATCATTTGCTCTATTTCCTCAAAGCTTAATACGTCGGGTAATTTTCGACTCGTTTTTGGACTAGGCAAAAGAGTGGTAGGGTTGACATTACATATTTGTTCAATTAAGCAATATTTAAAAAATGCTTTAATGCCAGAAATAATTCTTGCTTGAGAAGTTGCAGCCATGCCTAGGGCGCCGATACTTTGAATGAAATTTTGAAGATGACTTAATTGAATATCAGATGGCGACTGAATTTCTGGTATAGGTGCAACAAAATTGGCTAACTTATCAATATCTCTTAAATAGGCTTCAACAGAGTGTCCGCTAAGTGACTTCTCTAATTGTAAAAAAGCTTTAAATCCCTTTTTATAGATATCCCAGTTCATTTGCTATGATCTAGTTTTGGAAAAGATTTGATATTTAATTGATAAAGGGTTTATTTCGCGTCAGATTCATATCCCTATGCAAGTAAATTTAAGGTCATTTAAGCAGAAAGTTAGAAATTACGGAAAACAATTCAAGTCCTTCTTAACAAAGATAGAAAAGAAAAATCCTAAAAACCTTGATCAATTAACCGCGAAGTTAAGTCCCGAAGTTTGGGCAGAAGTGGATTGTTTGTCTTGTGCGAATTGTTGCAAGTCTATGACACCAACTTTTACACCAAAGGATATTAAAAGAATTGCTGCGCATTTGGAAATGAAGCCAGCTGAATTTAAAGCGACATGGTTAGAGTATGATAAAAAAGACAAGGATTGGTTGAATGTTTCTAGACCTTGCCAATTTTTAAATTTAACTTCAAACATGTGTTCTATTTACGAAGTGCGTCCTGCAGATTGTGCTGGCTTCCCACATTTAACAAAGAAAAAATTTGTTGAGTATGTGCATGTGCATAAACAGAATGTTGAATATTGCCCTGCTACTTATAAGTTGGTAGAAAAGATGCAAATGGCACTTAAATAAGTTATTTCTATCAAAAATAGACATCTTCAATAAATAATAGATCCCATTTTTCTTCTGAATACATTTGTATTGCTATAACATCAATTTGTAATTTTTGCCATTGTGGATGCTGGTATTGATATATTGCCGCGCCATTTTTCAAATGTTGCATTTTTTTAGCATCAATATGTTGTTCGGGAAAGCCAAAAAGAGTTGTAGTCCTCGTTTTAACTTCAATGATATGTAAGCTGTCGTCTTTATAAGCGATAATATCAATTTCTAAATGTTTATGCCGCCAATTGCGCTCTAAAATGCAATAGTCATTTTCGATAAGGTATTCAGCTGCTTTATTTTCGCCTAAAAACCCAGTATCTTTGTTATGATGGCTCATATTGTAATTTGTGTAGCCAAGAAATTAGTTAAAAAAGACAGATGATTACAACGTATAAATTACAGGGAATACATAGGCATTATGAATGGGGTGGCAAATCCTTTTTACCTCAATTAATGGGTGTCACCAATAGTACTTTACAGCCATTTGCGGAGTATTGGATGGGTGCACATCCATCTGCACCTGCAGTTGTTGAAACTGTTTTAGGAAATACAAGTTTGGACCAATTGATTGCTAATAATCCTGAACAATTTTTAGGTGCAAAAGCGAATGATGCTTTTGGAACTTTGCCCTATTTATTTAAGATTTTAGATGTCGAAAAGATGTTGAGTATTCAAGTGCATCCTTCCAAGGCAAATGCTGCTATTGGTTTTGAAAAGGAGGAAAATGCGGGAATTCCAATTACGGCATCCAACAGAAATTATAAAGATAAAAACCATAAGCCAGAAGTGATGGTGGCTTTAAGTGATTTTTGGTTATTACATGGATTCATGGCGGCGGATCAACTCAAGTCCAGGTTAACAAATTTGGAGCCATTACAGTCTTTATTGCCCGTATTTGGCGTAAATGATTATGCAGGATTGTATAGTTATTTTATGCGTTTACCTATTGAAGCTTCCGATGCAATTTTGAAACCTTTGCTAAAAATGGCGATAGCCGATGTATCATTAAATAAAGTAGATAAGTTGCATCCACATTGGTGGGCAAATAAATATTATGATGGTATAGTGCCTGATTCAAACATTGACAAAGGAATTTTATCTATCTACATTTTGAATATCGTTCATGTTCCAAAATATAGTGGCGTGTTCCAAGGAGCTGGATTATTACATGCTTATTTGGAAGGTCAGAATATTGAGTTAATGGCTAATAGTGATAATGTTTTAAGAGGGGGGTTAACACCAAAACATATTGATATTGAAGAGCTAATTAAACATGTTAAATTTGAACCTACTATTCCTAATTTATTAAAAGGAGATTATTTGGGGCCATTTGAAACCAATTTTCCTTGTCCTGTGCCAGATTTTGGTTTAACTAAAATAGCCTTAACAAAGGGGGATGCTTACACAAACCAAACCGGATCTTTTGAAATGTTTTTACTGATGCACGGTTCTGTTATTATAAATAATATTGAACTAAAGGCAGGAGAATTAGCCGCAGTAAAGGCTGGAGAGCATTATACGATCATTCAAAAAGGGGACGAAATAGCTGTTTTATTCAAATCCTTCGTCCCTTAGTCAATTTATACACATTTGAGGAAAATGATTCCTTTTTAAAACAAGCCAAATTTGTATATTTGTTTTATTCAAAGAAATTAATAAAAAGCAACTGATGAAACTGAACAAAGAAATAGTGATTGCATTAATGATAATGATTGCAACAAGTGCATTATATAGAGTATTACCAGGAAGACCTTTTGGATTTGCGCCTCAAATTGCAATTGCTTTATTTAGCGGTTCTTTATTTGTAAAAAACAAACATTATGCCTTTTTAATGCCATTGGTATCTATGTTTTTATCAGACGTTTTATACCAAGTTTTATACATCAATAATTTAAGTTCTATTGAAGGCTTTTATGAAGGTCAATGGCAAAATTATTTATTAATTGCTGCTATGTCAATTTTTGGATTTGGATTACAAACGAACCAAGTATCTAAATTTATAGGCAATTTTATTGCGGCTCCAACTGTATTTTTTCTTGTTTCTAACTTTATGGTGTGGGCAAGTTTCGGAGGTTACAAAAGACCTATGAATGCTTCTGGTTTAATGCAAACAATGGCAGACGGGTTGCCATTCTATGGTTATAGTGTTGCTGGAACAATGGTTTTTGGTGCTGTTTTGTTTGGTGGCTTTAAATTAGTTCAACCAAAGCTAAAAGCAATCAAAGTAAGAAGTTAATCGAGCTTATTTAATATAAAAAGGCCTTAGTTCTATTTGAATTAAGGCCTTTTTTGTTCTGTTAATATTTATTTTTTAGGGTCGATCGATTCATAGAAATCGTCAATTTGCCAAGGCCCTGCATCTGCTGCTTCAGTCGCCATGACATCGCAACGATTGTTATATGGGTTATCTGCATGACCTTTTACCCAATGAAATTTGACTTTATATGCTTTTGAAATTTCATAATAAGCTGTCCATAAATCCTTATTCTTCTTACCACCTTTAAAGTCCGTCTTTATCCAATTATCAAGCCATTTTTTCTCAACAGATTCAACAACGTATTTACTATCTGTATAAATGAGGATGGGTAATTTATTTGTTTTCAAGATGCTTATTGCCTTGATTACAGCCAATAGCTCCATTCTATTATTAGTTGTATGTCTATATGCTTCTGAGATTTCTTTGACCTTATCTCCCCAGATCAAAATAGCTCCAAAACCACCTGGCCCTGGGTTGCCTCTTGCGGAGCCGTCTGTATAGATAATAATTTTGTCCATTGATCCCTTTCTTGGTCGCTAGCAAGATACAATAATTTGATTACTAAAGCCTATTTCATTGAATTTGTAATTATCTTTATTGCCATTCGAAAAAAGATTGATTATGATTGAAAAACTGAATTTTCATATAAGGTATAAGACTAGTTTCGGCCAAGCTATATTCATTACTGGTAACCATCCATTATTGGGCAATGGCAAAATTGAGGAAGCAGTTCCAATGGTCTACTTAAATGATGATTATTGGATATTACATTTAGAAACGAAGGGATTATTGAAAGAGGGCAGTTTAAATTATAGTTATTTTATTCAAAATGCAGATGGTACAAGAAGTTTTGATTGGGGAGCGGATAAAACCATTTCAGTGGATCAAATTGATTCCAAAGAATTAGTATTAATTGATGCATGGAACTTTACTGGTTATACAGAAAATGCTTTTTATACAGCGCCATTTTCTAATGTATTATTAAAAGGGTCAGAAAAGACTTCTACGACCAAAGTTCTTAAAAATACAACACATATTTTTAGAGTAAAAGCACCTTTATTATTGCCAAATCAAAGTATATGTATCATTGGTGAGGCAAAAGAAATTGGTGGATGGGATGCTTCTAAAGCAATGCCTTTACAAAAAATTAAAGGTCAACCATATTTTGAAATTGCTTTGAATCTAAGTAAATCTAATTTCCCTTTTGTTTATAAATATGGCATCTACGATAATGACCAAAAAACTTTTGTTTCTTTTGAAGGAGGAAACAATAGGGTTTTGTATGAGCCAGTTGGGGTAAATAAAATAGTACTTGCTCAAGATGGTTTTGCTCAAATTGAAAACACTAAATGGAAGGGGACTGGTGTTGCCATTCCTGTATTTTCATTGAAGTCTGAAAAGAGTTTAGGGGTTGGGGAATTTGCGGATATTAAATTATTGGCGGATTGGGCAAAAAAAATAGGGTTGAAATTAATTCAGCTATTACCTATTAATGATACCACTGCAACACATAGCTGGATGGACTCTTATCCTTATGCAGCGATATCAGCTTTTGCATTGCATCCAATGTATATTCGGCTGTCAGAAATAATAGAAAAGGGGCAAGATAAATTAATCGAAAAGGCAATCTCAAAGCAAGCAGCACTGAATGATTTGCCAGATATGGATTATGATCAGGTATTAGCAGTTAAATGGGAAGCGTTAAAAGCAGTTTATGCCGAAAATGGTAAAAAAGATTTAGCTTCTAAATCTTTCGCTGATTTTTTTGAGGCCAACCAAGATTGGCTAGTGCCTTATAGTGTTTTTTCTTACTTAAGGGATTTGAATGGAACAGTTGATTTTAATACATGGCCTAAGTATGCACAATACAAGTCAACTGAAATTGCAAAATTAGCAGATCCAAAATCTAAGACCTTTGTGGATATTGCATTTTTTTATTTTGTACAGTACCACTTGCACATACAATTAAAATCGGCTACTGACTATGCACATGCTCAAGGGGTTGTTTTAAAAGGGGATATTCCTATTGGGGTGTATCGATTTGGTGCAGATGCATGGCAACACCCTAATTTGTTTCATATGGATATGCAGGCGGGTGCCCCTCCAGATGACTTTGCTGTTGCTGGACAAAACTGGGGTTTCCCTACGTATAACTGGGAGGTCATGGCTGCAGATGATTTCGCTTGGTGGAAATCTAGGTTTGACCAGATGAAATACTATTTTGATGCATTTAGAATAGACCATATTTTAGGATTTTTTAGAATCTGGAGTATTCCGATGCATGCAGTAGAAGGTATCTTAGGGCATTTTGTTCCAGCAATTCCTGTTGGTATTAATGAGTTTAGTTCAAAGGGGATTGCTTTTGATCATTATCGATTCACTATGCCCTATATCAATGAAACAATTTTGTTTCAGGAATTTGGCTATGACAATGAAATGGTAAAAGCTACATTTTTAGAATCAATTGGAGATGGGCATTATGCATTATTGCCTGCCTTTAGTACTCAAAGAGCAGTTGAAACTTATTTTGCTGCTCAAGAACAAAATGAGACGAATCATAAACTTAAACAAGGTTTATATAATTTAATTGCGAATGTGATTTTGATTGATGGGGACAAGCCACAAGAATATCATTTTAGATTTAATATTGGACATACAAGTTCATTTCAACAATTAGATGAAAGAACTAAATTCTTATTGAATGAATTATATGTAGACTATTTCTTTAAGCGACAAGATGCTGCTTGGGAAAAAGAAGCTATGAAGAAATTGCCCATGTTAAAGCGTTCTACAAATATGTTGATCTGCGGGGAGGATCTTGGTTTGGTACCTTCTTGTGTGCCGAATGTAATGTATCAATTAGGTATGTTGAGCTTAGAAGTTCAACGTATGCCTAAAGCAACGCACAAGAAATTCTTCCATCCAAATGACGCACCATACTTAAGTGTTGTAACTCCGTCATCCCATGATACAAGTACAATAAGAGGCTGGTGGGAAGAGGATAGGGCAAATACACAACAATTCTACAATCAAGAAATTGGACAATGGGGTGATGCACCTATTTATTGTGATGGATGGATTAATAAAGCCATCTTATTGCAACATTTATATTCACCTGCAATGTGGGCTATTTTCCAATTGCAAGACTTCATGGGTATAGATGAATCAATTCGTAGAGCCGATCCAAATGGAGAGCGTATTAATGTTCCAGCTAATCCAAAACACTATTGGAGGTATAGAATGCATTTGAGTTTAGAGCAATTGATTGCATCTGATTCATTTAATCAAGAATGGTTTCATTTGATCAAATCAAGTGGCCGATAAATACGAATATTTAAATTAAAGATTTGTGCAATTAGATTTTTGGAAACAAAGTTTACCTTTTGAATATCCATTCACTATTTCAAATGGGAGAACAAAAACACACCAGCATAGTTTGATGGTTAGGTTGTCTTTGGGCAATTGGTCTGGTTTTGGAGAAGCACCAGCTATCGTTTATTATAATGTGACTGTGGAGTCCATGATGGAACAGTTAGAAAAGCAAAGAAAATTAATTGAAAAATTTGCCTTGATTGATCCCGAAAGATTTTGGCATTTTTTACATCATCTTTTTCCAAATGATCCATTTTTAGTTTGTGCCTTAGATATGGCTGGGTGGGATTTATGGGGCCAAATGAAAAAACAACCTTTGCATCAATTATGGAATACAACATGGAACACAACGAGAGATGCAGTGCCACCAATCTGTGATTATACATTAGGCATTGATCCAATCGAAAAGATGGTGCAAAAAATGGAGGCGCATCCTTGGCCAATTTATAAAGTAAAAGTGGGGACGGATTATGATATTGAAATGATCACTGCTTTAAGAAAACATACAGACAAACCAATCCGTGTAGATGCCAATGCAGGTTGGACAACCGAAGAAGCTTTGATAAAAATTCCTGCTTTAGCAAAGCTTGGTGTTGAATTAGTTGAACAGCCTTTGTCTAAAGACAATTGGGAAGGGATGGAGCAATTGAAAAAGCAATCAAGTTTGCCCTTATTTGCAGATGAAAGTTGTGTCTTTGAAAAAGATGTAGCTACTTGTGCAAATTACTTTCATGGTATCAATATTAAATTGACAAAATGTAGTGGATTAACACCTGCATTGAGAATGATCACGGAAGCAAAAACTTTAGGACTAAAAGTAATGATGGGTAGTATGAATGAATCTGTGATTGGGTCTGCTGCTATTGCTCAATTTTTACCACAATTAGATTATGTAGATATGGATGGCCCATTGCTAATGACGCAATTAAATGGTGTCGGGTTGAATTATAGTTTTAATAATCAAAATGGAATGATTGAGCCCTTAATGTATCCAGGATTAGGTGTTGCTTTTAGGATGCCTTTTGATAAATCCAATCATAAATAGTTTTAATTAAAGTAAATGACACCAGAGCGTACAGATAAATTATTAAAAGTATTGCATCAACGTCAATCTAATTTGACGGTGATTATGGAGAACGTGCAGGATCCACACAATATTTCTGCAGTATTAAGAACTTGTGATGCGGTAGGGATACAGGAGGTATATGTATTAAGTACTGAGTTGCCTAGGTATAAACATTTTGGTTATAAGAGTAGTAGTAGTGCCATCAAATGGCTTACAATTCATGAATATGACGATGTACAAAAATGTGTTACTGATGTACGTCAAAAGTTTAAAACAATTTTGACAACACATTTGTCTAGTGATGCCATTGATTTACATGCAATAGATTTTACACAGTCTGTAGCACTAGTTTTTGGGAATGAACATGATGGGGTATCAGATGAATTAAGGGCACTAGCGGATGGCAATTTTATCATACCTCAGATGGGTATCATTCAAAGCTTGAATATATCTGTTGCATGTGCTGTGACTATTTATGAAGCTATGCGTCAAAAAAGAAACGCAGGTCATTATGACCAATGCAGTTTACCTGCTGAACAACTAGCTCAATTGAAAACTGAATGGGGGTTTAAAGACTAGATGTCTACTTTACATTTGTTCTGGCACTTCAATACCTAATACCTGCATGCTTTGTTTTAAAGTAGCGGCAGTCAGCATCCCTAATTGAATTCTTAAATTTTTCTTGGCTTCAGATTCTGCGTTTGCTATAGAAAGTTCTGCGTAAAAACTATTGAATAATTTAGCTAAATTAAATGCATAAATAGCTAATTTAGAAGGGTCTAAAGATTCAGCCGCTTCATTGACAACTGCAGAGAAATTAGCCAATTCCATTCCCAAAGCTTTCTCCAAAGGCAAAAGATCTGTACCAATTTCTTGCACATCAGTCCCTGTCTTTCTTAAAATACTTTTAATTCTTGCATGTGTGTATTGGATAAAAGGACCAGTGAAACCATGAAAATCGATACTTTCCTCTGGGTTAAAGATCATTTTTTTCTTAGGATCAACCCTTAATAAAAAGAACTTTAAGGCGCCTAATCCAATCGTATCATATAATTTATCTAATTGCTCCTTGCTAAAATCATCCACCTTGCCTAATGATTCAGTTTTTTCTTTCGCAATTTGAATCATGCCATCTACTAAATCATCTGCATCAACAACCGTACCTTCTCTGCTCTTCATCTTGCCAGTTGGTAATTCAACCATGCCATAACTCAAATGGTAGATGCCATCAGAAGCTGGTAGCTGTAATTTTTGACAAATTAGTTTTAGAACTTTAAAATGATAATTCTGTTCATCTCCCACAACATAAATACTAGCGTCTGTATTAAATTCTTTTTGTTTTAATTCTGCTAAGCCAATATCCTGCGTGATGTATACGGATGTACCATCTTTTCTGCGTACAATTTTTTCATCTAGTCCATCCACTGTCAAGTCAATCCAGACTGAACTATCTTCTTTTTGATAAAATACCTTTTTTGCCAATCCTTGATCTACTAAATCCTTTCCTAATAAATAAGTATTGCTCTCGTAATATGTTTTGAAAAAATCAGAACCAATCTTTTTGTATGTCACATTGAACCCTGCGTAAACCCATTCATTCATGCGTTTCCAAAGTTCTATAGTAGGTGCATCGCCTTGTTCCCATTTCAATAACATAGCCTGGGCAGCTTTTTGTATTGGGGCTTCTTTTTCTGCTTCTTCTTTTGACATGCCTCCAGCAACTAATTGTTCTACCTCTGCTTTGTAGGCATCATTGTATTTTACATAATAGTCACCAACAAAATGATCCCCTTTTTTATTCGTAGTTTCTGGTGTCGCACCATTTGCAAATAATTGCCAAGCAATCATACTTTTACAAATATGAATACCTCTGTCATTTACGATACAGGTTTTCACAACTTCGTTCCCTTGAAGTTTCAATATTTCTGCAATACTCCAGCCTAAAAAGTTATTCCTAAGATGACCAAGATGCAAAGGTTTATTTGTATTCGGCGAAGAGTACTCCACCATAATTTTTCTAGGATATGAAGTTGGCGTAATCAACTTTGTTGTATCTGCTGCCTTTATATTTTCTAGCCAATATTGGTCGCTAATTGTAAAGTTTAAGAATCCTTTTACAATATTAAAATCTGTAATTATACCAGGCATACTTTCTTTAACTGCCTTACCCAAAGCATTGCCTAATTCGTCGGGGCTCTTTCCTAATTGTTTCACAAATGCAAAAAGAACAATGGTATAATCTCCTTCAATCTCTGGCTTAGTTGCATTAACTAATACCTGTTCACTTTGAATAGGAAACTGATAGATTTCTTGAATTGCGTTCGCAGTTGCCTGCTTTAGATTTTGGATCAATTGCATAAAATAGGATTGCCGAATGCAAAAGTAATTAATTAAGATTACCTTTACGCATACATGTTGAAACTACACGAATTTATTAGCAAATTAATTCTAGACCTAATCGATGGGATGTATCCATTATTTAGGAGGTTTATGCCATTGCAAACCTTTAGGTATGCTGCTTGCGGTGGAGGTAATACGGTACTTGATATTTTATTATTTTTTGTAGCCTACAACTATATTCTTGATACAAGTCCTGTGCATATTGGCTGGCTTACAATAAGCCCACATATTGCTTCCTTCATGATAAGTTTCACAGTGACATTCCCAATTGGGTTTTATTTAAGTAGGTATGTCGTTTTTCAAGAAACCTCCGTTCGTAAAACCAAACAGCTTTTCCGATATTTTATGGTTGTTTTAGGATGTATTTTCTTAAACTATATCTTCCTAAAATTATTCGTAGACGCATTAGGTTGGAATGCTACAGTAGCCAAAATTGTAACCACCTTTTTTGTAGTGATTTTCAGTTATACGAGCCAAAAGAACTTCACTTTTAAGAGTTCAAAGGCTTAGTTCATCTGCCTTTTCTTCCCATTTTTTCTTCTTTTTATGCCATTTCAGGCCTGTTTTCTATGCTTTTGACTGACATTTATGCCATTTTGCCCCTTTGGACAGTATGGCATAAAGATTGAACTATAGGTTTCAATTAATCATTGAAAATCAATCATTATGGGAAAAATTATAGGAATTGACTTAGGTACCACGAATAGTTGTGTATCTGTTATGGAAGGTGGTGAGCCAGTAGTAATTGCGAATGACGAGGGTAGAAGAACCACGCCATCGGTAGTAGCTTTCTTGAAAAACGGAGAGCGTAAAGTAGGTGATCCTGCTAAAAGACAAGCAATCACGAATCCAGAAAATACGATTTCAAGTGTGAAGCGTTTTATGGGTCGTCGATTCAATGAAGTAACAAGTGAGTTAAGCTTAGCTAGTTATAAAGTTGTTAAAGGTGATAACGATACAGTACGTGTTCAAATCGAAGACCGTATGTATACACCTCAAGAAATTTCTGCAATGGTTTTACAAAAGATGAAAAAAACTGCAGAAGATTATTTAGGAGCTGAAGTAACAGATGCAGTTATTACTGTACCTGCTTATTTTAACGATGCTCAAAGACAAGCAACAAAAGAAGCTGGTGAGATTGCTGGTTTGAATGTTCGCAGAATTGTGAACGAACCAACTGCAGCTGCATTAGCTTATGGTTTAGATAAAAAGAATGTTGAGCAAAAAATTGCCGTATTCGATTTAGGTGGTGGTACTTTTGATATCTCTGTCCTTGATTTAGGGGACGGTGTATTCGAAGTAAAATCTACAAATGGTGATACTCACTTAGGTGGTGATGACTTTGATAAAGTAATCATGGATTTCTTAGCAGATGAATTTAAAAACCAAGAAGCAATTGACTTAAGAAAAGATCCAATGGCTTTACAACGTTTAAAGGAAGCTGCAGAAAAAGCAAAAGTAGAATTAAGTTCTTCTTCTGAAACAGAAATAAACTTGCCATATATCACAGCGGTAGATGGTGTTCCAAAGCACTTGGTATTAAAATTAACAAGAGCTAAATTTGAATCTCTTGCTGACGATTTATTTGCACGTTGTTTAAAGCCATGTGAAGCTGCATTGAAAGATGCTGGTTACACAACTTCTCAAATTGATGAAGTAATCTTAGTGGGTGGATCTTCTAGAATTCCTAAAGTACAAGAAATTGTAGAGAAGTTTTTTGGAAAGAAGCCAAACCGTTCTGTAAACCCAGATGAGGTAGTTGCAATTGGTGCAGGTATCCAAGGTGGTGTATTAACAGGTGATGTGAAAGATGTATTGTTATTAGACGTTACACCTTTGAACTTAGGTATCGAAACTATGGGTGGTGTAATGACAACAATGATTGCATCTAACACAACGATCCCAACAAAGAAAACTGAAATCTATTCTACAGCGAGTGATAATCAACCTGGTGTTCAGATCCATGTGATTCAAGGAGATCGTCCAATGGCAAATCAAAATAAGAGTTTAGGTATGTTTAACTTGGATGGTATACCACCAGCACCAAGAGGTGTACCTCAGATCGAAGTTACTTTTGATATTGATGCGAACGGTATCTTAAACGTTAGCGCAAAAGACAAAGGCACTGGCAAAGAGCAAAAAATCAGAATCGAAGCAGGTAGTGGTTTGACGAAGGAAGAAATCGAGAAGATGAAAGCCGAAGCAAAAGCCAACGAAGCTTCTGATAAATTAGAAAAAGAAAGAGTAGAGAAGTTGAACGAAGCGGACAGCTTGATCTTCCAAACAGAAAAGCAATTGAAAGAGTTTGGTGATAAGATCCCTGCTGATAAGAAAGCACCCATCGAGTCTGCTTTAGAAACTTTAAAAGTAGCGCATCAAGCACAAGATATCACTCAAGTAAACGCTGCTTTAGAAACTATGAACGCTGCTTGGACTGCCGCTAGTGAAGATATTTACAAAGCACAACAAGAAGGTGGTGCTGCAGCTGGACCTGATGCAGGCGCTCAATCTGGTGGACAAGCTTCAAATGATACAGTAGAAGACGCACAATTTGAAGAAGTAAAGTAAGATTTACCTCTTAATTGTTTCATATTTATGCCCATTTCGTTAAACGAAATGGGCTTTTTTTATTCATAAATTATTAACAAAATATAAAATGATATATTGATAATCAATGTTTTAATTAGTTATTTCTTATCTCATATTGTAAATATTATCATATAAGACATATTTCTAGTTATTTACATAATAATAGAAATTAATCTAAGAGTTTATTCTATTAAATTCGTGCGCACGCTCAAGCACATTAATATATTATAAATATTTTTATATGAATTTTCGATCAAAGGGTGGTTTACTTAAATTATCATTTTTATTGTTTGTTTTTTCTTTTAATATATTAAATGCGGCAGAGGTAAGGGTGTCATTTAATGAGGGATTCGTCGGTGATAACGCTGCAAATAATAAATCAACAAGTGCTAATTATCTAACTTCTTATGGCTGGAGTAAGTTTAAGTTTACTCAAACTTCTGCTACTGGTATTTTCGTTGCTCAAGGAAATGATATTATTGGGAATGTTGTTATAACCGATGCAAATAATGTTATTCATACTATACCAGGATATATTAAATGGAGAGCTCCTAGTGGTAACGTAACTACAATAGTATTTACTCCAACACAATCAAAAACTTTAGTAACAAATTCTGGTACATATACAATTGATGCAACAAAGTACATAGGTTTAACTTTTATAGGAAGAACACTTTCAATTGCAACTTCAGGTAGTAATCAATACGAGGTGACAGGAAACGCAGCTACATCTGGTTTATTAGATGAATTAAATGCTTATTTAACAACTTTTAGAGCTAATGATCCGAATGGACCAATAACTGTAAATTCTCAAACTACAACAGATCAAACTCCAACAATTACAGGGACAGTAAGTTTAGGTGCTGGAGAAACACTTTCTATAACTGTAAATGGAGTAGAATATAATACTTCAAGTGGTTTGATAGTATCTGGAAGTACTTGGTCTTTAACTATTCCATCAAATATTCCATATAATACATATGAAGTAATCGCAACAATCACAAATGCAGATGGTTATACTTTGACAGATAATACTGAAAATGAATTAATTATAAACCAACCTCCCACAATAACAACAACTGGAACCTTAAAAACATTTGCTTCTTGTTCCGGATGTTCAGTAAATCCTCAGAGTTTTACTGTATCAGGATCCAATTTAAACAGTGATATCGTATTAACTGCACCAACTGGTTTTGTTATTTCAAAAACCTCAACCGGAACTTATACTACTTCATTAACTTATACTCCCACTTCTGGAACATTAGCTACTACAAGTGTATTTGCTAAATTGACAAATAATGTAACGTCCATTTCAAGTGGTGTAATATCTGTTACATCAACTGGCGCAACATCAAAAACTATTACTGTAACGACTAATACAGATAATGCTTTGAACTTTGATGGTTCAAATGATTATGTAAGCTTGCCTTCTACTTTCGTATCTGCTTACAATCATTCAAATGTTACAATTGAAGCTTGGATTAAGACAAGTGATGCTAAGGCTATCAATGAAATTATTGGATGGGGTAGTTCAACTATAAATTCTAATGTTGTAGAATTTAGAACTTCCTATGGAAAACTTCAATTTATTTTAAATGACGGCACAAAATTTTATGGATTAGAAAGTACTAATCTTGTTAATACAGGGAAGTGGGTTCATGTGGCGATTGTTAAATCTGGATCAAATGCAGTATTGTATGTTAACGGCCAAGTGGCAAGTGGGGCACCTGTTGCTAATAGTGATATTACTTCGACTCCTACTTTAGATAGATCAAATATTGGACTTTTAGCATACAAGACTTCTAGCACAGCCTATGGGCCAATTGCTGGGTCATATTTTAATGGTGGTATTGATCAACTAAGAGTTTGGAATACTGCAAGAACTAGTTCTGAAATCGCAGCAAATATGTTTGTAGAGATGGCAGGTGATGAAACAGGGCTGGTAGCTAATTATGATTTTAATCAAGGTGTAGCAAGCGGCACAAATGTTATTTCTACTTTAACTGATAGATCTATCAATTCATATAATGGTACTTTAACAAATTTCTTAACAACAATGTCAGGATCTACTTCAAATTTTGTGGTAGGTTTTATTCCTGAAATTTCGGCTGCTGGAAATGCCACTACTTTAGCTACTGGATCAACTTTGCAACTTTCAAATAGTTTAACGGGGGGTACATGGGCAACATCTTCATCAAGTATCGCTACAATTAATTCTTCAGGATTAGTAACAGGAGTCGCTGCTGGTTCTGTGACATTAACTTACACAATTTGTGATAAATCAGTTACATTTATTTTAACAGTTGTACAGCCAACTATCACTGCTACATCTTCATTGAAAACATTTACCTCTTGTTCGGGTTGTTCAATTGATCCACAATCATTTTCGATATCTGGATCTAATTTAGGGGACAATGTTATTGTTACTGCGCCAACTGGATTTGTTATTTCAACAACTGCAACTGGTACATATGCCACTTCATTAACGTATACTCCAACTTCAGGAACATTAGCTACTACAAGTGTATTTGCTAAATTATCAAATAGTTCAACTTCTGCTTCTAGTGGTAATTTTACTGTAGCATCAACAGGTGCAATATCTAAAACAGTTACTGCAACTGTCAATACAGATAATGCATTGATGTTAGATGGTGTAGGAGATTATGTTAATTTAGGAGATATTTTAGATTATTCTACTGTTGCCAATACTACAGAGGCCTGGGTTTATTGGAAAGGTTCTACTGAAGCATACTCTGAAATTTACACAAAAGATGCTATTCAATCTTTCTCAATCACAAGTGGAAATAAATTACATGCTAATTTCGGGGATGGATCAACTTGGATTTCTGGATTAAATTCTACCAACTCTATTCCCTTAAACACATGGACACATTTAGCGGTAACGAGAAGTAGCACAGGTGTTGTAAAAATGTATATTAATGGAGTATTAGATGCTTCGACTAATACAATGAATGTTACAGGGAATAACACAGCAATAAGAAGTATAGGAGCGAAGATTGTAAATGGAGTCATTTACGGTCCATTTACAGGGGCAATTGATAACATAAAAGTATGGAATGTAGAAAAATCAATAACCGATATTACCAATGGCATGTACACAGAATTAGTTGGTAATGAAACGGATTTATTGGCGTTTTATGATTTCAACCAAGGAACGGCAAATGGTACGAATACAAGTATTACATCTTTACTTGATAAAGGACCATCCTCATTCAACGGAACTATTACTGGAGTCTCTTTAACTGGATCTTCATCCAACTTTGTTGATGGATTAATCCCAAATATAGTTGCAGCGGGTAATGCTACCACGGTTTTAGTTGGTGGTACATTGGCTTTGTCTAATGGTTTATCAGGTGGAGTATGGTCTACTACAAATTCAAATATTGCCACTATTAATGCTACTACAGGTTTAGTCACAGGTGTTGCAACTGGAAATGCAACAATGAGTTATACTGTTTGTGGTAAAGTGGTTACCTATAATTTAACAGTGCTAGTTCCCACAATAACTACAGGCACCCTTAAAACCTTCACTTCTTGTTCAGGATGTACTATACCAGCGCAATCATTTGCAGTTTCTGGTACTAATTTAGGGGCCAATGTTATTGTTTCTGCACCTACTGGTTTTGAGATTTCAATCTCATCTGGAGGAACCTATAGTTCAACCTTAACATTAACGCCTAGTTCAGGTACATTATCATCTACAAATGTTTTTGCTAGATTAATTAACAACGCTACAACTGCTACAAGTGGTAATTTCACAGTTGCTTCTACGGGCGCTGCCTCAAAAACAGTAACTGCTACTGTGAACACAGATAATGCATTGAATTTTGATGGTGTAGATGACATTATTTCTACTGCAAGCAATATCTCTTCTTTAAATATTACAGGTGATATAACTGTTGAGACTTGGATTCGCTTGAATCAAATGCCAAATGACTATGTTCGTTTAATAGGAAAGGGTAGTCCAACAGAAAGGACCTATGGTCTTTGGTTATATAGTGATGGTTCAATTTTATGGCAACAGTTTACTCCATCAGGTGTAAATAATTTATCAACAAGTAGTTCCATAATTCCGGTTGGAAAATGGACCCATATTGCAGCTTCTAAAACTGGAAGCAATGTCAAGATATACATTAATGGAATTGAAGTTGCTACTACGAGCGCTCACTCTGGAACGCCATATTCTTCTACAGCCCCATTACAAATAGGGGGGTCTTCATCTATACATGCACTCTTGAATGGAAGTATGGACGAAGTTAGAATTTGGAATGTAGGAAGAACATCTAGCCAAATTTTAGGGTCTTATTTATCAGAATTAGTAGGTAATGGAAATGCTAATGAAACTGGTTTAGTGGCATATTATAATTTTAACCAAGGAATAGCTGGTGGTTCAAATAGTTCTATATCAGCAATTGAAGACAGAACAACTAATGGAATTTCTGGGACTTTAACCAATTTTGCAAAAACAGGTTCAACTTCAAATTTTGTTGCTGGAGTAATTCCTGAAATAACAGCCGTGGGGAATGCTACCACGGTTTTAGCTGGTGGTACATTGGCATTGTCTAATGGTTTATCAGGTGGAGTATGGTCTACTACAAATTCAAATATTGCCAGTATTAATGCTACTACAGGTATAGTCACAGGTGTTGCAGCTGGAAATGCAACAATGAGTTATACTATTTGTGGTAAAGTAGTAACCTATAATTTGACAGTTTTAGCTCCCACAATTACAACTGGCACTCTTAAAACTTTCACTTCTTGTTCCGGTTGTGTGATAACGCCACAATCATTTGCTGTTTCTGGTACTAACTTAGGGGCCAATGTTATTGTTTCTGCACCTACAGGTTTTGAGATTTCGAACGCCTCTGGAGGAACCTATAGTTCAACATTAACCCTATCGCCAAGTTCTGGCACTTTAACTTCTACCTCTGTTTTCGTTAGATTAATTAACAGTTCAACAACAGCCTCTGGTGGTAATTTTACAGTTGCTTCTACGGGCGCTGCCTCAAAAACAGTAACTGCTACTGTGAATACGGATAATGCGCTGAGTTTTGATGGTGTGAATGATATGGTTATTCTTGATAATGTTGGATCTAATTCCAATCTGACATTTACAGGCACAAGTAGTTTTACACTTGAAGCTTGGGTGAAACGAGATGCAAATGTTAGTAACCCAAGAATTATTTCTAAATGGAATAAAGATGTGCCAGGTTGTAACACTTGTGGGGGTAATTACAACCTTGGAATAGCACTTGATGGTAAACCATTTTTCCAAAGAAATGCTGCTCCTTATACCTTGTATTCTTCTGATGCAATTCCAATTAATGAATGGCATCACCTTGCAGCAGTTTATAATGGAGCAACAATGGAAATTTTTGTTGATGGTGTTTCAAAAGGTTCTCAAGCTGCAACATTAAGTGTAAGCGCCTCAAGTGCTGCAAATGCAAAAGTTGTCATTGGAGCATATTATGAAAATAATTTACCAGCACAATTTTTTAATGGAAATATTGATGAAGTTCGCATCTGGAACGTGGCTCGAACTTCAACAGAAATTCAGAATAATTATTTAGCAGGCTTGGCAGGTAATGAAACAGGATTAGTTGCCTATTACAACTTTGACCAAGGTGCAATTAATGGTTCGAATACAACCATTACAAGTTTAATAGATAGAACGGCCAATTCGATCTCTGGAACGCTAACCAATTTTGCTAAAACAGGAAGTACTTCCAATTTCGTTCCTGGTTTGATTCCGGAAATTTCAGGTGAATCAATTTTAAATAAAGGATTGACAACAACTTATACCAATTCCTTAACAGGAGGTACTTGGTCATCAAGTAATACAAATATTGCAACTGTGAATTCATCAACGGGTGTAGTAACAGGTATTGCTGCAGGTAGTTCTACAATTACTTATACTATTTGTGAAAAGACCGTTACGAAAGTGGTTACAGTGGTTGTACCTACAATAACAAAAACTGGTACGTTAACAACATTTAATACATGCTTGGGTACTGCTTCTGCATCTCAAACATTTACCGTAAGTGCGCAATATTTAACTGCAAATTTGATTTTAACTGCGCCTACTGGATATGAAATTTCTACAGATGGTTCAACTTATTCATCTACTCTAAGTATTTCACCAACATCTGGTACAGTAAGTGCTAGATTAATATACGCACGTTTGTCCTCTGCATCTGTTAATGGACAATCTGGAAATATTTCAATTTCATCAACAGATGCTTTAACACAAAATATTTCTACTGGCAATGCCTCGGTCACGAGGACCGTGGCTGCTTCTGTAACAATAAGTTCGAGTGCAATAAATAACTCTATATGTGCAGGATCAAATATTATATTTACAGCAACACCTACAAACGGTGGGAATGCACCAACTTATCAATGGAAGTTGAATGGGAATAATATTACAGGTGCAAATAGTGCTACCTATTCTACCACAACACTAGCAAACAATGATGTTATTTCTGTTTTAATGGGATCAAGTTTGACATCTTGTGTAACTGGCACACCAGCTTCTTCAAACTCAATAACTACCACGGTTACTTCTATACCTGCAGTTCCAAGTAATATAAATGGTTCCTCTATTATATGTATGAACTCAAATCAAGTATATAATATACCTGCAGTAGCTGGTGCTACATCATATACATGGGTGGTTACTGGTGATTTAACTGCTACTCCATCTACAACAAA
Organism: uncultured Sediminibacterium sp.; assembly: GCA_964579885.1. Taxonomy (GTDB): domain Bacteria; phylum Bacteroidota; class Bacteroidia; order Chitinophagales; family Chitinophagaceae; genus Sediminibacterium. The sequence goes on from CAZOHD010000002.1 coordinate 357,175, forward strand.
TGTGATTAATATTACAGCTGCTAATACTGCAAATGGTTCTGGTACTTTAAAAGTGTTAGCTTCTAATGCTTGTGGAAGTTCAGTCTATAGCAACATATTTACTGTTACAATTAGTACTCAACCTGCCCCAACAGCAAGTTTTACAGTTTCGGGGAACAACGTATGTTTAACAAATGCTGGTATAACATTTACTAGTACAAGTACGCCCAATGCAACTACAAGTTCAACTATTACATCATATTTATGGACTTTTGGCGATGGATCAACTGCGTCAACTGCCACTGCAAGTAATACCTATACCTCATCAGGAACTTTTGATGCAATCTTAACTATACAAGATGCAAACCAATGTACTTCTTCAATATCAAATAGAATAACAGTAGATCCTACTAGTGTTGCAGGTACTGTAACAGCTGCAAATTCAACAATTTGTGAAGGATCTAACACAGTATTGACATTGAATGGCAATACTGGAACAATACAATGGCAAAAATCCATAGACAATATCACTTTTACTAATATAACTGGTGCGACATCTACATCTTATAATACAGGCAATTTAACAACTACAACTTATTATAGAGCTATAGTTACAAGTGGATCTTGTTCTTCTGCTACTAGTGGAGTTGTTACTGTTACTGTAAATCCAACACCAACTGCAACTTTAAGTTCTGTTTCAAATATTTATACAAATGCTACAAGTTTTGACCTTGCTTATAGTGGTTTAATTGGTAATCCTGATGAATACAGTATTAATGCAGTGGGTCCTAATGCTCTGCCTAATTTTAATACAATATCAAACTATGGTTTAAGTTCAAGTCCAATTAATGTTATCGTTCCTGCTTCAACAATTGGTACTTATAATTTTAATTTAATTGTAAAAAATGGTGCAATAGGTTGTACTTCTTCAGCAATTCCATTTACAGTAACTGTAGTTGTATTGCCTCCAGCTTCATTGTCTTACACAACACCAAATGTTTATACTTCTGGCACTACAATTACCTCATTAAATCCAACAAGTACAGGTGGGCCAATCACACAATATTCAATATCACCCAACTTACCTGCTGGTTTAACAATAAATTCAACAACTGGTGTTATAAGTGGTACTCCGTCTGCAGTATCCTCTCAAACTTCCTATACTGTAACTGGAACAAATGCATCAGGAACTGTTACAGCAACTGTTGTAATAACTGTCAATATGGCTCCACCTGCAAGTTTAACTTACACAACACCAAATGTTTATACTTCAGGTTCCACAATTACGGCATTAAATCCTACTTCAACAGGAGGTGCTATCACTAGCTATTCTATAAATCCAAATTTACCTGCTGGTCTAACTATAGATCCAACAACCGGAATTATCAGTGGAACACCAACAACTACTTCATCTCAAACAACTTATATCGTAACTGGTACTAATGTGTCTGGAACAGTTACGGCTACAGTAGTAATTACTGTTAATGGTTCTGCAGTTGCACCTGTTGTGCAATCTCAGACCGAATATTGTGTTCAAGAGCAAGTAGGTGAGTACAAGTATGTTAAAGTTGTTTTCTCTAATACAAAAAATTTAAGTAGTGCAAATAGTATACAAGTTGCTGAATGGAAATGGTTTAATGGCAATACAGAAATTTCTAGGTCAAATGTTACCGTTACGAATCCAAATGGAAGTAACCCAGGAGGAGAAGAACCTTCTAAAATATATGATGGATCTACAAATTCTAAATGGTTAGATTTTAATATTAAGACAGGTAATAATACCTCAACTTTATTATTTACATATCCTGGAACAGGTGTAAGAATTACAGGGTATTCATGGGTAACTGCTAATGATTCGGAAGAACGTGATCCGAAATCTTGGATAGTATACATGTCTAATGATAATGTGAACTGGACACAAGTTCATACAGTTTCTAATTATTCTGCACCATCTTCAAGATACACAGCTACTTCCGCATGGACTTTCGCTAATGCTTCTGCAGGTGTAACTTTATCTGCAACTGCAACAAGTGGCTACTCATTGCGTTGGTATACAACTTCAACTGGTGGTACAGCAACAACGACAGCTCCAATTTTAAATACAAGTGCACCAGCTACTGTTACTTATTATGTAAGTCAAATAAATCAAGCTGGATACGAAACTCCAAGATCTACATTAACAGTTAATGTGAACGCATTACCAGCTGCTCCAGTTGTTAGTGGAGTTAATTATATTTTAGGAGCTACAGCAACTCCTCTTAATGCTACAGCTTTATCTAGTCATAATCTTCAGTGGTATAGTTCAGCCTCTGGTGGCACGGCAAGTACAACTGCGCCAATTCCATCAACTGCTTCAATTGGTACCGTTAACTATTATGTGAGCCAGGTTAATTCAGTTACAGGTTGTGAAGGTCCAAGAGCAAATATCTCTGTTGTAACTTCAATAGCGTCACCTGCTGGATTGTCTTATACTACACCTAATGTATATACAACTGGATCACCAATAACAGCTTTGAATCCAACATCAACTGGGGGTGCTATAGCATCTTATTCAATAAGCCCTAGTCTTCCAGCAGGTTTAACCTTAAATACAAGTACAGGTATTATTTCTGGTACACCGACTGCTGCTACTGCACAGTTGAGTTATATTGTTACTGGTACAAATTCATCTGGAACAGTTTCAGCAACTGTTGTTATAACAGTTAATTCTAATATTGTCCCTCAACCACAAGGGTCTTTAAGTGCTGTTGATTTTGGTTTATTAGCCTCTGATACAGTAAAGCTTAAATTAACAACTAGTAATGGCACCGCACCATTTACTATAATTTTGAGCAATTCCTTGAATACTACAATAGATACTATAACGAATCTAACTCCAGTTAATAATGTTATAGAGTTTTTACATAAAAAATTAGATACAACTAAAGTATTTACCATTATTAAATTAATTGACGCTAATAATAATGTAAGAACAAGTGGATTTACTAAAGACACAACAATTGTCAATGTCTTGAAACCACAAATTTTATTGACTTTAAAAGCTGATCCTGCCGTTAAGCAAGCTGATAATAGTTTTAAAACTAGATTATTACTTAAGATTAAGAACGCAGGTCAGTTAGATTTACGTAATGTTCAAATTAATGCTAATTTAAGTAAAGTCTTTCCAACTGGAATTTCTTATGTATTAGATAGTGTGAGAGTTCTCAGTGGAGGATTGGTATTGAATCCAACTTATTCTGGTTCAGGTTCTGCTACAGCAGCATCTAGTTTTGATTGGTTGTCTAATGCAAGTTACAATGGTTCAAAATCATCTTATGCTGTATTAGATGGAAATTACTTATTGAATAATGGAGTTAATTTGAATAAAACTGAAGAAGGTGAAATTGCTTTCTACGTTTCTATTGGCGCAACAACACAAAATGTAGTATTAAAACTTCAATTTGAGACTGCAGGTAATGGTGTTCTTGTTAAAAATAATGGAAGTTCAAGTATACAACAATCCACTTCTAAATCTGATGATGGAACTGATATTATTCAACACCCTGATTTAACCAATAATGGGGTTCCACTTCCAACCTATGTCCCACTATTTCCAAATGAAAAGATTGGAGCTAGTTTAGATGTAAGTTCAGCAACACCTGTATCTGGAGGATACCAATTCCATTTTACTGCTAAATTGAAAAATTATGGCAATGTAAATCTAGACAGTTTAAGAATCCAATATAATTTCAATGAGATTTATCCATCTCCTGACCAAGCTGTATTAGTAGGTACTCCAATAGTAACTCGAGGAAATATAGTATACAACTTAAATAATTTTAATGGGTATACTAATTTGAACTTATTTAATTATGGTGGTGATTTACAAGTAGGAGATAGTGCAACTTTTGAATATGATTTAAAAGTAAATACATCTAGAACTTCATATACATGGCAAAATTACATTGTTGCCTATGGCAGATCTGTTAATAGTGGAGTTTTTGTAAATGATACATCAATGGCAGGAATTAATCCTGATCCAAATAACGACAATGATCCATTAGAAAGATTCTTCACTGGTGCAACAATCAATTTTGTAAAACCATTGCCTCCAACCGTTGAAAACAAAACATATATTTTTGGACAAACTAAACCATCAAATATTGGTGGATTAGTTAAATCTACTCCTTCAGGAACTATACCAGTATGGTGTGATACTAAAACTGCTGCTTGTAGTATTAACCCTCCATCAACACCTACTGAAATTGGTATATATGTTTTTGCATTAAGATCATATGATACAACTACTTTATTATACAGTGATGTTGTAGTATATGATACTGTAATTATAAAACCTCCAGTACCTGTAGTTGTTAATAAGAAGTACATCATTGGAGCAGTTTCTAATCCAATTAATATTGTAGGACAAGTTACAGGTATGACCGGAAGCACATTGAAATATTTCAAAAGTGCTACGCTGCAAAGTGCAATTCCTGTTTTAGGTAACGTTCCAGGATTAACTAGGTATACAACAAGTCAGATTGTCAATGGTATCGAAAGTGATACAGTTGGTTTTACTGTGACCATGCTTGATCCAAAGACAATGTTACATTTACAAAAAATAGCAGAAGAACCAAGGCTTCAATCTAATTCTACATTCAATATTACCTATACACTCTTAGTTAATAACAGAACAGATGAGCCAATGTCTAATGTATTGGTAGTTGATAATTTACAAAATACATTCCCACAGCCAACAGTATTTACTAAAGTAAGTTTATCAAGTACAGGTGGATTATCTATTAATAATGGTTTTAATGGAATGAATGATATCAACTTAATTAATAGTACAAGTACTCTGGCTCCTTCAGCTACAGATACTATCCGGTTAACTGTTAATTTACAGCCTAAGGGTTTTGCAGGAACTGTTAATAATATTGCAGTAGTTACTGCAACTACTCCTTATGGTATCATAAATATGAATTCATCTTCGCAATCATTTGCAAATGAATCCTCAAAAACTCCAACACCATCCATAATACCTGATTTATCAATTGATATTCCTGAGGCATTTTCTCCAAACAGAGATGGCGTTAATGATCGATTTATTATATTAAAGCCATTCGGGACTACATTAGATTTGGAAGTATTCAATCGATGGGGTAATGTAGTATATGCAAATCCTAATTATAATAATGAATGGGATGGTCGAGGAACAAATAATTTTATTGGTCAAGATTTAATGGATGGAGGTTACTACTATACATTAAAGGCGAAGTCAATTAACGGCAATATTCAAATATTTAAAGGATTCGTATTAATTCAGAGATAAAATGAGAAAACAAAGATTAATATTATTTAGTGTTCTTGGACTAATGTTATCACTAAAGTCGATAGGACAGTCATTACCTATGTACTCTCAGTATATGTACAATATGGTTAACATTAATCCAGCCTATGCGGGTAGTAGGGGTGTGCCAAGCTTGTCAGCTATATGGAGGGAACAATGGGTTGGTTTACCAGGTTCGCCATCTACAAAGTCATTTTCTTATGATATGCCAACAGAAAATAAGAAAATGGGACTTGGAGTTCAGTTATTTGATGATAAGTATGTTAATTATATCAAAAGAACAGGTTTGAATTTGTATTACAATATTAAAATCCCTGTTTCAGAAACTGGTGTATTAAGTATGGGTTTAAAAGCGGGTGTTTATAATGACACCAAGAATTTAAACAATGCTTATTTAGGTGCAAGTAGTAAGTATTTAACTGATATTACCTACGCAAATAATTTTAACAGAATTGTGCCATTAGCTGGTGCTGGTATTTATTACAATGATGATAAATTTTATGCTGGATTCTCGGCTCCAGATGTATTAGTGTTCTCTAAAATAAAGGATTATAATTCTGACAATGCATTATTTCAAGTTAATGAAATCCATTATTTCTTAACAGCTGGATATTCAATCGATGTAAATGAAGATGTACAAATAAAACCTTCTGTATTGATGAAAGCAACAAGTGGTGCTCCAGTTGAGTTTGATTTAAATACAAATGTTTGGTTACATAATATTATTGGTGCTGGTTTATCATACAGAACAAATGAATCAGTATTAGCGATGGTTGAAACTCAGGTTACTGCACAATTAAGATTTGGTTATGCATATGATATGCCATTTAAAAGGCCTAATTCCCATGAATTATTTTTACGTTATGAGCTTGGCCGTTTATTTCCTAAATCTAAATCTAATAAGAATTTTTAATCATGAATATTTTACTACATAAATTAAGCTTATCATTTATTTTGATTATTTGCTTGTCGCTATCTAATCAATTAAATGGACAAATAACAGCAGGAATTGAAAAAAGGCTCCTGGTAAGGGATTCTTTGGATTACAAGCAAAATAATACGGGTTTTAATACAAAATCGAAAGAATTTAACCCAATACCTTACAGGGATGGACTTCTTTTGATATCTAACAAGCAAACGGCAGTTAATAAATATGGTTTTAATAAAGTTTATTGGATCCCTAAATCATTGTTTGGTAAAAAAGATACCTCAAGTTCTGTAATTCATTTAAATGATGAATTTACAGCCCCTACAAGTAATGATAATAATATTCTTTATCGATATAATAAAAAGAAAGTAAGATTGGCTAATAATTTCATTGAAAATAAATTTGCCGATTTTATTCCAGAGGATGGCTTTACAATTGATGATTCAGCTTCTTATATTGTATATCCACAATTGTCTAAAAGAAAAATTGGAGGCGAATTTAAATGGGAGTTGTGGGAAGCTAATTTAGTTGATGGAAAAATGAAAAATGCTAAAAAAATTAATATCAAAGATTCTGCAGCAGATTATATTAATCCATATTTAGTTTCTGGGCAATCAAAATTGTATTTTTCTAGTAATAGAGCTGGTGGTAAGGGAGGTTATGATATCTATGTTTTAGACAAAGTGAATGGTGTATGGAATGTAAATCCAATTTCGAATACTTGTATTAATACTTCATCTGATGAAATTAATCCAACTATTGACGGATTTGATTTGTTATTTAGCTCAAATAGGGCAGGTGGAATTGGTGGATACGATATATATAGAGCATCCATTAACCCAAGTATTAATAAATGTGATATTGTCAATTTAGGATACCCTTTGAATACGGAAGCTGATGATACTAGAGCTTCAAAGATGAACGCAGAATACTATGTATCTAGTAATAAAATGGGTACTTTAGACATTGCTGCACTTAATTATCAGCCAATCTTTGTACCTATAACTGGACAATTGGCTTATTTAAGTGATTCCTCTCTTTCGCCTAATCAAGCCTTATATGTTTATGATAAGGATACGAAGCAAATAGTGGATACAGTTTATACTGATGGCTATGCTAAATATAGTTATGCTGCAAAGCCAAATCGTAATTATAGTATAAAAACTAAAAATGCTGATGGTTATGAGGAGTCTTTTGATTTGGCTACTACGGACAAAATTTCTACTCCAATTCTTCTTGCATCTAATTTAAATGGAAGAAGCCCTAGACAAATTAAAGATTCTACAGAAAAAGTATGGGCTGCTATTGAGCAAAAACGTCAAGATAGTTTAGCTGCAATAAGCTTAGAATCTAAGTTTATTGTTTATTATGGATTCAATAAAGCATACTTAAGTGCTAAAGAGAAATTAGTTCTTGATAGTCTTTATAATAAGTTACAAAAAATGCCTTCTACTTATTTAATTGTAGGGGCATTTACAGATTGTATTGGTTCCTTTAAATACAATTATACACTTTCTGTAAATAGAGCAAAATATGTAGTTAATTATTTAAAGAAAAAAGGATTGCCATCGAACCGTTTTGTTTCAAATGGTTATTCTAAGAATTACACTATTACACCTTGTACAGTTAGTTTGAGCAAGAATGCACAACAAAATAACCGACGTGCTGAAATAGTATTAAGTAATATAGGAAATACTAATTGGGCTAAACTTGAGAAAGAAAGAGGAAAATCTTATTATACAGTTTATGATAGTAAAAAGAACATTACACCTATTATAAGTAAGCCAAATACAATTATTGCTAAAGTTCAGCCAATTTCTAAGGTTGTATTAATAAATCAAAAGGAAACTCAGGTAGTAGATAGTTCTTCCGATATTGCTGCTGCTTCAGTTGCAACAACACTTAAGAAAAAGGTTAAAACTACTCAAAAACCTAACTTTAAAGAAGGGCCTTCATTAAAACAATCAGTATTGTTGGCATCTGAAAATAAAACTACCAAACCTTTAAAATCTATAATTGAAGATACTATCCAATCAAAAGTTAAAACAGAAATTATTTCAATTATTGAAGAAAAAGTTGCTGTAGTTAAGCCAATTATTCCAAAAAAAGTTGGTACTGATTCTGTAATTACTAAAAAGGTAGTTTCAAAAAATAAAGATATTACAGTTAATACTCCAATACCAAAAACTATTGGCAAGTCGGATTCAAAAATTGTTGCAACACCTTCTACCTATGTGGATGATGAAATTAGTAAGGCTGAAATTCTAGTTGCCTTAGATTCACTTGCTAAATTAAGAATAGAACAAGAACGTATTGTTGAATACTTAACTAAAAGAATCAATAAAAAGCCAATTGATATCATGGTTAGTTCAGACTCTGTCACTATCGAAATTTATGATAATGCAGTACATGATAAAGATTCAGTTTCAATTATTTTTAATAACAGAATTATAGTTGATAAGCAGGAATTGAAAGTAAACAAACCAATTAAGTTTAAGTTAAAAGTTAACAAAGACAAGAAATTCAATGAAATGATATTGGTTGCAGAAAATCTTGGAGCAGAGCCACCAAATACTGCAGTCATGTTTGTGACTGAGAAAAATGGTAGAAGACAGCAAATTATGTTATCTACTGATATGCTACATAATGAGGTAGTATACTTCATTAGAATAGGTAAAGAGTAGGTTAACCTACATATATTAAACTGCCTCCATTGGTTTGAGTACCTTTGGAGGCAGTTTAGTGATATGTAAATGTATTTATCCAAATACTTTACCTTACTTTTGCGCCGTATAATTTAATAATAATGAAGCGAATTGAGAGACATAGGGCTATTTTAGGTGTAGACGATAAAGCAACTTTGGCTGATTTAAAGAAGGTTTATCGTAAGATCATGATGGAATGGCATCCTGATAAATTTCAGGATAGTGATGAAGCAAAAAAAGATGCTGAAGTTAAGTCTGCTAAATTAATCGCTTCTTATCATTTTTTAGTAAGTGTTCATGCAGAAACACATGAAGCAACTAAGGATGCTTATTTGTTGACTACAACAGAAGCTAGTATCAATGATTTTGAATTCAAATCTGAGGTTTTAAGGGTAGAATTCTCCGATGGAACTGAATATGAATATTATGGTGTACCTAAGGCTATCTATGTAAAATTAGTCAATGCTGATACGCCTGATCGTTTTGCTAGAAGACACATCTATAACAATTACATTTATAGAAGTACAAGTAAGATAGTAGGAAGTTAGTTCTTAAACAGTACTTTATATTATATTTTATTTTAATTTAATATTTTGCTTTTTGTATTTTATACCCTGTTTCATCATTTTTTAGGCTTTAAATTGGGTATTTCATGATAATCTTAATAATTTGATTGTTATGAATAAATGCATAGTAAGACTTTTCCTTCTATTTTGCTTTTTGCATTTAATTGATTCAGTTAAAGCACAAGACTTTTCTAATAAAGGAAGAGAATTTTGGGTTGTATTTCCACCACATGCACCTTCCAGTGGCAACTTAGCCAACCTGTCATTATATATAAGTTCAGATAAAAATTCAAGTGGTTATATAATCATAAATGGTGATTCTACAAGGTTTATTGTTACAGCTTTTACACCTAGTGAATATGTGCTTGACAGATCAAAAACATATGTTAGTGGGGCTGAATCTGCTACCGATGCTGATAATCTAACTTTACAAAAAATTGTATTAAATAAAGGTATTAAAGTAGTTGTGGATGAGGGTAAACCCAATGTAGTGGTCTATGCGCATATGTATGCAAGCGCAAGATCTGCAGCGACCATTATTTTGCCAACTTCTGTATTAGAGCGAAACTATCAAGTAGTTTCTTATACCCAGTCTGCAAACTCACTTGAAAGTGGAGAGAATAGAAAGTCCCAATTTAGTATTGTCGCAGTTGAAAATAATACAACTGTTCGAATACAATTAAGAAAAAATGGCGTTCTAACTGGGGCTAGTTATGAAATTAACCTTCCATTTGCAGGATCAATTTATTCTTTTCAAGACAATGTAGATTTAACTGGAACATCTATTGAATCCATTTCAAGTAATGGAAGTTTGTGTAAAAAAATAGCTGTCTTTAGTGGCAGTAGTAGCCTTACTATTGGCACTACAAATGGTTCTGTGGATCCGCTATACCAACAATGTTATCCTGTGAATTCCTGGGGTTTGAATTACTTCATTACACCTTTAGCTGGAAAGAATAAATTAATCATAAGGGTCTTAGCAAAAGAAAATAATACAAGCGTTATAGTGAATGGTCAACAGCCTATAACCTTGAATGCAAATGAGTTTTATGAAGAAGCATTTTCTAATAACCAACCATTTTCAGTTAATGCAAATAAACCAATTGGTGTAACACAATATAGTTATACTCAAACTCTGGATATTGGAGTAGGGGATCCTGATATGGTCATTTTAAACCCGATCGAACAGAATATTAATGATGTAACAGTCTTTTTAACTTCTAAAAATAATATTACAGATCAAAATATCAATGTCATAATAAAAGATGCAGGAATTGCTAGTTTTAAAATTAATGGTATTAAGCCTATTGGGACATTTAAAAAAATACCTAACACAAACTATTCTTTTTTACAAGAAAAATTCAATGTTAATGCTGGTTCATTTTTAAGTGTAAGATTAACTTCTGATTCTGGCTTTAATGCTTTTTGTTATGGATTTGGTGGAGTTGAGTCTTATATGTATAGCGCAGGCACAAACGTGAAAGATTTATTTCAAAAATTACTTATTACAAATAAATTCGCATCTGTTACATCTGAAGCAGTTACCTGTGTTGGCGCTCCATTTATAGCTTCCATCACATTACCTTACAAACCAGTATCCATTAAATGGAAAATACCAAATCTTTCACAAATAGATGATTTGGCCCCTGTACCATTTGACTCATTAATAATCAATAATAAAAAGGTATATAGCTATAAACTTGCACAAGATTTAATCTTTAATGCTGTCGGCACTAATACAATTCAAGTTATTGTTAATAATCCAACTGCTGATGGATGTACAGGTGAACAGGAAATAAGTTTTGATTTGGAAGTGATAGGCCCTCCAGCAGTTAAAAATTTAATAAAAAGTTCTAATTGTTTAGCAGATTCAGTTTTATTTTCTGATCAAACTGTTTTGTCAGCATCAGATAAAAAAATAACGAATTATAAATGGGATTTAGGGAATGGTATTTTTAAAGATACCCTGGCGTCTTTTAATTATAAATATTCCAATCCAGGTTCTTATACAATTAATTATTTTGTGATCAATGATATTGGATGCGTAAGTGATACAATTTCTGAATCCATCATCATTGATAGTAACCCAACCGTAAACTTTGATATTTCAGCGATTACCTGCCAAAAAGAGGACATTGTATTCACTGATAAATCAATAGCGAATGGGAATGCTGTTTTAAAACAATGGGTTTGGGATTATGGGGATTATTCTACTAAGGATACCTCTCTTTTTAGTCAAAATAAAATCCACCAATACGACACCGCAAAAGTATACAAAGTAACACTCTTTGTTAAAACTGAAAATGGATGTGAAAACAACTTGATTAAAACATTCACAAACCATCCTAAACCCATTCCTGGTTTCATAATGCCTAAAATATGCTTAGAAGATGAATTTGCTATGTTTGTAGATTCTACAAAAATTGAAGATAATTCAGGCAATTTTAAATACAAATGGGATTTTGGAGATGCACTCAATACAAGATTCCCTAATACAGATATAGTAGCCAATCCAAAACATCGTTATTTATTACCTGGAACCTATAAAGTAACTTTAGAGGTTACTAGTAAAGATGCTTGTTTGAGCAGTATTACACAAGATTTTTTAGTGAATGGGTCAATTCCTAAATCAAATTTTAAGGTTTTAGATGAAAATGCTTTATGTAGTAATAAGGATGTTAGAATTGAAAATACATCAAAAGTTGATATTGGGACAATCGGGAAATTGGTTATTTATTGGGATGCTGATAGGAATATATTAGATACAACTGTTGATGATAATCCATTTGAAGGTAAAATTTACAATCATAAATATGAGAACTATCTATTCCCAGACAAAACTAGTTTTAATATAAAACTAGTTTCATATTCTGGTATAACATGTTTTGATGATACCACAATATTGATTTCTATAGTGCCTCCTCCAAAGAAAGTGGATGTTTTTAGTACTAAAAATTATGCTTGTACTTCTGACACTTTAATTTTAAGCACCCTAGTAGAGGGTGGTGCAGCACCTTTTAATACAATATGGACATCTAGCAATCCATCTGTAGCAAATTTTAATAACAATACTTTAAATGGAATCACGCCTGGTAATATAGCTATTTCTATTCTTGTAAAAGACGCTAAAGAATGTGCATATACCTATCAAAATATTACAAATTATGAAATAAGACCTATCCCTGTAGCTAATCATTTTGCAATTGATACAGTTATTTGTAATGGCATTCCAGTAATGATTAAAGGTAATGGAGGTATTGTTTATAATTGGCTACTGAATAATACGAGTGTATACAGTGGAGCTGTCGATTCCATCTCAATTACACAACCTGGAGTGTATAAATTATTTGTAAACGATGGATTTTGTAATTCATTAAAATCAAGTGAAATAAAAATTATTGAACTAAATATCCCTGCAATACAATTTAACCATCAAAACTCTATTTGTCTAGATGTGGAGATGCCAATTGAAACAGATGCAGTCACTAGACCAAATATTCAATATTTATGGAGCTTTGGAGATGGGAGCCAATCTAATCTAGCAAATCCTAAAAGTCATACTTATAAAACAAAAGGAAATTATGCAATCAAATTAGAAGTTACAAATAACTATTGTCCAGATAATGAATATACCTTAATTGGAGATTCAATTAGTGTGATTCCGCCATTATCGCCTGCAGAATTTACCCTATTCGTTTTGGCTGATCAAGACACTTTGTTTTATCCTAAAAAAATTGATTCTGGCTATACGACCTATCATTGGTATCCAGCTACTTATCTGTCTAATCCGAATAGTATAAGCCCGATATTCAGAGGAGACAGAACCATTGTGTATACTTTATCAAAAACAGATCCCAATACCTCATGCGTTATAAATGATATTTACAATATCATAGTTTCTAACGATGTAGTTATTTCAATTCCTAAAGCTTTCACACCTAATGGCGATAATTTGAATGATATTTTAAAAATTGAATTTGGAGCTGGTTTGAAATCATTTGGTGTATTTAAGCTTTTTAATAGGTATGGTAAAATTGTATTCCAGACGAATAATATTTATGAAGGTTGGAATGGGAAAGTAAATGGTATTGAGCAAGAAATGGATGCATATACTTATTATTTAGAATATACCACCTATAAAGATGAACGTGTTAATAAGACCGGTTCAGTAATTTTAATCAGATAATGCATTATATTAAGAATTATATAATTGTTGTACTATTTGGTTGTATCTCAATCAAACTAAATGCACAAACGCATATTTCATCCCAATCCTTTAATGGTATTAACTTTTATAATCCTGCATTTGTTGGCTTTGGTAATAACAATAAATTAAAATCTTTTTATAGAACTCAATTCGAAGGGGTAGGTAATGCATATAGGACAATTGGTGTAGGCATGGATATGGGCTTATTTAAAAACAATAGAAATTTTAATGACAATATTTTTGGAATGGGTTTGAATGTCGTTTCTGAACAAGTACTCGGTGGGGCATTACAAACCAATTATGTAACACTTAGTTTAGCTAATAGGATTTTCCTCAATGACAATAAAACCAATTATTTGTCATTAGGTATTAGTGGGACCATGATTACTAGGTCTATCAATGCTGAGAAATTAACTTTTGGAGATCAGTATAATTCTGGTCGTCTTTTTAATGGCTCTAGTTTAGAAAATATAAAGTCTATACCTGTTAAAGTTTCAAATAATGGCGGGTTGATGTATACCAGTATATCTGAAAATTCTTATTTACAAATGGGTGCAAGTTTGTTTTACATTAATTCAAGTACCGACAATCAAGTCATTGACAATATCAATCAGACCTACCAATATATTGGCATGCTTAGTTACGAAAAAGTATTATGGAACGATAATACCCTTCTTCTTTATGCTGATTATCAAAAAAGATCCGAAAATGAATTCTATTATGGTGGCATGGCAGTTGGTTTGCCATTTAATAGTAGACAAGGAGGTTTAAATCGATTGTATTTGGGTTGCTTTTATAGGGCAAAGGATGCAATTATACCTTATTTTGGTTTAATGAATAGTAAGTTTAAACTTGGCCTTTCTTATGATATTTATCAAAAGAAAATGGCATTATCTAATCTAAATCCCCAAACATTGGAATTTACATTTTCAACCAATTTAAATAGAAAGTACACTGAAGTATTTAGAAGTCTATTTGAATAAATTAAGCCTACTTTTAATGTATGAATAAAATATTTAAATTATCCCCGATTGTATTATTTGGCATTATTTTATTTACTGCATGTGATGATGATATACCCGTAGGACAACTTAAGGTGAAATACCAAAAACAAAATTCAGCATTTATTGATATTGATGGTGTACCAGTACATTATATTATAGAAGGAAATGCTTCAGATACCTTGCCAATAGTATTAATACATGGCACCTCAGCATCTTTACACACATGGGATACATTATCAAGTTTGTTGAAAAACACTAAGAAAATTATAAGATTCGATTTGCCAGCATTTGGTCTCACCGGACCTAATCGTTTAAATGAATATACTTTTAATTATTACAACAATTTTATAGATAGTCTTTTATTCAAATTGAATATTACAAAATGTATTATTGCTGGAAATTCATTAGGTGGTAGTATTGCATGGAACTTCGCATTGGCTTCTCCTAATATTGTAGAAAAACTAATTTTAATAGATGCTTCTGGTTATCCAAAGAAAGATGAGAAAGGCTCACTTGGGTTTAAATTAGCTGCTATACCAGTATTAAATCAAATTTTAAAACATGTTTCTCCAAAATCTTTAGTAAGAAAAAGTCTAGAAGACGCTTTCTATAATAAGACATTAGTAAGTGAAACAATGGTTGAACAATACCATGATATGCTATTAAGGGAGGGAAACAGAAGGGCGATTTTAGAATTATTCCAACATCCTATGAAACCAGATGCTACAAGAATAAAGAATATCACACAGCCAACATTGATTATATGGGGTAAAGAAGATCAACTCATTTCTTATCGAAATGCTTCTTTATTCAAACAAGATATACGTAATAGTCGTATGATTATACTTGATAAAGTTGGTCATATTCCAATGGAAGAAACACCTGTTGAAGTTGCAAAAGCGATACTAAATTTTATTAAGTAGGTTAAAATCAAATTAATGGCAAACAAGAAACTTTCGATTGTAAAAAAAGGTATGTTATATGCGATGGTTGTTTTCTATTTATTTGGTGGATATAACCATTTTAAGGATCCTTCTTTTTATATCCCATTAATTCCTCCTTATTTATCAATATGGGCTGTAGAGCTAAATTTAATTTCAGGTTTTGCAGAAATCATTTTAGGTCTATTATTGATTCCGCAACAAACTAGAAAATTGGCAGGATTTGGGATTGTCTTGATGCTTTTTGCATTTATACCTAGTCACATTTATTTTATACAACGCGGTGATTTTGCCTTAGGAAGTTTCACCATGACTCCAGTAATGAGTTGGATACGGTTGTTGGTATTTCAACCCTTATTCATACTATGGGCGCTTTGGGTAAGTCGGAAATAAGGATGGAGTTCTATTGACGTAGTTTTGATAACTTTCTAAATGTCCCCATTTCTCATTCCCGGAAATTTCTAATAACCTTACTCCGCTAACATATACTAGTAGTAAATACGTAAATAAAGGGGAGATCAACGTTAGGTATTGTCCGCCTGATAAAGCTGAATAGGACATGATTGCAATACCTAGCCATAATGTAATTTCACCAAAGTAATTGGGATGTCTTGAATAGGACCAAAGACCTTCTTGGATAAACTGGTCTTTATTTAATGGGTTCTTACGAAATTTAGTTTTCTGCATATCTGCAACTATCTCAAATACAAAACCAAGAAGGAAGACGATTAATCCAATATAGAAAAGGCTATTTATTTTAACACCATCTTTACTAGCAATGGCTGTTAATGCACACATTGAACAAATGGAAACCCACATGCCTTGTAATGTCCAAGTCATGAAGAACCTTGTTGGAGATGGTTTGATATGCCTGAATCTTTTATCTTCCCCAGCTTTATGTATTCTCATAAATAAGAAACTTCCCAAACGAATTGCCCATAAAATGATACATGTTGCTAATACGATACTAGCAATATTTGTATTAGTCGAATTGTAACTATGGTAGCTTATGAATGTCACAACAGTTAAGTAAGTTAGACTACCCGTTAGGTCATAAAATTTTTCTGTCTGAAATAAATAAGCTGGTATAAATGCAATCCATTGGATAATGTAAGCGATTAAAATTGCTTTTTGAATGATTTCTAAACCTGTCAATAGAGCAATGCCATAACCTATTGAAAAGGCTATAAAAGAAAATATTAAATTAAGGATGGATTGCTTCATGATTGTTTGAATTACAAAAAAAATATATTAGTGGACTAGTTTATATACAATGAATAAAAGTAAATAAACGGCTAAGTAGATGCGGTATTGATTCCTTGTTTGTAGGTAATCTTTATTTTCTGGATACATATTGCCGAATAAACCAACGATCTCTTTTTTAAAAAGTGGTTGAATATTTATTTTCCAATCATTGGTTTGGTAGACAATTTTTCTAAACTTACTCCTAAAATAGGTGCTAGGGATACCCCATGTGATAAGTATTATAAGGAGGATTTGTTTCAATGGCATCTTTAAATATAAGAAAGTTTAGGGAATGGGAGAAGATGGGCTTAATCAAACCCTTTCATTTTAACACAGGACTGTCGGCTATGCCGACTTCCTTAGACTTCTACGAGAGGTTTATCCAAACCCTTTCGCTACTGCTTCGCAGTTGCAGGTTTTTTAACGCTTAAGCTTATTCGAGCGAGCTCGAAACACTTTCGCATTAAAAAACCCTGTCACTTTCGTGACAGGGTTTGTGCCCAGAACAGGAATCGAACCTGCACTACCTTGCGATAACCAGATTTTGAGTCTAGCGCGTCTACCAGTTCCGCCATCTGGGCATTTTGCACTTACGTGCTCAGCGGGTTGCAATATTACATTAATGATGGAAATCTTCCAAAATACGGTCAAGGTATTTTTTCTTATAATAGTAAGATTTTATTTGCAGCATTGCTTCTTGTGAAATAGAATCGATTTGATCCACTTCCATAAAAGATTGAATAGGGGCATAGATTTCATTTTTTAACTGTTCTACTTGCTGAATAATCGCTTGCTTTGATGCCTCATCTTCTGCATCCATCCATGCCTCGTTTAAATCCATCATTTCCATTAAGAAATCAGGTTCTAAGGCATACTTTTCATCGGGAGTCATAATACCTAAAATCTCAAGCACATAAGGCAAAATTTGCTCCTTATTGTTTAAAAGGGTAAAACCTTTATTGGCTAAAGAGGATTGCTCTAATGCAGCTTCTTGTTCGTCTGAAGTACCTTGAGCAAATTTATCGGGGTGAGAAGCTTTTTGGATCTCCATAAAAGCAGTGCGTAGTTTTTGTGTATCTACTTGAAAACCAATGGGAAGGCCAAATAACTCAAAATAGTTCATGCTAAAATTTCTTATATTGTGCAAAATAACCAATATGCCTGTATTAGGACTTATTAAAGAGGGAAAAGTTCCCAGTGATAATAGGGTGGCTTTGACACCAAAGCAATGCAAATGGCTTAAAGAGCAGCATAAAGATTGGGATGTTATTGTTGAATCTTCTGCAACTAGATGTTATAAAGACCAAGAATATGCTAAAGAAGGCATTGAAATTGTAACCGATATTAGTAAGGCTGATATTTTATTAGGTATTAAAGAAGTGCCAAAAGATCAGTTAATAACAGGCAAAACTTACTTATTTTTTTCTCATACCAAAAAGGCACAATCCTATAATCAAGCACTTTTTCATAAAATGATGGATTTAGGTATAACGCTTATTGATTATGAATGCTTGGAACATGAAGATGGACAACGTTTAATTGGCTTTGGTTTTTTTGCAGGTATTGTAGGTGCGCACAATGGTATCATGGCTTATGGCAATAGAACGAAAGCTTTTCATCTAGGTAGGGTTAAGGAAGTGAAAGATTATCGTGAATTAATACACACTTATTTTGGTTTAAAATTACCTCCAGTAAAGATTGTTGTCACTGGCTCTGGAAGGGTAGCACATGGAATCTTAGAGATCATGAATTTAATGGATGTGCAACAAGTAGAACCAGATGAATTTGATCGAAATTATGCTTACCCTGTTTATGTGCATTTAAAGGGAAGAGATTTGTACCAACATAAAATTACAAAGAACTACGAGCGAAATGATTTTCATTCAAATCCTACCAACTATGATTGTTTATTTAAACAATACTTGCCACATGCTCAGATCTTGATGAATGGCATTTATTGGGAACCAGGCATTCCACCATTATTTTCACACAAAGATTTATTGGAGGAGGAATTTGCATTAACCACAATTGCAGATATCACGGATGATGCACATGGTAGTGTACCTTGTAATTTAGGAGACGCAACTACCGAAGAACCCGTATATGGCGTCAATGTGAATAGTTTTGAAAAGACAATCCCATATTTACCAGGAGGGATAGATGTTATGGCGGTTGGTAATTTACCAAATGAATTACCCCGTGATGCGAGTAGGTTCTTTGGGGAACAATTAATTAAATATGTTTTACCTGATTTAGTAGCGGGAGGAAATGAAATAATTAAACGTGCTACGATGTTAGAAAAAGGAAAATTAAATCTTCGCTACGACCATTTAGTGGACTACGCAAAACATTAGTTGATAAAAATTTATTGCTGATAATATTAAAAGTGTAAATAGTACTCTTTTAATAAGGCTGTAAATTCATCAGTATAAGACTGATCTTCCTTCTTGATGATTATCTTACTTCTTTGAACTGTAATTTCAGAAGCTTGCTTCGTAAATTTAAGCATAGCTCGAATCGGTAGGTGTTTTGCATCATTGTACATCATAACTTCTTCGGCTAATTGTATACCATATTTACCAGCTATTTTTTGGAAAGTATAGGCTCTTAAGGTGGGTACTAGAATAAATAAAGAACCTGTATCTTTTAGTAAATTTCCTGCAGCTTTTGCAAGCTCCTCCCATGGTAAGGCAATACTATGTGAAGCTAAATTTTTCGAAGCGTTGGGAGATTTCAAATCGCCTTCGTAAAATGGTGGATTGGAAATAATACAATCATAAAATGGTTCCTGATATTGGGTAGCGTAATCTTGAATAGAGGAATGTTCAACCAATAATCTATCTATCCATGGACTTGCCTCGAAGTTGTTTTTTGTTTGCTTATATGCTCCATCTTCAATTTCAATAGCTTTTATTGTTGCCTTAGATTTTTGAGCCATCATTAAACTCAATAATCCAGTACCAGATCCAATATCCAAAATATATTGTGCTGCCTGTATTGTAGAATCCGACGATGTCCATGCGCCAAACAAACATGCATCAGTACATACTTTCATTGCAGTATGTTCCTGATGCACGATAAATTGTTTAAACTGGAAATAGGGGTTCGCCACTATTATTCAGATGTTAAACCAGCAACGATATACTCTTTGTTTAAACGAGCAATATTTGCTATTGAAATTTCTTTAGGACAAGCAGCTTCACAAGCACCTGTATTGGTACAAGATCCAAAACCTTCCTTATCTAATTGTGCCACCATATTGGTTACACGTGTTTTTCTTTCAGGACCTCCTTGAGGTAATAAAGCTAAGTGAGATACTTTTGCACTTAAGAATAACATTGCAGAGCTGTTCTTACAAGCAGCAACACAAGCACCACATCCAATACACATTGCTGCAGCAAATGCTTCATCCGCTTTTGCTTTTTCAATTGGTAAAGAGTTACCATCTACCGCATTACCTGTATTCACACTCACGTATCCACCTGCTTGAATGATTCTATCGAATGCAGATCTATCTACAGTTAAATCTTTGATAATAGGAAAAGCATTTGCTCTCCATGGTTCAATAACAATGGTATCATTGTCTTTGAACGCACGCATATGCAATTGACAAGTTGTATTTGCCTGCCAAGGACCATGTGGTTTACCATTAATGTACATCGAGCACATTCCGCAAATACCTTCTCTACAATCATGGTCAAATGCAACTGGCTCACCGCCTGTTGTAATTAATTGTTCATTTAAAATGTCCATCATTTCTAGGAAAGACATCTCGTCTGAGATATTTTCTACTCGGTACATTTCAAATGCACCCGGAGTGTTAGAATTTTTTTGACGCCAAACTTTTAAATTTAAATTCATAGTAGTATGTGACATGGCAATATTATTTATAGTTTCTTTGAGATGGTTTAATAACATCATATTTCAATTCCTCTTTGTGTAATGACCACTCATGTTCATTTTTCATTTCCCATGCGGCTACATACATAAAGTTTTCATCGTCTCTTAATGCTTCTCCTTCCGGTGTTTGGTATTCTTCTCTAAAGTGACCTCCACAGCTTTCTTCTCTTGCTAATGCGTCTACACACATTAATTCACCTAATTCAATAAAGTCCGCTACACGGTTTGCTTTATCTAATTCAGGATTGTATTCATTGATATCACCAGGGATCTTAACATCAGACCAGAATTCTTTTTTCAATGCTTGAACTTCTGCAATTGCTTGCTTTAATCCTTCAGCATTTCTTGCCATACCACATTTGTCCCAGATAATTTTACCTAAACGCTTGTGGAAGCTTTCAACAGTTTGACTACCATTGATATTTTTTAAAGTAGCAATTCTTTCTGCCACTGCTTTTTCAGCAGCTTCGAAAGCTGGATGTGAAGTAGGGATTGGTGCATTGTAAATCTCATCTGCTAAGTTGTTACCTAGTGTGTAAGGAATTACGAAATAACCATCTGCTAAACCTTGCATCAAAGCACTTGCTCCTAAACGGTTTGCACCATGGTCACTAAAGTTGGCTTCACCTAATGCGTATAAACCTGGAACAGAAGTTTGTAATTCATAATCTACCCATAACCCCCCCATTGTGTAGTGAACCGCTGGATAAATGCGCATTGGCACTTCGTATGGATTTTCTCCAGTGATTTTTGCGTACATGTCAAATAAGTTACCATATTTCTCTTTCACCACTTCTTTACCTAAAGCAATAATTTCTTCATGGCTTACATTGGTTAAGCCTTTTTTGCTTACTTCTGTTTTACCATAACGCTCAATAGCAGCTGCGTAGTCTAAATAAACCGCTTGCTTAGAAGTACCAACTCCATATCCTGCATCACATCTTTCTTTTGCAGCACGAGACGCAACGTCACGGGGTACTAAGTTTCCGAATGCTGGATAACGACGCTCTAAATAATAATCTCTTTCTTCTTCTGGAATATCATTTGCTTTTCTGTCATCACCTTTTTTCTTTGGTACCCAAATACGACCATCATTTCTTAATGATTCTGACATCAAAGTCAATTTAGATTGGTGGTCTCCACTCACTGGAATACAAGTAGGGTGGATCTGAGTGAAACAAGGATTTGCAAAGTAAGCACCTTGTTTGTGTGCTTTCCATGCAGCAGTTACATTTGACCCCATTGCATTAGTAGATAAGTAAAATACATTACCATATCCACCTGTACATAATAATACTGCATATCCAAAATGACGTTCTAATTCTCCTGTAACTAAATTACGAGCGATAATACCTTTTGCTTTGCCATCCACTTTTACCACATCTAACATCTCATGACGTGCAAACATTTGAACATTACCTAAAGCTACTTGACGTTCTAAAGCTTGGTAAGCACCAATCAATAATTGTTGTCCAGTTTGACCAGCTGCGTAGAATGTTCTTTGAACTTGTGTACCACCAAAAGAACGGTTACTTAATAAGCCACCATATTCACGTGCAAAAGGAACACCTTGAGCAACACATTGGTCAATAATATTTGTAGACACTTCGGCTAAACGATGCACATTTGCTTCGCGTGCACGGTAGTCACCACCTTTAATAGTATCGTAAAATAATCTGAATACGCTATCACCATCGTTCTGATAGTTTTTAGCAGCATTGATTCCACCTTGTGCAGCAATACTATGTGCACGACGTGGACTATCTTGGAAACAAAATGCTTTCACTTTATAACCCATCTCACCAAGTGAAGCAGCAGCAGAAGCACCAGCTAAGCCAGTACCCACCACAATGATTTCCATTTTTCTTTTATTAGCTGGGTTGACCAATTTGCAATGGCCTTTATACTCTTCCCATTTATTATCAAGAACACCTGCAGGAATTTTAGCGTCTATCATAGTTAATCTTTTATCAATCAGTTAATGAAAATTGTGTTTGTTGTATTGAATTATTTAATCCAATCGAAATAAAAGCTAATTGGCATCAATGCAAAAAGCAATGGAATAAAAATGGCAAAACCATAACCGATGCTTGTAATCATTGTATGGTATCTTTTATTGTGTACGCCAATTGTTTTGAATGCACTTTGAAATCCATGTGCTAAGTGATAGCCTAAAGACGCACAAGCTAGAACGTATAATACAACAACATAAGGATTTTCAAATACAAGGTTCATTTCGGCGTATAAATTATGCAACATCACACCATTGTGTTCTACTTCGCCTAATGCTTGAATAGAACCAATGCCTCCTAATCTGCTTGGCGTCCAAAAATGATAGATATGTGCAATCAAGAACATCAAAATTAAAGTACCTAATACAGCCATACTTCTGCTATACCATTTACTTCCTTTATCATAACTAACAGCATAACCTACAGCTCTTTTACTTCTATTTTCAAGTGTCAATAAATAACCTTGATAGATGTGTAAAAAGATCCCAAGGAATAATCCAATTTCTAAGATTCTTGGTACTGCATTACTTCCCATAAAATGTCCTGCTTTATTAAACATTAAACCACCATCATTCGCCCAAATGGTTGCGTTCAATCCAGCATGCACAATTAAAAAAAGAATTAAGAAAATACCTGTGAATCCCATTACCAATTTTTTCCCGACGGAAGAGGTAAACATTTGTTTGAAAGTCATAGTAGATGAGTTTTAAAAATCTGCGCAAAAATACGAATCAAATAGATAGGTTTCTTCCTATGTTGCTTATTTTTAGCACAATACGCAAAAAACTTATACAAACTGCTCATCGGCCTATAGGATAGTTCAGCCTTTTTATGAACCGCCCTTCAATAATTTAGGGGTATACAAATGATTATCTTAATTTTACGATATGATTAAAGTTTTAGGGATACTATGGAATAGCTTTAAAATGGCTATTCAAGAGCTAAAAGTGAATAAGTTAAGAACCTTTCTTTCCTTATTTGGTATCACTATTGGTATATTCTGTATCATAGGTGTTTTGGCGACAATTGACAGTTTAAAATCTAAGGTAAAAAGTGATTTATCCAGTTTTGGTAGCAATACAATCTATATCGATAAATGGGATTATGCAGGTGGCCCTGAATATCCTTGGTGGAAATTCGTAAAAAGACCTTCCATGAAAATCTCTGAAATGGAGATGGTGAAGAAAAAAAGCACTTTAGCAGCTAACACCGCATTCTTTGTTTCTACCAATGCGACATTCACATACGAAGAAAACGTATTAAAAGGAATTAATATATATGGAGTAACGGAGGAGTTTAAGGATATCCAAGCTTTTAACATTGGTTATGGTAGATATTTCACAGAAGCCGATTTTTTTAGAGGTATCCCAGTTGGTGTGATAGGTAGTAAAGTTTCAGAGGAGCTTTTTGGTAAAGCTGAAAAAGGTTTGGGAAAAGTTGTTTCTTTCAATGGTCGCAAATTAATGGTCATAGGGATCATCGAAAAACAAGGAAGTAGTATCATTGGTGGATTTGATTATGATAGAACCTGTTTATTTACTTACAATCATTTTGCGTCTATTTACAATCCTGATAATTACAATCCTTATATCATGGTGCAGGCTAAACCTGGCATCACTTCAAAAGCATTACAAGAAGAATTAACAGGTGTAATGCGTCAATTAAGAAAGTTAAGTCCTACACAGGAAGATAATTTTACTTGCAACGATGTGGCTCAGTTTAAAGACCAAGTAGAAGGTTTCTTTGGTTCTGTAAACCAAGGTGGTTGGGCGATTGCAGGGTTGTCTTTATTAGTTGGTGCTTTTGGTGTAGCCAATATCATGTTTGTAACAGTAAGAGAAAGAACAAGTCAAATTGGTTTGAAAAAGGCAATTGGCGCAAAGAGTTCTACTATTTTATATGAGTTTCTTTTAGAAAGTGCATTCTTGTGTATTGTGGGTGGTTTAGTTGGATTATTTTTAGTTTGGTTATTGACATTGGCTTTAAGTTCTGTCCTTCCATTCCCAATATCCATCGCCCCAAATATCATTTTCATGGCACTAAGTTTATGTATCGTTTTAGGAGTCATCTCTGGTATTATTCCTGCAAGAATAGCTGCTAGAATGAATCCTGTAGAAGCCATCAGATCTAAGTAAGTATATCTATTTATACTTTACCTTTGCGGGGTGTTGAAACCAATTACCATACTAGCAATTGAGTCCTCTTGTGATGAAACGGCAGCATCCGTGATCATAGATGGTCAAATTCATTCTAATTTTATAGCCAATCAATTGGTGCATGAAAAATATGGGGGTGTGGTGCCTGAATTGGCTAGCCGCGCGCACATGGAAAATATTGTTCCAGTAGTAGATGAAGCATTAAAAAAAGCGTTTCCCGATTTAAAGCATACCGATCGATTAGCAGAATTAGATGCGATTGCATTTACACAAGCGCCTGGTTTAATTGGTAGTTTATTAGTAGGTGCTCAATTTGCAAAATCACTTGCATTAAGTTTAAATAAACCATTAATTGCAGTCCATCATATGCAAGCGCATGTTTTGGCAAATTTAATTGACGAACCCCGTCCTGTATTTCCGTTCTTGTGTTTAACAGTGAGTGGGGGACATACTCAAATAGTAAAATGTGATAGTCCTTCTGAGTTAACGATTATTGGTCAAACCATCGATGATGCTGCAGGAGAAGCCTTTGATAAAATTTCAAAATTACTTGGTTTGCCTTATCCAGGCGGACCTGTTCTAGATAAATTAGCACAAATTGGAAATCCAAAAGCCTTCGAATTTGCCAAACCAATGGTGCCTGATTTAAACTATTCTTTTAGTGGATTAAAAACAAGTGTCTTGTATTTTTTACAAAAACAAGATGCAAGTTTTATAGAAGCAAACTTGAATGATTTATGTGCTTCTGTTCAATATACGATTGTCGAAATTTTGATGTACAAATTAAAAAAAGCTATTACG
Source organism: uncultured Sediminibacterium sp. (assembly GCA_964579885.1). Lineage (GTDB taxonomy): Bacteria > Bacteroidota > Bacteroidia > Chitinophagales > Chitinophagaceae > Sediminibacterium. The sequence continues at coordinate 382,948 of CAZOHD010000002.1, forward strand.
CAAACTGGTATTAAACATGTTTGTATTGCTGGCGGTGTAAGTGCAAATTCTGGGGTTCGAAATGGGTTAGAAGCATTGGGATTGAAAATGGGTTTTAAGACCTATCTACCTGCTTTTCAATATTGTACAGACAATGCCGCAATGATTGCTATAACAGCACATTATAAATACATCAATCAGGCTTTTGAGCCCTTATCTACTTCTGCACATGCCAGATCTGATTGGTAAGCGGAAATAATGTAACTTTGCAGCCTCAAAAACAGTTGAACAAATGATTAGTGCAAGAAACGTCACATTGGCATATGGTAAAAGAGTGCTTTTTGATGAAGTAAATATTAGCTTCACAAAGGGGAATTGCTATGGTATTATTGGAGCAAATGGTGCTGGAAAATCTACTTTCTTAAAGATTTTAAGTGGTGAAATTGAACCTAATAAAGGTTCTGTGGAGATTACGCCAGGTGAGCGTATGTCTTTCTTGAAGCAAAATCAGTTTGAGTTTGACGAACAAACAGTATTAAACACCGTAATGCAAGGGCATAAGCGTATGTGGGAAGTAATGCATGAAAAAGATGCATTGTATGCAAAGGAAGATTTTACAGAAGCGGATGGATTAAGAGCTGGTGAATTAGAAGGTGAATTTGGTGAAATGGGTGGATATGAAGCAGAAAGCAATGCAGCGAGTTTATTAAGTGACTTAGGCGTGAAGGAAGACATGCATCAGTCTTTAATGAAAGACATTCCAAGTAACTTTAAGTTACGTGTATTATTAGCACAATCCTTATTCGGTAATCCAGATATCTTATTATTGGATGAGCCTACAAACGGTTTAGATATTGAAACAATTGGTTGGTTAGAAAACTTTTTAGCCGACTATGAAAATATTGTATTGGTTGTGAGTCACGATCGTCACTTCTTAGATACTGTTTGTACTCATGTATCCGATGTGGATCGTTCAAAAATAAAAACCTTTACTGGTAACTATTCATTCTGGTACGAGTCTTCTCAATTGATGGCACGTCAAATGTCTGATAAGAATAAAAAGAACGAAGAAAAGCGTGCTGCTTTATTAGATTTCATTGCCCGATTCTCTGCGAACGCAAGTAAGAGTAAGCAAGCTACCTCTCGTAAAAAAGCATTAGAGAAATTAACGATCGAAGAGATTGAGCCATCGAATAGAAAGTACCCTGGTATTATCTTTCAGCCATTACGTGAAGTGGGAAATCAGATTTTGAATGTCGAGAAATTACAAAAATCTGTTGATGGTCGTGTCTTATTTAAAGATGTAACTTTCTCAGTTAGTAAGAATGATAAAATTGCTTTTTTAAGTAAAGATCCTTTGGCGATTACTTATTTCTTTGACATCATCAATGGAGTAGGTCAATCAGATGCGGGTAGCTATGAGTGGGGAACTACAATAACAAAAGCATATTTGCCAATGGAGCACAACGAAGAATTTACACAACCATTAACTTTAATGGATTGGTTAAGACAATTTGTGCCTTCCCATATCACAGATGCCGATGAACCTTTTATCCGTGGATTCTTAGGTAAAATGTTGTTTAGTGGAGATGATGTAATGAAGAAATCAAATGTATTGAGCGGAGGAGAAAAAGTACGTTGTATGGTGAGTAAGATGATGTTACAAAATCCGAATGTGGTTATTTTGGATCAGCCAACCAACCACTTAGACTTGGAAAGTATCCAAAGTTTCAACGAAGGTTGTCAAAATTTCCCTGGAATTGTGTTAATGACCTCTCATGACCATACGTTTATGCAAACTGTGGCAAATAGAGTGATTGAGTTGACGCCTAAAGGCATTATCGACAGATTAATGACTTTTGATGAATATATGGAAGATAAAAGAGTCCAAGAATTAAGAACTGAGTATTATTCTTAGGCCTAAAAGAGATTAAAAATCAATCTTTTAGCAATAAAAGACCTTTTTTCTTCGTTTGAAAGAAAAAAACATTAAAAAAATGGGACTGTAAGGTATAATTACTTACCTTTGCCGTCCGTAAAAAATTATTTCTCATGGCTAGAGTATGTCAGATAACTGGAAAGAAGCCGATGACTGGAAACAGTGTATCGCATTCTAATATTAAAACAAAGCGTCGTTTTCTTCCGAACTTACAAAAGAAGCGTTTCTACTTTGTTGAAGAAGATCGTTGGATCACTTTAAAAGTATCTGCTGATGCTTTAAGAACTATCAATAAAAATGGTTTAGCAGCAGTAGTTAAAGATTTAAGAGCCGCAGGCGATAAAATCTAAGTAAACAATCATTAAGTATAACTTATAATATACCATCATGGCACGTAAAGGAAACAGAGTTCAAGTAATATTAGAGTGCACAGAGCACAAGACTACTGGTTTACCAGGGACTAGTCGTTATATTACAACTAAGAACAAAAAGAATACTCCAGACCGTATGGAGTTCAAAAAGTATAATCCAATTTTGAAAAAAGTAACTGTACACAAAGAAATTAAATAATCATGGCAAAAGCAGCTTCTAAAAACGCGAAAATCAAGGATCTTAAGGCTTCTGCTGAAGCTAAAAACTGGACTAAAGTAATTAAAGCAGTACGTAGCCCTAAAACAGGTGCGTATACTTTTAAAGAGTCTATCGTTTATAAAGACAACGTTAAAGAATTCTTAGCTGGTAAATAATTACCGCTATTGATTTTCGACATCAATATTATTCAAAACCTTCTCTTACATTAGAGAAGGTTTTTTTATGCAGTAAAACCCTAATTTTGTACCTATGAGCTTTTTAGGAAAAATATTTGGAAAGAAGGAGCAAGAAACTTTAGATCAAGGATTAGAAAAGACCAAACAAGGCTTTTTTGATCGTATTTCTAAAGCAATCGTAGGTAAAACATCTGTAGACGATGAAGTACTTGATCAGTTAGAAGAAGCTTTAATCGGAGCCGATGTAGGAGTTGATACCACATTAGCTTTAATAGAACGTATACAAGAGAGGGTTAAAAAGGATAAATACATTTCAACTTCAGAATTGAATCAAATTCTATATGATGAGATTGCAAATTTATTAGTAGATGCCCCTCAAGATCTTGCTGGTTTTCAAGTACCTACAGATAAGAAGCCTTACATCATACTGGTGGTAGGAGTAAATGGTGTGGGAAAGACAACGACCATTGGCAAATTAGCACATCATTTTAAAGCTGCAGGGAATGAAGTGTTATTGGGTGCTGCAGATACATTTAGAGCTGCTGCAGTGGATCAATTAACTATTTGGAGTGACAGAGTGGGTGTGCCAATTGTAAAACAAAATATGGGTGCAGATCCTAGTTCTGTTGCTTTTGATACAGTGCAATCTGCATTAGCTAGAAAATCTGATATTGTTTTTATTGATACTGCAGGTAGACTACATAATAAAGCGCATTTAATGGATGAGTTGAATAAAATTAAACGTGTTATCCAAAAACAAATCCCTGATGCACCACATGAAGTGTTATTAGTATTAGATGGTTCTACCGGTCAAAATGCGCTTGAACAAGCAAAACAATTCATGGCGGTAACCAATGTGACTGCTCTGGCCATTACGAAATTAGATGGTACAGCAAAAGGGGGTGTATTGTTAGCTATTGCACATCAATGTAAAATACCAGTAAAATATATTGGTGTCGGCGAGCAGTTAGATGACTTGATCTTATTCGATAAAGTTGCTTTTGTAAAAACTTTATTTAAAGGTGTAGCGAATGCCTAATCCTGCCCAACCGCTTTCAAAATAACTTGATCCTACAAAATTAAAAGAAGGTTGCCAATCTATACTTAGATTTAGTGGTGCGTTTTTAATCTTATAATCTAATCCCAAAATTCCATCTATTCCCAAGGCAATACCTGCATCATGCGCTGGATTGTTCTTTTTCCACTCTTCGCTCCAGATGCCAATATGCCCACCATACCCTATATACCAGCTTAATTGATCTGTATTAGCTAATGAGCTATATTTTTCCATCATAATGGTCGTTCTAAAACCGTCTAATGTAAAATAACCTAATACTTCAAGTGCTTTATTATCTGTTAGAAATGATTTATAAGATATAGCACTTGGGTACATCTTTACACCAATGGCTTTTTTATAACTTGACACATATGGCCCTGCTAGCTTAATACTATCTAATGTGTAAGCCTGTGCATTTGATTGTATAGTCAAAAATCCTAAGATTGGTATAAGTAAAAAGGGGGTTATTCGCATGTTTTTAGATTTTAAGTCTCCTACAAATTTAGGACTAAGGCTCTAAACAACTGTTTAAAAAATGGTAAAATTTGGGTAAGTTTGTAACATGCATCCTTTTCAAGAATTGATCGAAAAATTTAATAAAGATTTCGACACCCAGCATTTTCCTTCACAACCGGCTTCATTATATGAGCCTAGTGAATATTTTTTAAAAATTGGGGGGAAACGTATTCGTCCCGTACTATGTTTATTAGGTAATGAGTTATTTAGTGACTTGCATCCTGATGCTTTTTTTGCTGCCAATGCCGTTGAGTTATTTCATAATTTCTCATTGGTGCATGACGATATGATGGACGAGGCGAGTTTAAGAAGAGGACAGCCAACTGTACACACAAAATATGATTCAAATACAGCATTATTAGTTGGAGACATCATGGTCATTAGGGCTTATGAATATATTCAACAAATTAACTCTAATCACTTGTCAAAAATTCTTGGGTTGTTTAACCAAACAGCTAGAGAAGTTTGTGAAGGACAACAATTAGATATGGATTATGCAAAAAGAACGACTGTCACTCTAGATGAATACATCCACATGATCACCTTAAAAACTTCTGTTTTATTAGCGGCTAGTTTACAAATGGGTGCAATCATTGGTGGTGCAGGTGAAAACAATTGCAAACATTTATATGAGTTTGGTAAAAAACTAGGAATTGCTTTTCAAATTCAAGATGATTATTTAGATGCTTTTGGCGATGCGAAATTGTTTGGCAAAGATGCTGGCGGAGATATCAAACAAAATAAAAAAACTTTTCTATTAATCAGGGCTTTGGAAACTGCCAATACAGCTCAATTAGAAACATTGAACCAGCTATTAGCAGCTGATTCAGAAGACAAGGTAGAAAAAGTATTAGAAATATTTAGGGCTTGTAAAGTGGATGCTTGGGCAGAAGATTTGAAACAAAAATATATGCAAGAAGCATTGGCACATTTGGAAGCTATTGCAGTTGTGTCTACAAGAAAAAAGCCATTAATTGATTTGGCTAATTATTTAATGAACAGAAACCAATAAATATGTCTTTATTCAGAAAAAAGTCAATTGATAAAATTGTACAAGATGCAGAAGCGGGATTAGCGGATGGACATAGTGCCAGTGGTTTAAAAAAAGTATTAGGTGTTCGTGATCTTACATTAATGGGTATAGCTGCAGTTGTTGGTGCAGGTATTTTTTCAACTATTGGTACTGCCGCATTTCATGGTGGACCAGGCATATCAATTCTTTTTGTAATCACTGCAATTACTTGCGGATTTAGCGCACTTTGTTATGCTGAATTTGCGAGTAGGGTTCCAATTGCAGGCAGCGCTTATACTTATGCTTATGTTACGTTTGGTGAATTAATTGCATGGATTATAGGTTGGGCTTTGATATTGGAATATGCAATTGGAAATATTGTAGTGGCAATTAGTTGGAGTGGCTATTTTATTAATTTATTAGAAGGATTCCATATCCATTTACCAGGTTGGCTATCTACAAATTTCGAAACTGCTCAACAAGGTTATGAAGAAGCAATAAAACATCTTGCAGCTGGAGGAACTAAGGAGACCTTTAGTAAACTAGCTAGAATTGGTTATGATGCAATTACGAATGCACCCATGATTGGTCAAACAAAAATCATTTTGAATGTACCAGCATTTGTGATCGTTGTTTTAATCACAATGTTGGTTTATAGAGGTATTAAAGAAAGTAAAAAAAGCACCAATTTTATGGTGATCTTTAAAATTGCAATTATCCTAATGGTGATTGTTCTTGGGTTCTTTTATGTGGACACTGCCAATTGGGCGCCATTTATGCCAAACGGATTCAAGGGGGTATTAGCAGGTGTGTCAGCAGTATTTTACGCCTATATCGGTTTTGATGCTATTTCTACCACTGCCGAGGAATGTAAGAATCCACAAAGAGATATGCCTAGAGGTATGATCTATTCATTACTCATCTGTACTGTCTTGTATATTTTAATTGCATTGGTTTTAACTGGAATGGTCAACTATACTCAATTGAAAGTTGATGACCCATTGGCCTTTGTTTTTGAGCGTATAGGCTTACATAAAATAGGTTATATTATTTCAATAAGTGCAGTTGTGGCTACAACAAGTGTGTTATTAGTGTTTCAATTAGGTCAACCAAGAATTTGGATGAGTATGAGTCGTGATGGATTATTACCAAAGAAATTTTCAGAGGTGCATCCTAAATTTGGTACGCCAGCATTTGCGACAATCATAACAGGAATTTTTGTGGGTGTACCTGCCTTATTCATGTCTATTTCGAGAATGACAGATTTAACAAGTATTGGCACTTTGTTTGCTTTTGTTTTAGTTTGTTTTGGCGTATTGGTTTTGCCAAGGCTTTCACCAAATGTTAAAAAACAAGCTTTCAGGCTACCTTATATCAATGGTCAATATATAATACCAGCTATTGCTTTAATCTTCATTTATTTTGCACAAGGCAGAATTTCAAACGCCATCAGTGAAGCAGGGAATGAAGGTTATCAGGAGATTCTATTTTTAGTCTTTGTCTTAATTCTGCTAGTTGTAGCTGTTTTAAGTTTTTTAAGAAAGTATTCTGTTATTCCTATCATTGGTGCTTTATGTTGTTTGTATCTTATGATTGAAATTCCACCAGTGAGTTGGTTATGGTTTTTTGTGTGGATGTTGATTGGTTTGGTTATCTATAGTTTATACTCAAAAAAGCATAGTCTTTTAGCAAATAATTAATTGGATGAAGTATCAGGTGGGTGATGAAATATTAGTATTACATAGCAATGAAGAAGGTCGTATCATTGAAATCATGAACGATGAAATGGTCATGATTGAAGTACGTGGGGTAAAATTCCCTGCTTATATGGATCAGATTGATTTTCCCTATTTTAAAAGATTTACAGAGAAGAAGCTTTTTCCAGAAAAAAAAGCACCTCAGAAAATCTTTGTAGATCAAATTCCAAAAGAGAAGATTCAAAAGAATGATAGTAAGGAAGATGCAGGTGTTTGGTTAAACTTAATCCCTAAATTTAATTTAGATGATTTTAATGACGAAGTGGTAGAATCGTTGAAAATTTACTTATCAAACAAAACACGCATCGCTTATAATTTTGTTTACGAACAAATTGCGCAAGGGGAAATTGATTTTTCAATTTCATCTACCATTGCTCCTTTCACTGATTTCTATATACATGATATTCCTTTTGCTGTTGTAAACGATAATCCACAGTTTGCATTTGATTTTTCATTAGTGGAACAACACAAGAAGAAGGCAGATCATTTTGAAGCAAATGTGAAGATTAAACCAAAGCAAATATTTCAAAAAATTGAAACCTTAAAAGAAGACAATAAAGTCACTCTTGAATATGAATTATTCAAAACCTATCCAGATAAAGTGGAGGATAATCATATTGCAATTGATGTATTAAGGAATGCGGGCTACAAGGTTTATGATGCTTCAAAAATAAAAGAACATATTCCTAAAGCCAGGTCAGTAGTGGACTTGCATATCGAAAAATTAATGGATCGTCATAGTCATTTAACCAATGCAGAAATCATCCATTTTCAATTACTCGAATTTGAGAAATGGTTTGAATTAGCCCAGCTCAACCATTTGCCGTCAATAATTTTCATACACGGTGTGGGAACAGGGAAGTTAAAAAACGAGATTCATGATCTATTAAAGGTTAAGAAAGGAGTAAAAAGCTTTATTAATCAATATTCTAATTTTTACGGTTATGGCGCTACCGAAGTCTTTTTTCAGTATTAAGCGCATCCATTTTATTTTACTACCTTTGACTCGACTACAATCCCGAGCTATCGTGGTAAGTGATTACCAAGGAAAGTCCGGACAGCATAGGGTAACCCACCGGTCAATAGCCGGCATCCCAGCAATGGGGTAGAGAAAGTGCCACAGAAAATAACTACCTCGCAAGAGGAAAAGGTGAAAACGTGAGGTAAGAGCTCACGAATAAGACAAGTAATTGTTTTATTGGGTAAACCTTGGGTGCTGTAATGCCATGTAAAGGAACGCTTGAGAGCGACTCGTTCGAGTTCCAGGGTAGGCAGCAAGACTTTAGCAGTAATGTTAAGGCTAGATAAATGATAGTTTAGAAACAGAATCCGGCTTATGAGGTTTGTAGTTACTTTTTTTAATTGAACTTAAATTTGAATTCATATGACGATTGAACAGATTAAGCGTATGAAGGACCAAGTAAGTGTCCTGAGGAGGTTTCTTTGACGTCGACAACCGTTTATATAAGATTGATCTAGACAAACAACTTTCCTTGTCCCCTGGATTTTGGGATGACAATAAGCGTGCAACTGCCACGATGAAGGAAATAAAATTAAATGAATATTGGACCAAACTTTTCCATGATGTAGAAATTTCTGTGGAAGACTTTGTGGTGCTGTTCGAGTTTTGGAAAGCAGGTGATGCGACTGAAGAAGAAACAAAACTCGCTTATGATTTAGCAATTAATACAATTGAAGAAGCAGAGTTTAAGAGTACATTAAATAAGCCCGAGGACGAGCTCCCTGCTATATTACAAATCAATCCAGGTGCTGGCGGGACAGAGAGTCAGGATTGGGCCGAAATGCTGCTTAGAATGTACACTATGTATGGTGAGAAGCAAGGTTGGACTGTTAGTTCATTAGACTACCAAGAAGGTGATGGTGCAGGTATTAAATCTGCTACTATCCAATTTGATGGACCATTTGCTTACGGTTTTTTGAAAGCAGAATCCGGCGTTCATCGTTTAGTAAGAATTTCACCTTTTGATAGTAATGCAAGAAGACATACAAGTTTTGCATCTGTTTATGTATATCCTCTAATTGATGATACAATTGAAATCACAGTGAACCCTGCCGATATAGAATGGGAGTTTTATAGAAGTGGTGGTAAGGGAGGTCAGAACGTCAATAAAGTAGAAACAGCAGTTAGATTAAAACATGCTTCTGGTATCATTGTAGAGTGTCAACAATCAAGAACACAGGGAGAGAATAGAGAGATTGCGATGAAGATGCTTAAGAGTAGATTGTATGAGGAAGAAATGCGTAAAAAACAAGAAGCTTTAAATGCGTCTAATGCAAATAAGAAGAAAATAGAATGGGGTAGTCAGATTCGATCTTATGTTTTCCATCCTTATAAAATGATTAAAGATCATCGAACCGATTTCGAAGTTGGTAATGTTGGCCCAGTGATGGACGGAGAAATTGATGGTTTTATTAAAGCTTATTTGATGCTAGAAAAATCCGAAGAAGCTTAACTGCTTCTATTAATTACGCTTAGGCGATAAAATATCAAATTTTGTTTTAGGCTTTAAATCTATCCACCATTTAAAATTATTTAACCTGAGTGCTTCCTTGGGAATTTCATTCAGTGGGGACATTTTCCCTGTCAATTGATTGATAAAAACAATCTTTACTGGTTCGTCATTGTTAAAATCAATTTTTATGATTTGTGCATTGGATTGATTTACGCCAATAAATTTACCCTCTTCATCTATTGCAAAATAGATATTTTCGGCATTTCCCTTCGTTTGCATTTGATGTATTTTACCATCTAAAAAATCTACCATAATTGAATTGCCTTTTAGCTGGTTAAAATATTCGGTACTATCCACAGAATTAATTGCTAATGCATTATTGAGGACCCTAAGTTGTTCGGCTTTTTTATTATTCAAATGCAAGTATATCGTGTCACCGGTTATTTGATTTTGATTCACCCAAAGGATTGGGCGCTGATGAAGTCTAATAGTAGAATCAGCCAATGAGTAAAACAAACTATCGGTTATACCTTGAAGAGAATCCGAATAAATCTTAACGTTGTGGAAGGCTTCGAAATATTTATTTAAACTTGAATCTTTAAGTACAGGTTCTAGCGTTCTTACTTTTGGTATAGTTCTTTTTAAATCAGAAAGCCTGCCACTATATAAAGTATCGGCACTTATATATAAAGTGTCATTTGGTTGTTTAACTAAAAGGGTAGGAAGTTCAGTAGCTAATAAAATATCTTTCTTACGATTCGTTTTAATATTATTTGCTAATAAATCAAAACTCAAACTGTCTTTAGATTTATACAAAGCATTGCCTCTAAATTCTCCTAAACCAAGTGAGTCATCAATCGCCATCTCGTCTGCAATAAAAAAATAACTACTATCATCAATCGAAGATCGTTCGTATAAATAGCCTTTTCTTGTTCCTATATTATAGTTGCCATTTTTTGTTTTTATCAATCTAGATCCACTAATTATTTTGGATGGACTAATGAAGTTAGCTAATTGAGAATAGGTATTATATTCTAATGTGTCAGTGAAAATGCTATTATCTGGATCAATCAAGGATACTTTATTGCGAAATATAACATCTCTTGTAATGCCATAATAAACTCCTTCAGTACTTTTTAAAACTGTTTTGTTGCGGACTAATTTGCCCCCTTTTTTATAAACGCCAATCTTAACAGCTACATCATAATCTAGCGAATCTGTAGTGAGTGTTCCTCTTCCATCGGTTAATTTAACCCTTTGTCTTAATTTAGCCTTTTTGGTATTTCCATCGTAATAAAGGTAATCTGCATAGGTATGAATTGAGTCTGCATCATTTATATGCACTTTTCCGTAACCCTCTAATGTATTTTTTGTGGCATTTACAATGATGCTATCCCCGTATAAAAAGGTTGTACCTTGTTTTACTTTAACATGACCTACAAGGATTAAATAATCCATGCTGTCTTGTTTTTTGATATTATATGTTTCAGCTGATAGGAATTCAATCAGTTTGCCACTTGTATTTGTAGCTTTTGTAGTGTCTTGACTTTTAGCTTGTAATTGGATTAGTAAACTAAAACACAAAAAGATATAAGTAGAAAATTTAATCATGAGCCAAAGTATCCGATAAAGGTTTTGTCAAAGGTGTTTTCTTATCCTTCTTGCCAAAAACGGAAAGGCTAACATAACGTTTAGGATGCACTTTTATATCATCTACTAAGGTGTTTACACTTTTAATCGTATTCTGTAATTGTATGTACATATTTGGATCATTCAATAATTTAGAAGCAGTTCCATTACCATTATTCAATCTATTGATTGTCGTATTTAATGAAACCAAAGCAACTTGAATGTCTTTAATTGTTTTATTTAAATCTGCGTCCTTGATGGATTTAGTAGTACTATCTAGATTAGTTAGAATGTTTGTAATCTTTTGGTTGTTCTGATTTAAATTGGCTGTAAAAGCATTTATGTTATCTGCAGTTTGTGAAATCGAACCATTTTGTTTGTTCAACATGCCTTCCACAGATTGAATAGATTTATCTAGATTGGCAGTTGTTGTAGATAAGTTTGCTAAAATGACTTTTAAATTTTGTCTATTTTCTTCATCTAATGTTTGATTCACATTATCTAATACATTCTTTAATGAAGTAATGGTATTTTTTATTTGTTCACCAAGTGGAGATAAGGTATTCATAAAATCGCCAAGCAAGCTTGTTGCTGGAGCAGTTTTAATGGTATCGCCAGAATGAATTAATAATGTGCTATTACCAGGAACAATATTAATGGCATTCGTACCTAATGGATTTTCTTGAATTGTAGCAATAGAGTTGACAGGTATTTTGTATAACTGATTCAATTTTATACTAACAACTAATTCAGATAAATTGTCATTCATGTTTTCTATTTCAAAAACAGTACCTACTTGAAAGCCATTTACAAAAACAGGGTTAGAAACAATTAAGCCCTTCGTATCGGTGTATTTTGCATATATAAATGTACCTGACTTAAAGAAGGTTTTGCCTTTTAAAAAATTAAAACCTAGAATAATCAAGGTTACGGCAATGACCGTTAAAGCACCAACTTTAGTTTCATTTGATACACGCATAGGATTCCAATTACTTGATTTGAGTACAAATTTAGCTAAAAAATAGCCTAATTCGCATTTGCCTTCTGCTGATTCTCTAAAGAGTTTTTATAGCGTAAAAGCGCCTTAGTAATAGCCTCGCAGAGTTCATTTTGGCCATTTTCGCTATTTAAATATTCTTCTTCTTCCGGATTTGATATAAATCCTGTCTCAATTAAGACAGCAGGCATTGCTACTGCCTGAAGAACCCAAATTCCTGTTGGACGTTGTTTAGCTTCTCTACTGACTCTACCGGATGCTTTAAATTCTTCTTCGATTGTTAAGGCTAGACTTGCAGCTCTTTGAAAATATTGCTGAGCTAAGATACTTGCCATCATTTTTTTAGTTGGATCTATTTCAGATTCATATTCTTTAATTTGTTTCAAAGAAACTGAGTCTAATTGTTCCACAACTTCATCTACCATCTCACTAGCCAATTCTTTTCTGAAATCAGATTTGCCTACATTGTAAATATAAGTTTCTGTACCTATAGCAGTACTAGGGGTATAAGTTGTCTTATAGATTGGCACATCTCTAGTAACTTTTCTTTTTTTCCCTTTTTTCTTAACAGTATAAGTCTTCTTAGTATAACCAACTATTTCTTTCACTGCTTTACCTCTTGCAGAATTAGTATGAATACAAACGAATAAGTCTCCTTTAGCTGCATTGGCTATTTTTGCCTTTTCAACCACAGAATGATAAATGTCGGTTGTCCTAGTCATTACAACCTCGACATCTGGCATAGCTTGCTTGATGTAATTCTCTAGTTTTAAAGAAATGGCTAAAGAGACTGCCGCTTCTGTTGAATATTTGCCCTTTGAACCAATATCTGTACCACCATGTCCGGGGTCAATAACGATGCGTTTTAATGATTTTGAGGGGGTTTGAGCCTTAAGACTAAGTCCAAGAGCTGAAAAAAGGGCAATTAGACTAAAACTAAATGCTAAAATCATTCTATTTTGCTTCATAATCAGTTCCTTAACATTGTTTTACTTTATTTTTGCAGGAGTGAACCTAGCAGGATACAAAAATAACGCAAAAACACCCCTTTCTATTGTTAAAATGCTCATTTTAACGATATTAATTTCTGTTTTACATAAGTTTTCCTACGCTCAGGCAGATACTTTAACCAGAAAGAAGATTTTATTGTCTAAAGACAGTGTAGATGCAATCATAAGTTACAATGCAACTGATTCTGGTGTGATGCTGTTAAAATCAAAGATATTCCTTTTGTATGGCAACGCTAAAACTAGCTATAAAACAGCTCAATTAGAAGCAGGTAATATTGTTTTTGATCAACAGACACAGAATATAACTGCCTTTGGTGCCAAGGATACGACGGGTAATTTAAAAAGCAAACCTAGGTTCAAAGAGGGTGATTTAAACTCTACCAATGATTCCATTTTTTACAATTTACAATCCGGAAAAGGGTTAACCAAGAATAGTAATTTTCAACAAGGTGAGATATTTGTTCAGGCTGCCGCTATGAAAAAAGTGAATCCAACAGATGCATTTGCATGGAAAGCTAGATTCACAACTTGTAACCTGGATGAGCCACATTTTGCCTTTAGGACAAACAAACTCAAAATCGTTACCAATAAAATAGGGGTGTCTGGCCCCGCTTTTCCAGAATTCGAAGGGGTTCCAATGCCGATTGGTATTCCATTTGGTATTTTCCCTTTAAATAAATCTGGGGGACAATCTGGTTTAATGGCACCTGCGTTTACTTCAAGTGAAGATTTTGGATTAGGTTTTGAAGGAATAGGTTATTACAAAGTGATTAACCAACATATGGATGCTACTGTTAGGGCCAATATTTATTCTTATGGTGGGTGGAATGTGAATATGAATAGCAAGTATATTCAGAGGTATAAGTATCTAGGTAATTTTAATTTAAGTTTACAAAAAACGCGCGCACTGAATAGGAATAATAGTATTGCTGATGAATTCACAGGAGGTAATACCTATATGTTGAATTGGTCTCATTCTATGGATCCCAAAGCTCGACCAGGTACAAGTTTTAGTGCGAATGTGAATTTCGGTAGTACCAAATACAATAGAAATTTATTGAATAATGCCACACAGAATTTTCAGAATCAAATAAGTTCATCTGTTTCTTATAGCAAGTCTTGGGATAATAAATATAATTTATCTGTCAACCTTACGCATAACCAAAATAATAACCTTGGATTGGTTAACATGAGTCTTCCAAATATCAATTTCAATGCTATTACAATTTATCCTTTTCAATCAAAAGATCAAATAGGTTCTGGCAAATGGTATGAAAAGATTGGTATTGGATACAATGGAAGTTTACAAAATCAATTGTCTTTTTATGATTCTGCATTTAGTCTAAGAAGGATATTAGATACCATGCAATGGGGTGCAAATCATAGTATTCCTATCACATTATCGCTACCATCTCTAGGACCAATTACAATTTCTCCAAATATTTCGTTTGAAGAAAAGTGGTTTGGTCAACAGAATATAAAATCATGGAATAGTACTTTAAATAAAGTAGATACGACAATTAATAGAGGTTTTTATAGAGCTACTCAAATGAGTTTTGGTGTAGGTACGGCAACAAGAATATTTGGAACGTATAAGTTCAAAAAAGGAAATATTAAAGCTATACGCCACGAGATTAGACCTTCTGTTTCTATTAATTATAAGCCTGATATGGCTAAATCATATCATTATTCTGCAAAAATTGATACGAGTGGTCGAACTTATCGTTTTTCAAAATATGATGGTAATGGATTAGGTGGTGCTTTTAGTGAAGGAACTTTCGGGGGAATGGGATTTGGTGTTGACAATTTCTTGGAGATGAAAGTAAAAGACAAAGAAGATACGAGTGCGGATGCCTTTAAGAAATTTAAATTAATTGAAGGTTTTGGATTCAACTCTAGTTATAATTTCCTAGCTGATAGTTTTGCGCTGGGTGGTTTTAATTTTTATGCAAGAACTACTTTATTTGAAAAGTTAAACATAACTACTTCTTTTAATTTAGATCCATATGAAACGGACGCTAAAGGTTTCAGGGTAAACAAAATTGCAATAGACCCTTCTAGGCTGAAATTCGGAAGTATTACGAATGGTGGTGTTTCTTTTTCAACCTCTTTTGCAAGCAAGTCAAAAGATAAAAATAAAGAAGGCAGTAAAAGTATACCACTTGATCCATTTATGACACCTGATGAACAACAACGTCAATTACTTTATGTAAGATCCAATCCGGCAGAATTTACTGATTTTAACACACCGTGGACTTTGACAGCCTCTTATTCGTTTCAGTTTTCAAAAACAATGAAGCCAGATTATTCCGGTTTTAGACTTCAAACTTTTTCTACTTTAAATTTAACCGGTGATTTTAGTGTATCGCCGAAATGGAAAGTAGGAGGCAGTAGTTTTGTAGATTTATCTCAATTTTCTGTTCAACAACTGAACATGTTTATCACTAGAGAGATGCATTGTTGGCAACTAGCAATTAACGTGATGCCAATTGGTATTTATCGTTCATTCAGTATCACAGTAAATCCTAAATCAGGAATTTTAAGGGATCTTAAGATTAATAGAAGTAGAACTTTCTCAAATTCCACTTACTAGGCTGGGTTATTTTTTAAATAATGTTCAGCCATTTTTTCAAATGCAAGTTTCTTTAGGCTTTGAATAGTATGTCCTTCAACTGAAATAGGCTCTAAAATATCCATTTGAATCTTCCCAGGAGTCAAACACATGATTGGATAAGCAGGTAAAATCTTTTTAGTATTTAATAATACAACTGGTATAATAGATTTTTGTGTGTCAATGGCTAATTTAAAAGCACCATCATAAAAAGATTTTAATGGTTCCGAAGTTTTATTTCTTGTACCTTCTGGATAAATAAGCATGTCCATGCCTTTTTCTAATACTCTTTTCATTTCATCATAGCTCGCTCTTCTGCTTTGGTCGTTTTTTCTATCAACAATGACCGAAGCAGATTTGTAAATCCATCCAAAAATAGGCACATAAACAAAGCTCTTTTTTGCAATTGTCTTATTTGCCCTAGGTAAAAATGGGGTACTTACAACTACATCTATCAAACTATTATGATTACAGATGATAATGGCTGGCCCAAGATTATTAAAATGATGTTTACCTCTTATGGTAAATCTAATTGCCGATAGCGCTAAAAAAACGCTCATCCATATTTTTGAAATAATACGATGCCATTTAGTTTTATTTGGTTCGGGCAAAAAGAAACAGGGTAAGTAAAACCAAATAAAAACAAACATGGTTGATGCAAATACATAAAGTGCCCAAAATGCCATCAATCTTCCTCTATAAAGTTTTAATTTCTCTTTCATTTTAAATCGTCCAGTCAATTGGATCTTTTTTTACTTGAATTAAATATTGGTTAGCCGAACTAAAATGTTTGCATCCAAAAAAACCATTATAAGCGCTTAATGGTGATGGGTGTGCAGCTTTAAGAATTTTATGTTTAGTTGCATCAATTAGAATTTGTTTTTGACTTGCATAATTACCCCAAAGTATAAAAACAAGGTCTGTTTTTTCATTTGAAAGTAACTTAATCAAATCATCTGTGAATTGAGTCCAACCAATTTTACTATGACTACCTGGTTCATCAGCTCTCACAGTTAGTACAGAGTTTAATAATAAGACACCTTGTTTTGCCCAATTAGTTAAATCTCCTGATTGGGGAATTGGCATGCCGATGTCTTTATTTAATTCCTTATAAATATTTTGTAAAGAGGGTGGAATTTTACAGCCTTTCGGTACTGAAAAACTTAACCCCATTGCTTGTCCAGGTTGGTGATAGGGGTCTTGACCAAGAATAACTACTTTAACTTGATCAAAAGGGGTATTGTTAAAAGCATTAAATATTAAACTACCCTTTGGATAGATTGTTCTATTAAGTGCTTTTTCGGTTTTAAGGTGCGCTGTAATCTGAGTAAAATAGGGACGCTCAAATAAGGGCGTCAATGCTTTTTTCCAACTGTCTTCTATTTTAACCTCCATAATCACTAAATTACACTTTTTAGTTATAAAATAGTCTGTTCGATATGAAAAAGGGTATCCTTTTAAGTTCATTTATACTTTCGTTTTTGGTATTAAATGCTTCACCAATCATAAAGGATTCAATAATTGCGAATAAGCGAATCCATCTATTGAATTTAATAACTCAATTACAAATAAAGAATGATGGCACCGTTTTACAAGGGTCATTCCCATCCACTAGAAAGTACTTCTATAGCCAACAACTAAAACAAGAAGATAATGTCTTTTTTACTTCCTTGATTTTATGGAATATAGGCCAATTTGAAAAGGGCATGATGCAAGATGAATTATCCATTTACAAACAAGCAAAAAACAATGCACTACCTTATATTGAAAGGTTTAAAAACAAAAAGAATAACCTGACTTATAATTTCTGGCCTCGGAACCCAGCACAAATTTTCCCAAATGGAGGTTGGCTAAATTTATTTAATGAAAAATTTGCATTAGCAGATGATATTGATGATGCTGCTATCACTTGGCTTGCCTTAGGAATCAATGATTCAATTGCTATCAAACTGCAGTCAAAATTTAGCGATTACAGTGTTGGTAAGATTAAGCCTAATCGTAGTTTTTATAATGCATATAATCAATGGCCAGTTTATAGTACATGGCTTGGTCACAAAATGCCTAAAGATGTTGATTTATCTGTTTTATCGAATGTTTTATTAATGCATACGAAAGCGAATATTCCTTTTAATTCGAATGACTCTGCTAGTCTCAATATGATTGTTGAATTAGTACGTATGAATAAACATCTATCTGATCCTAAATATGTATCACAACATTATGCGAACTCAGCAACAATTATTTATCATGTAGCTAGATTGATTCATTTTTCTCATTATCCTACTTTGTTGTCATTGAAACCCATTTTACTTGATCAAGCAAAGCAATTATTAGAACAAACAAATGCACCAGTAGAAAAGTTATTATTAAATACAAGTATTTTGAGATTAGGGGAGAAGATTGATTTTCCTGATGGGGTAGATGAAAAAACTTTACAAGTGAATGACTACCCATATTTTGTTGCAAATATTGCTTCTGTGTTGAATAATCCTTTTAAAAGAATAGTGAATAAGTCAAATATTGTAAGATTTGATTATTATTCTTATGCCTTTAATTTATCCCTGATGTATGAAAATTTGATGTTAAGAGAGGAGTAAAAATGATTGTCGTCGTTGCACTCCGACTTCCTTTAGGGATCTTACCCAAAGCCATACAAAAGTACGCTGCGCATCCTTTTGGCTTTTGTATTTCATGTCAACGCCTGCAAGCAAGCTTGCGCGTTTCCCTAAAATACAAAAGCCCATCACTTTCGTGACAGGCTTTGTGATTCGGATTGGATTCGAACCAATGGCCCTCATCTTAGAAGGATGACGCTCTATCCAGCTGAGCTACCGAACCATCTTCCCCCAATTCAAATAATCTCCTTGGGGTTGCAAAATAAAGATAATTTGAGCGTTTTTCAAAGAAATTTTAACCCAAATTCATCTAAATCAATCCTTTGCCATTAAATCTCTAATGACTACACTAGCCACCGTACAGCCAAATATTGCAGGCATATAGCTTAGAGTGCCAATAATTGACTTTTTAGGAAAGGCTTTCTCAGTAACTATGATTTTATCTTGATCTGCTTTTTCTGGGCTAAAAACTACTTTTAAGCCCTTTTTTATACCCAATGATTGAAGTCTTTTTCGAACATATCTAGCCAGGTTACAGATATAGGTTTTGGAAATATCAGTTACTTTAATTTGACTAGGATCTACCTTGCCTCCTGCACCCATTGAGCTAACAATTGGCAAGTTTCTGTCTATACATCCTTTAATTAAAAAGGTTTTAGCTGATAAAGTGTCAATGCAATCAACCACATAGTCCCATTGGGTACTATCCAATAAGTCTTTGGTTAAATCCTCTTTAATAAATATTTCCAATATAGTTAAATCCAAATCAGGATTTATGTCCTTTAATCTAGCTCCTAAAATCTGAGCTTTTGGTTTACCAGCTGTTGAATGTAAGGCCGGAATTTGTCTATTAATATTACTCAAATCAATTGAATCATTGTCTACTATTGTCATTTTACCGACACCAGCCCTAACTATCATTTCTGCACAAATACCTCCTACGCCACCTAGTCCAATAATTAAAACATTTTTACCCATTAAGGATTTGACATTTTCTTCGCCTAACATTAACTCAGTTCTACTCATCCAATAAGGTATCATATTGTATCTTTATCCTGCAAAAATCATAAAACCATGTCTATTTCAAAAATCTTTTTTGTTTGCACTTTTTTGATATTTAATAATTTGAATGCGCAATATCAAATAAAGGAATTAACAGTTCAAAAAGGCGTTAGTATAAGGGCTTTATCAGTGCCATCTGAAAACGTATTATGGGCTAGTGGATCCAAGGGCATGGTTGCTAAATCTATCAATGAGGGTAAATCATTTGAGTGGATACAAGTAAAAGGCTATGAAAATAGAGATTTCAGAGCAATGCATGCTTGGGATGCACAAGAAGCAATCATAGTTGCAATTGCTGCTCCTGCAATTATATTGAAAACCAAAGATGGTGGTGCATCTTGGTATAAAGTTTATGAAAATAGCGATACTTCTATGTTTTTAGATGCCATTCGTTTTAGTGATAAAAATAATGGCGTGGTGATAGGTGATCCAATTGGCGAGTCCTTATTTATGTTGACAACAAATAATAAGGGCGAAACTTGGAATCAAGTTTCAAATAATTATTTTAAGTCTAAATTAAATACTGGAGAGGCATTCTTCGCATCTAGCAATTCAAATTTAATATATGTTGGTAATGAAGTTGTACAAGTTACTGGAGGGTTAAGCAGTAGATTATGGATTAATGGAGAAGTGAAAGATTTGCCAATCATACAAGGATTAAATTCAACAGGAGCAAATAGTATTGCCATCTCACCTAATGGTAACAATGTAGTTGTTGTTGGGGGTGATTTTACAAAAGACAAAATAGCAGATAAAAATATTGTTGCATTTGAATTATTCTTGGAACCAAAATCCGATTTAAAGCATTTAACAAAAAAGAAGATTCTATGGAAACAAAAAGATATTTCAAATCCTAATGGTTATAAATCAAGTGTTGAATTTATTGATAATCAAATGATCATTGCATGCGGTACTTCTGGTGTTGATCTATCTAAAAATAATGGTAAAAGTTGGGAGACAATCAGTAACGATTCTTATCATGTCGTGAAAAAACATTTTAATAAAAAAGGTGCTTTTTTTGCTGGGTCAGGAGGAAGGATTAGTTACATTAATTTCTAATTGATTTATGTTTTTTACTTTTTTTGGTAATATTATAGCACAAGAAATGGAATAATTAAAGACATTTTGTAACTTAGATTAGGATGAAAAAGTATCAATCAATTATATCATTTGACATGGACGAGGAGTTTATGACCTTAGTGCCTGCACATAGGACCTATATAAATTTCTTGTTAAATAAAGGAATTGTTGAGACCTATTCGGTTAGCATGGAAACACAACAATCTTGGATTGTCATTAATGCCTATTCAAAAACCGAGGTAGAAGAAGTGCTTAAAAAGTCGCCATTATCCAAATATTGGAGTTATGAAATAGTTGAGTTATTTGTATATGATAGCCAGTCCACAAGACTTCCGGCGGTTCAATTAAATTAATTAAACTTTTTTTTGGGAATTTGAATTTACCCCCTTATTTTTGCACTCCTTAGGGAGCATAGCTCAGTTGGTTCAGAGCATCTCGTTTACACCGAGAGGGTCCGCGGTTCGAGCCCGTGTGCTCCCACAAAGAATCCTCAACATATCAATTAAGATTGTTGGGGATTTTTGCTTTTATAGCCTTTTATAATAATTGAACTAATTTTGTCTTATGCAAGTATTCAGTACCCGAAATAAAATCATCATTACCTGTAATAAATGGCTTGCTCCTGCATTAAGAGCCGAAGTTATTGGATTAGGATTTGATGTAGACCGTGTTTTTCAAACAGGCGTTGAGTTGACGGGTACAGTCAATGATTGTATTCGCCTTAATTTAAATTTAAGGACAGCAAGTCAGGTAATGTATTCATTGAAATCATTTATTTGTAACGATCCCGATGAATTACATAGAAATTTAGTTTCTATACCATGGGAAACGATGATTAAGCCAGATGGTTATTTTTCGGTAATTAGTAATGTCTTTCATCCGAGTATCTCAACTAATCTATTTGCAAATTTAAGGGTCAAGGATGCGGTGGTAGATAGAATGCGTGATGTCAGTGGTAAACGTCCTTCAACAGGTTCTGAATTATCTGGTGCTGTTGTTTATTTATTTTGGAAAAATGATGAAGCTGAGATTTTCTTGGATACCTCAGGTGATTCTTTGGCAAGACATGGCTATCGAAAATTACCTGGTAAGGCTCCAATGTTGGAAGCTTTAGCAGCAGCTACTATTTTATCTACGAAATGGAATAAGTTTGGTGCTTTTGTAAACCCAATGTGTGGATCTGGAACATTAGCAATCGAAGCAGCTTTAATTGCTACAAAGAGAGCCCCAGGTTTATTTAGAAATAATTATGCTTTCATGCATTTGATTGGATATGATAAAACGGTCTATGACAAAGAAAGAGTGATTATCGAAGAACAAATAAGACATTTACAAAATTTAGTCATCATTGCCTCTGATATAAGTAAAGATGCCATTAAAGTTGCAAAAATTAATGCTTCTGTTGCAGGAGTAGAAGACTTGATTGATTTTCAGGTTTGTGATTTTGAAGCGACTGAAATGCCTGAACCAGAAGAGGGTGCAATAGTGATGATCAATCCTGAGTATGGTGAAAGGCTAGGAGAAGAGCTAGAATTGGAGGCCACTTATGCAAGGATTGGGGACTATATGAAGAATAAATGCAAAGGAATGACGGGCTATATTTTTACTGGCAACCTTGAATTAGCAAAAAAAATACGTCTTAAACCAAGTAGACGTATTGAGTTTTTAAATGCGAAAATCGATTGTAGATTATTAGAATATGAATTGTATGCTGGTACAAAGAGAACTGACAAAAATGTAGAGCAACCCTTTCATAGATAATACAGTTGCTTTTTTCCGCAAGGTTATTGATACAATAAAAACGGCTCTATTTCTTTCTTCCATCCATTTGTCCTCATTAATTTATTTATTTGTTGTAACCATTGTTGTAATGGCAAGTCAAACAGTTTTTCTGCATTGGATATGCCTAAAAGTAAACTTAGATGATTGTTGCCAGTTGGATTAGCTTGTGTTGCATAGGGCATCCACTTAAAATCTTTAGGATGAATATCTTTGATCACTTTTAATAGTAATAAACCATTCATCACCGCATCAAAATTTTGAGGATCAATCACTTTGAATCTTAAACCCTCAATATCTTTTTGAATTCGATCTATAGCTATTGATAATCTTAAAATATCAATTTTAAGATCTTCGCCAAGTACATGTTGACATGCCATCATAACAGCATTCAAATTGATCCACTCTGCTCCAATCCATTCAAAAGAATACTTTGTCCCACGTCCAATAGAAATATTAGTTGCTTCAAAAAAACAAAGGCCAGGATATAAAATGGTAGCTTCTATATTTTGCAAAGCAGGAGAAGGATTCACCCATGGTAAATGCCAATCATAAAATAAATGTGGCCTTTGCCATCCTTCACATGGTATGACGGTTAAATTCGCATTCCATGATTGTGTTTGATTAAAGTACTTTGCTAGCTCTCCTAAAGTGCATTGATGCTTGATGGGAATATTGAATCTACCAATAAAACTTGAAATAGTATCCTCTAACATTGGCCCTTCAATCCGATCCATTTGACCACCTAATGGGTTTGGTCTATCCAGTATTACTACTTGTTTATTATATTTTGCTGCTGCCTCAATCCAATAACTCATAGACCATAAATAGGTATAAAATCTTGTACCAGCATCTGGTATATCAAATAGCATGATATCAATATCTTTTAAGTCCAAAGCTGTTGGCATAAAGCGTGTGCCATATAAACTTATAATAGGTAATTCTGTAAAGTTATCAATGTCATCTTGTATGAGCGCACCATCTGCACCAATGGCTTTTATACCATGTTCTGGAGAAAACAATTGAACAAGATTATAGCCATTTTGTATTAAAAAAACTCTACTTAAAATACCTTTGTTGGTTTTGGCTGCATCATTGGTCAACATGCCAATGCGTTTATTTTTCCATTCAGGTTCATTGGATAAAAGAACATCAATCCCAAATTTGATTGGCATAAATAGATGTTTAAGCTTGTTTAAAACCAGAATCTATTTTCAATTGCTCTAAGACATTGAAAATAATTGGGCATCTGTCGTAATGCATGTAGGTTGTAAATAACCTTTTATTGAAATCAGGTACATGAAAAGCTGGAAATTCTTTACAACCAGCAAACCTATGTTCATACACACTACAGCTATTGCCAACTAAAAAATGACATGGTATTGCATTCACGACCATTCGACCAGATTCTCCCTTGTCTAAGTATTTTTCATCAAATTCATCCCTTGATTGCCCTAAATGTTTGGCTAAGTTATTCGCTTCGTCTTCGTCAATATTCACCATGAGACTTTTACAACAATTGCCGCATTCAGTACATTCAATTTTGGGAGAAATAGCTTCAGATAGGTCAAAAACGGCTTTATCTAGGCTTAAACTGTCCAAATTCCTCATAAAATCCTGAAATTGGAGGTTTTCTGCTTCTAATTCAATTGCCTTGTTTTTGATAAAATCAAGGTCGGTAATAGGGTATGTTACTTCGTTTTTGATGGGATAAAGATAATGCTTTAATCCTTTTATCCACATTTGCCCATTTTTACTATTTTTTAGATTGCAAAACTTGCTTCGAGCATTAGATTTGCAGCAAGACTAGGGCATTTTATGCTCATAAAGTATTGATAATTATGGCAGAAGCAAAAATTAGTGCTGAATATAACGAAGACTCGATTAGATCCTTAGATTGGAAAGAACATATCCGTTTACGTCCTGGTATGTATATCGGAAAATTAGGAGACGGAACTGCACCAGATGATGGTATTTACGTTTTAATTAAAGAAGTAATTGATAACTGTATCGATGAACATACCATGGGTTATGGTAAACAAGTAGAAATATCAATTCAAGATAAAACGGTAACTATTCGAGATTACGGTCGTGGTATTCCTTTAGGTAAAATTGTTGATGTTGTAAGTAAAATAAATACCGGTGCAAAATACGATAGTAAGGCTTTCCAAAAATCAGTTGGATTAAACGGTGTGGGTACAAAAGCTGTAAATGCCCTAAGTGATGATTTTGAAGTAACTGCTTTTAGAGATGGGAAACAAAAATCGGCAAGCTTTAAAAGAGGTCAATTAATTGAAGAAACGAAAGAGACAAAAACAAGTGAAGCCAATGGTACATTGGTTGTATTTACACCAGATGCTACTATTTTCAAAAACTACCATTTTATATACGAATACATTGAAAGTCAGTTATGGAATTATTGTTATTTGAATGCTGGCTTAGTAATTCATTTTAACGATAAAAAATTTGTAAGTAAAAATGGTTTATTAGACTTATTGGAACGTAAAACCAATCCAGATGAACTAAGGTATCCTATCGTTCATTTAAGCGGGGAAGATATTGAAGTTGCCATATCTCATAATAACGATTATGGGGAGGATATATTTTCTTTTGTGAATGGCCAGTACACGACACAAGGTGGTACGCACCAACAAGCATTCAGAGAAGCCTATGTAAAAGTGATTCGTGATTTCTTTAAAAAAGATTACGAAGCATCTGATATCAGAACAAGTATTGTTGCAGCAGTGTCTGTTCGTGTTCAAGAACCTGTATTCGAAAGTCAGACAAAAACTAAATTAGGTTCCCAGAATGTAGCGGATGGTGGGCCAAGTATGAAGAATTTTGTAACTGAATTTTTGGCTAAAGAATTAGATAATTTTTTACATAGAAATCCAAATGTCGCTGATGCGCTTAAGAAAAGAATTGAGCAAAATGAGCGTGAAAGAAAAGAATTGGCTGGTATTAAAAAATTAGCGAATGAACGCGCTAAAAAAGCCAATTTACATAATAAGAAATTAAGAGATTGTAGGGTACACTTAAATGACGAAGTGCCAAACAAGAACAAAGAAATATTTATCTCAACACAGCAAAATAGTACGCTTTTTATTACAGAGGGTGATTCTGCAAGTGGTAGTATTACTAAATCTAGAAATGTAGATACACAAGCTGTATTTAGTTTAAGAGGTAAACCATTGAATGCTTTTGGATTAACGAAGAAAGTGGTGTATGAAAACGAAGAATTTAACTTGTTACAACACGCCTTAAATATTGAAGATGGTTTAGAGGGGTTACGTTATAACAATATCGTAATTGCAACCGATGCAGATGTTGATGGTATGCATATACGTTTATTAATGTTGACTTTCTTTTTACAATTCTTCCCTGACTTAGTAAAAAGAGGACATGTTTTTGTTTTAGAGACACCTTTATTCCGTGTAAGAAATAAACAAAAAACAATTTATTGTTATGATGAAGTTGAAAAGCAAAAAGCAATTGCTGAATTAGGAAGTAAACCTGAGATTACTCGATTCAAGGGATTAGGTGAGATTAGTCCAGAAGAATTTGGAAAATTTATTAATGCAGATATAAAATTGGCTCCAGTTATTTTAGAGCAAGGCGATCATATACAGCATTTGTTAGAATACTATATGGGTAAGAATACGCCAGA
Source organism: uncultured Sediminibacterium sp. (assembly GCA_964579885.1). Lineage (GTDB taxonomy): Bacteria > Bacteroidota > Bacteroidia > Chitinophagales > Chitinophagaceae > Sediminibacterium. The sequence continues at coordinate 408,899 of CAZOHD010000002.1, forward strand.
GAGACAGGAGTTTATCATCAATAATTTAAAAGTTGAACTAGATAAAGCAAATGATACACATAGTATTTAACACAGCAGACATAGCTGCTTTAGAAGCTGCTATTGAATTGGACGAAACCCTTTCTGGTAAAATCATTGAAATTAAAGATGATTACGCTGTTGGGCCATTATTAGATATTTATGAAACCGAAGGTTATCAGAATCGTAGAGATTGGTGGAAAAATGTATTAACACATTCTCCATACGAAGACCAGCTAGATATTGTTGATGATAAATTAACTGTACATCAATTACAGAATGCATTGAACCACGATGAAAATGAATCTATCTGGATTTGGATGGGTCAAAACGCTCATGATGTTTGTGGGTACTATTGGCTGATGAGTCAGTTTAAAGATTACCAAAGTAGGATCCATGTATTGTATTTAAACAATCTTCCATTTTTAAATGAGAAAGGACAATTATTTTATCCAACTCATTTAAGTCAAATATTACCAAAAGAGTTTTTGAAAGCAAAAAAATTGGCTAGACCTATCACTTTAAGTGAATTTGAATTAGATCCTGATGAATGGAAGAAAATATGCAATGAAAATGAAGGCGTACGTTTCCTTGATGGTGGAAAGAAATTGATAAGCATGGGCATTGGTTATTACGATAAAGAAATTCTTTCTCTTTTGACAAAAAATGCTCAAAAATTACAAAGTGCTTTAGGAAACATCTTATCAAAGATGAAGGTGAAGACTGGAGATGCGTTTATAGTTTTTAGATTAAAAGCCTTAGAAGAAGAAGGGAAATTGGTTATCGCAGGTGATTGGAACAAGGGTTGGAAAGATTTAGTAATTCAAATGCCAGGTGGATCTTCAACTATCATTGAAACAGAAGCCTAAAACATCAACTATGTCTGTACAAATTCAAAAAATAGATATGAAGGCTGCGGATGAACGTGGCGCCCTTCATTATTTTAGTACAGATAGAACTGGTGAATTTTTATTGGTCTATAGAAATGCTGGATCAGTGAGTGGTAAACATTATCATAAGGGTCTAACAAAAGGTAAAAATCCAGAAGATATGTTACTAGTTCAAGGCAAAGCAGAATTACATTGGGTAAACCTTGAAACGAAAGAAGAAAATATAATCGAAATAAATGCACCCGTTAGGGTAAACATTCCTGCTAATTATTGGCATGAATTAATTGCAATTACTGATATTGTTTTTTTAGAATTAAATAGTTTACAAGACGGAAGTGAAGATACTTATCGTCTTTAAAATAGTATAAAGTACAATTGGGTACAATAAGATAGTTATGGCAAAAGAGAAAAATTTAAGTAGGGTTACAGAAAACGAATCAGGTGTCCAGGGGCAATATAAAAACTGGTTCTTGGATTATGCATCTTATGTTATATTGGAAAGAGCTGTTCCAGCAATTGAAGATGGATTAAAACCTGTACAGCGAAGAATCTTGCATGCCATGAAAGAAATGGATGATGGAAGATTTAATAAGGTTGCTAATATCATTGGGCAAAGTATGCAGTATCATCCTCATGGTGATGCAAGTATTGGTGACGCTTTGGTAAATATTGGTCAAAAGAATTTATTAGTAGAAACTCAAGGTAACTGGGGTGATGTAAGAACTGGTGACTCAGCTGCTGCATCAAGGTACATTGAGGCGCGTTTAAGTAAGTTTGCTCTAGAAGTTGCGTTTAATGCTAAAACAACTGAGTGGGCATTGAGTTACGATGGTCGTAAAAACGAACCTGTAACATTGCCAATGAAATTCCCTCTTCTATTAGCGCAAGGTGCTGATGGTATTGCTGTAGGCTTGTCTACCAAAATTTTGCCGCATAATTTCAATGAATTATTGGATGCAAGCATTAAATATTTAAGAGGACGTAAGTTTGAATTATTACCAGATTTCCAAACAGGTGGCATGATTGATGCTTCCAATTATAATGATGGTAAGCGAGGCGGAAAAGTAAGAGTCAGAGCACATATAGAAGAATTAGATAAGAAAACTTTAGTTATTAAAGACGTGCCTTATGGTGTAACCACAACTCAATTGATGGAGAGTATTACCAAAGCAAATGACCAAGGTAAAATCAAGATCAAAAAAGTTACGGATGTTACTGCAGCTCAAGTTGAAATACAGATAGATCTTGCTACTGGCATTTCTCCTGATATTACAATTGATGCTTTATATGCATTTACTGATTGCGAAATTAGTTTGTCACCAAATGCTTGTGTTATTGTAAATCAAAGACCTCAATTCTTAGGCGCAAGTGATTTATTAAGACATTCCGTTGATCATACAAAAGGTCTATTAAAAGCAGAATTAGAAATTCATTTACAGGAATTATTAGAAAAATGGCATTTCACTAGTTTGGAGAAAATATTTTTTGAAGAAAAAATATACCAAGAATTAGAGAAGAAACATCTTAATTGGGAAAAGGTGATTGATGCGATTGATAAAGCTTTTGAACCATTCAAAAAGAAGTTTAAAAAACCGATAGAAAGAACCGATTTATTGAAACTAACTGATAAGCCAGTTAGAAGAATTTATAAATTAGATATTGAAGATTTAATTGCACAGATTAAATCCATTGAAGAAGAGATTAAAGAAGTCAAACATAACCTAGAAAATTTAGTAGACTATGCTGTAAGTTATTATGAGAATTTGCAAAAGAAGTATGGTAAAGGGAAAGAACGAAAAACTGAATTAAAAGAATTTGATACCATTCAAGTTAAGCAGGTTGCTATTGCTAATACTAAATTATACATCAATAGGGCAGAAGGATTTATTGGAACCAGTTTAAAGAAAGATGAATTCCTATGTGATTGTACAGATTATGATGATATCATTGCCTTTACAAAGGGGGGTACAATGAAAGTGGTTAAAGTATCTGATAAGATCTTTATAGGTAAAGATATTTTACACGCAGCTGTATTTCAGAAAAATGATGAACGTACTACATACAATATGATTTATGTAGATGGTTCTACTGGAATAAGTTATGCTAAACGTTTCAATGTTACAGGGGTAACTAGAGATAAAGAATATGTTTTAGCAAAAAGTCTAGAGAAATCTAAAGTGCATTATTTGTCTATCAATGCAAATGGAGAAGCTGAATCTGTTAAAATAGTTTTAAGTCCAAATTGCAGTGCTAGAATAAAAGAGTTTGACTTTTTCTTTGAGACATTAGAAGTAAAGGGAAGAAGTAGTGTCGGCAATCAGGTTACAAAATATCCAATTAAAGCAGTTAAATTAAAGGAAGCTGGGAAGAGCACTTTGGTTGGTCGTAAGTTGTGGTTCGATGATAAGTTTGGCAGATTAAATACCGAAGAAAAAGGGCAATACTTAGGAACCTTTGAAGATGAGAAATTAATTGTAATTACTAAAGAGGGTAATTATGAAGTTACTGATACTGAATTAACTCAAAGATTTGATCCAGAAAAAGTATTATTCATCGAAAAATTCAACCCAGAAAAAGTAATCACCGCAGTTTATTTGGATAAAGAAAAATTACAATTCAACATTAAACGTTTCAAAATAGAAACAACAACTTTAAAAACACCATTTTCTTTTATAAAAGAAGGAAATGGGAATTATGTTGCTGCTGTATCCGCTCATATAGAACCGGTTTTAGTAGTTGTATCAGGAAAAGGAACACAACAAAGAAAAGCCAAGTTCAAAGTTAGCAAAATGGTAGATGTAATGGGTTCGAAAGCTGTTGGTACCAAATTGGTTGATTTTAGTAAATCAATTGAAATGGAATGGGAAACTAAAGTGGTAATTAAAGATCCTAACGACGAACAACCAGAATTGTTCTAATTTTATATAAAATCTATTAAATATGTCAACCATCAATGTAGGTCAATTTAATTTAATGCGTGTAGACCGAAAGGTGGATTTTGGATTCTATATGGATGACGGAGAAGAAGGTGTGTTATTACCTAAGCGATTTGTGCCGTCTGGACTTCAAGTTGGTGATACAATTAGTGTATTTGTTTACCATGATTCTGATAATAGATTAATTGCAACAACACAAGAACCTTTTGCTGTTGTAGGTGATATTGCGGCATTAAAAGTAGTTGCTTTAACAAAGCAGGGCGCATTTATGGATTGGGGATTAATGAAAGATTTATTTGTTCCAGTTTCACAACAATTGTCTAGTATGAGACTTGGCGGAAAATACTTAGTTAAATTATATTTAGATAAACAAACTGGAAGGGTTGCGGCGACTGAGAAAATTGACAACCAAATTAGTAATGACATTCTTACTGTTAAAGAAGGGGATAAAGTTAAGTTACAAGTTTATCGTGAATCTGATATTGGATATGTCGTTATTGTAAATCAAGTGCACCAAGGTTTAGTTTATAAGAATGAAGTATTCACGCATTTGCATATTGGACAATTTATTGATGAAGGTTTTGTAAAAAAGATCAGAGAAGGTAATAAATTAGATATAGGAATAGGCAAACAAGGTGTTGAGAAGTTAGATGATGATCAATTGAAATTAATTCAGCTTTTAAAACTGCATAAAGGATTTTTACCTTACCATGATAAATCATCACCCGAAGATATTTATGCTTTCTTTGGAATTAGCAAGAAAGCTTTCAAAATGAATGTTGGTATGTTGTATAAAGCTAAAAAAATTACCATCGAAGAAGCAGGTATACGTTTGATTCCTGAAAACCCAGAAGCTTAAACTAATAACTATAAAACTACTATTATGTCTAAAGAAGTATTTATCGTTTCCGCAGTAAGAACCCCAATAGGGTCATTTGGCGGAGTTTTAAAAAGCTTAACTGCAACACAATTAGGTGCAATTGCAATTAAAGGCGCTTTGGATAAAATTCAATTGGACAATAATTTAGTTGAAGAGGTTTATATGGGTTCGGTTATTCAAGCAGGCTTAGGTCAAGCTCCAGCTAGACAAGCTTCTAAATTGGCTGGTTTGCCTGATAAAGTTATTTGCACGACAGTTAATAAAGTTTGTGCTAGTGGCATGAAATCAATAGCATTAGCTGCTCAGGCAATACTTTTAGGAGATGCAGATATTATTGTTGCAGGTGGTATGGAAAGTATGAGTAATGTTCCATTTTATAATATGAATCAAAGATGGGGTAATAAATATGGAGATACCTTAATGTTAGACGGTCTAGCTAAAGATGGCCTTGTTGATGTATATGACCAAGTTGCAATGGGTAATTTCGCAGATTTATGTGCAACTGAAAATAATATATCTAGAAATGAGCAAGATGAATTTGCTATTGGTAGTTATAAAAAATCTCAAGCTTCAATCGAGCAAGGCTTATTCAATAATGAAATTGTTCCTGTTGTAATTCCTCAGAAAAAAGGGGATCCAATTACAGTGTCAAAAGATGAAGAGCCCTATAATGTCAAATTTGATAAAATAGCAAGTTTAAATCCTGCATTTACTAAAACAGGAACAGTTACTGCTGCAAATGCTAGTACAATGAATGATGGAGCAGCTGCATTAGTTTTAATGAGTGGTGAAAAAATGAACGCACTAGGTTTAAAGCCAATTGCTAAAATTAGAAGTTTTGCAGATGCAGAACAGGATCCTAAATGGTTTACCACTGCTCCTTCTTTAGCGCTACCGAAAGCCTTAAAAAAAGCGAATCTTACTGCTGCAGAAATTGATTTTTTTGAATTCAATGAAGCATTTTCGGTAGTTGGAATAGTGAATACAAATTTATTAAAATTAGATCCATCAAAAGTTAATATTAGGGGCGGTGCAGTATCACTTGGACATCCACTAGGTTGTAGTGGTGCCAGAATAGTTGTCACATTAGCGCATATCTTAAATGATCATAAAGCCAAATATGGTGCTGCTGCAATCTGTAATGGTGGGGGTGGTGCTAGTGCAATGGTTATAGAAAGGCTATAAGTTCATCCATCATAATACCATAGTGACTCTCGTCATAAATGCATTCTCCGTTTTTGATCAAAAGCACTTGTGGTGACTCATGATAGACTTGGAAAAAATCAGCTATTTTTGTCGAAATTGTTCTATAATTCAAAAGATCAAGATAGTGAAAATCAACACCTTCAGGTGTTGTAGCACGTTCAAATCTATCTAAAGCCATTCTGCTAATACTACAGGTTGTACTATGTTTAAAAATCACCTGCGGAACTTTATAAGAAGCAGATTTGATTGAATCTAATTGTTCTATTTCTGTAATTGGGTGCCAATTCATTTCGCCTAATTTAGGTGTAAAAATAGGCAAATCTTTTAAGTATTTAGGTAGAATCTACGATTTAGTATGGCAGAATGATTAACTTCGGAGTATAATATATTTTATGCGTTTACAACTATCACAACCTATCTGTTTTCTTGATCTTGAAACTACTGGAATAAATATAAGTACTGATAAAATTGTTGAAATTGCAATTGTAAAAATCATGCCTGATGGTTCTAAGATTGTAAAAAGAAAATTAGTGAACCCAGAAATGCCAATACCTGCAGCAACAACTGCTGTTCATGGCATAACTGATGAGATGGTAAAAGATGCACCTAGTTTTAAGCAAATTGCAAATGAGATTAAACAATTTATAGAAGGATCAGATTTGGCAGGTTACAACAGTAATCGTTTTGACATACCCATGTTAAATGAAGAATTTTTAAGAGCAGGGATTTCTGTTGATATTGAGTCACGTAAATTATTAGATGTACAGAAAGTATTTCATATGATGGAACAACGCACATTAACTGCTGCCTATAAATTCTATTGTAATAAAAATTTAGAAGATGCGCATACAGCTGAAGCAGATGCTACGGCAACTTGGGAAGTGCTTGAAGCACAATTAGAGAAATACCCAAATCTTGGTAATACCGTTGAATCTGTAGTAAAATTTACCGGAGAAGATCAAATCATAGATTTTGCTCGACGTTTTGTGATGGAGAATGGGGTGGAAGTTTTCAATTTTGGTAAGCATAAAGGAAAATCTGTTGTTCAAGTGCTTAAGGAAGAGCCACAATACTATGACTGGATGATGAAGGGTGATTTTGCCTTACATACTAAACAGAAATTAACAGAGATTCTAAATAGATCAATATTAAATAAATAACTTATATTTACCTAGGTCTCTTTTTTATTATTTTATCCCCCAAATAGAAAGTGAAGAAAATTGTTATCATACCAACCTACAACGAAAAAGAGAATATTGCCTCAATTATACAGGCTGTAATCGTTTTAGGAAATCAATACAATATTTTAATAGTTGACGATGGTTCTCCTGATGGTACTGCATTAATTGTTAAAGAGTTAATGTTATTACATCCTGGTAGAATATTTATACAAGAGAGATCGGGGAAATTAGGTTTAGGCACAGCTTATATACATGGATTTAAATGGGCTTTAGAGCATCAGTATGATTATATATTTGAGATGGATGCAGATTTCTCTCATAATCCACTTGATTTAGATAGGTTATTGGCAGCTTGTGAATCTGGAGCAGATTTTGCGATTGGTAGTAGGTATGTTAAAGGCGGTGCTACTGAAAATTGGCCATTAGATAGGCTAATTTATTCTAAAGGAGGATCTCTTTATACAAGAATAATAACAGGAATGCCTGTAAAAGATCCAACTGCAGGTTTTATGTGTTACAAAAACAAAGTTTTAGCAGCAATGAATTTGGACAATATCAAATTCATTGGTTATGCTTTTCAAATTGAAATGAAATTTGCATCTTGGAAACTAGGGTTTAAATTAAAAGAAGTTCCAATCACCTTTATCGATAGAAAAATCGGTGTGAGCAAAATGTCAAAAGGCATTATTAAAGAAGCAATTTACGGTGTATTAAATATGCAATGGGCTTCATTTACAGGCAAATTTATCAAACAAATTAAGCGTGAACAGTTTTAAGAAATCCTTAATACAATTACATCTTTTTGTCTTTTTGGCTGGATTGACAGCCCCCATAGGTAACCTTATCCAATTGAATGGATTAGTACTTGTTTTTTACAGAATGCTATTAACTGTTATTGCTTTAATTCCAATTTATTTATTACAGGGATCAGAAATTAAAGTTTCATTTAATGAAAAAATGAAGCTGATGTTTATTGGAGTATTAATAGCTATTCATTGGGTTTGTTTTTATGGGAGTATTAAATTAGCTAATGTATCTATTGCTCTGGTTTGTATTTCTAGTGTTGGAATTTTTACGGCGATACTTGAACCTTTATTTAATCAATCTAAGTTTATTTGGAATGATATTTTTATTGGGCTACTAAGTCTTTTAGGCATTTTCTTTATCTTCCAATTTGATATACATTTTAGAACTGGCATTATTGTTGGTTTATTATCTGCTTTATTTGCTTCAATTTTCACCATCATCAATAAAAGATTAACTTCTACCTATACCACTCAAACAATTCAAACTTTTGAAATGTCTGGCGGTTTATTATTTCTTACATTGGTAATTTTAGTTCTAAATGCTTATCAACATAGCGCCTTTATCGTACCCACCCAATCTGATTGGTTTTGGTTAGTTATTCTGGCATTGGTTTGTACAGTTTTAGCCAATTATTTAATGCTGAATGCGTTAAAAAAAATCAGTGCATTTACAATGAATGTAACTTTAAATTTAGAGCCAGTATACGGTATCCTTATCGCCATTATTCTGTTTGATGAGCATAAACAAATGGGTAAGGGGTTTTATATTGGAATCGTTTTGATAGGCATCTCGGTTTTACTCCAAATGAAACGTATCATTAGCCAACAAAACCATAAATAGATTACGCTTTTTTTAAACTTTATCGTAAATTGATTATTCAATTTATCCTTTATGAAGCGTATTTTAAGCCTTTGTTTTTTGCTGTTAAATTTAACAGTATATGCACAAAAAAAACCTTTAGATCATACTGTATATGATCAATGGCAATCAATTAAAGATGTAATCATATCAAATGATGGTAATTGGATGTCCTATACAATTAATCCACAAGAAGGAGATGGGCAATTAATAATTCATCATTTAAAGAAGGGTCATCAATTCAAAATTGAAAGAGGAACTCAAGTTCAATTTTCAGAAAATAGCAATTTTTTAATTGCTAAAATTAAACCCACATTCAATGAAACTAGGCTGGCAAAAATAGCAAAGAAAAAGCCTGAAGAAATGCCAAAAGATAGCATAGTGGTTATTGATTTATTAGCTAATGTAACTAATAAAATAGCATCCGTTAAATCATTTCAAATTGCAGAACACAATAGTACTATTTTAGTTTATTTAAAGGATAAAAAAGGAGACATTAGTAAAGAAGGGTCAGAATTAATAGTTTATAATTTACTAAATAAGTCAGAACGAATTTTTAATAATGTATTACAATATCAAATTCAACCATACGGTGAATCACTTGCTTTAATTAAAGCAAAAACCAAGACAACACCAGCTCAAGTATTACTATCACAAACAAATGATTCAGTCTCTAAAATCTTGTCTACTAATTTTTACAATGCCTTGAATCTTAGTTGGGATGAAAAGGGGCAACAATTAGCTTATCTAATTGAAAAAGATAGCACCAATAAGGCTTTACAAAAAGACTTTACTTTAGCATACTATACTACTTTACCAGATAATAAATATGGAGCTGATTCTGCAAAATATGTATTTGATAGAAAACATATTTCTATGCCTTTCCAATATACAATTGGTGGCGATAAAAAATTAAATTTCAGTAAATCAGGTGCAATTTTGAATTTTGGGATTCAGCCAATTTTACCAATTAAAGACACTAGTTTACCTGAATTTGACAGAGTTAGTTTAGATATTTGGAATTATAATGATGCTAATTTGCAATCTACACAATTAAAAAGTTTAGAAGCAAATTTGAAAAGTACGGAAGCAATGTTATTTAGGCCATCCTTAAATCAGTTCACTTATTTAGGACAAATAAGCGATCGTCAAATTCAGTATACTTCAGAAGGTGATGGATCAATTGCGATTGCTACGATTGATTCTAATTATACAATTGCAAGTCAATGGGAGGGTTATGGCAAACGAGATCTTTATGCTATTCAAACTGCAAATGGAACGAAACAATTAATCCAAAAAGGCTTAAAAGGTAATTTAGTAACTGCATCTTATGATGGTTCAATCATTGTTTATTTTGATGAGGTATCAAAACAATACAAATCCTATAATACAAAAACGAATCAAACAAAACAAATAGCAAAAGATATACCATTCCCATTATATGACGAAGACAATGATGTTCCTGACGATCCTAATGCATATGGTATTGCAATGTGGATGGATAATAACAAAAGTTTTATTCTTTATGATCGATATGATCTATGGTTGGTCGATGCAGCGGGCATAAATACATCACAATTACTAACGAAGGGAAGAACTGCTAAAAGAATTTATCGTTTTGTAAATTTAAATCAGGATAAAAAAAATATTGGATTTAATGACACTATTCTTTTAAAATCATTTAATGAGCTAGACAAGATTGAAGGACTTTCTTTATTAGATTTAGGTAAACGCTCGATTTTCAATATCATTGATAAACCAATGCATTTTACGACTGTTATTGGATCAAAAAATAATATGGATTTTATTGTAATGCAAGAAGATGAAAAAAATACTCCAAATGTTTATCCATATATTTTTGACAATAAAATTCAAAGTCCAAATCCTTTAGCAATTATCAATACGCAACAAGCCAATTACAATTGGATGCAATCTAAATTGGTAAAATGGAAATCTTATACAAATAAAACCGCAGAAGGGATATTGTATTTACCAGAAGACTTTGATGCAAAAAAGAAATATCCAATGATTGTCTATTTCTATGAACGTAATAACCAAACTTTACACAATTATTTACCCCCATCACCAACTCCTTCTAGATTAAATATTCCATTTTTTGTATCTAGAGGTTACGTCGTATTTGTTCCAGATATTTGGTATAAAAAGGGGTATCCTGGTCAAGGTGCTTATGATTATATTGTTAGTGGTACTAGAGCTATGATCCAAAAAGGTTTTATTGATAGTACTAGAATTGGTTTACAAGGACAAAGTTGGGGTGGTTACCAAATTGCTTATTTAATCACAAAGACAAACTTATATGCAGCTGCCTGGGCTGGTGCACCTGTTGTGAATATGACAAGTGCATATGGTGGAATTAGATGGGGTGCTGGTATCAATAGACAATTCCAATATGAGAAGACGCAAAGTAGAATTGGAGCTAATTTATGGGAACGACCAGATTTATACATTAAAAACTCTCCATTATTTGAACTAAATAAAGTCAAAACACCAATTGTAATAATGAGTAACGATGCCGATGACGCTGTGCCTTGGTATCAAGGTATAGAAATGTTTACTGCAATGCGTCGTTTAAGTAAACCAATATGGATGTTGGTGTATAATAATGAAGCTCATAATTTAGTAGAAAGAAAAAACAGAAAAGATATTCAAATTAGAGAACAACAATTTTTTGACCACTATCTAAAAGGTTCGCCAATGCCTATTTGGATGTCAAAAGGGGTACCTGCCATCATGAAAGGTAGAGACTTGGGATTAGGGTATTAAATATTAAAAACAATTTGATTTTTTCACTCTATATAATTTCAAACTATAAAGCCTCCAATTTGGAGGCTTTATAGTTATTTTAAGTTTAATAAATTTTTCAATTAAACATATTGAAACCATTGTCTGTTCGGATCCCAGTTTTCAAATGCTTTTGCAACTGCAGATAAGAAACTTGATCCCATTGCACCATCTACAATTCTGTGGTCATAACTCATTGATAAGTACATCATGTGACGAACAAGGATAGCATCACCTGCAGGTGTTTCAATTACAACAGGTCGTTTTTTAATAGCGCCTAAGGCCAAAATAGCAACCTGAGGTTGTGGTATAATTGGTGTACCCATAATTGATCCAAAGGTACCCACATTAGTTACAGTAAAAGTTCCTCCTTGTGTATCTTGTGGTTTTAATTGATTATTCCTAGCAGCATTTGCTAAACCATTTACAGCTTTACTTAAACCTACTATACTTAATTGGTTAGCGCCTTTAATCACTGGAACAATCAAGTTGCCTGAAGGTAAAGCTGTAGCCATACCAATATTAATATCTTTCTTTAGAATAATATTTTCACCTTGTAAACTACAATTAATATATGGGAACTTCTCTAATGTAGCAGCGATACACTCCATAAACATTGGAGTGAAAGTTAATTTAGTACCTTCTCTTTTTTCAAACAGTTGTTTTACTTTTTCTCTCCACACTACCATATTTGTTACATCAGCCTCCACAAAAGAAGTTACATGTGGACTAGTCTGAACACTATCTACCATATGCTTTGCAATCAATTTGCGCATACGATCCATCTCAATAATTTCAGTATTTCCAGTTACAATTACTTCTTCTGGACTCGCAAATTTACCTGCATTATTAGAACTACTATATCCATAGTCTATAGGTGGAAATTGATTTGTTTGTGCAGTTGTTGTTGGTATATTATTTGAAGCAGATTGTTGTTGAGGAATTGAAACAGGAAATTCTTGTACAGATGCCACTTGATTGCTTATTGGTGCATGTACAAGACCAGCTTTTTTATTCGCAACATATTGTAAAATATCCTTTTTAGAAACACGACCTTGACTGCCTGTACCTGGAATATGTTGTAATTCATTTAAACTTACACCTTCGCTTTGTGCAATATTTAAAACCAAGGGTGAAAAGAAACGAATATCATTTGAATCAACATTATGAACTATTTGTGCTGCGGGAGTAGGTGTAAAAGGTACATCTTCAAGTTCTACTGTAACCTGTGTCACAGGCGCTACTGGTGTAGGAGTTGAAGTAACAATTGGCTCAGTTGGTTCAATACTACCAACTGTTTGTATTCTAGCAATAACAGTACCAATTGGTACTACTGCATTTACTTCAAATAAAATTTCTGTAATTGTACCTGCGGCAGTTGAAGGTATTTCACTATCCACTTTATCGGTAGCAATGTCTAATAATGTTTCATCTAATTGAATAGTATCACCTACAGCTTTATGCCACTTTAAAATGGTTGCTTCCATGATACTTTCACCCAATTTTGGCAAAATCAAGTCAACTACAGACATAGGGAATAATTTTAGCAAAAATAAGACTAAATCTTATTGATTATGAGTAACCTAAGTAAATTTATAGCCTGATTGGCTGTTACCTCAATGTTCTTTTGGCGGTCAAATCTTAGATAAAACACCTTAGAATAGACTTTTTCCTTGTTAGAAACGCCAATCCAGACCATTCCAAGGGGTTTTTCGTCTGTTTGACCCGATGGACCCATGATTCCACTGACTGAAATCCCATAATCTGTGTTCATTTTAGACCTAATTGCGATAGCCATTTGTTCAACAGCTTCCTTACTAACAGCTCCAACAGTTTGTAATATATTCGTTGGGACATCCAAAAATTCCGTTTTTATTCGATTATCATAACTAACCACACTTCCAGTGAAAAATGCGCTAGAACCAGCATGTTTTGATAATAAATGGCCAATATAACCGCCAGTGCAACTCTCAGCTGTGGCTACAGTGTGGTTTTGATCTTTTAAAAGTCTTCCAACAACTACCTCAATCGGCTCATCTTTGTCGGTCACTAAATAATCCTTAACCTCGTCTTTTAGTTGATCAAAGAATTGATCTAATTGATTATTTAAATCTATTTCATTCGTCCCATTTCCTGTTAATCTAAGTCTAACCATACCATAGGAAGGAAGATAAGCTAGCTTGATAGTTGCAGGTAGACTTGTTTCAAAATCGATGATTGATTCTGCTAAAAATGATTCACCAACGCCTGCAGTTAAAAGTGTTCTATGAGCAATCACGCCTAATTTGTATCTTTCTTTTATGATTGGAATCACTTTTTCAGTAGTCAACCATTGCATTTCATGCGGTACACCTGGTAATGAAAAAACAAGGGTGTTATTCTTGATGAAAAGCATGCCTGGTGCAGTTCCTGTTTGATTGAATAAAACTTCGCAAACATCTGGCACTTCAGCTTGTTTACGATTTCTTTCAATCATGGGTCTTTTATGTATTTGCTCAAAAATATAAGTAATATGATCTAGGGTAGGTTGATCTACAATCATTTTACCTCCGAAATATTCGTTTAATAGTGGCTTTGTGATGTCGTCTGCTGTTGGCCCTAAGCCACCTGTTATAATGATAATTTGATTTTTGTCAATAGCAGTATTTAATGCTTCTGTAATAGACTTTTTATCATCTCCAACAGCTATTCTTTGATGCACATGGACGCCGATGTTATTTAATTTTTGAGCGATAAAAGCACTATTTGTATCTATCACTTGTCCTATCAATAATTCATCTCCAATAGTGATAATAGTAGCTTGTATTTGATCCATCATAATTGCTTCAATTAGGCTGCAAAGTAAACCAAAAAAAGGCGGTTTAACTAAAATAGACAGCTAGTTTTTCCTTCATAATAGCAGGCATTTCTGCTCTTTTACCCATATCTGCATCCATAAAATAGAGCTTTACTTGACCAATTGTTAATAGCTTACCTGATTCATTGTATACTTCTTGATCGAAAATGATTACATGATCCGTAGGTAATGTTTTTATCTGGCTTTTTATTGAAATTAGGTCATCATATTTAGCAGGTCTTAAATATTTAATATTCAACTCTACAACTGGTAGAATGATCCCCATATCCTCAATGTCTTTATAGGATACTCCAAGATGGCGAATAGCTTCTACGCGTCCTATTTCAAAATACATCGCATAATTGCCATAATAAACCACATCCATTCTATCTGTTTCAGCATACCTGACCCTTACTTGTGTTGTATGTTCGTACATTATTATTGCTTTTGTTAACAAATTTAAGGATTGTATCTGTTTTTCCACAATAAGCTTATTTAACGAAGCGTTTTATAATCATAGTGTAATTTTATAAGACTATCCTAAATATGGGCATATATGTTAAAAACAAACCTAAAAATAAAGACTAAAAATTTGATCTTAGGTATCCTCTTGATGCTAAGCAACCAAGTATCTAGTCAATTAATGAAATTTGAAGCACCCTTAAATCAACTTTATCAAGATGGTTTGAAATCTTTGAATAATGGGGATAGTTTGTCAGCCTATCAATCCATTCAATCTGCGCATCATTTTGCACCAAATAATCAAGATATTGCTTTTCATTATCATCTGTTATCTGTTGCACTAGAAAAAAAAGAAGCAACACCAATTGCAAAAAAATGGCTTGAATCTAATAAAAATAAAATCTATCAATCCAAACTATATTTTGAAATTGCGAAATATTATTTCAAAAAACAATTAGTGGACGCTTCCCTTATTAGCTATGATCAAGTAAGTATTGATGATCTTGAAAATAATGATGTAGCATTAATGCAATTTCAACTTGGTTATTTATATTTTAAAAAAGGGGATTGGGATAAATCAACTAATTACTTATATAGTATAAGACAAGTACAATCAAGTCCATATTATACAGATGCCAATTATTATGCTGGATTTGTAGCATTGCAAAAAAAGGATTTCAAACTAGCTTTAAATTGTTTTAAAATAGCTGAACTGAGTAATGCTTATAAAACACTTACACCATTTTATATAAGTCAATTGTATTATTTTTTAGGCGATATTGATGCAGCTTTAAATAATACGGCACAAGCTTTAGAGAAAAAAGGTCAATTTTACTCAAGTCAGCTTGCGCAATTAATGGGACATTTATTATTTGAACAAAAACAATATGAAAAAGCTTTACCATATTTAGCTAATTATGTTGCGGAACAAAAAGAAGTTGCTGCACAAGATTTGTATCAGTTATCTTTTTGTTATTTCCAATCACAACAATGGAAACAAGCAATAAATGGATTTAAAAAATTAGCTAATGTTGAAGATTCTCTAGGTCAAAATAGCATGTATTTATTGGCTACATCCTACCTAAAAGAAAACGATAAAATTGGCGCAAAAAATGCTTTTTTGCTTTGCGCAACAAAAAGCCAAAATTTAGCACAAAAAGAAATTGCTTTATTTAATTATGCAAAATTATCTATTGAATTAAAAGAGTATAGTATTGCAATTCAAGCATTAGACAAATTCAAAGAATCATATCCTAGTAGTATTTATATAGCAGAATCAAATAATTTGTATGTAACCGCATTGGCTTATAGTAATGATTTTAATAAAGCCTATGAAGTATACCAAAAGATGGACTCTTTAGATGAAAGCCTTTTGAAAATTTATCCAAATATTTTATATGGTAAAGCAGCATTATTAATAAATGATGGACAAAATGAAAAGGCATACGATTTATTCAAACAAGTACAAATCTTACCTTATAACAATAAAGTGCTACCACAAACTCATTTCTGGCTTGGTGAATTAGCTTATAAAATGGGAAGAATAAAAGAATCTATTAGCCAGTTAGAAAATTATTTAATTGAACCTGTTGAAATAGGGGAGGTTAATAAAAAACATGCAAATTATACACTTGGTTATGCTTACCTAAAAAGTAATAATTTCAATAAAGCTTTACAATTATTTACTAATGCCGCTGATTTTAATCCTTATGTAGAGTCATCCTCTTTTCAAAAAGACGCACTAGTAAGATTAGCGGATTGTCAATTTATGACAAAACAATATAAAATCGCACTTAAGACCTATCAAAAGATTATTGATTTAGGATGGAATTTTGAAGATTATGCTACGCTTCAAAAGGCAATAATATATGGTGCATTAGGATTAAATAAAGAAAAGATTAAAATACTTACTAGTTATGAAACAGATTTTAGTCAATCAGTATACCTTAGTGATGCAAGAATGGAATTGGCAGATACCTATACTAGCAAAGAACAATTTCAAGAAGCTATAACCCCATTATCTAAAGTATTGTTAGATAATAAAGCAACTGAATTTTATCCAATAGCTTACTATAAACTAGGCATTGTATATTTCAATTTAAATAAAAATCAAGAGGCACTTCAAAATTTTAAAGCCTTATACACAGCTTTTCCAAATGCAGAAGAAAGCAATAATGCGGTAGAATACATAAGAAATATTTTTGTAGAGGAACAACAGCCTGAAGCCTACGTACAATTCATGAATGATTTTGGCAAACCATTAGCAGTCAATGAACAGGATTCATTAATTTACAGAGCTGCAATTATTCAATATGAAGATAAAAATTACCCCAATGCAATTAGTGGGTTTAAAAAATACCTAAGTCTATATTCGGAAGGTAATTATCATTTAGATGCCTTGAATATATTAGGTGAATTGGCATATAATGCTAAACAATACGATTCAGCAGCAATTTATTTTGGAAAAGTAGCAAACAAAGCACCTAATAAATATGCAGAACGTGCTGCTATTATTGCTGCTAGGCTTCATTATTTCAATTTAAAAGATTATGTGTCAGCTGAACAGTATTTTAAAGTTGTTTTACAGTATGCAACGCAACAAGAACAAAAAAATGAAGCTATTAAAGGTTTGTTAAGATGTCAATACAAACTAGAAAATTGGGACGAAGCAGCAAAAACAGCAGCAATAATTTTAGTTGAAAAAAATAGTGCAAGTGACGACATATTGATGGCAAATATGGCTCTATATAAACAATCAATAATTCAAAAGGATACATTAAAAGGGATAAATATTTTAAATACTGTTTTGAAATATAATAGTTCAGTCTATACGGCAGAAGCTCATTATTTACTAGCTACTTTGTATTTTAATCAACAAAAATTCAATTTAGCTGAGAAAACAGCTTTTGATATGATCAAAAAACAATCTTCCTACGAATTTTGGGTTACCAAGACCTATATTTTACTTGGTGATATTTACTTAGCACAGAATGATACATTTAATGCTATAGCAACTTATAAAAGTATTGCAGAAAATGCAACAATACCAGCTTTACAGCAAATCGCCACTGATAAACTTAAAGCAATTAACGAACCAATTAAAGCTCAATAAAAATTAAATTATGAAATCAATTATAAGATTCAGTTTATTATGTATTGCTTTAATTTGTTTTAGCAATATGGGTATTTCACAGAAAAAAAATAAAAAGAAGGCTAAAACTACTATTGGAACAAAAAAGACTATTAAAAAAAGTAGTACATCAAATAAGAAAAATAAGAAAAAGCCTACTAAAAAAAGAACCACAAATTATTCAAAAACAATTAAACCAGTCAAACAAGATCAAATTATTGTTTTTAATGAATTGCCATCGAAAATTAATATCGTAGATACTACTCCCGAAAAAATTGTAACAATTGTTTCAGCATTTAAACCGCAATTAAAAAATATTGCTAAAATTGGTTTCAATAATGCTACAGCAATAGTAGATACCAATACAGTAACATTGGCTTATAAAGTTCCAAGTCAAAATTTAAGTTTTCAATACCAACCAATTTCTTTGATCCCAAGAGCTATAAAAAGAGATAGTTTAGTGACCAATAAACAAGTGCTATCATTTAAAATTGGAGTCGGAAACTATATGAATCAATTTATTCAAGCCCAAACAAGTTTTATTGATTCTAAAAATCAAAACCATAGTTTTAATATTACAAATGAATCTATAGCAGGGGATCATCCTTTACAAAAATGGAATAGTTTAAATTTTAATTATTTAAATTCTTTGAATTTGAATCAAAATAAACAAATTAATTCTCAAATAATTTTTAATCAATCAAAAAGGTATCGATACGGATTAGTTCCTGATACGACAAAATTACCGTCAAGTAATTTTGAACAAAAATTTACAATAGTTGGCGCTAGGTTTTCGCTATCCAACCGTATTAATAAAATGAATTTCGTTAATCTTTTACCAATTCTAGAATTTAATCACGAAAATCTTTTTAATCAAGCAAAAAATTTATCAATAAATTTTACCACACCGATTACATTTAATTTTAAAAATAAAATCGTTTTGCAAAACGATTTTAGATTCTCTTTCAACCAATACAATTTAACAAGTAAGACATCGACACAAAATTATTTTGTACAATTAGATCCATCTGTTAATCTTAAAATAAAGCAATTTCAATTGAATATGGGTGTTAGGCCAACCATTTTAAATGGAGAATTTGCTTTATACCCAAAAATTGAATTAGAAAAACAACTAAAAGATACCAATATTATTTTCCATGCTGGATGGAAAACAACTGTGTCTAATAACCAATTGACACCATTAATGAGTCAAAATCATTGGATAAAGGCTCCTGAAGATTTACCAATCAGTACGAATGAATCTAAATACTTCCAAGTTGATTTTACAGTTAACAAGCAACTGAATTATGGTTTTAAAATGGCAATGAACGATTACCGTGAATTAGCATTTTTTAATCAAACAAAGAGTATTAATGACCCATTAACGGAAGGTTTGAAATTTGATGTATTATTTGAAAAAAGAGCAATTGCAATTGAATTAGAAGGGCATTTTAGGTATCAAATAAGTGATAAATTTTTGTGGAAAAATCAATTTAAATACATTCAATTTAATTTAATTAGAGAAAATGATCAAGCATGGGGTATTATACCTTTAGAATTATCTTCTAATTTAAATTGGAAACTTAACAATCGTTTAAATTTTGATGCTTCAGGTCAATTTTGGACTGGATCTAAATCAAGTTCAAGTTTAGGTCAAGCATTCAAATTAAATAATACCTTTGTGCTTAATGCAGGAATGCAGTATTACTTAAGTAAAAATTGGACTTTTTGGGCAAAAGGAGAAAATATGTTGGATCAACAATACCAACGTTGGGCTAATTACCCTTCTTTAGGTGTTCAATTAATTGCTGGTGTACAATATAAATTTGGTAAATAATGATGCTTTTAACTTTAGAGAAATATTTTTTAGAACATGGCCAATTAATTATTCCAGGTATTGGTCACTTAAGATTTGTTCAAAAAGATGCATCTCATTCAGATGGACAATTTAATCCACCAAATGAAATTATCCAATTTGAGAGATTAGAAGCATCTCAAACTAAACCAAGTAAACTTTTTTATATTTATTTAGCTGATCAACTTGATTGTTCTGTTGAACAGGCTATGATTGATTATTCTAATTTCTTCAATGATCAATTAACAAATAATAATTTTATTGATTTAGGAAATTTAGGTCAGTTGAAATTAGAAGACACTATTTACACTTATCATTCTAGTTTTAATAGTAATAACTATTATCAAGACATAAATTTTGATAAAGTTTTAACTGAAAATCAGAATGAGAATAATTTCAATACAACAAATAACAAATGGTGGATTTTGCCATTAATAATTGGTGTTATAGCAATCTTAGCAATCTTTTTTAAATTAAAATAGATATGAATTGTCCAATTTGTGAGTGTACGCATACAGACATTGTTATTGAGAGTATAGATTTTTCTTTAACTAAGGAAAATTTTACAATTCTACATTGTCCTCAATGTAGTTTTAGATTTACCTATCCTGTGCCAAGTCAATCTAAAATTGGAAGATATTATAAGTTCACAGAATACATTTCTCATACGGACGTCAAAGAAGGATGGATGAACCATTTATACCATAAAGTTAGAACCAAAACCTTGGCTCAAAAAACAAAATGGGTTCAATCATTATTTACTGGTCATAAAGGGCATTTACTAGATATAGGAGCTGGAACAGGTGCTTTTGTCAATGCAATGAAGGAAAAGGATTGGAAGGTTACTGGCTTGGAACCTGATGCAGCTACAAGAGAAAAGGCATTTCAAAATTATAGTATTGAATTACAACCTATAGATAAAATCTATAATTTGCCAGAAAATGAATTTGAAGTTATAAGTATGTGGCATGTGCTAGAACATGTTCATGAATTAAAACCATATTTAAATCAATGTTTTAAAAGTTTAAAACAGAATGGTCGATTAATCGTAGCTGTTCCCAATTATACAAGTTTTGATGCTAGTTATTATAATAAATATTGGGCAGCTTATGATTTGCCAAGACACCTATATCACTTTTCTCCAACATCTATGGATAAGTTAATGGAGTCTATGGGCTTCGAAATCGTTCAGATCATACCAATGTGGTTTGATAGTTTCTATGTAAGTTTATTATCAGAAAAATATAAGAATTCTGGTAAAATGGGTATGATAATAGCAGGAGTGATTGGATGTTTATCTAATCTAATAGCATTATCAAATAGATCTAAAGCCAGCAGTATTATATATGAGATAAAAAAGAAATCAACAGCACAATATATTTAGTTCAATTTGATTTCAACTAAGACTGGCCAACATTTACCAGTTAAGAATAGGGTATTACTTGTTTTTTTATACGCGATTCCATTAAGTACATATCCACCATCAATTGATAGGGGATTGTAAGCAACTTTTGCTTGAGCTAGTAAATTACTACAATCAATTTTATTAATTATTCTTCCTGAATTTGGGTCTATTACAATAATATCATTTTGTCCATAGATATTAGCGAAAATTTTACCATCGATATATTCAAGTTCGTTGATCATATTTTGATAACCAAATTGATTAAATACTCCAACTGTTTTTTTTATTGCAAAGGTTGTAGGATCTACAAAATACAAATTACTACTCCCGGTTGAGACAATCAAGGCTGTATCATTATGAGTTAATCCCCAACCTTCATAGGGCCAGTTTAGTTCTTCAATTTTTTTAAGTGTTTTTGCATCGTAAACAAATACTTTATGCTCTTCCCAAGTGAGTTGGTAAATTTTGTCCTTATAAAAAGTAATCCCTTCACCAAAATAGGCATTATCCAATTTTAACTTTGGGCCAATTTGATTAAGCTTAGAGTCCATTTTATACAAAACACTTTTTCCTTTTAATCCTGTTCCTTCAAATAAAGTATTATCATTCCATTCTAATCCTTGTGTATATGCGCTTGTATCGTGTGGGAAAATATTAACGATTGAATAATTTAATTGCTCAGGCGCACTTATAGTATTACTATTAGAGTTATTTATATCTTCGTTTGGAACATTATTACTTGAATTATTACAAGCAATAACAATGAAATAAATTGATAATATAAATAAACTTCTTTTCATTCTAATTACACGTTGAATCTAAAATGCATTACATCGCCATCTTTAACAATATACTCTTTCCCTTCAATTCTTAATTTGCCATTATCACGACAAGCTGCCTCACTTTTGAATTTAATAAAATCATCAAAAGCAATTACTTCAGCTTTAATAAATCCTTTTTCAAAATCTGTATGAATTACACTTGCTGCTTGTGGTGCTTTCCAGCCAGAACCAATTGTCCAAGCGCGTACTTCTTGAACACCTGCTGTAAAATAGGTTTCTAATTTTAATAATTTATAAGCCGTTTGAATTAATCTATTCAAAGCAGGCTCTTTCATTTGATATTCTTCCATGAATAATGCCTTGTCATCTGGATCTTCCATTTCTGAAATTTGAGCCTCTATGTTATTACACATTACAATAACTTCTGCACCTTCTTGTTTTGCCATGGCAACCAATAATTCAGAATATGCATTGCCTGTATGCATAGATGCTTCATCTACATTTGCAACATACATTACTGGCTTAGCAGTCAATAAAAAGATATCAGCAATTGCGGTTAGATCTTCTTTAGATAAATCTAGAGAACGGATACTTTTACCTTGTTCTAAATGATTTTTACATTTAATCAAAACCTCTAATTCTACCTTAGCTTTTGGATCTGTTTTTGCCATTTTCTCTGTGCGTTGCATTTTCTTTTCTACACTATCCAAATCTTTTAATTGCAACTCAGTTTCAATAATATCTTTGTCCCCAATAGGGTTAATTTTACCTTCTTCTCTTAGTACATTTTCATCTTCGAAACAACGAATAACATGTATAATAGCGCTCACTTCTCTAATATTTGCAAGGAATTTATTTCCTAAACCTTCTCCCTTACTTGCACCTTTAACTAATCCAGCGATGTCCACAATTTCTAATTGGGTAGGAACAACCCTAGTTGGATTAATCAATTCAGCTAATTGACTGATACGAATATCTGGTACATCCACTAAACCTACATTTGGTTCGATGGTACAAAATCGATAATTACTTGCTTGTGCCTTTGCACTATTACTTACTGCATTAAATAAAGTAGATTTTCCTACGTTGGGTAAACCAACGATTCCTGCCTGTAAAGCCATGTTATTTAGATTGTTTTATGGCTGCAAAAATACAATTCTAATCGCAAAATGGGCTATATTAGTACCATAAACAATAAGATATGGCATTGAATATCATTTGGATTGCTTTTTTTGTTATCGCTTTCATAGTTGCATTGTGTAAATTGATCTTTTTAGGGGATACAGAGATCTTTAAACTCCTTGCTGACGGGTTATTTGATTCTGCGAAATCGTCCGTAATTGATGTTGCATTTCCATTAGCTGGCACGATGGTATTTTTTCTAGGATTAATGAATATAGCTGAAAAAGCTGGAGCTATTCAGAAATTAGCAAAGTGGATGAACCCTTTTTTAAGTAGATTATTTCCAGAAGTTCCTCAAAATCATCCAGCAATGGGGCAAATGGTGATGAATTTTAGTGCTAATATGTTAGGTTTAGACAATGCTGCAACTCCTTTTGGATTAAAAGCAATGGAAAGCCTACAAAGCTTAAATCCAGAAAAAGAGAAAGCAACCAATGCTCAAATTATGTTTTTGGTTTTACATACTAGTGGTTTAACCATAATTCCATTGACAATTATATCTTATCGTCTAGCAGCTGGTTCCCAAGATGCTGCAAGTATCTTTATCCCTTGTGTTTTAGCTACTATTGGAACAACTTTAGCCTCTATAGTCATGGTTGGATTATATCAAAAACTAAAATGGGATAGGGTATTAATTAGTTGGTTAGCTGGACTTGTTATATTAATGGGTACTGTATTGTTTGCAGTAAATAGTCTCACACCGGTTCAAAAAGAGTTATTTTCAAAAATTGCAGGGTCTAGTATTTTAATTGCGATCGTAGTTGCGATTATTTTAGGTGGTGCTTATAAAAAAGTATCTGTTTTTGACGCTTTTATAGAAGGTGCAAAAAATGGCTTTGATGTAATTGTGAAAATTATACCATATTTAGTTGCCATGTTAGTTGCTATACGTGTTTTTAGAGATAGTGGTGCTATGATATATATATTAAATGGACTTACTTATCTAATTCAATTAACTGGAATGAATACAGAATTTGTTGGAGCATTACCAGTTGCAATTATGAAGCCATTAAGTGGGAGTGGAGCAAGAGGAATGATGCTAGATATCTTCCAAACACATGGACCGGATTCCTTTGTAGGAAAATTAGCTTCGATATTTCAGGGTTCTGCTGATACCACTTTTTATATCATCGCTTTGTATTTTGGGAGTGTTGGTATTAAAAAAATAAGGTATGCAGTTTGGGCAGGCTTATTTGCAGATTTGATTGGAGTAGTAATCGCAATATTTATCGGCTATTCATTTTTCCATTAATTGATTTCTTTAGAAATTGAAAAGTTGATTGAGGGTTATTTGCCTTCACTCATTTTCATGACTTCTATCCACTCATCTTCCTTAACAGTTTGAACTGAGAGTCTTCCTAATCTAACCAAATCCATGTTTGATAAATTGGTATTTGCTTTAATATCTGCAAGTTTAACTGGATGTTTTAATTTCTTATATGGTGCAAAATCGACTGCTAACCAAGCAGTTTCCTCTGTGGTTGGATCTTGATATGCTTCTTTAACAACTTTCGCAATGCCAACAATTTCCATCCCTTCATTGCTGTGGTACCAAAAAGCAAGATCACCTTTCTTCATTGCTCTTAAGTTGTTTCTTGCACCGTAGTTTCTTACGCCATCCCAGAATGTACGTTTATCTTTTGTGAACTGATCCCAAGAATATTTAAATGGTTCTGATTTGATTAGCCAATATGCCATAGCAGTTAAAATTATATTTCTAATAACAAGAAATAATTTGAAAAGTTTTATAAAATTAAGGCAATCACTCTATAAAATGTTAGTACCCACTTGCAAGTACATCTGCTAAATGAATAACCTTGATTTTTTGGCCATTGTGGTTGATTCTGCCATCCAAATGCATCAAACAACTCATGTCTGTACTAATGATATATTCGGCATTTGTTGCAATAGCGTTGTCTATTTTCTGATCTGCCATTGCCACACTGATTGTATCATATTTAACTGCAAAGCTGCCGCCAAACCCACAACATGTTTCAGTGTCGTTCATTTCGACCATTTCTAAACCTTGTACTTTACTTAATAAAGCTCTTGGTTCTGTTTTGATATTGCATTCTCTTAATCCTGCACAGCTATCATGATAAGTTGCTTTACCAGTAAAAGAAGCACCAAGATCAGTGATATTTAAAACTTTTACTAAAAATTCAGATAGCTCAATCATTTGAGAAGCTACTTTTTTAGCAGGACTCTGAAAAGCGTTGTTTTCGAAAAGTTTGCCATAATTATTTCTAACAAATCCAGCACAACTTGCACTTGGACTAACAATATAATCTGCTCCATCAAAATCTTGAACAAATTTTGTGCATACATCTTTTGATTCACCCCAAAATCCGGCATTAAAAGCTGGTTGACCACAACATGTTTGTTGAGTATTATACTTCACTTCACATCCTGCCTTTTCTAACACTTTAACAGTGTTAAAAGCAACTTGAGGATAAAGTTGATCTATAAAGCAGGGGATAAAAAGTTGAACTGTCATTTATTAAAAATACAAAATAGTTTACAATAAAATAAAAAGGCACCCTTTATTTAAAGAATGCCTTTCTAATAAAATTTTATATAGATTAAGGTTGTACTTGAAGCCTATTGATATACTTATCAATATTAAAGCCTTTTTCTGTTTTTGGATAATTTTGTTTGATTTGCTTATAGATTTCTATAGCTTCTTCATTCTTACCATTTAGCTCTAAGAAATATCCAGCGCGGAATAAGTATTCAGAAGAAATTGCTTCATCTTCTGGAAAATGTGTACCAGCTTTCTTATAAAATTCAATCGCCTCCTCATTCTTCTTTAATTCAGAATAGGCATCACCAATAGACCCATAAGCTACTGCTTGAACTTGCTTTGCATCAGAAGAAAAGTCTTTTAAATATTCAATTGCCTTATTATAGTTCTTTAATCTGAAATAGCTCATTCCAGCATAATATTTAGCAAGATTTGCAGCTTTTGTACCATCGAATTGCTCAATGATATATAACATTCCTTTGCTTGTACCGTCACCATTCAAAACCAATTCAGATGAATCATTCGCAAAATATTTCTCTGCAACATACATTGCATCAGCTGCTTTTGCTTCTAATGGTTTTTGATAATATTCAGAATATCCAAAAATTGCGCCTGCGGCAATTAATCCACCTACTATCAAATAAATTACTAGTTGTTGGTTCTTCTTATTAATAGAAACTGGTGCTTGTTCTTGTTGTACTTCGCTCATATGGGTTGGTTAAAATAATTAGTCTACTATAAATGGATAATTTTGATCAATATAAACATCTTTCAATACTTCGCTGTCATCAGGCCATGGGCTTTCTTCTGCAAATTTCACAGATGCTTCAACAATACCATTGATTTTTTCATCAATTTCTTGTAATGCCGCTTCTGTAGCAAAGTTATTTTCTAAAATTGTTCTTCTAACTTTTAAAATTGGATCTTGGTCTTTGTATTCCTCTACCTCATCCTTCGTTCTATATTTTTGAGGATCAGAAACAGAATGACCTCTATAACGGTAGGTTTTCATTTCTAACAAAGTAGGGCCTTCTCCATCTCTTGCGCGCTTTACAGCTCTTGCAACACCTTCGTGCACTAATTCTGGGGTCATACCATCTACTTTATCAGAAGGCATGTCATAGGCATCTGCTAATTTGTAAATATCAATGACATTTGAAGTTCTTTCAATTGAGGTACCCATTGCGTAATTATTGTTTTCACAAATAAAAACTACAGGTAATTTCCAAAGCATTGCTAGGTTAAAAACTTCATGTAACATACCTTGTCTAGCTGCACCATCTCCAAAGAAACACAATACAACATTCTTTGAGCCACGATATTGCTCTGCAAAAGCTAAACCAGCACCTGTACCAATTTGAGCACCAACAATGCCATGACCACCATAAAAATTGTTCGCTTTATCAAAAAAGTGCATACTTCCACCTTTTCCTTTTGAACAACCAGTTGCCTTACCATATAATTCAGCCATTGCTGCATTAGGACTCATCCCTTTGGCAAGTGCTAAACCATGATCACGGTAGCCAGTAATAAAAGGGTCTTCATGGTTTGTAGCGGTCATACATCCAGCCGCAATTGCTTCCTGACCATTGTAAACGTGGAAGAATCCACGGATTTTACCCGCCATTTTATACATTTCTTCTGATTTCGATTCAAATTGACGTATTAATTGCATCAATTCGTACCAATACAGGTAAGTTTCTTTAGAAAATTTTTGCGCCACAGTCCTTTATTTTTGAGTAGCAAATATAGTATTTTAAGACTAAAATACGACCTTATGCTTCGTTTAAAAATGGATATTTATAATCAGTAGGAGGGTTGAAAGTTTCCTTGATCGTTCTTGCACTTAACCAACGATACAAGTTCAATGCACTACCTGCTTTATCGTTCGTTCCTGAACCTCTTGCTCCACCGAAAGGTTGTTGTCCAACCACAGCACCGGTAGGTTTATCATTTATATAAAAATTTCCAGCTGAATGACGTAAAACATTGGTAGCCAATTCAATAGAAGCTCTATCTTGAGAAATAATTGAACCTGTCAATGCGTATTTAGAGGTACTATCTAATAATTTAAGTGTTTTCTCAAACTGATTAGCTGGATAGGTATAGATCGTTAAAACTGGACCAAAGATCTCCTCACACATGGTAAGAGATTTAGCATTTTTAGTATCAATAACCGTAGGTTCAACAAACCAACCTTTAGATTTATCCAAATTACCCCCTACAAGTATTTTTGCCTGTTTGTCTTTCTTAACTGCTGCTATATATTTTGAGATATTGTTAAATGATTTTTCATCAATAACAGCATTCACGAAGTTGCTAAAATCTTCTACTGATCCTACTTTCATTGATTGAACAGCTTTTACCAATTTCGCTTTTACAGCTACTGCTAAATTACTAGGAATGTATGCTCTTGAAGCAGCTGAACATTTTTGACCTTGGTATTCGAATGCACCTCTAGCCAACGCTGTTACGACAGTATCAACATCGGCACTAGGATGTACCATCACAAAATCCTTACCGCCAGTTTCACCGACAATTCTTGGGTAGGATTTATATCTAGGGATGTTTTCACCAATTTGCTTCCACATATGGTTAAATACACCTGTAGAACCTGTAAAATGGACACCAGCAAAATCAGGATGTTTGAAACAAATATCCCCAACAGTTGGGCCATCCGTATATACAATATTGATAACGCCATCAGGCAATCCAGCTTCTTTTAAAATGCGCATAAATAATTGTGCAGAATAGATTTGTGTATTGGCAGGTTTCCAAACCACTACATTGCCACACATTGCAGCAGATGCTGGAAGATTTCCACCAATTGCAGTAAAATTGAATGGTGTAATTGCCAAAACAAATCCTTCTAAACCTCTCCATTCCATTCGATTATGCATTCCTGGAGACGAGATAGGTTGTTGTTGGTAAATTTGACTTAAGAAATGAACATTAAATCTTAAGAAATCAATTAACTCACATGCAGCATCGATTTCAGCTTGATATGCATTTTTACTTTGACCTAGCATAGTCGAAGCATTCATTTCAAATCTATATTTTGTAGCTAATAAATCTGCTGCTTTTAAAAAGATATGGGCTCTTGATTCCCAAGTCATATTTGACCAATTCTCTCTTACTTTTAATGCTGATTCAATTGCTTTTTCTACATGAATTTTAGTGCCTACATGAAACTGACCTAACACATGTTTAGTCTCATGTGGTGGATGTATTGACATTGTTTTACCTGTACGAACAGCTTTACCATTGATATACATTGGAATGTCCAATGTTTTTTTCTTCAATGAAGCCAATGCTTCTTTTAAAGATTTACGTTCTGGTGAACCTGGAGCATAGCTTAAAACTGGCTCATTTGCCGGTAGTGGGTAATTGAAATAACCTAGTTGCATAAATTAATTATTAGGTTACAAAAATAAGCATAAAATTAACATGCGTTAGGAACTTATCTGATTTGCTTTTGAGATTAGTGTATTTTTGTTGATAAATCGTCCATTATGCATTTTGTCCTAGTCGATATCCCATATAGAGCAAACTTTTACCCCTTTAGTCTTACAAGAAGTTTGTCGGAGATTAGGGTAGGGATTTTTACTATTCAGGAGCGTTGGGAACAATTAATGGAAACCTCTTTTGAAGTTTTTACAGTTGATTATTTACAAGAATTATATAGTACTCATTTTTTAAATCAAAATGAATATGTTTTTTATGTCAATCCAACTTGCATACCAAATTTATCTATAAAAGAGGCCATCTTAAATCTTAAAAACGGCGAAAATTTAATTGATGAAGATGGTAAATGGATCGCATCAAAAACTATCGACCGTGATCTTGGAAAAATATTACTTGGCGATCCAAATTTAAAGACAACAATAGAAGCTAATTTCATTAAAGATGCAATGCATTTGTTGAAGCTAAATACAGCTTTTATTAAGTTGGATTTTAATACAATAAGCAAGGATAAAAAATCAGCCGAAGTTGATTCTTTTTCAAGATTAATTTGTCCAGAAAATATATTCATTGAACCTGGTGCTATATTAAGTTCCGTTATATTAAACGCTTCTGAGGGCCCCATCTATATCGGTAAAAATGCGTTAATTATGGAAGGAACCGCAATACGTGGTCCATTTGTAATTGGTGAAAAGTCTGTAGTAAAAATGAATACTAGTATTTATGGAGCAACTAGTATTGGCCCCAATTGTACGATTGGAGGAGAGATCAAAAACAGTATCATTTTAGGCTACTCAAATAAAGCCCATGAGGGTTATCTAGGAGATAGTATTATTGGTCATTGGTGTAATTTAGGCGCAGGAACAAGTAATAGTAATGTAAAGAATACAGCTGGTGCAATTCAAATATGGAATCAACATTCCAAAACATGGGAAACAGTTGGCAATAAAATGGGGATGTTAGTAGGGGATTATACACGTTTTGCTATTCAGTCTAGCATCAATACAGGGTCCTATATTGGGGTATCTGCCAATGTATTTGGTAATGGGTTGTTGCCAAAATTGATTCCTAATTTTTGTTGGGGGATCACTAGAGGCTACCAATTGGATAAAGCATTGGAAGATATTCAAAATTGGAAAAAAATGAAAGGACTTAATTTACTAGAAGCCGAAAAGAAGGTCTTAAATGCCTTGTTTCATATGGAATAGCGCTATTTTTTAGTTACCTTTGAGCCTCCAAAATACATTCTATGAGAAAACAAATAGCAGCTGCAAACTGGAAAATGAATTTAAACCAAAATGAAGCGGAAGCTTTATTTGATCAATTATTAGAAACTGAACATTCATTAAATTCAAATCAAGCCGCAATTTTTGCTGTCCCATCTATTTATATTCCATTAGCCGTCAAGAAATTAACTGGCAAACAAAATGTTTTTGTTGCAGCTCAAAATTGTCATCAAAAATCAAATGGCGCATACACTGGTGAAATTTCAGCACCTATGTATTCATCAGTTGGAGTGAATCATATTGTTTTAGGTCATTCAGAAAGACGTGAATATTTTGGAGAATCTGATGCCTTATTAGCTGAAAAAACAGATGCTGTTATAGCAAATGGTAGCACCCCTATTTTTTGTTGTGGTGAACCATTAGAAATAAGAGAAGCTGGTACTCAAAACAGTTTTGTAGAAGCGCAGCTAAAAAACTCTTTATTTCATTTATCAGCTGAACAAATAGTGAAAGTTGTAATAGCATATGAGCCAATTTGGGCTATCGGTACTGGAAAAACAGCATCAAGTGATCAAGCACAAGAAATTCATGCTTATATAAGATCCGTTTTTGCAACAAAATATGGTCAATCTATTGCTGATCAAATTTCAATCTTATACGGCGGTAGCGTAAAAGCAGCTAATGCAAAAGAAATTTTCTCACAACCAGATGTTGATGGTGGATTAGTTGGTGGTGCATCATTAATTGCATCTGAATTTGCAGCAATTATCAATGCTTTAAAATAGATTTTAAAAGAACTTAATTATTACATGAAGCACATAAGAAATTTTTGTATCATCGCCCATATTGATCACGGTAAAAGTACCTTGGCAGATCGTTTATTAGAACATACCAAGACCATTACAGAACGTGAGATGATGAACCAGGTCTTAGATGATATGGATTTAGAAAGAGAGAAAGGGATTACGATTAAGAGTCATGCGATTCAAATCAATTACATTCATAAAGGAGAAACATACACTTTAAATTTAATTGATACACCAGGACACGTTGACTTTAGTTATGAAGTTAGCCGTGCCTTGGCTGCATGTGAGGGTGCATTATTACTAGTAGATGCATCTCAAGGTATCCAAGCACAAACTATTAGTAACTTATACTTGGCTTTAGATAATAATTTAGAGATCATACCTGTTATCAATAAAATTGATATGGATGGTGCTAAAATACCAGAGGTAACAGATCAAATTATAGATTTAATTGGTTGTAAGCAAGAAGATATTTTATTGGCGAGTGGTAGAAGCGGTATTGGTATTGAAGAGATCTTACAAGCAGTTTGTGAACGCATTCCTGCTCCTGTTGGAGATCCAGAAGCGCCATTACAAGCATTGATATTTGATAGCGTATTCAATAGCTTTAGAGGTATTATTGTCTACTATCGAATCATGAATGGTGTCTTAAGGAAAAATGATAAAATACAGTTTGTAGCATCTGGTAGAGATTATATAGCAGATGAAGTTGGCGTATTAAAATTAGCCATGACACCTAAAGCCGAAGTAAGAGCAGGGGATGTGGGTTATATCATCACTGGAATTAAAAATGCAAAAGAAGTTAAAGTTGGTGATACAATAACTCTTGCAAACAATCCAGGTGAAATGATCAATGGATTTGAGGAAGTAAAGCCCATGGTATTTGCGGGTATTTATCCTGTTAATACAGATGAGTTTGAAGAGTTACGTGATTGTATGGATAAATTACAATTAAACGATGCCTCATTGACTTTTGAACTGGAAACATCTCAAGCTTTAGGTTTTGGATTCCGTTGCGGATTCCTTGGTTTATTGCATATGGAAATTATACAGGAGCGTTTGGAACGTGAGTTTAATCAAACTGTGATTACGACAGTTCCCAACGTAAGTTTTATTGCTTATACCACTAGAAAAGAAAAAATCATTGTAAACAATCCGACAGAGATGCCTGATCCTGTTAAAATTGACTACATTGAAGAACCATTCATACGAGCTCAAATTATTACGACACCTGATTATATTGGCAATATTATTACCTTATGTTTAGGTAAACGTGGTATGTTAATTAATCAAAGTTATTTAACACCATCTCGTGTGGAGTTGATTTTCGAAATGCCATTAACTGAAATCGTATTTGACTTTTATGATAAATTGAAAAGCGGTACTCGTGGCTATGCATCATTTGATTATACACAAATTGGATTTAGAGAAGCGGATATTGTGAAAATGGATATCCTATTGAACGGAGAGAAAGTGGATGCATTGAGTGCATTAATTCACCGAGGTAAGTCAGCAGAATTTGGTCGCAAGCTTTGTGAAAAATTAAAGGAACTATTAACGAAACAACAATTCCAAATAGCCATTCAAGCAGCTATTGGCGCGAAAGTAGTTGCTCGTGAGAATATATCTGCAATGCGTAAGGATGTTACTGCAAAATGTTATGGTGGTGATATCAGTAGAAAAAGAAAATTATTAGAAAAGCAGAAGGAAGGTAAAAAGAGAATGCGTCAAATTGGAAACGTAGAAATTCCACAAGAAGCATTTCTAGCTGTATTAAAATTAGATTAATTCGAAGATTTTAAAACTATAAAGCCTTTGCAAACTGAAATAGATGATCAAAACGGTCATCTATTTTAGTATTTGGGAAAGGCGCTTCTGGATGCGTAGTAGCAAGATAAATAGTGTGCATCCCCGCATTACGACCAAATTCCATATCTGACATTCTATTGCCCACCATGATTGATTTACTCAAATCAATACTTGGAAAACTGGCTTTAGCTTGAAACGCCATTCCTGGTTGTGGTTTTCTATTTGGAGATTGATTATCTAAATCTGAGCAATAAAAAATAGCATCTATTCTACCTCCGATTTCCAAAATTTTATTGGTCATGTTGAAATGAATATTTGCTAAATCTGCATCTGTCATCAATCCTTTTCCTATACCTTTTTGGTTGGTCGTAATAATGATTCTATTAAATTTTTGAGCTAATAAGGGGAGTGCTAATAAACTTTCTGCATAGAATTCAAATTCACTCCAATGACGAATATAATCATCCTTTTTCTCGTGATTTATTACACCATCTCTATCTAAGAAAAGCGTCCATTCTGAATTTATAGCTGAATAGTCCAACATCTATTTGCCAAAAATATTTTCTTCAACTAATTCGCAGATTATATGACCAACTAAAATATGAGACTCTTGAATTCTTGGCGTAGTTGTAGAAGGAATATTAATTAAGAAATCACTTAATTCTTTC
This sequence comes from uncultured Sediminibacterium sp., assembly GCA_964579885.1. Taxonomy (GTDB): domain Bacteria; phylum Bacteroidota; class Bacteroidia; order Chitinophagales; family Chitinophagaceae; genus Sediminibacterium. The sequence goes on from CAZOHD010000002.1 coordinate 442,624, forward strand.
ATTTTACCACCCGCAGCACCTGTAAATCCAACAGTAACTACACCTATAGATTTAGCCATTTCAAAGGCTTTAACGATATTACCGGAATTACCGGAAGTGCTTATCCCAACCAAAACATCACCAGGTTTCGCTAAACCTTCTAGTAATCTTGCATAAATTACATCATAGCTATAATCATTTGCAACTGCTGTTAAATAAGAACTATTACAATGCAAAGCATCTGATGGTAAAGCTTTTCTGTCTTTATAAAATCGACCAGAAAATTCTGCCGCTAAATGTTGTGCATCAGCTGCACTACCTCCATTACCTGCAAAATATACTGCATTGCCTTGTTTGAAAGCATGTGTAATTGCATGCACAATTTTTTCAATTTCCAATACCAAATGTTCATCTTTTAATAAAAATTGCTTTACTTGTATGGAACCCTCTATAATGGATTGTATTTGATGTAATGACATACTAATAGGTTATAATTGTTGGTATAAAGTTAAAAAAGATTGTCTCATTTGATCCCAACTATATTTTTTCTTTTCTGTAATTAAGTTAGGTAAAAAGTGATCAACCCCTTTTTCGTATAATTGAATGATGCCTTTTACTATTTCTTTCACGTTGGGTTCAACGACCAATCCAACTTTATCATGTGGAACAGTATCTGCAAGGCCACCTACATTCGTCACCAACATAGGTTTTAAAAAATGATATGCCATCGGAGTGACGCCACTTTGAGTAGCATTTTTATAGGGTTGAATAATGAAATCTGCAGCAGATGCATATAATTTTACTTCCTTTTCACCTATATATTTATTGAACACACTAATAGTATCTGATAATTTTAAATTTTCGATTTGAGCTAAATAAGGCTCAGGTGCTTCATAAAATTCTCCAGCAATAATTAGCTTAATTCCCGCTTCTCTAATGGCTGAATTATTCATTGCTTCAATTAACAAATCTAACCCTTTATAAGCCCTAACAAAGCCAAAGAATAGAATAACTTTATCGTTCTCCTCTAAATTCAATAATTTTCTTGCTTCATCTTTAGGTAAGGCTTCTCCAAAATGGTCATAAATGGGATGTGGCGAAACACAGCTTGGTTTATTTGTAAAAGTCTTTACATCATTTTGTACCTTATTACTCATAGTTAAAAAACCATCCACACCACCTACAAAAAACTTAGTGAAAAGTTGGTCGCCAATTCTTTTTTCATGTGGGATCATATTATCCACAATGGCTATGACCTTAGTGTGCTTATTCCATTTTACAATTCTTAAAATGGTTCCTAAACAAGGCCCCATAAAGGGTAGCCAATAACGCACAATTATTAAATCAGGCTTTTCATTTTTAATGCGAAAGCCCACTTTAATCCAATTAAAAGGATTGATAGAGTTAATTACAACTTCAATTGTAAGCCCTTTAGGAGCTGTATCAGATGAATATTGCGTACTTCCAGGAAAAAGAAAATCAGGATATTGCAATGAAAAAGTAGAAAGTTTTGTTTTAATACCTGCTTCAATAAAACATGCAGCTAACTTTTCATCAAAGGCAGCTAAATTACCTCTCAATGGCCATGCTGGCCCCATGATGATCAATTGATCTACCATCCTTGTTTCTCCTCGATTAAATAAGTGTTTCTATCTGGCGCATTACGATTTACAATTTCGGCGATAAAACCTGCTAAGAATAATTGTGTACCTATCAACATAGATGTTAATGCAATATAAAAAGCCGGTTTATTAGTTACACTAGTCAAAGGATCCATAAACTTACTAACTACTATATAAAAAACAGATGCAAATCCTAATAAGAAGAAAAGGGTACCAATTAAACCAAAAAATTGCATTGGTTTTTTCCCAAATTTGGACAAAAATTGAATTGTCAATAAATCTAGGAAGCCATTTACAAATCTTTCCCAACCAAATTTTGTATGACCGTATTTTCTAGCTTGATGTTGAACTACTTTTTCGCCAATTTTTTTAAATCCAGCCCATTTTGCAAGAATAGGAATATAACGATGCATCTCTCCAAATACCTCTATACTCTTAACTACTTTCAATTGGTATGCTTTAATGCCGCAATTAAAATCATGTAATTTAATACCAGAACTTTTACTTGCAACAGCATTGTACAATTTAGAAGGAATATTTTTAGTTAGTGTATTATCAAATCTTTTCTTCTTCCAGCCACTTACTAAATGAAAACCTTGTTCGGTAATCATTTGATAGAATTCTGGAATTTCATCTGGACTATCTTGTAAATCTGCATCCATCGTCATGACCATATCTCCTTGAGCAGCCTTGAAGCCCTCATTTAAAGCAGCAGATTTGCCATAATTACGTTGAAACTTAATTCCCTTTAAAGTAGGGTATTGTTCACGCAATTTTGAAATAACATCCCAACTTCCATCATCACTACCATCATCAATCATGATAACTTCATATGCATATGAATTAGTCTCCATGACACGATGTATCCAAGCCATTAATTCTGGCAAAGATTCCGCTTCATTGAATAAAGGTATAACGACAGAAATCTGCATAATTTAACTATTGAGCTGTGTCTTGTTTAAATGGATCTACTGGATTTTTCTTAGCAACTCCAGCGCCAATTAATGATGCGATTGCACCCATGAATCCTGTACCAATAATTGCACCGCCAATAGCAAAAGGTACAAAGAATTTCTTAGTCATTGTAATAGCTTGTTCAATCATTTCGTCCGTCATTTGAGGATTCTTTTCCATTTGAACTCTAGTTAAATCAATGATTTTATCAATCATATCTGGGAAAAGTACTTTTAATGATAAAAATGTAAAGGCTACAGAAATAACAATTAATACTGCTGTTGTTTTAAAACCATGCGCAAAGATGTTCCCGAAAGTAACATTATTGTTATTTTGATTTGCATAAACAATATTCCCGTAAATGATACCGCCTACAATAACTGCATAGCTTATCCAGCTTAACCAAGTTATTGCATATAAATTAAATACATAAACAATGATGCTAAATAAAATTGTAAATGCACCTAAAATAGCACCTTTAGCAATATGAGATGTGATTTGTTTTTCCATGATTTATTTTATTGGGGTTCTTAAAAATTAATAGTATATGTTATAAAAATTAAAAGAAATTATTAGTTGTTCAAAACTAATTGGCCTTTTGCAAAAGTGCCAACCACTTTTCCAGTTAATGATTTTTCAAAAAATGGGTTATTGGCTGACTTGCTTTTAGAATTTGATTTAGAAAGGATTGTTGTTTCTTTTCTATTAAATAATGTTAGTTCAATATGATTACCTTCTTTTATTGACGCTGTTGGAAGATTAAAAATAGATCTTGCATGATTAGACAACAAATTGACTAATTTCTCGTCATTAAGTTGCGGCAACAAATGATTTAAAGTTGCGAAAGTACTTTCTATAGCCCCTATACCAGCTTTTGCATACTCGAATTCAATTGTTTTTCCATCCCAATCCTGTGGTTGATGATGCGAAGCAATACAATCTACAACTCCAGTTTCAACAGCTTTCAATAAAGCTTTTTGATCCTCTATTGTTCTTAGTGGGGGATAAACTTTCAGCAAAGTATCATAACTGCTTAAATCTGTTTCATTGAAATATAAATGATACGGTGTCACGCTACATGTAATTGATAATCCATCCTTTTTAGCAGCCTCAATTAATGCAATTCCTTTTGAAGTGCTTACACCAGTAATATGAAGTTTTGAATTGGTGTATTTCAATAATTCAATATCTCTAGCAATCATTAATTCCTCAGCTATTGCAGGAATGCCAGGTAAACCTAATTGGGTTGAGGTAATACCTTCATTCATCAATCCTAAACTACCCAGGCTTTTATCTATTGGCATTTGAATCACTACGCCGTCAAATGTTTTTACATATTGTAAAGCCTTCAAAAATAATAATGTGGATTGAACAGGGTATAAGCCATCACTAGATGCTACCGCTCCAGCTTGATGCATATCAATCATTTCAGCTAAATCTTTCCCCTCAATTTTTTTAGAAATTGCACCTATTGGTAAAACATGAATGGGTAATTGATTGTTTTGCTGGACAATGTAATTGACTTGTGTTTTATTATCTATAACAGGCTGCGTGTTGGGAACAACAAATACAGTTGTAAAACCTCCTTTTTGGGCTGCAGCTGCACCAGTTATCAATGTTTCTCTATGTTCGTATCCAGGATCGCAAAAATGGGTAAAAGGATCAACCCATCCTAAACTTACAATTGTTTCAGGAATATCTACAATCTGATCTGCTGTATCTGAAATATGATCTTTAATTGAAATCAATACCGAATCTTGTAGAAGAATATCTTTTACTTGGCCATTAAAAGGCGAATGCTGATCAGCAATTTTGACTTGCCTGAGAAGAATTGTCATCGAGTCAATGAATTTCGTGCAATATAACTCGTTTTTCTCTATTTGGGGGTATATTTGCGCCCAAAAATCAGGACAAAGTACATTTACGGGTGGTAGCGCAGTCCGGTAGCGTACACGTCTGGGGGGCGTGTGGTCGCAGGTTCAAATCCTGTTCACCCGACTAGTTAGAGCCCACTAAAATCAAGTAGTTTGATGCAGTGGGTTCTATGGTTTTATTGAGTTACCTTCGCAACCATGACTTTTGACCAATTAAATATCAATTCTCCCTTATCTAGGGCTCTAGAAGATCTTGGATATACGCATCCTACACCTATTCAACAACGTGTTTTCCCAGTAGTAATGTCTGGGAGGGATGTTTGTGGAATTGCTCAAACAGGAACAGGTAAGACATTTGCTTATCTTTTACCCTGTCTTAGACAATGGAAATTTGATAAAAACAAGGATCCACAAATTTTAATCATTGTCCCAACAAGGGAATTAGTTGTTCAAGTAGTGGAAGCAGTTAAAAAATTGACACCCTACATGAGTGTCATAACAGTAGGAGTTTTTGGTGGTGTCAATATCAATACCCAACAAATAGAAGTTGAAAAAGGAGTAGACGTTTTAGTCGCAACACCAGGAAGATTATTTGATTTGATCATGAATGGTGCACTTAAAACAAAGTATATCAAGAAGGTTGTCATAGATGAGATGGATGAGATGTTGAATTTAGGATTCAGAAAACAAATCACTAATATCTTAGAATTAGTTCCTGCTAAAAGACAAAATTTATTATTTTCTGCTACCATCACAGAGGATGTAGAAAAATTAATGAATGATTATTTCAATGAACCAGTAAGAGTAGAAGCGGCACCTACAGGAACACCACTTGAAAATATAATTCAATTAGGTTATGATGTTCCAAATTTCAATACGAAGGTTAATTTATTAGAACATTTATTAACTGGAGATGAAAGCATGACTAAGGTTTTGATTTTTGCTGCAACTAAAAGTTTAGCAGATCAACTATATGATCAATTAATTGAAAAATTTCCAGATATTGTTGGCGTTATTCACTCCAATAAAGAGCAAAATTACCGTTTCAATACAGTGAATCAATTTAAAGCTGGAGTTTTTAAATATATTATTGCAACCGATGTAATGGCTCGTGGTATTGATGTTGCGGAGGTTACCCATGTAATAAACTTTGACACACCAGATGTTCCAGAAAACTATATACATAGAATTGGTAGAACAGGCAGAGCTGATAAAAAGGGTATTGCAATTACTTTTATCACAGAGAAAGAAGCAAAACAAAAATTGGTAATTGAAGCTTTGATGAAGCAGTCAATACCTATGGAAGCATTACCTGAAGACTTAGAAATTTCAACCGTATTAACGGAAGATGAGATTCCTAAAATTAGAATGAAAATCATTCAAGTAAAATTACCAAAGAAAGAAGATGTTGGCCCTGCATTTCATGAAAAATCTGAGAAGAATAAGAAAGTGAATGTGCGCAAGAATTATAAAGAAGCAATGCAGAAAAAATACGGGAAGCCTAAAACAAGAGGCGCGAAGAAGTAATTATATAATAGCCCTTAATCAACCTAAGGGCTATTATATTTAATGGTATAAAACAATTCGAGGCCACCGTTAATGGGTGGCCTCGAAAAAATCATTAGAATAAAAATTTATAGCCCATATCTTTTGAAAGGGCTATAAATTTAGAAACGTTCTAAACCAGAAAAGAAGAAATTACCTTCAATTGCTGCGTTCTCATCGCTATCACTACCGTGTACTGCATTTTCACCAATAGAAGCTGCAAATTTCTTACGGATTGTACCTTCTTCTGCTTGTGCAGGGTTCGTTGCTCCAATTAAAGTTCTAAAATCAGCTACTGCATTGTCTTTTTCTAAGATCGCAGCTACGATTGGGCCACTACTCATAAAGCTTACTAATTCTTGGTAGAAAGGTCTTTCCTTGTGTACTTCATAAAAAGCGCCAGCTTGAGCAGGGGATAAATGAATCCACTTCATTGCTTTAACTGAAAATCCAGCTTTAATGATTTGATCTAAAATAGCACCAGTATACCCTTTAGAAGTTGCATCTGGCTTAATCATTGTAAATGTTCTGTTGCTCATATGTATTTGTTATAAAGTTTCTAATTGAGGGCGCAAAATTACTGAAAAACATCCGATTTATGTTAAATTTGTAAACTTATGCAAGCAATCGAACAATTCTATCCCTTTTTACAAACTCCTTTTAAAGCTGTTATCACTGCACACCAGAAACCAGATGGTGATGCAATGGGCTCTAGTTTAGCCCTTTATCACTTTCTAAAGCAATTAGGTCACGATGTAACAGTCGTATCGCCTACAAATTGGGCACCATTCTTGAACTGGATGCCAGGGGTGGATAATGTAGTTGATTATGAAGCTAATAGGCAAAAAGCAACTCAATTGGTACAAGATGCAGATTACGTTTTTTGTCTTGATTTCAATATCCTACACAGAACTAAAAATATGGAGTCGGTCATAAGAGAGGCTAAAGCAGTTAAAATCTTGATTGATCATCATCAACAACCTGATACTCCAAGTTTTGGATATGGCATTAGCGATGTAAAAATGAGTTCTACCTGTGAAATGATCTATGATTTTATAGTGCAATCCGGTCATAGTAATTTGCTCAATCTAGATATCGCAACTGCTTTATATACGGGTTTAATGACTGATACTGGGTCATTCAGGTTCCCATCAACCACTGCCTCTGTACATAAAATTATTGCCCATTTAAAAGAATTGGGATTGCAACATGCCACAATTCATGAAAACATATACGATCAGTCCTCTGAAGGAAGATTAAAATTCATGGGTAACGCATTTTTGAACAGAATGCATGTTTTTGCTGATTGTAAGACTGCAGTCATGGCGATCCCTAAATCAGACATTTACAAATATGAATTAAAAACAGGGGATACCGAAGGTCTAGTAAACTACCTTTTGTCTATACATGGTATCAAATTTGCTGCGATCGTTATAGACAGAGAAGAGGAAAGAAAATGGAGTTTTAGAAGTAAAGGTAACTTTGATGTTAATATATTTGCAAGAACTCATTTTGAGGGCGGAGGTCATGCGAATGCCGCAGGCGGAAGCTCGAAGAAATCAGTTGAAGAAACATTTCAAGATTTTAAAAACATATTAGAAACATATAAATCTCAATTATCACAATTAAATTAAAATGATCAAATCAACATTAAAATTAGTAGCTGCAATTGTATTATTTGCAAGTTGTAACAGTTACGAAAAAGCACCTTCTGGTATGATGTATAAAATTACACATGGCGAAGGCAACCAAAAGAAATTAGAACAAGGTCAATTTGTAAAAATCAATATTGAATACAAATTAAAAAGCAAGGATACCACTTTAAGTTCTTCTTATGGTCAAATCCCAGTTTATTTCCCTGTAGATACTGCAAGTTTAGGTAAATATACTTTTACTGAAATCTTAATGCAATGTAAAAAAGGAGATAAAATCGATTTCTCTTTAAGTATTGATACCCTAGCTAAAATGGGTGTTTTACAATTAAATGAAATCTTTAAAGCAAAAGATATCATCTTAGGTAAAGCTGAAATCTTAGATGTATTCACAGATGTTGCGAAAGTTGAAATCGATTACAAAAAAGAAACAGATTTAGAAAAGAAAAAAGAAGTGGATGCAATCAAAGCTCATTTAGCTAAAAATAAGATTACAGCTGTTGAATCACCAGAAGGTGTATTTGTTGTAATTAAAGAAGCTGGTGATGCAGCAAATAAGGTTGATACTACAAAGATTGCTAGTGTATATTACAAAGGTTATACAATTGCTGGTGAAACATTTGATACAAATATCAAACCAAATGATCCAACTGCAAAACCATTAGATGTTAATATCGGTACTGGTTCAGTGATCCCTGGTTGGGAAATTGGATTAAAATATTTTGGTAAAGGTGGAAAAGGTACAGTTTATATCCCTGCAATGTTGGCTTATGGCCCTCAAGCAAATGGCTCAATCAAACCTTATTCTAATTTAGTTTTTGATCTTGAAATCCAAGACGTTACAAAGAAATAAGAATAATTAGTTCAACTATAAGTTCTAAAAAAAGGCCAAATTAAATTTGGCCTTTTTTTATGCGTATTGATTTATGTTAGTTTTGTGATATAAGCGTATAATTTATAAAGATGATTATGCATTTATTTGATTGACTAAAATAATCGCTTCTTTTGCCTCTAATACATCGTGCACACGTAAAATATTTGCACCAGCTGTCAAACCTATTGTATTTAAAACAGTTGTACCATTTAATGCTGCACTAGCATCTACTCCAATGGTTTTATATATACTTGATTTCCTAGATACACCTAAAAGTATTGGTAGACCAATTGGTTTTAACTGATTCAAACATTTTACAATATTGAAATTTTCTTGGATTGTTTTACTAAATCCAAATCCAGGATCAATAATCCAATTTGTCAATCCTTTAGCAGCAAACTCAACTTTTTTAAAATTAAAATAGTCCATTAAATCTTGCATAATATCGGATCTAGATTCTACCTGATGCATATTTTCAGGGCCTCCAGTTTGATGCATTCCAATATATCCTGCTTGATTGGAAACCACCACATCGATCATTTTTTTATCAAAATTGCCACAACTAATGTCGTTCACAATACTAGCTCCAGCAATTATTGCGGCTTGAGCAACTTTAGAATTATACGTATCTATCGAAATAGGGATTTCAGGAAATTTAGAATGAATTGCTTCAATAATCGGGACGACCCTCTCAATCTCTATGGATTCTTCAACCAATTCTGCCCCTGGTCTTGTGCTTTGGCCACCAATATCCAAAATGGAAGCACCAGCAATGACCATATTTTGGGCTCTATTTACCGCCTTATCTAACTGCTCCAAACGACTCTCTTTATAAAATGAATCCGGTGTGGCATTCAAAATACCCATTACCTGAGGGGTAGACAGGTCTAGTACCGTATCTTTTAATTGGATTTGAAACATAGTTTTATTTTAAGGGCCTTATTGATTATCTTGCAAGGGTTCAAAGATATTAAATCACCGTGTAATTAGATGTTATTTCATGAGTCAAACTTCTGCACAATATGACCAAGCGATTGCTTCTTGTAGAGATATTTTTATCAAGAAAACCAAAGATTATGGTACAGCTTGGCGTGTTCTAAGAATTATTTCTGTTGTAGATCAAATATTTATTAAGGCATTAAGAATTAGAACAATTCAAGATAAAGGAATTCAAAAAGTTGGGGATGATATTAAAGACGAATTCAAAGGAATCATTAATTATTCAGTTATTGGATTAATTCAACTAAAATTAGACGATCCAAAAGTGGAGGATGTGCCTGTAGAAAAAGTACAATCTTTATACCAGGAATATGTTGACTTTGCAAAGTCAACTATGATGGATAAAAACCATGATTATGGTGAAGCTTGGCGTGATATGAGTCAAGAAAGTTATGCAGATTTAATTTTAGTGAAATTATTGCGCATTAGACAAATTTTAACCAATGATGGTAAGACATTAATTAGCGAAGGTATTGACGCCAATTTTGTGGATATTTTAAATTATGCTGCTTTTGCATTAATTCAAATTTCAGAAGGAAAACACTAAAACCATGCAAGCTTTTTTAAAGACTCTAAGATGGACGGTTGGGTTGTTATTTATTTTCTCTGGATTAATCAAAGCCAATGATCCACTAGGGTTAAGCTATAAAATGCAGGAATTTTTTGAAGTATGGGGTTTGGCTTTTTTAGATGATTACAGTCTTGCTTTTTCTTTATTCATGAACACCTTTGAAATAGTAGCTGGGGTTGCATTAATAGTCAAGTTTCCTTACAAGCAAACTTTATGGTTATTGTTGGGTCTAATTGTATTTTTTACTTTTTTAACAGGATACGCTTTATTTTCTGGAAAAATAAAAACCTGTGGTTGTTTTGGGGATTGTATTCCATTAACACCTAAAGTATCTTTTATAAAAGATATAATTCTTTTACTTGCAATATTGATTTTGCTTATCAATCATAAAAAGGTTAAGTCAAATATAAATAAAGCATTAGGAATATTCATATTAGTAATTTCAACTAGTTTCGTTGGTTATGGTCAATATTATGTATTGGAACATTTACCATTTATAGACTGTTTACCTTATAAAAGAGGCAATGATATTAAAGAACAAATGAAAATGCCTGAAGGCGCAATTCCTGATAGTGTTTCTATACAAATGGATTTTGAAAAAAATGGCAAAACAGTATCTTTTGACATCAATCAATTTCCAACCGACTTTGATAGCACCTATGTTTATAAAGACAGGAAAGAAGTTTTAGTTCAAAAAGGGAATGGTTTAACTGCTAAAATTGTTGACTTTAGTCTATTCACAATCAATAAATTAGATACAACTGAAGCTTTATTAAATACTAAAGAACCTTATGTGCTACTATTTGCTGGCAAAATTGACACAGGTTTACCATGGGGAAAGCTAATAGATGCTATTAAAACAAAACATGCTTTCGTTTATTTAGTTACTGCAGATATGGAAAACGCAACAAAGCTTAATCTTTCTATCCCTATCTTAATAGGAGACATGACAATGATAAAAACTGCCGCAAGAGTTTGGCCCTCAGTAGTCATCATGAATGGCTCAACGATTATGGAAAAGCAGAGTTATATAGACTTCTTAAAAAAATAGATACAGATATTAATAGATTTAATTCGTAACTTAGGAAAACAAGTATAAGTAAATTCAGAATTATGTCAAAAATTAAAGAAATATTAGAGAAAAAAGGGCCACATTTTAATACTGTTGAACCCTCAACTCCTGTAATTGATGCTTTAACAATCATGCAATCAGAGAACTTAAGTTATGTAGTTGTCATGGAAAATAATCATTTTCTTGGCATCATGTCTGAACGTGATTATACCCACAAAATAAAATTAAAAGGAAGGCATTCAGATTCTACAATCGTCAAAGAAATTATGACGCACGATTTACCTGTTATTGGACTAGAGGTTGAGCTTGAAAGGTGTATGGTTTTAATGAATGTTTACAAAACAAGGTACCTTCCTGTTTTTGAGAATCTAGAATTCAAAGGTGTAATCACAATGAATGACTTGATGAGAGATGTGTTAGATAAAAAGGAGCTCTAACTTTAAACACTATTTAATTACGACATCAATAATTACTTTTTCGCCCATTTTTTCATTGACTCTTTCAATGATTTGAGGTTTTTGAAAACCTAATTCATTCTTTAATGGGCCTACATTTGTATGTATAAATAATTTCTGATCGAAGATGTAAATCTTGTCTGTATATTTTGCAACTGTAACACCCATAATTTCTTCCCAGACAGTTTCAATTTGAGCTGCTCTAATACCGTTTTTTAATTTGGTATTTTCTTGAACCATTTGCTTTAAAGCATCTCCAATTTTAAAAGTAGCCATACTGTAATATTACAAATTTATATTTCAATCATTTGGAATTCATCGACATATTTTCCTAAAAGCTTCGCTACTCGTTCTTTATGCGTATCTGTAATAAATACTGGACCGTTAGTTTCTTTTGCAACCCATTCTAATAAATGTGCCATTCTTTGTTCATCAAGCTTCTCAAAGATATCATCCATCAATAAAATAGGGGAGAAGCCCTTTACTTTTTTTAAAATTTCCCATTCAGCTAATCGTATCGAAAAAAGTAGACTTTTTCTTTGCCCTTGGGATGCTTCTTGTTTAAAAGATTGTTTTTGAATTGTAATCACCAAATCATCTTTATGAATACCTACGCTTGATCTTTGAACGGCTCTGTCTTTGGCTAATGACTGGTTTAGTAATTGCTCAAAACTATTATTTTGTAAAGAAGATTGATATTGAATTTCAATATCATCTGCCATGCCCGCTATTGATTGATACAATTGATGTACCATGGGTAACCATTGATTCAAATATTCCGTTCGCTTTTCGAATATAGGTATACCAAATTGAACTAGCTGTTCATTCAATGTACTTAAAAGTACTTCATCCATTTGACCTTGTTCTGCTGCCCATTTTAAAAGCCCATTTCTCTGTTGTAAAACCTTATTATATTGAATTAACAAATGAAGGTAGTCGCTATCAATTTGTGACAATAAACTATCCATTAATTTTCTTCTTTCTTCACTGGTACCTGTAATAATTTGTACATCATCTGGCGCAATCATCACTGCAGGTATTTTTCCAATATGTTGTGACATCTTTGGATAAATAGTTTCATCAAAATAGAATTCCTTTTTCCCAGATTCTCTTAAAATACAAGTAACTGAAATTTCATCTTTATTAATTTCATACTGTCCTTGTACGCGCATACCCTGATACGCATGATGAACATTCTGAGCATCTGGTCTACTAAAATAGCTTTTAGTGAAGGATAAATAATAAATAGCATCTAAGATATTGGTCTTACCGGTTCCATTGGCACCCACAATACCCACGATTCTAGCATTAAATTCAAATTGCCTTTGAACATAATTTCTAAATTGAATTAGGTTAAGAGATTTAAGGGAGCACATGGCTGCAATTTACATCAGAAAAAGCTGTATTTTTAGTCAAATTTTAAGGAATGATCCTCATCAGCGAACAACAACTTCCAAGTATTGTAAAAAGGCTGGCCCACCAGATTTTAGAGACCCACCCAGGACTAGAGAATACGGTTTTGATTGGTCTTCAACCTAGGGGCGTCTTTTTAAGTGACCGAATTGTAGCAGCCTTACACAATGAATTACCCTCAGATAAGGTTGTTTATGGAAAATTGGATATTACATTCTATAGAGATGATATACGTAGAGAACTTCATTTGGCAACTCAAACCGATTTACCATTCAGTATAGAGGGTAAAACGGTCATATTAATCGATGATGTATTGTTTACTGGCAGAACGATTAGAGCAGCTTTAGATGCACTTTTAGCCTTTGGCCGACCTGCAAAAGTGGAATTATGCGTATTAGTTGATCGTAAACCTAGTAGAGAATTACCAATTCAACCTGACTTCTCGGGTAAGGAAATGGATACATTGACCCCTCAAAAAGTAAAGGTTAGATGGACAGAAAATGACGGGGTGGACGATGTAATCTTGTTAGATCAATAAAAATATATTAATTTAGCTTTTTAATGGCACTATCTACCAAACATCTTCTTGGTATCAAGGACCTCAAAACTGAGGATATCCAACTTATTTTATCTACTGCAACGCAATTTAAAGAAGTCCTTCAGAGACCAGTTAAAAAAGTACCTACGTTAAGAGACGTAACGATTGTCAATCTTTTTTACGAAAATTCTACCCGTACAAGAATCTCATTTGAATTAGCTGAACGAAGGTTATCTGCAGATGTTTTAAATTTTACTGTATCAAGTTCTTCAGCTGCAAAAGGAGAAACTTTACTAGATACAGTTAATAACATTTTGAGCATGAAGGTAGATATGGTTGTGATGCGACATAGTGCATCAGGTGCACCACATTATCTTTCTAAACATATAGACGCTGCAATCATTAATGCAGGTGACGGAATCAATGAGCATCCTACTCAAGCATTATTGGATGCTTTTTCTATGCAAGAAAAGATGGGGAAATTAGAAGGATTGAAAGTGGCGATTATTGGAGATATTATGCATAGTAGAGTTGCATTAAGTAATATTTATTTATTAAAGAAAATGGGAGCCGAAGTGATGGTGTCTGGACCACCCACATTAATACCTAAATACTTAAAAGAAGCAATGGATATTCAAATAGAATATAATATCGACAAAGCGTTAGCTTGGTGCGATGTTGCCAATGTACTTAGGATTCAATTAGAGCGTCAAAATCAGCCTTTATTCTCTTCATTAAGAGAATATAACCTAGCTTATGGTATAACTAAATCAAGGCTTCAAAAATTAGATAAAGAAATTTTAATTATGCATCCTGGCCCAATCAACCGAGGTGTAGAAATGGATAGTGATGTTGCCGATAGCCACCAATCTATTATTCTAGATCAGGTGGAAAATGGTGTCGCTGTGAGAATGGCTTGTTTATATCTTTTAACAGGCAGAACCAACCCTTAAAAAAATCAGATGCAAAGAATTTGTTTATTTCCAGGCACTTTTGATCCAGTTACATTGGGTCATATAGATATTATCAATCGTTCACTTCCTTTATTTGATAAAGTAATTGTAGGTATTGGTATTAATGCTGCAAAAAATCCTATGTTCAGCGCTGATCAAAGAAAACATTGGTTTGAAGAAATTTATAAAGACGAACCCAAAGTAAAAGCAGTAACCTATGATGGCTTAACAATAAAGTATTGTCAATCCATAGGTGCTAAGTTTATTTTAAGAGGAATACGATATGTGAGTGATTTTGAATATGAAAAAACGATTGCAGATGCTAATCGAACAATGGACAGGAATATTGAAACTATCTTTTTAACTGGGGAACCTAAATACACTTCTGTCGCATCTACAATTGTAAGAGATATTATTCGTAATGGGGGAGATGCTTCTCCATTTTTACCAGAAGTGGTGATTAATGCTTTGAAATAATATAGGCAGCTATCACTTCTTTTATAGTATCATAAGTGTTTTCTAAATAGGACTCAAGATGATCCTGTTTTACCCATTCAATCGCTTCTATATCTTCTTCAGATTGCGCTACACCCACCTGAAATGTGTTTGTAGTCATTTTATACCAATAAGTGGTTTTTTCAACAACTTCATTTAAATAGGGATCATGGTATTGATGCTTGGTGGTTAAAATCAAATCATTCAATACTAAATTTTGCATTCCAGTTTCTTCCATAACTTCTCTAATTGCACAATCTTCAATTGTTTCATCTGGATCAAGTTTACCTTTAGGTAAGTCCCAGAAGCCTCTTCTGAAAATCCATAATATCTCGTTATTAGGATTTACGACAACACCACCAGCAGCAATTATTGACTTCAACATAAAATGTGTATAGTATTTAGTAACTCTTGCAAAAATATTCCCTTTTTGACGGTAAATTCGTGTCAAATCTAGGATATGACCAACGAAAAAGCAGTAGCAGAAAAATTATTACAAGTAAGTGCCATAAAGTTAAGTCCAAATGAACCATTTACATGGGCTAGTGGCTGGAAAAGTCCTATTTATTGTGATAATCGTAAGGTTTTATCATTTCCGTATGTTCGCGATTTTATAAAAAGTGAAATGTGTAACGTCATATTTGAACAATTTGAAGGAGCGGATATGCTTGCTGGTGTTGCCACTGCCGGAATTCCATGGGGTGCTATGGCTGCAGATCAATTAAAACTACCTTATATCTATGTTCGTCCAAAACCAAAAGAACATGGTTTAGGTAATCAAATAGAAGGTTCATATACAAACACTAACAAAATTTTAGTGATTGAAGATTTGATTTCTACTGGTAAAAGCAGTTTGCAAGTAGTAGATGTATTAAGAAATACAGGTTTAGAAGTTGTGGGGATGATTTCTATCTTTAATTATGGTTTCCAAGTTGCAGAAGATGCATTCAAAGAAGCTGGCGTTCCTTATAAATCATTAACAAACTATGCTAGCTTAATTGATTTAGCAGTTGAAAAAGGTTTAGTTGATGCAAGTACTCAATCCACATTAATGGAATGGAGAGATAGTCCATCTACATGGAAACAATAACTTTTATTACTTATTCATCCCAGACAAAGCAGCTGCCAAATTAAGCTTCTGTGTTGTTTCATAGCTTATAGGCACCGTTTTTGTAAAGATTCCTTTACTTAATGTTGCATTGCCCAAAATATTCAATTTCACAGGTTTATTGAATAATAGATCCATACTATTTTTTACTAAATCCTTCATTTGAAATTCAAATTGAGCTGGCAGTAGAAAATCCTTCTTTGCAGGAATAATAAAATTGGTATCTAATTTCAATGTTGTAAAATGACCATTATTTAATAGAATTTTACAATCAATTTGTTTTAAGGTAAGTGAAAAATCATTTGGATTATGGTATTTGATATTGGCCTTTAATTTATTCTTTCCCATCGTTAAATTTTCCAATTGAATATCTTGTAAACCTTTGAATTCAAGAGATTGAGGCTCAGAACAGGCAATAAAAAAAGGGATAAAAAATAAAAGGATATAACTTAATGGCTTCATTCGCTATTTTTGTTAAAATTACATAACTATTCTCATTCATGGTTTATACAGATTTACATTATTTTGGTGCATTGTCCTATTATTCAGCTATAATTGAAACTAATTTATTGGTATTTGATACTCAAGTGGCATTTAGTAAAATGAGTTTTAAGAACAGAATGGTTATTGCTAGTGCTCAAGGACCATTGCATTTAACCATACCCATCATTGGTGGAAGAGATCAAAAAACACCAATGGATCAAATTCGAATCTCTTATGACAGCCAATGGCAGTCACAACATTTTAAATCTATCTATACCAATTATAAACGTGCTCCATTTTTTGAATATTATGTTGATAGTATAAAATCGCTTTATTCCTTAAAGTATGAATTACTAAATGATTTTTTATTGGAAACACAAAAATGGTCTAACCAGCATTTAAAAGCAGAATGGGTTATTAAAACTGCTGATTCAACAAAATTAGAAGAAAATCAAATTAAATGGATTGATCCAATAAAACCCAATAATTTTCAATCAGAAAATAGTATTATTCAATATCAACAAGTATTTGAAGAAGTAACTGGGTTTATACCCAATCTATGTATTCTTGATTTAATATTTGCGATGGGAGGGAGACAAGCCTATTCTTTGTTATGTCCAAGGGAAAAGAAATAAGCATATTAAAAATCAAATCTATTACTACTATCATTCATTGCAGCATGTTGTTTTAAGAAACTGCCTGCCCATTTTTCATATTGTTGCAATTCTAACCACTCTTTACTTTCTATTATTTTAGATAATGCTTCCTCTTTACTATATGCTTTAGAAATAGTATTGGCCAATATTGCACGTTTTAATTCATATTTATTTACAATAGCTGTTAGTAATAATTTTTCAGCGATTCTTCTTTCATCCATATCCATATTAAGATTCTGATTAACAAAACTTGCATTTCCATTTACCTCCTTTTCTCTTTCTTTAATCCATGCAATTGTTTCGTTAATTAGATTATTATAAATACTATCCTGTATTGAAGCTTGACTACCCTTAACATCTTGTTTAGTATTTACTATAGGGGTACTTGTTTTTAATGCATTAGTTAACCTAGATTTTATCAGATTAGATGGGGGTAAATTAGCTACTATTCCACTATTTTTCTTTGTTGAACTTAAGTCAAGTTTTGGAATTGTTTTTTGTTGATTTATATTGGTTTTATATTCAACTGAACTCAATTTTATAAAAACAAATAAAGTTAAAATAATTGCTAGTGCTATTTTTGGTAATGAGTAGGTACTAAAATTATTTTCTGTTTTAATTCCATTAATATTTTTAACTCTATCTAAAAGTTCTGATTCATTTTCAACTGCCGCTAAACTCAATTCAATAGGAGGATTTAAACCATTCTTAGCCAATTTATATAATGCTTTTGAGTACAATATTGGAGATTCAGTTTTTTCAACTACCCAATCATCACAAGCTTTTTCGCGATTAGTTCTAATTGTTTTGCTAAAATAGTAGGAGAAAGGATTAAAGCATAAAAATATATTTGCAATTTCTACAAAGAGATTAATTAAATAATCGTTTCTAACAATATGTCCTATTTCATGCAGTAAAATATACTTTATTTCATCTGAAGACATTTGATTCAACAAAGAAAATGGCAATAATATAACCGGTTCAATGAAACCAAATGTGACTGGACCAATAATTTTATTTGAATAGCCAATCTTAATATTTCTATTAATGCCATTATTCCCCAAGTGTACATTTAGTGACTTTGCAATATCATCTTCTAAATAAAATGCTGCAGAGACTTTAATTTGCTGCAGTTTTAAAAATTTATACCCTAAAACAATCAAATAACCAAAGAGCACAAACACATACAATAACCCAATCAATGTCATCCATTGTATGGATCTATTTTGATCAATTTGAATAAAGGTATAGTTGCTACTTGTAGAGGCAGATCCAAAAAGTTGAATTGAAAAATCAATTACTCCAATACAATACAATGAGATAGAAAGCCAATACTTTTGATTTGCATTCATTTTGAAGCAAAGCTGAATACATTCAAATATTAAAAAAAGTATAGCCATGAATCCAAGGCTATGAAACATTGCTTCTGGTATATGTTGAATGAATCTCACTAATAATGCCTTTTAGTAATCTTATTTATTTTCTATACTAGCTATTAATTCTTTGATAGCAGTTAGCTCAGCGTCAGAAGTTTCATGATTACCTAATGCTTGCAAAACTAAAGCAGATGTACTGCCACTAAATAAGGTCTTAATCATTTTACCTAAGTATTGTTCCTGTGCAGCTAATTTTCCAAAACTTGGCTTATATATATGTGTTTTAGAAGAGGCATCTCTAGTGACTAAACCTTTCTCATGCATAATCTGCATCAATTTAAGTGTCGTAGTATAACCTACATCCTTTGTTTGTTGTACAATTTCATGTACATCTCTTACTGTAGCTTGTTCTTTATCCCAAAGTATACTTAAAATTTCTAATTCGCTTTCAGTTGGCTTATGTTGTTTGCTCATAGTAATACGATTTGATTCGTAAATCTACGAAAAAATGGAACCCAACAAAAAATCCCCCCGAAAATTCGGAGGGATTTTTGTTAAAATTATATCAAAATTGAACTACTTCTTTTGCAAGTAAGTAGCATATTTCGCATTTTGTTCTTCTGTTAAAGCAACACCATTCACTGAAATTTTGCCATCCTTAATTTGAATGTTTACATTGTCTTTAGGAGCTAAACCATCTTCTTGTAAAGCCTGAACTAATGTTTTAGTATCTGCAGAAATAGTTACAGTCTTTGATGAATCTAACGATGAAGCAGTTGAATCGGTAGTGATCACTGACATCTCAATTGTTTGAGATTTAGTTTCAACTGGAGTAGTTGGATGCATTTTTGCCAATGTAGGCGCAATTACCAAAGAAACAATTGACATCAATTTAATCAAGATATTCATTGATGGACCAGATGTATCTTTAAATGGATCACCAACTGTATCACCAGTTACAGAAGCCTTATGTGGTTCTGATTTCTTATAATACATTTCACCATTAATTTCTACCCCTTTTTCAAATGATTTTTTAGCATTATCCCAAGCTCCACCTGCATTGTTTTGGAAAATACCCATCAAAACACCACTTACAGTTGCACCAGCCAAGAAACCACCTAAGGCTTCAGGACCCATTGTGAAACCAATTAAGATAGGAGAGATGATTGTGATTGCACCTGGTAACATCATCTTCTTTAAAGAAGCTTCTGTAGAGATCGCAACACATTTATCGTATTCTGGCTTACCAGTACCTTCCATGATTCCAGGAATTGTACGGAATTGACGACGAACTTCTTCTACCATTGACATTGCAGCTTCACCAACAGCACGAATTGCTAAAGAAGAGAAGATGAATGGAATCATTCCACCTACAAATAAGGCAGCTAAAACATCTGCTTTATAAATATCAATATGTTGATTATCTGGCATTGCAACTCCAACGAAAGCAGCGAACAAAGCCAAAGCAGTTAAAGCTGCAGAAGCAATTGCAAAACCCTTTCCACTAGCTGCTGTTGTATTACCAACTGCATCTAAAATATCTGTTTTTTCACGCACTTCAGCTGGTAATTCACTCATCTCAGCAATACCACCTGCGTTGTCTGCGATAGGACCAAATGCATCAATTGCTAATTGCATCGCTGTTGTCGCCATCATACCTGCAGCAGCAATTGCTACACCATATAAACCTGCACATGCATAAGAACCATAAATACCACCAGCTAATACAAGAATTGGTAAGAAAGTAGATTCCATACCAATAGCCAAACCACCAATAATATTAGTTGCATGACCAGTACTTGATTGTTTGATGATGCTCATTACTGGACGCTTGCCCATTGCAGTGTAATATTCAGTAATGATACTCATTAAAGTACCAACAATTAAACCAACTGCAATAGCACCAATTACACCATTTCTAGTGAATTCTAATCCACGTAAAGTCATTGTTTCTGGTAAAATATAGTTTACTAAGAAATAACAAGCTACTGCAGTTAAAATCATAGAACCATAGTTACCCATATTTAAAGCCTTTTGAACTACAGCAGTAGTCAAAGGTGCTTTTTCACTAATTTTTACAAAGAAAGTTCCAACGATTGATAATAAAATACCAACACCTGCAATCATCATTGGTAATAAAATTGGAGATAAACCTCCAAAATTATCAATTAATACTGCACCATTTGGACCAGTTACTTCTTGACCTAAAACCATTGTAGCTAAAACTGTTGCAACATAAGAACCGAATAAATCGGCACCCATACCTGCTACATCACCTACGTTATCTCCTACGTTATCCGCAATTGTTGCAGGATTACGAGGATCATCTTCTGGGATACCAGCTTCTACTTTACCTACTAAGTCAGCACCAACGTCTGCAGCTTTAGTATAGATACCACCACCTACACGTGCAAATAATGCGATAGATTCAGCACCTAAAGAGAATCCAGTTAATACTTCGATTGTTCTTAGCATTTCCTTTGGATCACCAGAAACATAGAAGTACTCTTTTAATATTAAATACAAACCACCTAAGCCTAAGACAGCTAAACCAGAAACACCTAAACCCATTACAGATCCACCTGTAAATGAAACATTCAATGCTTTTGATAAACTTGTTTTAGCAGCTTCAGCAGTTCTTACGTTAGCTTTAGTCGCAATTTTCATACCGATATAACCTGCAGTTGCACTGAAAACAGCACCAATTACAAATGCTATAGCGATTGTCCAATGGCTATCTTCGTTTTTAGTAGCCATGAAACCTAATAATAAGGCAACAATTACAACGAAATATCCTAAGATCTTCCATTCTGCTTTTAAAAACGCCATTGCACCTTCAGCGATGTAAGTGCTAATTTCTTTCATACGATCATTACCTGCTGGTTGATTAGATACCCAATTGAATTTCAATAGTGTATACAATAAACCAACGATACCCATGGCCGGAACGGCATAAAATAAAAAATTGTTCATAATCAATACTTATATTCTTTTTGTTTAAGATTAAGGTCTGCAAAAATAGGGGGTAAAGTCCAAAAAACACGATAAAATGGCTCTAAAATGAGCGATTTTACTCAACTAATGCCGATGTGTCCTCTTTTCCGGTAAATACCGATGCAATCTCTTTCCCTTTATATATTGCTCGATTGTATTTGTTACCTAAAATAATAATTGTAGCTGTTTCACCGACCAAACGAGTGAAAACAGTGTTATTTCCATGCCACCAACCATTGTGGTAGATCAATTTCTCTTCATTTGGCTTAGCTAAAACACGCCATCCAAGGCCATAATTATGCCAATATTTATTAGTTGGACTCTTTGGCTCATACGCCATTTCTAAAGTAGATGGCTGTAAAAAACGACCTTCTGTTAAAGCTTTATCCCATAAATAAAGGTCTCTAGCGGTGCTATAAATGTTCTTATCCCCATAAATCATATCATATTTATCCAATTGAAAAGGAACCATTTGTGGATTATAAGAGGGTAGGTATTTATCCATATTTTGAGTACTCATCACAAAACTATGTTCCATCTTAAGTGGTTTAAAAATAGTCTCATTCATATAAGTAGGGAAGTCCTTACCTGTAATTTTTTCAATGATTAGCGCCAATAAAACGTAATTGGTATTGCAATACCTGAAAACTCTATCAGGATTAGCTGCTATTGCAGGCTTTCTTTGAATCATGAAATCCAACACATCTTGATTAGTGTATTGACCCGGTCTAAATGGCGCATCATTTTTTACAAGTACTAATTTCTTAGCCCAACGACCTCTCTTTGTTTTATATTTTACAGATTTATATTGTCTTGATTCTAAAAAATAGGCATAGTCAGGAAGGCCACTTCTATGAGATAATAACAATTCAATTGTCACCCCTTTATATGGAAAACCAGGTAAGTAATCCTCCACGAATGCCTTTAAGTTTAATTTATCCTTCTCCCATAACTGCAAGGCAGCCATACCTGTAAAGGTTTTTGAAACAGATGCTAAATGAATTGGTGTCTCTGGAACTAATGAATCTTTTGATTTATAGTTGGCATATCCTTTATAATCTTCAAATAAAATCTCCCCATTTTTTGCCACCAAAATTTGACCACTAAAATTCCTAGATCCTAAAATTGATTGGTATTTCTGGCGAATAGCTTCAGTGTATTTGTCCTTTGCCTCTGTCGTTAATTTATTATAAGTAAAATTATTAGCTGATTCAGTATAATTTGGTCCTTGACTAGTGCCGCAGGATGCATTCAAAAAAAAGATGCAAGACAATAAAAAAAATCGAACGATCATCTGTTAGTATTTTATAGGATATAATTATATAACGTCATTAAGTGATAAAATATTGTGAATGAAGGCTAAAACGCATTATTTAATTTAACTTTGTAGCATGAGCAAATTAGACTTAACGAGCTATCCTAAAGATAAAATTAAAGTATTGTTTTTAGAGAATATCAGTGACAAAGCAATTCAATATTTTAAACAACAGGGCTACACAGATGTCAAGAAGGTTGCAGGAGCTTTAAGTGAAGAAGATTTAATAAAAGCCATTAAAGACGTTCATATTTTAGGAATTCGATCTAAAACTTTTATCTCTAAGAAAGTCTTAGATAGTGCAAAAAAATTACAAGCTATTGGTTGTTTTTGTATCGGGGTGAATCAAGTAGATTTGAAAGCATGTAAACAAAAAGGTGTTGCAGTTTTCAATGCACCCTATAGCAATACTAGAAGTGTTGCTGAATTAGTAATTGGGGCTTCAATTTTATTAATCCGTAGAATTTTAGAAAAAAATAATGCTGCCCATCAAGGGATTTGGAATAAAGAAGCGAAAGGAAGTTTTGAGTTAAGAGGAAAAACGATGGGTATTATCGGCTATGGTAATATTGGAACACAATTAAGTGTAATGGCGGAGGCGATGGGAATGCGCGTTCAGTTTTTTGATGTTGAAACGAAATTGCCCTTAGGTAATGCTCAAGCAAAAAAATCAATTAAAGAAATTGTAAGTAGTTCTGATATTATTTCATTGCATGTTCCAGAAACAAATCAGACAAAAAATTTGATCAATCAATCAGTTATCAAGCAATTTAAAACTGGTTCAATTTTAGTCAATTATGCTAGGGGAGAAGTGGTGGATTTAGATGCGTTAGTAAAAGCCATAAAAGACAAACAAATTGCAGGTGCTGCAATCGATGTTTTCCCAATTGAACCTGAAAAAAATGGAGATGCATTTATTACCCCTCTACAAGGTTTACCTAATGTACTATTAACTCCACACATCGGAGGATCAACAGAGGAAGCACAAGAAAATATTGGTGAAGATGTAAGTATTAAATTATACCAATATTTGGAAAGAGGCGTTTCTAATGGGTCTCATACAATTCCATCTTTAAGTTTGCCACCTGTAGATGGCGCACATCGAATTTTACATATTCATAAAAACGTACCAGGTGTTTTAGGAGCTATCAATACTTTATTGTCAAAAAACAAAATCAATATCGTTGGTCAATACTTGAAAACGAATGATGAAATTGGGTATGTGGTTTTGGATGTTGATAGCAAATTATCAAAACAAGCCATGACCTTATTGAAAGAAGTTAAAGAGACGATTAGAGTAAGAATGCTTTACTAGTAGTATAATTTTAAAATAGTTATTTTATTTTAACGCTGTAATCATTGCTTGAATTTCAACAATGTCTACATCAAAATACTGCATGTTTTCTTGCATGCTTGGTTGATTGAATTCCATTTTTGAAGCCATGGCTTTCCTAGCAGAACTATGCATTTCTTTAGCACCAGTCTCAGTAACAATTGTTTTAATATTGTCTGCTCGAACCCCACTTCCAGGTAAAATTATAATTCGATCATTTGCTTTTTCAACTAATTTTTGAATCATTGGAATTGCATTGTTTGCATTGGGCACCTGACCACTTGTTAAGATTCTTTTACAACCAATATCAATTAATTGTTCTAATCCTTTAAACGGATCTTTACAACGATCAAATGCTCTATGAAAAGTAATTTCCATATTACCTGCAGCTTGAACTAATGCCGAAGTTCTTTTAATATCGATATTCCCATCCGATTCTAATAAACCAATTACAGCTCCTTTAAATCCTAATTGCTTACATGCCATAAGGTCATTTTGAATCACCTGAAATTCTCTATCTGTATATAAAAAATCACCGCCTCTAGGACGAATAATTGGAAAGATGGATTGCTTTGTTAATTGAGATAATAACAATAAACTGCCATAAGAAGGAGTCGTTCCGCCCTCCATTGGATTTTCACAAAACTCAATTCTGTCAGCACCCGCATCTAAAGCACGCAAAGCTGCTTCAATACTAAATGCTGCAATTTCAAGCACAACTTTTGACATAAATGATTGTTTAATTAAAATAAATAGGAAGCGTCATTTAATGTATTTCCTTTGTCGTTATGTACGGAAAAATTAAAGCCTTTTTGTAATGAATAAGCGCCTACTTTTCCAGCTTTATTAATAGCAACAAAACATACTTGGATGTCTTTTGCCTTCTCTTTTTTGATTCTATTTACTTTTTCAACAACTAATTTACAAGCTTCCTCTGGGCTTTTTCCTTGACGCATCCATTCCACTACAGCACTTGCACCAGCAACACGAATTACATCTTCGCCTTGCCCAGTTGCAACCACTGCACCCACTTCATTGTCTACATATAATCCAGCTCCAATAATAGGTGAGTCACCAACACGGCCACGCATTTTAAATCCAGCACCACTGGTGGTACAGCTACCACTTAGATTTCCAAATTGATCCAATGCAATCATGCCAATTGTATCATGGTTCCAATTACCATCTGTTAATTTCTTTGGCGCTTGGAATGCAGGATCTAAATAAGCCAATGATTGATTTTTCTCCACATTAATAACAGGTTGATATTTGGAATTTTTTAACCACTCTTTGTAATTCTTTTTTGCTTGTTCTGATAATTCCCCTGTTTCAAGTGTAAATCCATTTGCTAAAGCAAATGCTTGTGCACCAGATCCTACTAAAAAGACATGGGGTGATTTTTCCATCACTTTTCTTGCAACTGAAATTGGATGTTTAATCTTTTCTAAAAAAGCAACAGATCCACAATTAAATTCATGATCCATAATTGAAGCGTCCAAAGTCACTATTCCATCTCTATCAGGGTTGGCATCCAAACCAACACAACAATTAATTTCAGATTCTGTAATCATGACACCTTGCTCAACTGCATCTAAAGCCGTTCCACCATTTTTTAATACAGACCATGCAGCTACGTTTGCCCTCATGCCGGCATCCCATGTAGAAGCGACAATGGGCTGTATTTTATTAGTACTATTTGAACTAGTAAGGTTTGGAATAAAATTGGGAATACTAAAACTTGTAAAGCCTAGTCCGCTTAAATTGATAAATTTTCTTCTGTCCATATCTAAAATGCTATTAATAATCAGCTCTTAAAGATAGCTTTTAAGGGTCTAATTTTGTACATTTATGAAGATTATGATGCAAGTATTATTTGAAAAATATGGGTGGGAAGATGCAATTGCAACGCCCTTAAATCAAGGTTTAATCAACCAGACTTTTGAAGTGCAAACCCGTCAAGGTGATTTTATTCTACAAAATATCAATACCCAGGTTTTCAAAAATCCAAAGGCAATTGATCAAAATATTCGTCGTATTGGCAAATACTTAGAAGCGCATCAACCCGGAAAACTATTTACCCATTTAGCGCCAACTAAAACAGGGGAGACCTTGATAGAATGGTCAGGGAAATATTACCGTGCTTTCAACAAAATAGCAGGTAAGGCTTTTGATGTTTTGGATAATGCTAAACAAGCTGAATCAGCAGCCAACCAATTTGGCCAGTTTACCGCTAGCTTGGAAAAATTTCCGGTAGGGCAGTTGGAGGAAACCATCCCTCAATTCCATGACCTTTCTTTAAGATACCATCAATTTGAACAAGCACAGATTCATGGAGACGCTTCCCGAATTCAAGATGTAAAAGACGAGTTAGACTATTTAATTGACCATAAATTCTATTTGGACAAATGGCTTGGTTTTGTACAAAACGAGGAAGCCCATTTAAGGGTCACGCATCATGACACAAAAATCAGCAATGTTTTGTTTAAAAATGAAACTGAGGCAATTTGCGTAATTGATTTAGACACGACCATGCCCGGTTACTTTATAAGCGATGTGGGTGATATGTGCCGAACCTATCTCTGTCCAGTGAACGAAGAATGCCTAGATCTAGATTTAGTCAAAGTCATTCCTGAAAGATGGGAAGGAATCAAGAAAGGGTATTTAGATGCCATGGGGGATCAATTAAGTAATTTCGAAAAAGACCATTTTGACTTTTCAGGTCAATTCATGATCTATATGCAGGCAATCAGATTCCTTACGGATTACCTCAATCTTGATCAATACTACCACACTACTAGACCAGGGCAAAACTTGGATAGAACACGGAATCAAATTAAATTATTGAACGAATTCAATCAATTAATCTAACATTAAATATCATTTAAAATAGTATAAAATATTAAAAACCAATAATTTATACTATTTTATCTAAACTAATAATTCATTTTATGATTTCTATTTTATAGAAATTATATTGCTAAACTTGATTCTAATCTGGCCTAATATTGATCGTCCATTGCAAAATCAGGCTTTCTGTTCTGCCATTTACCTCTTGTAAAATCCGGGATTTCCTGCACCTGACCATGCTCCGCAATTGACTTTTCAGACAAAGGCGTGATAGCATACCAAGTGGCTAAATCATATACATCCATAGGGAAGGGCACAGCTCTCTTAATACACTCCAAGAAGGCATTGATTACAAAGAAATCCATCCCACCATGACCAGCTCCAGTTGCATCTGACTCAAAACGCTTCCATAATGGATGATCGTGTTGCTTTAAATAGGCTTCTGGATTTTCCCATTGATGGGCTTTAGGCGAAACACCTTCTATATATATATGTCCCGCTGAAAATTGTCCAGCATGGAAATCCTGCCATAATCCTTGTGTGCCTTGTACACGGAAGCCTAAATTATATGGACGTGGCGAATTGGTATCATGTGTAAGCAATATTGTCTCTCCATTATGCGTTTGTATACTAGTAGTGACAATGTCACCTAATTTAAAGTCTAATTTCGCATTGGGGTGATTTTCACCACCTTGTGGATGGTTAACTATATATTTATGTAAACCTCTTGCCTTGCTTGCTACCGAAGAAAGCCTAGTTAATTTATTACCTCTATTAATATCTACCATCATTGCAACTGGTCCTAATCCATGTGTTGGGTAGAGCTCACCATTCCTATATAAGGAGTGATTTGTTCTCCATTTTGCTTCACTAAAGCCTTTTTCACCGAATTCAGCACCAGAATTATAGGCGGTTATACCATTATTGAACTTAACACCCCTTAAATCATGCTCATATCCACCTTGTAAGTGTAATAATTCCCCAAACATGCCTTTTCTTACCATATTATAGACCGCTAAAACATCACGTCTATAACATACATTCTCAAGGCACATGACTGGTATATTGTATTTCTCGCTTGCATTCACGATATCCCAGCATTCCTTTATATTGATGGCACCACAAACTTCAACCCCTGGAATAATACCGTTTTTGATTGCTTCTAAAGCCTGTGGGATATGCCATTCCCAAGGTGTTGCAATGATAACTGCATCAATATCAGTCCTTTTTAGTAGGTTTTTATAGTCCTCCTTACCATTTTTATACTCTATAGCGGGAGTTCGACCCGCTTTTTTAAGGATATTTTGAGCGTCAGCCAACATCTTTTCATCGGGATCTGCAAACGCAACTACAACCACATCAGTTCTTTGTACTAATAAATCAATATGGTTTTGACCTCTAAAACCTGTACCAATTACAGCTATTTTTAAAATGTCTTTTTTGCTACTAGATTGTGCTTTTATAAATTGAGGACTTAAGCTTAAAGCAATAGATGCTAAACCAGCATCTTGTACAAATTTTCTCCTTGTAGGTTGGTTGGCCATAGTAAGTGATTATCCTACAAAATACAACCTATTTTGAATCTGTCAAATAGAACTATCCTTATTTATAGTTGGTTTCAGTCTATTTCAAGCACTATTAATTGCCTATAATTAACATTATGTTAAATATTATATTGAAGATAACACCTATTGATTGTTCTATTACCAATCCATAGTTTTAAACTTTATGGCTTCCTTTGGTTACATTGAAAAAAGCCCTCCCGATTTGGGAAGGCTTTGAATATATGAAAAGATATAAACTTATTTAAAAGCTTAAACTATAGTTCAGTTTTACTGATACTTATCGTGTAACTCGTCATACTTTTTAAACTTAGCGTCTAACTCATCGTATAATTTCTGATTAGCTCTATTTTTATCTCTTTTAGCTGAATATAAAGTTGCTAAGAAATCTACCGATCTAGCAGCTACGTTTTTCTCAGATCTTGTTAAAGTCTGCTTATCCTTAATGATATTGAAAGCATTTTCGATCCACTCAATAGCTTGGTCCACTTTTGCCTTCATTGGTGCATCCAAAACAACATTCAATTTCTTAATTGAATCCTGTTGAGCCTTGAATTTTGCATCAAAAGCCAATTTTTTCTTTGGATCCTTTGGCGCTGGTGGTTTACTTGCATTTAATTGCTGTAAAGCTCTGATATTATTACCTACTTGATCGTCCAAAACAGTGTATTGATTGTAATAGCTAATACCTACGTTAAATGCAGCTGCGAAATTTTGATTATTCAATTTATAAGCTCTCATGTATGCATCTGCCGCCTTATCTAAGTAATAATTTGCTTTCTCATCAGAAAGGCCTTCAACGTTTCTAGATGCCATAAACATGTCGCCATACATTTGACATTCAGTTTCATTTAAGCTATTAGCAGCTATTTGTGCTTCATATGCAGCCACTTTTTCTTCTGCTGTATAGTTTTTATCTATGTAATCAGCTCTAAATTCAAACCATTTTTCATCTGGATAGTTTCTTTCAGATACGGTATAATATTTATCAAATAAAGCTTTATCCTTTTTTTCAGCAGCTTTAATCAATACATATTTGTAGATGTCAATCAAGTCAGCAGACTTAATATTTGCATCCATCATTCTAGTATAATGCTTAATTGTTGTTTCTTCATTACCCGCATTTTGATTAGAATAACCTGCATACATTAAAGTTGTTGTATCAAATGGTTGTTTATTGGTAGACCATCCCTTTGAAAAGATGATATCACTTAAAACAACCCCTCTATCAAAATTTGTTGCAGCATCTTTCCATTTTTTCTCGCCAAATGCAGCTACACCATCTTTAAAGCTTCTCATGTATACTTCAAAGAAAGGTTCTTGACCACTTTTTACAGCAAATGTAAATTCTGGATCAGCTTTGATATAGTCTTCTAAACTTTTATAAAGTTTTTCTGCAGCGTCTGGATATTTAGCAGCAGGATCTTTAGCTAAACCTGTGTAGATTTTTGACTTCCAGTAATACCCTTCTGCAGTTGTTTCAAGACTTGCTTTTTTTACAATCGCTTTTTCGTATTCTGTCTTGGCAGCTTCATAATTACCTAATAATAAGCTCGTCTCAACTTTTTTAAAGTCTTGAGCGAAAGCTGTTTGCATCAATGTCGCAAGGAACATTGTACCAATCCATTTTTTCATAATGATTATTTTAATGTACTAAAGTTATAAAATTTATGCTTCAGGCGTATCATCACCTTCGTTATTCAATGTGTCGTCAATTGCTAGTTCAGTAGAATCAGTTGAATCTGAAGTAGTTGCAATAGCCTCTCCTTCTACTTGTGCAGCTTCCCCTTCTTCAGGTACATCTTGCTCTTCGATCTTAGAAGTTGCAGCAATCTCATCGCTTTCGTCTAAGCGAATCAATTTAACACCCTGAGTTGCTCTACCCGCTTCTCTAATATCTGCAATACTTGTTCTAATCGTTACACCAGATTTACAAGTGATGATTAGATCTTCTTTTTCTAATACATCCATGATACCAACTAAGCTTCCAGTTTTTTCTGTAACATTAATAGTTTTAACACCCTTACCGCCACGATTGGTAATACGATAATCGTCAATTGGAGTACGCTTACCATAACCTTGTTGACTCACCACCAATATAGTACGGTCTTTGTCTTCTCTGCTTACACAAACTAAGCCAACCACTTCGTCTGTTTCATCGTCCACTTCGATACCAGCAACACCAATCGCGCCTCGGCCAGTTGGTCTTACTTTTTCTTCAGGGAAACGAATCGCACGACCAGACTTCACAGCCATCATGACTTCATTGTTACCATCCGTTAAACGTGCTGCTAATAATTCATCGCCTTCGTTGATCGTGATTGCGTTCACACCGTTCACTCTTGGACGACTAAATTCTTCTAAGCAAGTTTTCTTAATAATACCTTTCTTAGTACATAATATGATATAGTGATTATTCACATAATCTTTATCCGCCAAATTACGCACTTCGATAATTGCTTTTACTTTATCGTCTGGAGGAAGTTGAATTAAGTTTTGGATCGCTCTACCCTTACTTGTTTTTTCACCTTCAGGAATTTCATATACACGCATCCAGAAACATCTACCTTTTTCTGTAAAGAACAACATGGTGTCATGCGTAGAAGCAATAAATAAATGCTCAACATAATCTTCTTCTCTCGTCTTAGAGCCAATGGCACCGCGGCCTCCACGCTTTTGTTGACGGTATTCAGAAGCAGAAGTACGCTTGATATAACCTAAATGAGAAATGGTAATCACCACATCTTCTTCTTCGATTAAATCTTCGATACGCATTTCATCTGCTAAATATTGGATTTCAGATTTACGCTCATCACCAAACTTTTCTTTTACTTCTAATAATTCAGTTTTGATTAATTCAAAACGTAAATGTTCACTACCTAATAATTCTTTCAATGAAGCAATTAATTTCATCAATTGATCAAATTCTTCTTTGATTTTCTCACGCTCCATACCGGTCAAACGTTGCAATCTTAATTCCAAGATTGCTTTCGCTTGAATCTCTGAAATGCCCCATCCTGCAGTGATTAAAGCTTCTTTTGCTGCTTCTGGATTTGCAGAATTTCTAATCAAACGAATGACTTCATCTAAATGATCTAAAGCAATCAAATATCCTTCTAAAATATGTGCACGCTCTTCGGCTTTTCTTAATTCAAATTTCGCACGACGAATCACGACTTCCATTCTAAAATCAACGAACTCTAAAATTAAATCTTTCAAGTTCAAAATTCTAGGACGACCTTTTACCAACGCCACATTATTGATACCATAACTGGTTTGCAATTCTGTGAATTTAAATAATTGGTTGATAATAACTTGCGCTACTGCATCCTTACGTAACTCAATAACAATACGTGTTCCCTCGCGTTTATTACTTTCATTATTTACATGTGTAATTCCTTCTACTACTTTGTCTACCACTAACTGACCGATACGATCTGTTAAATGATCACGATTCACTTGGTAAGGAATTTCGTTGATCACAATCATCTCACGACCATTTGCTTTCGTTTCAACATTACATTTTCCACGAACAACGACACGACCACGACCAGTCATTAAACCTTGCTTCACGCCTTCCATTCCATAGATCACACCACCTGTAGGAAAATCGGGTGCTTTAACGATAGAAATTAATTCTTCTATTGTGATGTCTTTATTGTTGATATATGCGATACATCCGTCTACTACTTCATTCAAATTATGAGGCAACATATTCGTCGCCATACCCACCGCAATTCCAGAAGATCCATTTACTAAAAGCTGTGGAATCCTTGTAGGCAGTACACTTGGCTCAGATAAGCTATCATCAAAGTTTAATTGATAATCAACCGTGTCTTTTTCTAAATCATCCAACATCGCTTCGGAAATCTTTTGTAAACGCGCTTCCGTATAACGCATTGCTGCCGGTGGATCACCATCTTGGTTACCAAAGTTACCCTGGCCATCTACCAACTTGTAACGCATCGTCCATTCCTGTGCCATACGCACCAAAGTGTCATAAATTGCAGTGTCACCATGCGGGTGAAACTTACCCATTACTTCACCGACAATACGGGCAGATTTTTTATAAGGCTTATTGCTATTATTTCCTAACTCATGCATGGCAAACAATACACGACGGTGCACTGGCTTAAAACCATCACGCACATCGGGCAAAGCACGGCCTACGATTACAGACATAGAATAGTCAATATAAGAGGTTTTCATCTGCTCCTCAATGTTGACTCTTATCACACGATCATTGTCTTGGGTCTGTTCTAGACCTAAATTTTCACCTAAATTTTCTTCCATAATTTTTATTTCAATTAGTCCAATTTTAGCACCCAAAAAGGGCTAAAAAATGAGCGTCTACGAAGATAACTTTTTGACCCCTTTTTTATGCTAAAAATCAGTATAGATTTACACATTTTTATCCACAGTTTAGGGTAATTAATACTAACTTTAACCAATAGATTTTTAACCACTTATACATTCAAAAATGGGCCCAAGAATTCTCATTATTGGAGCAGGTAAATCTGCCACAGTTTTAATCCAATATTTACAGCAAAAAGCGGTAGAAAATGATTGGTATATCATCCTAGCAGATGGAGATGCCCATACGGCAGATAGAAAGTGGAATAATGCCCCTAACGGAAAAGCAATAGGGATTAACATAGAAAACGAATTAGAACGTAAAAATTTGGTTCAAAATGCGGATATAGTCGTGTCCATGTTACCAGCAAATCTCCATTTTTTAGTGGCTAAAGATTGTTTAAATTTTGAAAAACCTTTGTTCACTGCTTCTTATGTAGACGACAATATGCGCTCAATCGCTTCTGAAATCGAAGCAAAAAAGCTTTTATTCCTCTGTGAAATGGGTTTAGATCCCGGAATTGACCATATGAGCGCCATGGCAATCATAGATGAGATTCATGAGAAAGGAGGCAAAATAACTAGCTTTAAATCGCATTGCGGTGGATTGGTTGCGCCAGAGAGTGATG
Organism: uncultured Sediminibacterium sp.; assembly: GCA_964579885.1. GTDB lineage: Bacteria > Bacteroidota > Bacteroidia > Chitinophagales > Chitinophagaceae > Sediminibacterium. The sequence goes on from CAZOHD010000002.1 coordinate 476,276, forward strand.
ACAATCCTTGGCATTATAAAATTAGCTGGAACCCAAGGAATATTATTTTGGCAGGAAAAGCTGGCGCTATTTACTTAGAAAATGGGGGAAATGTGAACAAAGAATATGAATCTATTTTTGCTCAAACACCCATTGTGGATGTCGCTGGTGTAGGTCCTCTGGCCTATTATCCAAATAGAAATTCCCTATCCTACATTGACACGTATAAACTTCACGGGGTGAATGATTTCGTTCGAACTACCCTTCGCTACCCTGCATTCTGTTCAGGTTGGAATGCGATTGTTCAATTACAATTGACCGATGAAACAATTATTTCAATTGCATCAGGAACAACTGTAAAAAATTGGTTTGAACAACATATACAAGCAAAAGGATTGGAAGACCAACTTGCAAAATTTTTACAAGATCCTGCGCTTAAGCAACAACTTGAATTCATTGGTTTATTTGAATCGACATTGATTCCGGTGCAATTTAATTCCAATGCAACCATCTTACAATGGTTATTGGAAGGCAAATGGAAATTAGAACCAACCGACAAAGATTTAGTGGTCATGTTACATGAAATTGAGTACAGCATTGGATCTCGTCAATTTAAAATTGATAGCAGTATGGTCTTGACTGGCGAAGATGCAATACATACAGCGATGGCAAAAACTGTTGGTCTACCACTTGCAATGGGTGTATGTGCATATTTGAAAGGAGAAATAAAAATGAACGGCTTGCATATTCCTATTGACGCAAGAATCTACAAGCCGATATTAAAAAATTTGGCGCAGGAAGGGATTGTTTTTCAAGAAACTTTAACTAGTTACTAAGCCTTATTTGCATACACTGCCATTGATTTCCCATTCGAAATCTAATAGTCGTTTATCTAAATTAGCTGCAGCTACTTTCACAATCACTTTATCGCCCATATTGAATTTGCGACCAGATCTTGATCCAACTAAAGCATAATCTGCTTCAATCAATTTAAAGTCGTCGTACTTTGATAAACTTGTGATGCTGACTAAACCTTCGCATTTGTGCTCCACAGTTTCAACAAAGAATCCAAAACTAGATACACCGCTAATTATACCTTCAAAGCTATGGCCTAAATAGTCACGCATAAACTCCACTTGTTTGTATTTATTAGCCGCACGCTCTGCTTCCATTGCAGCTCTTTCACGCATACTACAATGCACACATTTCTCTTCTAAACTTTCATCATTCATCGCATTACCCATTAAAACACTTTGTACAATTCGGTGCACCAATACATCGGGATATCTACGGATTGGAGATGTGAAATGACAATAATGTTCAAAGCCAAGTCCATAGTGACCAATATTGTTGATAGTATATACAGCTTTCGCCATGGTGCGGATTCCAAGTTGCTCCAAAACATGTTGTTCTGGCTTGCCTTTAGAAGCTAACATTAAGTTGTTAAAACTATGCGCGATATGCTCAGGAGAATCAATATCAAAAGGATATCCATGCTTTTTCGCAAAAACCACAAATGGATTTAATTTATCTTCATTAGGTTGATCATGGACACGATAAGGGAAAGGAATAGGTTCTTTTTTCACCTTCACATTGCCCATTTTTTCAGCAATCAATTGGTTCGCTTTCAGCATTAATTCTTCAATCAATTGATGAGATGCTTTACTTTCTTTAACTGTAATACCGATTGGCTTTCCAGTTGCATCTAAAGTAAATCGAACTTCTTGAGAAGAGAAATTGATAGCGCCATTTTCAAAACGCTTTTTTCTTAAGTTTTGAGTGTAATCATGTAACCACAAAATTTCATCTTGATGGTCACCGCTCTTGGATTCAATAATTTCTTGCACTTCCTCATAAGTATAGCGACGGTCCGAAAAAATCACCGTTTTGCCATACCAAGTATGTACAATCTTTCCTGCTTCATCTACTTCAAATGTAGCAGAGAAAGTTAATTTTTCTTCCTTAGGTCTTAAAGAACATAACTCATTAGAGATTCTCTCAGGTAACATTGGATATACACGATCAGGCAAGTAAACAGAAGTAGCTCTTTCATAAGCTGCTTTATCGACCGCTGTTCCTGGCTGCACAAAATGACTCACATCAGCAATATGTACCCCAATTTCAATATGCCCATTCTCTAGTCGTTGAAATGAAATAGCATCATCAAAATCTTTCGCATCCACTGGATCAATCGTGAATGTCAAAACTTTTCTATAATCCTTTCTTTTTGCAATTTCTTCGGGGGAGATTTTATCTGATAAAGTTTTAGCGAATGCCAACACTTCCCCATCAAAGGTTAATGGAAATCCAGATTCAGCCACAATCGACTTCATGGCCATATCATTCTCTTTCTCAGGGGTAAATATTTCTAGCACTTCCCCTTCTGGTTTCTTGTTTGGATTATCCCATTTGGTTAATTGAACAATCACTTTGTCACCCGTCTTTGCTCCTTTCAATTTATCCATTGGGATATAAATGTCTGGCATTGGATGTATTGTATTGGGTAAGAAGAATGCATGGTGTTGCATGATTTGCATCGTACCTGAAAAAGAGACTTGTTTTCTTTTTACGATCTCTACCACTTTGCCTTCCTTTTTACCGGAGCCTTGTCTAATTTTTGTGATTTTTACGCGCACTTCATCTCCTTTAAGCGCTGTATTGAAATCGGTTGGGAAAACTAATATGTCTTGTTCTAAACCTTGTACAATGATGAATCCCATACCTGATTTAGCTATGTCTAATGTCCCTTTATACGTTGTCGTTAAATGGGTCTGTTTTGTAGTTGTTTTTGACTTCTTCTTGTCTTTTTTACTGTTCATTTGTTTGTTGATGATATTGTGCTACAAAATCAATGACCAATTGATTAAATTCAGTTGCTTGATTAAATAAAAAGAAGGGTTTAATTGGCAGTACATATAAAGGAATATCATTTAATTCATTGGTATATTTCACCAATCTAACTGCGTCTTTTTCTGTCGTAAGGATCAATTTACTCTTAGCATTAATCTGTTCAAATTTATTGCGTATTTCATTTAAATCGTCTATAGAAAAAATATGATGGTCGCTGTAACTTAATTGATAATAAGTGTGTGTGTGTTCGTGTAAATAATTTTTTAGAGGGATGGGGTTCGCAATACCGCAAACCAATAAAACCTCATCACGCATGGTTAATACCCATTGGTCTAGTGGATTATAAATATGATAAGGTGTTTCATAAGCAATTGCTGTAAAGAATACAGATTGATGCTGTTCTGGATATAATTTCTCCAATACTTCTGCCCTGTCGGCCTCAGTCATGTCGATTGGGCATTTTGTCACGACAATAATATTGGCACGTTTTGCTGATTTACGTTCATCTCTTAAATCTCCAGTTGGGAAAAAGAAATCATCGCAGTATAGGTTATCATACTCCGTTAAAAGAATACTAAAATGTGCATCAATTTCACGGTGTTGAAATGCATCATCCAATATAACCGTTTGCAAATCTGGAATATCTTGAATTAACTGAGGGATGGCTTCGATACGTCTTTCACCAACTGCCACAGCTACCTTAGGAAATTTTAAATGAAATTGCATAGGCTCATCTCCAATCTCTAGAGCAGTGGTACTTTCACCAGCTAAAGCATAACCTTTTGTCTTTCTTTTGTAACCCCTACTTAATGTGGCCGTTTTATAATCTGTAGAAAGAATGGACAATAAATGCTCTACCATTGGAGACTTACCTGTACCTCCAAGTGAAAGGTTCCCAACACAGATAATTGGTAAATTAAAATGTACAGATTTTAAATATTTTTTACCGTACATCCAATTACGCAAGGATACAATCCAACCATATAAAATGGCGAATGGAAGTAATAGTACTCTAAAAGATTTTAAAAAAATATTATTCAAATTCATAGGTATTCCACGGCGTAATACAACTAGACAAAGGTACGTCAAATTCGTTGGTATCAGTGAAATTGTCCATTGGTTCAAAGTAAGAAATGCCCATTTTATGGATCCCTTGCCCTGCTTTTGCTAAATAGCGATCATAGTATCCTTTACCAAATCCCACACGATGTCCTTTTTGGTCAAAACCCAACAAAGGAACAAACATGGTATCTATTAAATTCGGTGCAACTTTATTAAATGGCAGTGGTTCTTGAATGCCAAATTTATTTAATTGCAAGGTCTCTGTTTCAAAATAAAAATCCATCTCATTATTTTTTGTTTGAACAATTGGATAACAGAAACGTATGAAAGGAAATAAAGTTTTGAAATACTTTTCAAAAAGAATGGTATTAGGTTCGTTCTTTTCAGCTAAAGGATAAAAACTTGCTATCAATGCTGTACTTGACCAATCCATTCTTTGTAATTGGATAAGCAATAAGTCATCCATTTTCATGCATTCAGAATCGCTTAATGCAGCTCTTTTTTGGGCTAATATCTTGCGGGCTTCCGCTTTACTTATATGCATTCGAAAAAACTAAAAATAGTTGCGCCATAATTACGTTGAAAACTATATCCTTCAAAAGTTTTATAGTCATTACGAGGCGTATGTTCTAGAATAAAATACCCTTCTGGGCTAATCAATTTCTTTTCGACAATAATTCTTGGTAGGTCGTCAATCGTATTTAAAGCGTAAGGAGGTCCAGCAAAAATAATATCGTATTGTTGATTACATGTAGCTAAAAATTGAAACACATCCATTTGTATTGTAATGGTATGTTCTATTTTCAAAAAATCAATGTTCTTTTTAATAAAATCTAGCATTGTTTTATCCTTCTCAACAATGGTTAGATGTTCTGCGCCTCTAGATGCTAATTCATAACTGATGCATCCAGTTCCTCCAAAAAGATCTAAAGTTGTTGCACCATCAATTGCTACCCTATTCTGCAGAATATTAAATAAACCTTCTTTTGCAATATCAGTGGTTGGTCTTGTATGCGGCATATTTGTAGGAGGATGAATTCTTCTACCTCCATATTTGCCTGAAATAATTCTCATCTAATGAACTTAAAAAATAAAATATGGTGCGTAACTATGATTAGGATACTCATTGTTTAATGTAGAACCGATACCAGTATTAGGAACATCTTGAAGATGGGCATTGGCGAAGTAACTAGCAAATTCTTGAATCCACTGATCACGTTCAGCATTAAATCCAGTTACATTTAAATTCTTCTCATTTGGTAAAGTATTCGTCTGTTTACAAGCATTTAAGGCTAAATAAATATTTTGATCATCTCCGCTGCGATTGAAATAATTTACAAAATACGGTTTACCTTCTTTTATAATTAAAACAATAAAATAATCGTCGAATAAAGAAATGTATACTCCATCTTCCTTATTCTTATTCAAAATATTACTTACATAGTTCGTCCATTTACCGGTTGGAAAAGACCTTGTTAATAGTGTACTTAAAGCATCTGGAACACCATAAATTAAAACTTGTTCTTGTCCAATTATTTGAAACTGCAATTCTTCCTCCATATTTTGTCCAAATACAAGGTTAAATTCATTTTGATAAAAAGCTTCTGAATTTGAAGAAACCGATTTACTAAGCAAGGTTCTTTTTGTATTCATCACGAATTGAACTTGTCTGTAAAAAGACTGCATCAATTTAGAATTGTTCTGTAAAAAACCTAATAATTGATTCCATCCATTCTGATCTGGGGTATTTTCAAAATATTCAAAAGCAATAAATTGATCATTGGTATGATTTTTTACCAAAAAGCAAATAGACTGATTATCAACAATCAGATAAAGGTCTTCCACCTTATTATTTGCTGTACTTTCTTGTACGCCGTAAATACCAATTTTTTTCTTTGCCATAGTTAAATTCTACTGCAATGATACAAAAAAAAGAGCCTATGTATTGATAAAACTAGTCGTAGATTTGTATTTATATGAGTCAAACAGCATCGACCCCATCTTTACAGGTTAATATCAGCAGTAAACAAATATTAACCATTTCTGTCCCAATTGCTTTGGCCATTTTGGTACCACAGTTCAACTTTATCATTAATAATATCTTTTTAGGGGCCTTAAGTAAACAAGCTCTAGCGATTGGTGGAATAACGGGTGTCTACTACCTGATTTTTGGGGTGATGGGTCAAGGGCTTAATAATGGATTACAAGCCTTGATTTCAAGACGTGCAGGTGAAAATCGAGTAGATGAAATAGGTATCTTATTTTCACAAGGAGTAATCATCTCCCTTTTTTTATCTGTTATAGGTATCAGCTTTACCTATTTTGTTGCTCCAGCTCTATTCCATACCTTATTACATGATACGGAAAGAGCCAACACCATCATTGAATTTCTGAAAATAAGAATTTGGGGCGTACCTTTTTTATTCATCTATCAAATGCGCAATGCCCTTTTGGTGGGTACAAACCAAAGTAAATTCCTAATTATTGGTACTGCTACAGAAGCTATATTCAATATCTTTTTTGATTATAGTTTGATATTTGGTCATTTCGGCATGCCAGCAATGGGCTTAAATGGAGCAGCATATGCCTCGATCATAGCAGAGATTATGGGATTAGTGGTCATTTATTTAGTTATTCATTACCAAAAAATTGGTGCAAGGTTTGAGTTATTCAAAAAGTTTGAACTGAAATTAGATTATATCAAACTAATATTAGTTCAATCTTCTCCATTGATGATGCAATACATGATTAGTATTATCAGCTGGGAATTCTTTTATATCTTAATTGAACATAGAGGTGAACAATCCCTAGCAGTCTCCAATGCAATGCGTAATATTTTTGGATTTTTTGGTTGTTTTACATGGGCATTTGCAGCCACTACCACAACAATGGTCAGTAATATAATTGGTCAGAATTTACAAGACAAAGTATTAGAATTGATCTATAAAATCATGCGTTGGAGTTTGGGAATTGCTGTTGCAGTTGCCATACTCATTAATGTTTTTGCTGCAGAATTTCTTTCAATATATGGTCAAGGAGATGGCTTCCTAATCGAGGGCATACCTGTTTTAAGAATTGTATCTATTGCCTTATTATTAATGTCTGTTTCCACTGTTTGGCTAAGTGCAGTCACAGGAACAGGTCAATCTAAAGTGACATTGTTGATTGAGTTTGCTGCAATAATTATATATATTATTTACAATTACCTGGTTTTAGAATACTATCAATTACCCATTACTTATGGCTGGTTTAGTGAAGTAATTTATTGGATTAGTCTACTTACTCCATCATTCTTTTATATAAGAACAATGCGCTGGAAGAATAAAAAGATTTAGATTATCTATTACGTTCAATTGACACTGAAGTAGTTCCTTCGAAAAAAGGGATCGCTAATTGTTGTTTTGTAATTTTTACAAATACATTTTCAGCAATAGAATGTTCAGCTAAAATTTGATCTGCAATTTTTGCAACCAAAGTTTCTAATAAAGGGGTGGGAATTTCCATGATCTTTTGTATCGACTGATACACATTTACGTAATCAATGGTTTGATCTAACTGGTCAATTATTTTTGAAGCAGGTGTAAATTGAATACGCACATCTACTTTAAATGTATTTCCAATTTTTTTTTCTGCGGCATAAACCCCATGAAAACCATTGAAAACTAAATCATTTAAATAGATGTGCATACAATTATATTTTAAGTACGCTAGTGCTAAACTAGTGTCCTTTAGAAGTTAAAAATCTTTCTGCATCTAATGCTGCCATACATCCACTTCCTGCAGCAGTAACAGCTTGACGATAGTTTTTATCTTGCACATCACCTGAAGCAAATACACCTTCAATATTCGTTTTAGTAGTGCCTGGCTCTGTTAAGATATAACCTGTTTCATCCATCTTCAAATAGTCTTTGAAAATATCGCTATTTGGCTTGTGACCAATCGCAACAAAGAAAGCACTTACTGGAATTTCTTCCATTGTATTTGTTTTGTTGTTTTTGATGCGCACCCCTTCTACTTTCTTATCACCAAGAATCTCATCAGTTTCTGAATTAAAATGCACCACAATATTAGGTGTGTTCAACACTCTATCTTGCATTACCTTACTTGCACGCATTTGATCTTTTCTAACAATCATATGTACAGTCGTACACATTTTTGAAAGATAATGTGCTTCTTCAGCTGCAGTATCACCAGCACCTACAATAGCGACATCTTTCCCTTTAAAGAAGAATCCATCACAAACAGCACATGCACTAACACCAAAACCGTTCAAACGCTCTTCACTAGGAATGCCCAACCACTTAGCACTAGCACCGGTAGAAATAATTACAGCGCCTGCTTCAATGATTTTTTCATCATCAATCCATACTTTATGTGGGTAACCACTAAAATCAACTTTTGTCGCTAAACCATAACGGATATCAGCACCCATTCTAGCAGCTTGCTTCTCAAAATTGACCATCATTTCTGGACCTTGAATTCCTTCAGGAAAACCAGGATAGTTTTCAACTTCTGTTGTTATAGTTAATTGTCCCCCTGGTTGAATACCTTGGTATAACAATGGTTTCATATTTGCTCTTGCTGCATAAATTGCTGCTGTGTACCCTGCTGGTCCTGATCCAATAATTAGGATGTCTACTTTTTCTGTTTCCATTTCCTTGTTTTATTTTTAATACAAAGTAGTTTAAAAAAAAGCCCCGACAAATCTATAAGATCGTTGGGGCTTTTATGATATTGTTAAATTTTATATTAGCCCAAATAAGCTTTCAATGCATTACTATATCTAGCTTTTTGCAAACGTTTAATGGCACGTTCTTTAATTTGTCTAATACGTTCTTTTGTTAAATCATATTTGATACCGATTTGTTCAATCGTTACCCCATTTTCTCCATCTAAACCAAAATAAGCATTCACAATTTCAGCTTCTCTTGGACTTAATGATTTCAAGACTCTTTTGATTTCTTCTCTCAAAGAATCTTTCATCACATCCTCATCTGTATCAGAACCACCTTCTAATAAATCACCCATTGCTACATCTTCGGCTTCATGAACTGGTGCATCTAAAGAAGTGTGACGTGTATTAGATTGGAAGATATTATTGATCTCTGTTTCTGACATTTCTAAGATGCCAGCTAATTCCTCAGTAGATGGTTCACGCTCGTGTTCTTGCTCAAAAGCCATGTAAGCTTTATTCGCTTTATTGTAAGTACCAATTTTATTCTGTGGTAAACGAACTAGACGTCCTTGTTCAGCTAAAGCTTGTAAGATTGATTGACGAATCCACCATACCGCATAAGAAATGAACTTGAAACCTTTAGTTTCATCAAAACGTTGTGCTGCTTTGATCAAACCTAAATTTCCTTCATTAATTAAATCACTCAAAGACAAACCTTGGTGTTGGTATTGTTTTGCTACGGATACAACGAAACGTAAATTGGCTTGAACCAACTTATCTAAAGCACGTTGGTCACCCATTTTAATACGTTGTGCAAGTGTCGTCTCCTCCTCGGGATTAATCATAGAGATTTTAGAAATCTCTTGTAAATATTTTTCAACCGCTTGAGAATCTCTGTTGGTAATCTGTGTAGCAATTTTAAGCTGCCTCATGCAAAGAATTTATTTATAAGTATAACGATGGAAATTCCAAAATAGTATATCCCTTTCGGGAGTCTGCAAAGTTACGATTTTGAGCCCAATAATACAAATAAAGGCCATAATACCATCAGAATTAAGATTTTAGAAAAATTTATACCCAAAATGAGGTTTTTGAAGATTTATCGACGCCCCGGATTTATCTTCGCCACATGATAGATTTTAGATCCGATACCGTAACCAAGCCAACTCAAGCCATGCTTGCCTATATGCAGGATGCCCCGGTTGGAGATGATGTTTTTGGAGAAGACCCTACAATCAATGGATTAGAGGAAAAAACGGCCAAAATCTTTGGATTTGAGGCTGGTTTGTTTTGCCCAAGTGGCACCATGACCAATCAATTGGCTATAAAAAGCCATACTCAAGCTGGCGACGAGGTAATTTGCGACGAAATTTCCCATATTTATCAATATGAAGGAGGTGGTATCGCCTTTAATTCTGGTTGTTCAGTGCGCCTTTTACATGGTAATCGAGGTTTATTAACCGCAGAAATGGTTCAAGCGGCTATTAACCCAATAGATGTCCACAAACCTATAACTACACTGGTAAGTCTCGAAAATACAAGTAATCGTGGTGGTGGAGCATGTTATGATTTTAATACCTTTTATGATATCCAAAAGATTACAAAAGCCAACCAATTGGCACTACATTTAGACGGCGCTAGGGTTTTCAACGCTATTGTTCATAAAAAAGAAAACCCAGCTGATTACGGAAAGGTATTCGATTCAGTTTCTGTTTGTTTAAGTAAAGGACTAGGAGCCCCTGTTGGAAGTGTATTAGTTGGATCTACCCCATTTATCAAAAAAGCTAGAAGATGGAGAAAAGTTTTTGGTGGTGGGATGCGTCAAGCTGGTTATTTAGCAGCCGCAGGAATCTATGCACTTGATCATCATGTGGAAAGATTAGCAGTCGACCATTTAAATGCAATTGCATTAAAAGAAGCATTAGAAGCAAAATCTTTTGTAGATCATGTATTACCTGTTGAAACAAATATTGTTATAGCTGTGTTATCTGGATCTTATACACCATCTGCTTTTGTTCAAGCATTAAAAGAACAAAATATTTTGGCTTATGTAATGACCCCTACTCAAGTCAGATTCGTTTTACATCTTGACATCACCCCTGATGCTTTATCTAAAACAATAGAAACCATTCAAAAAATTAAGTAGCATTAATATCAATAAAGAATTAAGAAGCAACGATAAGAATATAAATATGTTAGAAAGAATTAATCCAACCACAACACAAGCTTGGTTTGTGTTGAAAAAACATTTTGAAGAAGAAATGAGTCGCCGACAAATGAAAGATTTGTTTGCAGCTGACCCAAATAGATTTGAAAAATACTCAATTAATAAAGGAGGGATTTTATTTGATTACTCAAAGAATATCATTTCAGATAAAACCATTCAACTGTTATTTCAATTAGCAAAAGAATGTGGACTTGATAAAGCTATAGAGGCTCAATTTTCTGGGCAAGCAATTAATGAAACTGAAAATAGAGCTGTTTTACATACTGCTTTAAGAAATTTTAGTGGACAACCCGTTGTGTTAGATGGGAAAGATATTATGCCAGATGTGCAACGCGTGTTACAACAAATGAAAACATTTTGTAACAAAATTCACCAAGGTGAACACAAAGGATTTACTGGCAAAAAAATTAATACCATTGTTAATATTGGTATTGGCGGAAGTGATCTTGGCCCAGTAATGGTTACTGAGGCTTTAAAGCCTTATTGGATAGATGGAATACATGTATATTATGTTAGCAATGTTGATGGCACACATATCGCAGAAACTTTAAAGAAAGTAAATGCGGAAGAGACTTTATTTTTAATTGCTTCTAAAACTTTTACGACACAAGAAACCATGACCAATGCGCATACAGCTAGAAATTGGTTTTTGGAACATGCAAAAGACGAAGCACATATTGCAACGCATTTTATTGCATTGAGTACAAACGAAAAATTAGTGAATGCGTTTGGCATCAGTAGTCAAAATATGTTTGAATTTTGGGATTGGGTTGGAGGACGTTATTCTTTATGGAGTGCTATAGGTTTATCTATTGCATTAACAATTGGATATGATTCATTTGAAGCATTATTAAAAGGTGCACACGAAGCTGACATACATTTTAAAACAACGCCATTTGAAAAAAATATTCCAGTGATCATGGCTTTATTAGGCATTTGGTACACGAATTTTTTTGGTGCACAAAGTGAAGCTATCCTACCCTACGATCAATACCTTCATCGTTTTGCCGCTTATTTCCAACAAGGAAATATGGAAAGCAATGGTAAATATGTAGACCGTAATGGCACAACAGTGAATTATGCAACTGGCCCAGTCATTTGGGGAGAACCTGGAACTAATGGTCAACATGCATTTTATCAATTAATTCATCAAGGTACTTTAGTGATCCCATGTGATTTCATTGCTCCTGCAAAAAGTCATAACCCTATCGGTGATCATCATGATAAATTATTGAGTAACTATTTTGCTCAAACAGAAGCATTATTAAATGGCAAAACCGAAAAGACGGTTATTGAAGAATTAAAAGCAGCAGGTAAGTCTGAAGCTGAAATTGAATTCTTAGCACCTTTTAAAGTTTTTGCTGGAAATAAACCAACTAACTCTTTCTTAGTTGAAAAAATTACACCAAGCAGTTTAGGATTTTTAATAGCGGCATATGAGCAAAAGATTTTTACACAAGGGGTTATTTGGAATATCTTTAGCTTTGATCAATGGGGTGTTGAATTAGGTAAACAATTAGCAAATCAAATTTTACCTGAATTAAGCAATGATCAACCAGTAACTAGCCATGATAGTTCAACCAATGGGTTGATCAACCAATACAAGTTATGGAAAGCATAAGATTAATTGAACCAAAGGACAATATAGCTTTAGCGGCAGTTATTCGAGCAGCCTTAACAGAATTTGGTGCTAATAAACCAGGAACAGTTTATTTTGATCCTACGACGGATCAATTATTTCAATTATTTGAAACACCTGGATCGGTCTATTTTATTGCTGAAAATGAGAATGAATTATTGGGTGGTTGTGGCATCTTCCCAACGATCGGGTTACCCGAAAAAACTTGTGAATTAGTTAAACTCTATTTAGCACCAGCTGCGAGAGGAAAAGGTTTAGGAAAAGCATTGATGCTGAAAGCTATGGCTTGGGCAAAAGAAGCTGGGTATGAGCAAGTATATCTTGAAACCATGCCTGAATTATCCAATGCAGTCACCATGTATGAAAATTTGGGTTATAACAGGTTACCTAAATCTTTAGGAAATTCTGGTCATGATGGCTGTAGTATTTGGATGTTGAAAGCTTTGTAAAAACAAATTCTACCATTTATCTACTTCCTCTGTACTTAAGTTGTCTCCACTTGAAGCTGGTGGAACCGGTGTTGTATCAGCTACAATAGGAGTCTCAACTTCCTTAGTCTCTATAACTTCATTGCTTTTCACTTGTGTAGATGCAGCAGTATTGCTTCCATTTTCTTCTGGAACAAAAGCTGAATCATACTCGTGATTAAATGCATCAAAATCAAAATCTGGCATCAATTCAGTTTTAACATAATCCAATGATTCTGTTAATGCCTTTAAAAATTTATTGAAATCTTCTTTGTATAAAAATATTTTGTGACGATCATAACCATTATCATCAAACCTTTTTCTACTCTCTGTAATTGTTAAGAAATAATCATTCCCTTTTGTTGCTCTCACATCAAAGAAATAAGTTCTTCTCTTGCCTGCACGAATTTTAGAACTAAATACACTCTCCATCTTTTTGTCGTTGTTTTCGTATTCCACAATTTCAATTTTAGTTATTAATAATCTATGGCTAAAATATAAAATGTTTATGAAATTATAAAAATTTTAAAAAAGAATTAATGAAAACAACTTGCAAGTCCTTTATTGTTGATTTTGGCTCAATTGTGTTTGATATAATTCTGCATAAAGCCCTTGCTTAACTAACAAACTTTCGTGTGTACCTGATTCTGCAATTTGGCCATCTTGAATGTAGATAATTTTATCAAAATGAAAATTAAAAAAGATACGGTGTGTGATGAATAAAGCAGTTTTGTTTTGCATTAACTGACTAAGATTAGACAAAATTGATTTTTCGGTATTTGCATCAACTGCACTTAAACAATCGTCAAATATAAATAAGTCTGGGTCTTTTATTAATGCCCTAGCGATAGAGATTCTTTGTTTTTGTCCCCCACTCAATGTCGTTCCCCTTTCGCCAACTAAAGTTGCAAAACCTTGAGGCAATTGGTTGATTTCATTAAAAATATGGGCAGCTTTTGCAGCTGAATGAATTGCATCATCTGTTGATTCAACTCCAAATTGGATATTATTTTTTATTGAATCACTGAACAAAAAAACATCTTGTTGGACATATCCAATTCGTCTTCTAAGAGAATTAAAATCGATTGATTCAATAGGCCTGCCATCTACTTTTACCATACCCTTATTCACATGGTACATTCTGTTGAGCACTTGTGCAATACTAGATTTACCTGAACCAGTTTTACCAAGAATTAAAACTTTTTCACCTGCTTTAATCTCTAAATTAAAATTATTAAGCGCTTTGATTCCTGAATGAGGATAAATGAAATCCACGTTTTCGAATTGAATATCCCCATTTATTTTTTCTACCTTTTGTGTCCCTACATTTTGAATTTTAGATTCAATAGATAAAAATTCATTTAATCTTTTTTGTGAAGCTGCAGCTCTTTGTATCATACTTGCTGTCCAACCAATAGCACTAACTGGGAAAGTTAACATATTGATATAAATCACAAATTCAACGATCGTGCCAATCTGACTTGGATCTTTAATGGCCTGTAAACCTCCTAAATAAATTGTAAGTAATGTGCTCAAGCCAATCATTAATGCCATAGATGGTGTATAAAATGCTTCCACCTTTGCTAAGCTAACTGCATTTTTTCGGTACAATTCACTATTGGTTTTAAAGAAACCCAACATTGCTTTCTCTTGAACAAAGGATTTGATAACTCTAATACCAGAATAAGATTCTTGGGCATTGGTCGTTAAATCGGAAAGTTGTCCCTGAATTTCTTCGCTCTTTTGATTGATTATACTATTTACTAAATAAATAGTGATTGCTAAAATCGGCAAAGGAGAAAGTACATATAAACTAAGTCGTAGGTCTTTAGAAAACATATTATACAAGCAAAAACCAATCAAAGAAATAAGATTAATTAAATACATTAAGGATGGCCCTGTGTACATTCTTACCCTACTCACATCTTCGGTAATTCGGCTCATTAAATCACCCGTACTATGTGTTTTATAAAACTCAGTATCTAAGGCTTGGTAATGATTATAAACTTGATTCTTTTGGTCGTATTCAATATGACGGCTCATCACAATGATGGTTTGTCGCATAAAAAACATGAATACCCCTCTAAGGATGGCTAAAAAAAGAATGGTAATACTACAAAAAGTAATCAACCACCCAAAACTGAATTGATTAGCGTCACTAATTCTTGAAATTACTTGGATTAACAGCTCATTATGACCTCCAGTTACTGGCTTGCCTCCTGGTAATTTAGCCTGTACTAAACCAACTACATATCCAGTTATTTGAGGGGCCAAAACGGCCAAATAATTGGTTGCAATAACCAATAGGATCCCTGTAAAGAATCGAAACCTATACTTCCAAAAAAAATGATTTAACGCTGCTAATTCTCTCACTTGGTCCTTTTTTGTAAAGATACATGGTAGTCAATTAATTAGAACTATTGAATTCATGAATAAATTGTCCATTTTTTTGCAAAATTGGTTTTCCCTTCCTACATTTGCCGCGGAGAGATGGCAGAGTGGTCGATTGCGATAGTCTTGAAAACTATTGACTGTAACAGGTCCGGGGGTTCGAATCCCTCTCTCTCCGCCAAACCAATTCAAAACCACGTAATTACGTGGTTTTTTTGTGGACAGAAACGAGCCAAGATCGCTTGAGCGAAGTAGCTGGACACAAAAAATGTAGCCGCGAAGCGGAGTTTTGAATTGGTTTGAGCATACCTCATGGGAAGCCGGAGTATATTGGGCAATAAAAAAGGCCACCCAAAGGCAGCCTTTAAACTCTTTCGAAAAAGAATTATTGAACTCCTACTCCCTGAAAGTTAACTGTCTTAATTAGATTATCACTGAAGAAAATCGTTGCATTTTTTGTAAAATTACCCATAGAAGCGCCGTTAAATCCTAATGTAACAATCGTCTTTTGCCCTGGAGCAATCACCGCATTTGCTTGAAATTTTGGTGTTGTACAACCACAACTAACTTGTACATTATTTAAGGTAATTGGAGCTGCACTAATATTTTCGATAGTAACATTGAACTCAGTTGGTTTACCATAAGGGATATTGCCCATATTGTAATTGTCATTCGTGAATTTCAATACCTTGTTAATATCCTTTTGTACTTGAGTTGATGTCGGAGTTGTTTGAGCTATTAATTGAGATGATGCAACTAATAACAAAGCGAATAAAAGAAACTTTTTCATATTTACTTGATTAATTTTCTAATTAAAATCGAATTTACCTATTTTTTATCAATTATAATAACAGATATGCTCAACATCTAACTTTTTGATCTTCAATTTTATATATGTCATAGTTCAAACTTTAAAAATATATAATTCATAAAACAGACATAGGATAAGGAATATGTATTGTATTTTAAATAAATTAATTTAAATTTAAACAACAAAATCTATTCAAGCAACCAAGATTCCATGTTCACCATAACAGAAATCGTTAAAGATGGTATCCTAGAAGTTCAGTTCACAAGTAATAGAGCTGACAATAAAATGTATCAAATCATTTGCTCAAAAGGAAATGTTTTGCAAAAAGGCAAAATAACAGGACAAACTCAAAGAACCTGCTTATATGTCGGTGATTTAAAAACTGGAACCTATACTTTCAAATTAGATGAAAATGAATTGAAAGAATTTAAAATTCAATAAGTATAGATGCATTAAGCTAGTCTAGTCTAGTCTAATTTAATTTAATCTAATTTTACTTTCATAATTAATTTTCGAATCCTTCCTTCACCAATCATTGGTGCATGTACATCCTCTGGAAAATAAATACCAAATTGCCCAGGATGTAATTTGAAAAAATGATCAGGCGCATCTTCAAAAAATAACACATCCTTTTCTTTATTGTATTCTCCTCTTGGCTCCACACAACTTGATCTTGATTTCCAACCCACCGTTTCTACACCGTTAAAACAAACTTGAATGTCTATATAAGTATTATGACATTCAAAATCGGCACAGGATTCCATCATCGTCATACCATCTTCGTCCGCAATGATTGCAATTATGTTTTTTCCATCTATTTCTTTCTTGCCCACGGGCATAACATCAAACTTTGTGTTTAAAATATAATCAAATGCCGCTGCGAACCTAGGGTGTACAGAAACATATTTATTGATTTGTGTTAGTTCGTCTAATATCATTATTTTTTCTGTTTAGTCTGTTTAAGTTGCTTAAGCTCTTTTTCGGCTTGTGCAATCATTTGCTCATCAATTTTTTCAATAACCAATAAATCCTCCACGTCAATATTCATAGGTAGCTGCCCCACTTTCACAATAGCACGCTTCCCTTTAAAACCAATCACTTCGCCCACTTGGTAATTTTTCTTCAACTTCACAGTGGATCCTACCTCAATTGGCGCAGCGCTTTCTTTATATTGTTTATCTACTTTTTTAGCCAGTTTATTAATCACAATCGCATCGTTCTTTTTAAAGAGCAAATTGTACAAAGTCTTCATCACTTCTTCCTTCTTATCCGATTTCTTATAATCTAAAGCGATTTGCTTTAAATTACGTTCCATCTCTTTTAAGTAAGTAAACTTTTCCTCTGCTACCCTATTTTGTTCTCTTAAAAGCGCAATCTGTTGTAGATGTTTTTCTTTATCTAAGGTATTATTCAATTCAAGCTTCAATGCATCATTCTCTTTGATGAGCTTATGTAATTCTTTACGCTCCTTCTGTACCAATTGTAAATCCTGCTCTGTTCGATTCAACAATTTATCCAATTCAAAATGATGGGTGTCTACTAATTTCCTTGCTCGATAAATTAAATGCTTTGGTAAACCAATACGTTCTGCAATCGCAAAAGTATAAGAGCTTCCAGGTTTACCTATCACCAACTGGTACAAGGGCTCTAATTTAACTTCATCAAATTGCATTGCACCATTCACAATCCCTTTGTTGTGATTCGCCATCACTTTTAAATTCAAGTAATGGGTCGTAACTATACCCTGTGCATGTTTATGTGACAACTCTTCTAATATGACTTCCGCAAATGCACCCCCTAAATGCGGATCGGATCCACTTCCTAATTCATCAATAAAAAACAAAGTCTTCCCATTTGCATTTTCTATGAAGTACTTCATATGCGTCAAGTGACTGCTATAGGTACTTAATTCAAATGCCAAATTCTGTGTATCACCTAACTGAATAAATAATTGTTTGTAAATACCCATTTGAGAATCAGGATGAACCGGTACTAATAATCCTGACTGTAGCATGACTTGGTTCAGTCCCAAAGTCTTCATGGAAACCGTCTTACCTCCAGCATTGGGTCCACTGATAATTAATATTCTTGCCTGGTCATCCAATTCCAAATTCACTGGAATGGTCTTTTTGCCAGAGACTTTATTGTACATGTACAATAAAGGATGATAGGCTTGTATTAGATGGGATGTGGCTTTATTTTCTACAACGGGCATATGTGCATTCATATCGATCGCCAATAATGCTTTGGCTTTTATAAAATCATATTCCCCAACCATTTGCAAATAACCCATCAACAAACTAGAATAAGGAGCGAGCTGGTTTGTCAATTGTCTCAACACTCTTTGCACTTCCTTGGTCTCATCCTGTTCTAAACTGAATAATTCATTATTGAGTTCAATGGTTTCTTCAGGTTCAATGAAAGCCGTTTTGCGACTATCACTTTCTCCATGCAAGAATCCTTTGACTTGTCTTTTATATTCCGAAAATACTGCTACCACACGACGTCCGTTGCTAAAGCTTTCGTCGATATCTGCTGTGTAGCCAGATTTAGCCAAACGACCCAATACCTTTTCGAATATTCTTCTTAATTCCTGACGCTTTTTATACAACTGTGCACGGATCTTTGCTAAATCCTCGGAAGCATTGTCCTTCACCAACCCCCTGTCATCTATGATTTCATCTATTGACTCAATGATTGTTTTTTCAAAATAACTATTGGCAATCACTTCATATAAATGACTATAGGCAGCTTGACGTTCTGCATCAAACCATTTATAAATTTGACCAACATGGTCTACTAATCTACGTACCAATAACCATTGCTCTCCGGTCAATTGAGCACCAGGGATCCCTAAAAGCTTTACATCCTTCCTTATATCTATAATGAAATCACTCGGGAAATACTGATTGGCTTGTTTAATGAACTGGTATTCCTGCGTTTGCCTTAAAGCAGTTTGGATATACTTTAAATGGGTATGAATCCTCATTGCTTCAACCTGCTCCTTTCCAATAGTGGATTGACAGTAATTCAACAGAATCGTCTTGATCTTGTCAAATTCTAATTGGGAAAGGGCATTTTCTGGATATACTCGCATGGGCTAATGGGCACAAATTTACTTAAATAAACATTAATACCCTTAGAACAAATTGAGCTTTGATTTGTTGTAATTTCAAGTAATCTCTTTTTATGAAAACAATCAAACAGTGTGCCCTTATTATGTGCAGCGTTATTTCCTTCTACGCTTGCGCTCAATCCCCTAAAAAACAAGTAAAACAGCAAAAAATCAATATGGAAAATACACAAACAATCACTTTAGGATCAGGCTGCTTTTGGTGTACAGAAGCCGTTTATCAACGTTTAGAAGGTGTGGTGAAAGTAACAAGTGGTTACAGTGGTGGCCATGTCGATAACCCAACTTATGAGCAGGTTTGCGATAAGACGACTGGACATGCGGAAGTTTGTCAAATCGTTTATGATACGACAAAAATTAGTTTGGACGATATATTATCCGTTTTCTGGAAAACACATGACCCAACCACACCCAATCAGCAAGGAAATGACGTTGGGCCTCAATATCGCTCTGCTGTCTTCTATCATACCGAATACCAAAAGGAACTAGCACAGAAATACATTAAAGAATTAGATGCAAGTAAGGCTTGGGACAAACCTATTGTGACCGAAGTGACTGCTTTTTCAAAATTCTATGCTGCTGAATCCTATCATCAGAATTATTATAACAACAATACTAACCAAGGCTATTGCAGGTATGTGATAGGGCCAAAATTGGAAAAATTTGAAAAAGTATTCAAGGATAAATTAAAAAAAGACCAAGAATAGTGCCTTCGCCAAAAGTCGAAATAACAAACAGTTAATAGACTTAGCCAATTTGAGTATTATATTTTAACTTAGGGATTCAAATAATTGAATCCCTAATCTTTTTATATGAAAAAAGTCCTTTTATTATTCATACTAGCTTTCTTATCTGGTAAAAATTTCGCGCAACCTTTAGTGAATGAGTCAGATGTTTTAAGAGGTAGTTTAAATGAAAATAGAGATTGGTTTGATATCAAAAAATACGTGATTGATGTAACACCGAATTATGAAGCCAAATCAATTGTTGGTGTGGTAAGTTGGAAAGCTTTGGCAGTTAAACCTTCCAAGAAAATTCAAATTGATTTACAAGTACCATTAGTTATTGATAGTATTTTATTGTGGCATAACCTTAAAGACAGTCTTACGCCAATTCGTTTACAATTTTCAAGATCCAATAATATTGCTATTGCTCAAATTAATAATTCAATTCCCAAAGGGCAGCAATTTGGTTTAACCATATTTTACCATGGTATTCCTAAGGAAGCAATAAGACCACCTTGGGATGGTGGATGGATTTGGAAAAAAGACAGCAATGGTCAACCATGGATGTCTGTTGCTTGTCAAGGCTTAGGTGCTTCTGTATGGTATCCTTGTAAAGACCATCAATCTGATGAACCAGAGGAAGGTGCAATACTTTCTATGCAAGTACCAAAAGATCAAAACCTCATTGCAATTGGGAATGGCCGAAGATTGCCTGAGCAAAAATGGAACCCAAATAAAGCCTACAATAAATTTTCTTGGCAAGTAACTAATCCAATCAACAACTACAATATCATTCCTTACATTGGTGATTATGTGGGATGGAAGGATACTTATAAGGGCTTAAAAGGAAATTTAGATTTAAGCTATTGGGTACTAAGAGCCGATTCTGCAAAAGCAGTAGAACAGTTTAAACAAGTGCCAAAAATGTTAGAAGCATTTGAATATTGGTTTGGTCCTTACCCATTTTATGAAGACGGATTTCAGATGGTACAAAGTCCTCACTTAGGCATGGAACACCAATCTGCCATTGCTTATGGAAATAAATTCATGAATGGCTATTTGGGACGAGATTTATCTGGTTCAGGATGGGGTTTGAAATGGGATTTTATTATTGTACATGAGAGTGGCCATGAATGGTTTGCAAATAATATTACCACAAAAGATATTGCCGATATGTGGGTGCATGAAGGCTTTACAAATTACTCTGAAACCTTATTCACAGAATACTTTTATGGAAAAAAAGCAGGCGATGAATACAATTATGGTATCCGAAAAAATATAAAAAATGATATTCCTGTTATTGGCACTTATGGGGTAAACCAGGAAGGCAGTGGCGATATGTATCCAAAAGGATCTTCCTTATTACATACCATCAGACATGCAATCAATAATGATAGTTTATTTAGAAGCATTTTAATGGGATTGAATAAACAGTTTTACCACCAAACAGTAACAACACAAGAAGTTGAAAATTACATTTCGACAAGAGCTGGATTTGGTTTTCAAAAAGTATTTGATCAATATTTAAGAACCATTCAAATTCCTGTATTGAATTATAGCTATGACGAAAAGGAAAAAATATTTACGTACGAATACAAGGACTGTGTGACTGGCTTTAATTTACCGTTACACTTTAGTTATTTAGGAAAAAATTACAGCTTCATGCCCTTGGATTATCAACCACAACAACGTTTAATTAAAGAGGCTAATTTTAACTTACAAGATTTTGTAAAAACAATCGAAAGTCAATACTATATCCGATTAGCACAGGTAAAATAAAATAGATAAAGGAAGATCTGTTTTGAAATACTTTATAAATTATTGTTTCAATACCCTTCCTAGACTGTACAAACGTTTTTGCCAATAGGGTTCTGATAAATCACTGATTGTTACACCCTGACTAGTACTAGCGTGTGCAAATTTGTTATTGGTCATGTAAATACCTACATGTGAAATGGATCGACTGCCATCTGTTTTAAAGAAGATCAAATCCCCTTCCTTTAATTCTGACCAATCAATTTTTTCACTTTGCTCATATTGTTCAGCAGCAGTTCTCTTTAAATTGGTATTGTAAATGGCGTTCATCACATCTAATGTAAAATAAGAACAATCCACACCTCTTTTACTATTCCCACCTAGAGCATAAGGTGTACCCCACCATTCGTCTATCTTTTGTAATAAAGGAATGTTTTGAATTTCCTCTACCGCAATATCCATCTGAATGGAATATTTTAATTGTAACCAATTGGCTTTTTCGACATCGGTTAAATTATCAGGCATTTTATCTTTTCTAATTGGACTTGCTGAAACAGGTTCTGCGTCTAATGCATCAGAAGCTTTTTTTAGATAAACTTTCCCTGGTTTCACCGAAATATTGTCCAAAAATTCAATGGTTTCATCCGCAGGTTCTGAAACAACCGAAACAGCTGGAAGGCTTCGTTTAGGCTTAGCTTTAATTTGACGCGCTTTTGCTTGTACAGTTTGCTTCAAATTAGACAAACTTGAACAGCTCGACATGGTCAAAGTGCCAATAAATAACCCTAGTATTAAAAAATTGCCTTTTTGCATCT
Organism: uncultured Sediminibacterium sp.; assembly: GCA_964579885.1. Classification (GTDB taxonomy): domain Bacteria; phylum Bacteroidota; class Bacteroidia; order Chitinophagales; family Chitinophagaceae; genus Sediminibacterium. The sequence goes on from CAZOHD010000002.1 coordinate 498,805, forward strand.
GTGGCAAGATAAGTCAAGAAGCTTAAAATTGGCTCAAAATGGATTATTTTAACCCTTTTTTGTGGAAAATTAAGCCTGCCCAAGCCCTGCTTTTTTACGATATTTGTGCCTTATCCCGATATCCAAAATGCCCAAATTTTCCCATTTACACGTTCATACCCAATATTCACTTTTAGATGGCGCTGCCTCAATTGATGGCTTATATAAAAAAGCAATTAAAGACGAAATGCCTGCCCTCGCAATTACCGATCACGGTAATATGTTTGGTGCATTTAATTTTGTTAGCCAGGCATGGAAAAATACCAAAGTGGTTGGGAAAGACGCAAATGGAAAAGACATTTTAGCGCCTACAGTGAAGCCGATAGTAGGATGTGAATTTTATGTGGTAAAGGATAGGCATATTAAACAATTTACAAAAGAGCATAAGGACGACCGTTTCCACCAAGTGTTGTTAGCTAAAAACGCAGTTGGTTATCAGAATTTAATAAAGCTTACTTCATTAGGTTATATTGAAGGGATGTATAGTAAGTACCCAAGAATTGATAAAGAATTAATAGAAAAATACCACGAAGGCATTATTGCTACCACTTGTTGTATTGGTGCCCACGTGCCTCAAGCAATTTTAAGAGATGGAGAAGAAGCTGCAGAAAAAGAGTTTAAATGGTGGCTAGATTTATTTGGAGAAGATTATTACATCGAAATTCAAAGACACCAAATTCCAGAACAAGAAATCATCAACAATACTTTACTGAAGTTTTCTAAAAAACATAAGGTAGATGTAATTGCGACCAATGATAGTCATTATATCAATGAAGATGATGCTAATGCACATGATATCTTACTTTGTATCAATACTGGTGAAAAGCAATCTACACCAGGTTTTGATGATTTTGTAAATGATGAGCTTCAAGTAAAAAATCGAAGATTCAAATTCCCTAATAACGAATTTTATTTCAAGACCCAATCCGAAATGATTGAGTTATTTAGTGATATCCCAGAATCCATCGACAATACCAATGCAATTGTAGATAAAGTGGAAGTGTTGAATTTAAAAAAAGACATCCTCCTACCCGCTTTCCCAATTCCAAAAAGTTTTCAGATTCACAAGGATGCCAACATGAATCAGTGGGAATTCTTAAAACATATTACTTGGGAAGGTGCACATAAAAGATATGAAACAATCACGACAGAAATTCAGGAGCGTATTGACTTTGAATTATTCACGATTCAAACAATGGGTTTCGCAGGTTACTTCTTAATTGTAAGTGACTTTATAAAAGCTGGCCGTGATATGGATGTATTTGTGGGCCCTGGTCGTGGATCTGCAGCAGGATCTGTGGTGGCCTATTGTATTGGCATCACGAATATTGATCCAATTAAATACCAATTACTATTTGAGCGTTTCTTAAACCCAGATCGTAAGAGCATGCCCGATATTGATACGGACTTTGATGATGAAGGCCGTCAGAAAGTAATCGATTATGTAGTTGAAAAATATGGAAAGGAACAGGTAGCACAAATAATTACTTATGGTACCATGGCGGCTAAGAGTAGTATTAAAGATGTGGCGCGTGTAATGGATCTTCCTTTATCTGAATCCAATTTATTGGCAAAGCTAGTTCCAGATAAACCAGGTACAGAATTAAACCGTTGCTTACACGCTCCTATCACAGTAAAAGAAGGTGAAAAATCTTTAGCAGAAAAAGAAGGGTATCAGTCAGATGATATTGACAATATAAAAAAGCTTAGAGAAATTTATGCTGGTAATGATTTAAGAGCTGCTGTTCTACATGAAGCAGAACGTTTAGAGGGATCCATTCGTAATACGGGAATTCACGCCGCTGGTATCATTATTGCACCAAGTGATTTGACCGAGATTATGCCAGTGGCAACAGCCAAGGATTCTGATTTATGGGTAACTCAAATTGAGGGTTCTGTAATAGAAGAAGCTGGTGTAATCAAGATGGACTTCTTGGGATTAAAGACCCTTTCCATTTTGAAAACAGCTTTGCAGTTGATCAAACAAAATCATGGTATAACAATCGATTTGGATTCGATCCCATTAGACGACGAAGCAACTTTTCATTTATACCAACGTGGCGAAACCAATGCGACATTCCAGTTTGAGAGTGTGGGTATGCAAAAATATTTACGTGAATTAAAGCCGGATAAATTTGCCGATTTAATTGCGATGAACGCACTATACAGACCAGGACCTATCGCCTATATCCCCAACTTCATTGAACGTAAACATGGGCGAGAAGCTATCCAATATGACCTACCAATCATGGAGGAGATATTGGCCGATACTTATGGTATCACTGTTTACCAAGAACAGGTAATGTTGCTAAGTCAGAAAATTGGAGGATTTACCAAAGGAGATGCAGATGTATTGCGTAAAGCAATGGGTAAAAAACAAAAGTCGGTGTTGGATAAAATGAAAGCGCAGTTTGTGGAAGGTGCGATGAAAAATGGTCATCCAGAAAAAGCCTTAGATAAAATTTGGACAGACTGGGAAGCTTTCGCACAATATGCCTTCAATAAATCCCACTCTACTTGTTATGCATACGTTGCTTATCAAACAGCTTATTTAAAAGCACATTATCCAGGAGAATATATGTCTGCAGTGTTAAACCATGCAGGTAGCATTGATAAAATCACCTTCTTTATGGAAGAGTGTAAACGTATGGGGATTAAAGTACTTGGTCCAGATATCAATGAATCCTTACAAGGTTTCTCTGTAAATAAAAATGGAGAAATCCGTTTTGGCTTAGGTGGATTAAAAGGTGTTGGCGAAGCTGCAATTGATGCCATTATTTTAGAGCGTAATAAAGGAGGTCATTTTGAAAACATGATTGATTTTATCAAACGTGTTTTATCAAGGGCAGTGAATAAAAAATCATTAGAGAGTCTAGCTTACTCAGGCACATTTGATTGTTTCCCTGAATACCATCGTGCGCAATATTTCTATACTGGCGACGGTGACCGATCTAATGGCATGGAAAAACTAATTGCATATGCACAAGCGATTCAATCTATGACTACTGGTACGACCAATACCCTATTCGGCGATCTTCCATCTGCAATGCAAGTACCCATTCCAAAATTAGCAACTTGTGAAGAATGGACTTTAACAGAAAAATTGGATCACGAAAAAGATATCACAGGTATGTTCATGAGTGGACATCCCCTAGACCATTTTAATTTTGAATTAAGGCATTATGCTTTCACTCCAATCAATGAATACAACGAAGTAAAAGACAACCTGATTAATTTTCCCAACAACCTAGGCAAGAACTTTAAGCTAGCTGGTTTAGTGACCGAGGTCCAACATAGAATTACCAAAACAGGTAAAAACTTTGGCTCATTCGCTATTGAAGATTTTACTGGTAAAACAGATTTTATTTTATGGAGTGAGGATTATGTAAAATTCCAGAACTATTTAGAAGTGGGACAAAAGGTTTGTATCAATGGCTCATTCAGAAACAGGTTCAATCAACCTAATAATTTTGAGTTTAAGCTACAAACGATGTCTTTGTTGGAAACAGTAAAACAATTACAAACTCGAACCGTTGAATTAAGCCTGCACCCAGCAAACTTAAAAGAGGAAGCGATTCAGTTTTTAGAAAAGAATATTAAGGCAAACCCAGGCAGGACATCGCTTAAAATAACCTTCGTGGAACCAAGAGAGCAAATTGTTGCAAGCTTATTGACCATTGACAAAGGCTTTTTAGTGAATGACGAGTTTGTGGAATTCCTTGATAAGAACCCAGAGTGGAATGTTCAGGTGAAGCTAAATACCTAGGCTTAAAAAACTAATTGTCCCCATCAAAGGACAATAAGGTGGAAAAGTCAAGATGGCAGATATTAAAGTTTGGAGCTAATTTTGTACTAGAAATAATAACAAGAAATTAAATATACAATTATGGCATTAGAATTTACAGACGCAAACTTTCAACAAACAGTGATTGAAAGTGACAAATTAAGTGTGATCGATTTTTGGGCAGAATGGTGTGGTCCATGTCGTGCTATCGGGCCAGTTATCGAAGAATTGGCTATTCAGTACGAAGGCAAAGTGAATATCGGTAAAGTTAACGTGGATGTAAATCCAAATTTGAGTATGAATTTTGGTATCACTTCTATCCCAGCAATCCTTTTTGTAAAAGGTGGCCAAGTGGTAGACAAGCAAATTGGTGCTGTTCCAAAAGCAGTTCTTGATAAAAAGATCCAATCTCATTTATAGTAAACTATTTTTGAATTTGTTTAGATCCCCCAATGAATTCAAAACACCTTATTAAATCCCGCTAAACGCGGGATTTTTTGTGCCTTAGAATCCGAAAAAATATCAATAAATTAATTACCTTTCTCCCCTAAATTAAACTCATGGCAAGATTTCAAGGCTTGATAGGAATTATATTGATCTTAATGATTGCATTCTTATTCTCAAATAATAAGAAAAGAATCAACTACCGTTTAGTATTAAGTGGTTTAGCCCTTCAGTTAACTATTGGTATTTTAATATTGAAGATTCCTGCAGTAACAAGTTTCTTTCAAGTGATTGGAAAAGGCATGGGTAAAATTGAAGAGTTTGCACGTCAAGGCGCCGCATTTGTTTATGGCGGTGTTGCTGCAATGGGCCCTGCAGGTGTGACTGATTTTACCAATGGTGGATTTGTATTTGCATTCAATGTAACTGCGACCATTATTTTAGTTTGTGTATTAGTCGCTTTATTTTATCATTTTGGTATTATGCAAAGAATCATCTCCTTCATTGCAAAATCAATGAATTTTATTATGCGTGTGAGTGGCGCAGAAGCTTTGAGCAATGTAGCTAGTGCTTTTGTGGGTCAAGTAGAAGCTCAAGTGATGATCCGCCCTTATTTACCAACTATGACAAAAAGTGAAATATTAGCGAGTATGAGCGGAAGTTTAGCTTGTATCGCTGGCGGTATATTAATTGTTTATGCGAACATGGGTGCACAGGCAGGAATGGACTTAGCACCAAAATTAATCACAGCAAGTTTGATGGCAGCACCTGGTGCTTTAGTCATTGCAAAAATTCTATTTCCAGAAACTGAACCTTCTCAAACAATGGGTAAAGTCACCTTAGAAGTGAAAAGCCAATACAGCAATACTATTGATGCAATTACGCATGGTGCAAGTGATGGTTTTAAAATTTCTATGAACGTCATTGCGATGTTAATTGGGTTTATCGCATTAATTGCTTTAGTTGATTGGAGCTTATTAAAGATTGGTCATTTATTTAGTGCAAATTTGGATTTGAGTTTAAACTATATTTTTAGCAAATTATTTTACCCAATGGCCTGGGCTATGGGTATTCCTAATGTAGATATACAAAGCGCTGCTACCCTTTTAGGCCAAAAATTAACCATCAATGAGTTTGTCGCATTTAAGAGCTTAACAAGCAAAGTAGTTCCAATCGTAACAGAAAAAGGATTGTTAATTGTAAGTATCGCTATTTGTGGTTTTGCAAATTTCAGCAGTGTTGGTATGTTGATTGGAGGTATTGGCGAATTGGCACCTTCACGCCGTAAAGACCTAGCTGAATTAGGACTTAAAGCACTATTAGCAGGCACTTTAGCTTCTTATCTTTCGGCAAGTATTGCTGGTGTCTTGATCGGCTAATAGCGCGCGCGTTAAAGAGAAATTCAAGATTTAAATTTGGCATTAAACATAAGGTTGTAATCAAGGGATATTGACTAACTTTGTGTCCTAATTTTCATTCTATGAAAGCGGCACAAATTCAAGTTATAGTTGATGCTCAAAACGATGCAGTATTAAAATCTATTGGGCAAAAAATAATCAATAACCAACGTATCAGTTTTGAAGACGGTGTGGCTCTTTTTGAAAAAGCTTCTCTCCCGTATGTTGGCGCATTGGCTAACTGGAAAAGAAATGAATTACATGGTGACAATACTTATTTCAACCGCAACTTCCATATAGAACCTACCAATGTTTGTGTTTTCTCTTGTAAATTTTGTTCTTACTCAAAATTATATGCGCACAAAGAAGAAGGTTGGGAATTAACGATTGACCAAATGATGGATATCGTTCGTTCTTATGATGGTAAACCTGTAACCGAAGTGCATATTGTAGGTGGGGTTCATCCTAAATTAACTTTAGCATTTTTCTTGGATCTTATGCGCGCAATTAAAGCACATCGACCTGAATTACATATCAAAGCATTCACTCCTGTAGAATTAGATTACATGTTCCGTAAAGCAAAAGTTTCTGTTAAAGAAGGGATGCGAATGGCACATGAAGCAGGATTAGATTCATTACCTGGAGGTGGTGCTGAAATTTTTCATCCAGATGTGCGTAGCATAATTTGTGATGATAAAGTAGATGCGAATGGATGGTTAGAGATTCATCAAACTGCACATGAATTAGGTATGCATAGTAATGCAACCTTATTATATGGACATATTGAAAAATATGAACACCGTGTTGACCATATGGAACGTTTAAGACAATTACAAGACCAAACTAAAGGTTTCAATACTTTTATTCCATTAAAGTTCCGTAACAAGGATAATGAAATGAATGAAGTTCCTGAGTCAACCATGTTAGAGGATCTAAAGATGTATGCAATCTCAAGATTGTATTTAGATAATTTCCCTCATGTGAAAGCCTATTGGCCTATGTTAGGTAGACAGGTAGCACAATTAACATTGAGCTATGGCGTAAATGATATTGATGGAACGATTGATGATACGACTAAAATATATTCAATGGCTGGTAGTGAGGAACAAAATCCAGCAATGTCTACATTGGAATTAGTAAGATTAATAAAACAAGCAAAAAGAACCCCAATCGAACGCGGTACTTTATACAATGTAATTCAAGATTTTAGTTTGGTAGACGAAGCAGCGATTGAAGCTTAACGGAATCTAACATTCCGCCAATCCAATTGGAATTTGCGTTGCCAATCCACCATCTGCAGTTTCTTTATATTTTACATTCATGTCCAATGCAGTATTCCACATGGTATGAATTACTTTATCTAAACTTACTAAAGCATAATCTGGTTTGCTTTGTAACGCCAATTGAGCTGCTGTTATCGCTTTGATGGCACCCATAGTATTTCTTTCGATACATGGTATTTGTACTAAACCACCCACAGGATCACAGGTCAAACCTAAATGATGTTCCATTGCTATTTCTGCCGCCATTAATACTTGACGTTGATTGCCACCTAATAATTCAGTCAAACCAGCTGCTGCCATTGCCGAGGAAACGCCAATTTCTGCTTGACATCCACCCATTGCCGCAGAAATAGTTGCCCCATTTTTAAATAAAATTCCAATTGCATTGGACGTTAATAAAAAGCGATGTATATCAGCTTGATTGTCTTTGTTGCAAAAGTTAATCGCATACATTAAAACCGCAGGTATCACCCCTGCTGCTCCATTTGTAGGCGCTGTGACCACCCGTCCAAAACTTGCATTCTCTTCATTTACCGCTAAAGCAAAACAACTAACCCAATCTAAAATTGATGTAAAATCATTTCCACCGCCTTGAATTTGACCCATCCATTCTTTTAACGTTTGTGCTTTTTCTTTGTTAGAATTTTTCAACAATTTTGCATTCAAATCGAATGCCCTTCTTCTCACCTGCAATCCTCCAGGTAATATCCCTTCGGCATGCACCCCTTTAAAAATACAATCTGACATGGTTTTCCATAAACGATCTAATCCATCTGCAAGGGCTTGTTCACTATGTATTTGCTTTTCATTTTCTCTAACTATATCAGAAATAGACAAGCCAGTTTTAATACACCAATGTATTAAATCATTCGTATGAAAAAAGTTAAACGGAACTTCTATATTTTCTTCCTTTTTATCTTCAATAATTTGACCTAAATCCAAACCATCTTCTGATTTTTCTGTCTCAATGAATCCACCGCCAACAGAATAATAGGTATACGTTTTTACATTCCCATTTAACTCAATTACAAATTGCAAAGCATTCGGATGATAAGGCAAACTTTTGTCTTTTAAAAAAACTAAGTGATTGGAATAATCAAAATGAATGGCATGAGATCCATTCATCAAAATACTTTGTTGCGTTTTAATAGCCTGCACTTTTTCAGTAATCAAACTGGTGTCGGTAGTTACTGGATCTTCTCCTAATAAACCCATTAAAATAGCAGTATCAGTTCCGTGTCCTTTACCTGTTTTTGCCAAAGATCCATAGAGGTAAACATGAATAGATTGTATCTGAGAAATTTCGGTTTCTTTAGCAGCCCGTTCCATTACATGCTTTGCTGCAAGCCAAGGTCCTAATGTATGAGAACTTGAAGGCCCCACACCAATTTTAAACATATCAAATACTGAGATAAACTTTTCCATATTCAAAACAAATGTAAGTAAGTTAAAAGTAGATATTAACAATTAGGTCAATAATTTAATGGCATTGGGGATATAAAATCTGTGTTCGTTTGGCAATAAATTGCGAAATTTGAGTCACAAACAATACAACATGGAATTATCATCTCTATTGAACCGATTCAGTGAACCAGAAACACTAAAAATGGCCAAATTAGGTCGTGAATTAAGAGCACAAGGAATTGATGTGATTGATTTAAGCTTAGGGGAACCAGATTTTGATACCCCTCAACATATTAAAGATGCAGCTATTAAAGCCATCAATGATAACTGGAGTCACTATACCCCTGTAGCTGGTTTTTTAGATTTAAGAGAATCCGTTTGTACTAAATTAAAAAGAGACAATAACCTTGATTACACTCCTGATCAAATCATTACCTCAACAGGCGCCAAACAGAGTTTAGCGAATGCACTTTTAGCATTGGTGGACGAAGGTGATGAAGTGATTATCCCAACTCCATATTGGGTTACTTATTCTGAATTGGTGAAAATCGCAAGAGGTAAAGTCGTTGAAATTAGAACGACTGTTGATGCAGGATTCAAAGCTACACCTGCACAAATAGAAGCTGCAATTACACCAAAGACAAAAGTATTTATGTTTTCGTCACCATGTAATCCTTCTGGCGCAGTTTACAGCAAAACTGAATTAGAAGCTTTAGCAAACCTTTTCAATAAATATCCTCAAATCACCATCTTATCAGATGAGATTTACGAATATATAAACTTCGTTGGCAAACACGAAAGTATTGCACAATTCAGTGAAATTAAAGACCAAGTTGTTTTGATCAATGGATTAAGTAAAGGTTTTGCCATGACTGGATGGCGACTTGGATATACTGCATCAAACACTACGGTTGCTAAAGCAATGGAGAAATTACAAGGTCAATTTACTTCTGGTACTTGTTCTATCACACAAAAAGCAGCCGTTGCTGCTTTAGTGGGCGATTTAAAACCATCTATGGATATGACCGAAGAGTTTACGCGTCGTCGTACTAAAACATTGGAATTAGTAAATGCAATGCCTGGATTTAAATGCTTTGCACCAGAAGGCGCATTTTATGTATTCCCTGACGTAAGTAGTTATTATGGCAAATCGGATGGTACACAAACAATAACAAATGCTTCTGACTTTAGCATGTACCTATTAAATACAGCTCATGTATCTTCTGTAATGGGTGATGCATTTGGAGAGCCTAATTGCGTTCGATTCTCGTTTGCTAACAGCATGCCTAATATTGAAAAAGCTTGGGCTAGAATTAGAGAAGCTTTAGCAAAATTAAATTAATCCCTATTTGAAATAGTAAAAGAAGCGTTACAAGAGTAACGCTTCTTTTTTTGTCGTAATTTTATCTTAATCATGACTCCAGAAAAATTCCAAATGTTTGAAAATCGATTGCTTAAAAATTATAAGCACCGATCAAAACAAGCCAAGCGACTCAATGTTACTTGTTGGAGATTGTATGACCATGACCTACCTGAATTTCCTATCTGTGTGGAGTTCTATGAAACATATATTTATATTGCCGAGTACAATCGCAGACATGCATTAACTGAAGAAGAACATGATCTTTGGTTTGCAGAAACCAAAAGAATTATTTCAGAAATGACGGGCGTGCATATTGATCATATGTATGTGAAACTTCGTAAAAGAATGTCGCATAGAGAAGGTCAATACGAGAAAGAAGCAGTAACTGAATCTAAAATCATTACTGCACAAGAAAATGGTTTGAATTTTATCGTTAACCTGACCGATTATTTAGATACTGGTTTATTTTTAGACCATCGCGTTACTAGACAAATGGTCCATGCAGAAGCAAAGGATACGAATTTCTTAAACCTATTTTGCTATACCAGCTCCTTCTCGGTCTATGCAGCAAAAGCGGGTGCCAAGACAGTCACCTCGGTTGATTTATCAAAAACCTACTTAAGTTGGAGTGAGGAAAATTTTAAATTAAATCAATTACCCTTAACAAGTGCCTATCAATTTGTACATGCAGATGTCAAGCAATATTTAAAAACATTACCAATGAACCATTACGATTTAGTAGTGATGGATCCGCCTACATTTAGCAACAGCAAAAGAATGAAGGATATTTTAGATATTCAAAGAGACCATGTGGAATTGATTAACGATATGCTTAAGGCAATGAAGCCAGGAGGCATTCTTTACTTCAGCACTAATTTTACCCAATTCATTCTTGATGCCGAACAAATAAAATCAGATCAAATAAAAGATATTACAAAAGCGACAACACCTTTTGATTTTGAAGGAAGATTAAAACGTTGGTGTTATAAAATTGTAAAACCAATCTAAACAACTTAAGCTCTTTTATAAAGATTGAAGTTGTGGTACTTATTTTGAGGCTTCTTGAATTGCTACTCTAATAGCTTTATCTATTTCCAAGACTTGTGGTATAACCATTTCATGATTGTCGTTATGAATAACATAATCACATAAACGCATTTTGATAGTATCAGAAATTTGATTGCGCATGCGTGCTTCAACTTGATCTTTCGTAATACCATCTCTTTGCATCACTCTATGCTTTCGAATTGTTAATGGAGCAGTCACTCCTATTACTTTAAACAAACCATCAGCAGAACCAGATTCAAAAATTAATGCAGCTTCTTTAATTACATAGGGGCTATTTTGTTTTGCTGCCCAATCCTTTGCTGCTTGAATGGTGATAGGATGAACAATAGCATTGAGTAATTGTAATTGGAAAGGATCATTAAAAACAATGCCCGCTAATTTTTCTTTTTGAAGCCCAGAGGCATCATAGATATCAGCGCCGAATTGTTCCATTAATTTAGCTTTAATTAATGGACTTTCTTGCATAATTTTCTTTGCTTCTTCGTCGGCATTGAAAACAGGTATACCTAGTGTAGCAAATACTTTTGCTACCACCGATTTGCCCGATCCAATCCCGCCTGTTAAACCAATTATTATTGCCATATTATGCTAAAAAAAATCCGAAATCAGTTTCCATTTTACTGGAGTCTAATTTCGGATTAAATATTGATAAGAATTATCTTATTTATTAATTACTTGAGACCATTCTAAACTGATAGAAGATCTTTCAATTTTCAAATAGCTACCTGGGCTAACTTCTAATTGAATGGTGTTGTCTTCGTTCACTTTATTGATTGTACCATGGATACCTGCAATGGTAACTACTTTATCTCCTTTTTGCATGTTATCGATGAATTTCTTTTGCTCTTTTGCTTTTTTAGCTTGTGGACGGATCATGAAAAACCAGAAAACCAAAATAATACCACCTAACATGATCAACTGAAAAGTACCACCTTGTTGTGGAGCTTGTAATAAAATTTGTGTCATTTTGAATTGTTTATGTTTTAAACTTGATTACAAATATAGGATAAAGCAACTACTTTGCTTTGTGACTTATTTTTTGGATTTTACCTGAGGCAACTAATTCTTTGTGGATGTTATCAAGGATACCATTGACAAAATGACCACTTTGTTCCGTGCTATATTCTTTTGCTAAATCAATATACTCATTGATAGATACTTTCGTTGGTATGGTATCAAAATAAAGTAACTCACAAACACCTAACCTCAATAAAATCATATCTATCACCGCAATACGTTCCGGATCCCAGTTCTTTAATTTTGGCACAATCAAGGCTTCTGTTACCTCCTGCTTCTCAATAGCCGTTCTTAAAAGGTCTTTGGCAAATTTCATCTTCTCATCTCCTACTAAATCAATAAAATCTACCGATCCTGGCTTTTGGAAATAGTTCAACATAAAACCAATGATCATCTCTCCATCATCATCCCAATTTGAGAACTGAGATTCAATAGTTTCTAGTGCATTTTCAGAGTTCAAAATCAACTGCCCAAAAATGAACTTTAAAATAGCCGATTCTTTTGCTTTTTCTCTATTTTCTTCAAGAATATAGACCTGATATTCTGGGGATTCGACTAACTGACGAAAAATGGCCTTAACCATATCATTGTCAATCCATTGCTGTGGCTTCACAATTTCTAAAGCTTGCTTGTATTTTTCAGATTCAAGGGTTTGCCAAACAATGGAATTGCCTGCTAATTTGATATTTACTTGTAAATCGGCTTGATTGGGAAGGTTTTTAGAGGCTCTTTGTAAGGCCTCAATCTCTGCATAACGTGCTATTTGATGCACTAAATGAACTAGGTAAACGAATAAATTACGAGTTTTATCAAATTCTCTCTGTAATAAGCCTGCTGCTGTTGCCACGTTTTGTGCATCTAACATATACATGACTTGCATTACTTTTATTCGGATATTTCTTCTGTTCATCATAATTATAAGAGCTATTGGGGTTGCAAATGTATAATAAAATTGCTTAAAACTGACATTTTTGGCATTAATTTGCGTCCTAGTCTCAAAATAGCAACCTGAACTGAAATTTTGACCTATCTATTTGCTTTATAGGCAGATGGCATGGTTATGGTAGTTATGTTAAAGACATTAATTAATCAATTAAAAAGATAAACTATGGCTAAGAGTTCGGCAAAAAAATTAAACATTACCCCGCTACACGACAGAGTAATTGTTATGCCTGCCGCTGCTGAAGAGAAAACAGCTGGTGGAATCATCATCCCAGACACTGCAAAAGAGAAGCCACAACGTGGAACAATCGTAGCAGCTGGTCCAGGTAAAAAAGATGAACCTGTTACTGTAAAAGTGGGTGACACAGTTTTATACGGCAAATATGCTGGTACTGAAATCCAAATTGAAGGTCAAGATTTATTGATCATGCGTGAGAGTGATATCCTTGCAATTGTATAATTGAACAGGAATCAAAACCTTATTTAAGAATTTAAAAATTAACAGAATATGTCTAAAATGATTTTTTTCGACTTAGAAGCGAGAAATAAAATGAAAAAAGGTGTTGACACATTAGCCAACGCTGTAAAAGTTACCTTAGGGCCAAAAGGTCGTAATGTGGTGATTGAGAAAAAATTTGGTTCACCTTCTGTTACAAAAGATGGTGTATCTGTTGCTAAAGAAATTGACTTAGAAGATCCAATCGAAAATATTGGTGCGCAAATGGTAAAAGAAGTTGCATCTAAAACTGCTGATTTAGCAGGTGATGGTACAACAACAGCAACTGTATTAGCGCAAGCAATTATCAGCGAAGGATTAAGAAACGTTACTGCTGGTGCAAATCCAATGGATTTAAAGCGTGGTATCGATAAAGCGGTTGAAAAAGTTGTAGCAAGCTTAAAAGCACAATCTCAAACAGTTGGCAACGACTCTAAAAAGATTGAGCAAGTAGCTTCTATTTCTGCAAACAACGACAATGAAATTGGTAAGTTAATTGCAACTGCAATGGCTAAAGTTGGCAAAGAAGGTGTTATCACAGTGGAAGAAGCTAAAGGAACTGACACAACAGTAGATGTTGTTGAAGGTATGCAATTCGATCGTGGATACGTTTCTCCATACTTCGTTACAAATAGCGAAAAGATGGAAGCTGAAATGCAAAATCCTTACATCTTAATTTATGATAAGAAGATTTCTGCAATGAAAGATATCTTACATATTTTAGAGAAAGTTGCTCAAACAAATCGCCCATTAGTAATCATCGCTGAAGATTTAGAAGGTGAAGCAATGGCAACATTGGTTGTAAACAAATTACGTGGTACAATCAAAGTGGCTGCTGTTAAAGCTCCAGGATTTGGTGATAGAAGAAAAGAAATGTTGAATGACATTGCGATCTTAACTGCAGGTACTGTAATTAGCGAAGAGCAAGGATTCAAATTAGAAAATGCAGACTTAACTTATTTAGGTCAAGCATCTTCTATCACAATTGATAAAGACAATACAGTTATCGTTGGTGGTAAAGGTAAAAAAGCTGATATCACTTCTCGTGTAAATCAAATCAAAGCTCAAATTGAAAATACAACTTCTGAGTACGATAAAGAAAAATTACAAGAGCGTTTAGCGAAGTTAAGCGGTGGTGTTGCAGTATTGTACGTTGGTGCAGCTACTGAAACAGAAATGAAAGAAAAGAAAGACCGTGTAGATGATGCTTTACATGCAACACGTGCTGCTGTTGAAGAAGGTATTGTTCCTGGTGGTGGTGTGGCTTATATCCGTGCCGTTGCTAGCTTAGATAAATTAAAAGGTGCAAATGACGATGAGACTACAGGTATTCAAATTGTACGTCGTGCAATTGAAGAACCATTACGTCAAATTGTTAAGAACAGTGGTATCGAAGGTTCTATCGTTGTACAAAGAATCAAAGAAGGTAAAGACGACTTTGGTTTCAATGCAAGAACAGAAGTTTTCGAAAACTTATTTAAAGCAGGTGTTATTGATCCAACTAAAGTATCTAGAGTTGCTTTAGAAAATGCAGCTTCAATTGCTTCTATGTTGTTAACAACAGAGTGTGTGATTGCTGACAAACCAAAAGCTGAAATGCCAGCTCCAGGTGGCGCTCCTGATATGGGCGGTATGGGTTACTAATACTAAAAATAAAAAGTATAAAAAAAAGTCCTCCAAGCAATTGGAGGACTTTTTTGTGTGTACTAGTTTTATGTAGAAACAAGTATATAAAATAAATTAAGTAGTTGTTTGTTTTGCAAAATACAATTGAAACCCTTTCACTAATAATAATTGAGCAATACCATAAGTAGCCATAGTCACTAATCCAATATGATCGATAGGACTTTGTGTTGACCAATAAAATTTATTGAAAGCCAGCACTGCATCCGATGCAATAAAAAACAACATACCCGGAGTCCAAAATAAATCTGCAATCAAAGTAGTTTTTGAATTTAATGAAGTTCTAACTGTATAGATCGCTGATGAAGAAATTAAAATCATGTAAACTAATATTGGATAAATCAATGCCCCCATTGCATCCTTCAAGAAGCTATATACAAATACACAAAATGCAGCTAATAATAAAATAGAAATAAATAATTTCGCTTTAGATTTCCCTGCTTCTGGTTTAATTGAATGAAAGAAAATAATGTTAAAAATATGCGTTGTCATAAAGGCAATCATACCAGGGATAAAATAAGCGTCAGACAATAAAAAAGCATCCCCCAAGAAAGATCCAAACAATCCAATCAAAATCAAGTACTTGATTTTTGGTGCAGATTCAAAAAATGGTTGCACATAAAATGAAGCCATTAATAAGGGCAACAAAACCAACTTAGAGCCAATTTGTATTTGAGTATACCCTAATAATTGTGCGAACAAATGGAGCATCAAAATTAAAATATAGGCTGTCAAACCAAATTTTTGGAGAAAGGATTTCATCTTTTTAGAATTTGTTTAAAAACTAAATATAAGTAATGCAATTGAATTCAGCCTGCAATCCATAAATTTGTGCATGCTCCACCCAGACGACGAAAAATTTTATACCTATTGGGAGAAAGAACGTGCTATCCCCCATTATAAACGGAAATCATTCTTAAGAGGTTTGAGCATTAGTCTATTATTAGGTATCTTAATTTTAATCGTTGCCGAGATGGGCTGGTATGAAAGAGCGAACATGGTCGCAAATTCTAGAGGGAATATTCTATGGATATTAATTACAATTATCCTAATTTCAACAGGATTTGGTTGGCTCTATCAGCAATTTACATCTGAGATGAATGAACAAAGATTTAATGAAATAAAGCATATAAAAAACAAAAAATGATCCATTTTACTCCAAAAAACACAAAAAAATCAAGCATTCTTGGCATATTTAGCCTTTTTTTACTCCTTTCTGGCATTTTCCTTTTAGAAGCTTGTAGCAAATCTGATACTGATAATTCAAATAACACTGCTTGTACAATTAAGCCGCAATACGTAAATGATAACTCAGCCACTCAAAGGGCCCAAATGGTTGCTTTCTGTAACAACAATGGCATCAATTACACCGTGCACCCAAGTGGCATTTTGTACGAAATTATTACTCCTGGCGATACGGCCAAGCCTAACCTATGTACTTCACTTACAATGACTTATACCGGAAAATTGATGACTGGCATCCAATTTGATGCAGGAACAATTACTTATGCCTTGAAAGATCTTATTGTGGGCTGGCAGATTGCCGTGCCTTTAATTGGAAAGGGTGGAAAAATCAAAATGGTTATCCCCTCTTCTTTAGCTTACGGTGCTAATGCAGTTGGCTCAATTCCTGCAAATTCACCCCTTTATTTTCAAATGAGCATAGACTAGAAACGCTCCCAAGACCACTCAAAATAATGGTCAAATAGGGCCTTTTTTAGGCTTGTTTCCATTATATTTGCCGACTAAAAAAAGTTAACCAAACTATTATGCAACTCAAAGGATTAGTGCGCTTTTTTACATTTGCGCTTATTTTAATTTGTCTTTACCAATTATCTTTTACTTGGTTCGTTAGAACACACGAAAAAGCAATGGATGCTAAAGCAACGGCTTGGGTCAACAAACTACCTAAAGCTGAACAGGTTTATCCAAGTGATAAAGACCAACAATTGTTATACAACGATAGCATCAATGATGCTAAGAAAGTTTATTACAAGCGTTTATTAGACAGTACCAAAGACACAAAGCTTTTCTTTGGTTTGACAACTTATGGTGCTGCAAAAGAAAATGAATTAATGTTAGGCCTTGATTTACAAGGTGGTATGAGTGTTACAATGGAAGTAGGATTAGATGGTCTAATCAAATCATTGGCTAATTACTCTAAGGAGCCTGCATTTAATACCGCACTAACAAATGCAGTAAATAAAAAAGCAAACAGCAATGCTGACTTAATTACTTTGTTTACAAACGAATATAAAGCGATCAACCCTACTGGGAAATTGGCCCCATTATTCGCAAGCAGAAGCAATGGTAAATTAAAATTTGATGCATCAGATGCAACTGTAATTACTTATTTACAAGAGCAATCTATTTTAGCATTTAACAATACTTATAAGATTTTAACTACTCGTATTGACCGATTTGGCTTGGCGTCTCCAACAATCAACCCAGATCCAGCAAAAGGTATCATCAATATTGAATTAGCTGGCATCTCTGATAAAGAGCGTGTTAGATCTTATTTACAATCTACTGCGAACCTTCAATTCTTTGAAGTATACACGTTAGAAAATAAAGATTTCCAAAGTGGCATTTTAGCTGCAGACAAAGCAATTGAATTAAGCAATGCTGGAATCGTTGATTCTTCTGCTGTTGCAAAAATTGATACTGCAAAAGCAAATGCAGCGAAAAATCCATTGTTAAAAATTGTTCAATTTACTCAACCATATCAATCAAAAAATGGTCAATACATTTTCCCTGCTGAGATTGGTTATACATTGAAAAAAGATTCGGCTGTATTGAATGCTTATTTAGCTTTACCAGAAGTAAAATCTAAGTTCCCTTCGAACTTGGTATTCATGTACGGTAAACCAGATGAATCTGATCCTAAAGCAAAAGACGTTTTACCTTTATATGCAATCAAAACATTGGAAAATGGTTTAGCTGAATTAGAAGGCGATCATGTTGCGAACGCAACACAAGATTTTGATGAGCGCGGTAAAGTAGCGATCAAGATGAACATGGATAAAATTGGAACAAGCATTTGGGCTAAGATGACTTCTAAAAACGTTGGCAAGCCTATTGCAATTGTTTTAGATAATATCGTTTACTCTGCTCCAAATGTGAATGATGCAATTACAACTGGTAACTCTCAAATATCTGGGAATTACTCTTTAAAGACTGCGCAAGATTTAGCTCAAATTTTAGAGAGCGGTAAATTACCTGCTCCTGCTAAAATTGTTGCTGACCAACAAGTAGGTCCTACTTTAGGTAACGCTTCTATCCAAGGTGGTGCAATGGCATTTGGTGTTTCTTTCTTAGTAATTTTCGCCTTAATGTTGATTTACTTTAACACAGGTGGATGGGTTGCGAATATCGCATTGATCTTAAACTTATTATTTACAATTGGTATTTTAAGTGCATTAGGATTTACATTAACTGCACCAGGTATTGCCGGTCTAGTATTAACTATTGGTATGGCAGTTGATACCAACGTAATTATATTCGAAAGAATTAAAGAGGAATTAACCAAGGGCAAGAGCTATCAATTAGCAGTAGCAGATGGATATAAGCGTTCTATGTCTCCTGTATTGGATGCGCACGTTACTACCCTTTTAACTGCGGTTATCTTAGCTTACTTCGGTTTAGGTCCTGTATTAGGATTCGCAACAACACAAATCATTGGTATCTTATTATCTTTGTTCTGTGGTATCCTAGTTTCAAGATTAATCACTGATATCTATACAAGCAAGAATAGACACTTTGAATATTTCACAGCTGTATCTAGAGGTATTTTCAAGAATGCAAATTTCAAATTCATTGAATTTAGAAAGTACGCTTATATTTTATCTGTTGTTGTATTAATTGGTGGTATTGCTTCTTTCTTCAACGGATTTGACGAAGGTGTTGAATTTGCTGGTGGACGTAGCTTCACTATTAAATTTGACAAAGCTGTAAATATCGAAGAAGTTAGAAACGAATTGAAAGCTGTATTTGGTGAAGCGCCGATCATTAAAACGGTAGATACTAAAAACCAAATCAATATCACTACTTCATATAAGATCAAAGATCAAGGCAATAATATTGACCAAGAAGTAGAAGCATTATTATTCAAAGGTTTAAGCAAACAATTACCTGCTGGCATTACCTTTAAAGAATTTGATGAGCAATACAAGCAAAAGCAACAAAAAGTATTGCCTTCTATCTCTGAAGATTTAAAAGCGGGTGCAACAAAAGCAACCATCTTCGCATTGATTGCTATTTGTTTATACATCTTTATACGTTTCCGTGATTGGAGATATTCTTTAGGAACCATCTTCTCTTTATTACACGACGTATTCGTAACATTGATTGTATTTAGTTTCTTAAGAGAAGTTGTTCCATTCCCATTAGAGATTGACCAGCATTTCATTGCAGCTATCTTAACGGTAATTGGTTTCTCTATGAATGATACAGTAATCGTTTATGACCGTATCCGTGAGGACAGTCATTTAATGAAAGGTGTAGACAATGCTACAATCATTAACAAAGCGATCAACCAAACATTATCTAGAACAATCATGACTTCATTGACTGTATTCTTGACTATCTTAATCTTATTCATCTTTGGTGGAGAAGTAACAAGAGGTTTTGCATTCGCAATGTTGATTGGTGTGATCACAGGTACCTATTCTTCTATCTTTGTTGCTGCTCCAGTATTAGTAGATTTTGCTAAGAACAAGCCATTAGGAACAGAGCCAAAAGCAAAAAAACATAGCGCTAACAATGCTTAGACTATAAAAGATCGAATACAAAAAAAGCCCACTTAAAAAGTGGGCTTTTTTTGTTAGTAATACTATTTTAAAAAAAAATTAAACTGCGAAAGAAGTACCACATCCACAGGTACTAGATGCATTTGGATTGGTGAAAGTAAAACCTCTACTGTTTAAACCACCCTGCCAATCAATTTGCATTCCATAAAGATAAATCTGATGCGCCGTTTCCATACAACATGGGATACCTTCAATTGCAAATAGAAGGTCTTTATCAGTTGGTACATCAAAACCTAACACATAGGTCATTCCGCTACAACCACCGCCTTTAACACCCACTCTTAATCTTTGTTGTTGATCAAAATCTGGTGCGTTCATTAAACGATGTAATTCTTCTATTGCTCCTGCAGTAAATGTTACTGGTGTTGCTAATGAATCTGTTATTGTAGACATCTTGTAGTAATTTTTTATACAAGCATTGAACAAAATCAATACCTGGTTGGTACTGTAAAATTAAGACATATCCAGTTATAGTCCTTACTCCAATTTTTCGAAAATAGAAAAATTATTAGGTACAAAAACAGCCAATTTTTCGTAATTTGAACTATGGAATCTAATAAGAAGCAAACGGACAGCGGTATAGAGATTAAGAAGGTCTACACATCGGCAGACCTTCCCGAAGCGGCGCAAACAATTCCCAATCCAGGTACATTCCCTTATTTGAGAGGGGTTCAAAATGATATGTATCGTGGAAAGCTTTGGACAATGCGTCAATATGCAGGTTTTTCTACTGCACAAGAAAGTAATCAACGTTACCATTATTTATTATCTCAAGGTGTGATGGGTTTAAGTGTCGCTTTTGACCTTCCTACTCAAATTGGTTATGATGCAGACCATGCACTTGCAGATGGCGAAGTTGGAAAAGTTGGGGTATCCATCTGTTCTATAGAAGATATGGAAATTTTATTCAATGATATTCCATTAGATAAAATCAGTACCTCAATGACAATCAATGCCACTTCTTTTATTCTGTTAGCACTCTATGTTGCTGTGGCTAAAAAAAGAGGAATTGATTTAAAACAATTATCAGGTACTATTCAAAACGATATTTTGAAAGAATACGCAGCAAGAGGAACTTATATCTACCCTCCAAGACATTCAATGCGTATTATCACAGATATTTTTGAATGGTGTAGCACAGACTTACCTAAATGGAATAGTATCTCTATTTCTGGGTACCATATTCGTGAAGCTGGTAGTACTGCGGTGCAAGAAATTGCATTTACATTGAGTAATGGTAAAGCTTATGTTGAAGCTGCTTTGGCAAAGGGATTAGATATCAATGTATTTGGAAAAAGACTTTCCTTCTTCTTTAATGCACATAACAATTTATTTGAAGAAGTTGCAAAATTTAGAGCAGCGAGAAGTATATGGGCAACAATGATGAAGGACTTAGGTGCAACGGATGAAAAAGCAATGATGCTTCGTTTTCATACACAAACTGGTGGTGCTACCTTAACTGCACAACAACCTTTAAATAATATCACTAGGGTTACGATTCAAACGATCGCAGCGGTGATGGGTGGAACGCAGAGTCTTCACACCAACGGATTTGATGAAGCTTTGGGTTTACCTACTGAACAAGCTGCTACAATCGCTTTAAGGACACAACAAGTAGTAGCATATGAAAGTGGTATTCCGGATACTGCAGATCCATTAGCAGGAAGTTATTTTGTAGAAAATTTGACTTCAGAAGTTGCTTCAAAAGCAATGGAGTTAATTAAACAAATAGATGAAATGGGTGGCGCAGTCGCTGCAATTGAATCAGGATGGATGCAAAACAAGATTAGTGATAGTGCCTACAAATATCAAAAAGACATTGAGTCGAAAGATAAAATAATTGTGGGTGTCAATGAATACCAATCAGAAGAGACAAACAAAATTCCAATTTTCAAAATTGATGCTCGTATTCAGGAAGCTCAAATTGAAAAAATAAAAGCTTTAAAAGCAAATCGTGATAATGCATTAGCAACCTCATGTTTAGCTGCTATCACAGATGCAGCGAATAGTGGCAACAATATCATGCCACCTGTTATTGCTGCGGTTGAAGCAAAATGTACTTTAGGAGAAATTGCTGATGTACTTAGAAACGTATTTGGAGAATACAAAGCCTAATTTAAACCTTTATAATAAAAATATTCATCATCAAAACCTACAACATGCGTAAACTTCTATTCGCAATGAGCTTATTGATCGCTAGCAGTTCAATAGCTCAAGAGCTACCAAAAAATTATGCTCAATTGCTTGAAAAAGTTGAACCTGAATTAATTCAATGGAGAAGACATTTTCACCAAAACCCTGAATTGTCAAATAGAGAATACAATACAGGTAAATATATTGCTGACTTCTTAAAAACCTTACCTGGTGTAGAAGTTCGTTATCCTGTTGCTAAGACAGGTGTTGTAGCTGTTTTAAAAGGGGGCAAACCCGGTGCTGTAGTGGCATTAAGAGCAGATATTGATGCGCTTCCAGTATATGAAAGAGTCAACCTACCCTTTGCTTCAAAAGTAACTGCGGAATATGATGGTAAGAAAGTACCCGTAATGCATGCATGTGGACATGATTCTCATACTTCTATTTTAATGGCTACTGCTAAAGTATTGCATGCGATGCAAAAAGATTTACCAGGTACCGTGGTATTCTTATTTCAACCTGCAGAGGAAGGTGCGCCAGGTACAGAAGAAGGTGGCGCTCCATTAATGATTAAAGAAGGTGCATTAGACAACCCAAAAGTTGATGCGGTATTTGGAATACATATTAGTTCTCAAACACCAGTAGGTACATTAAAATATAAAGCTGGAGCATTCATGGCTTCATCAGATTGGTTTACCATTAAAGTAAATGGAAAAGGAAGTCATGGTTCTCAACCATGGGGCGGCGTTGACCCTATTGCAGCATCTGCTCAAATCGTAGAAGGTTTACAACATATTGTAAGTAGACAAATGGATTTAACAACTGCACCTGTGGTTATTACTGTGGGTACAATCAATAGTGGTGTTCGTTCAAATATTATCCCAGAAACAGCAGACATGACTGGTACTATTAGAACATTAGATAGCAAAATGCAAAAGGAAGTGCATGAAAGAATTAAGCATACTGTGAAAACAATTGCTGCAAGCTCTGGTGCAACTGCTGATGTGACGATAGATACTAAAACTTTGGTGACCTTTAATGATCCTAGTTTAGTAAAGAAAACTTTACCTGCTTTAATTAAAGCAGCTGGTGCTGAAAATGTTTCTGAATCAACTTGGGTAACAGGTGCCGAAGATTTTTCTTTCTTTGGTGAAAAAGCACCAAGCTTCTTTTTTAATTTAGGTGCCTTACCAAAAGGTACTGACCCAAGTAAAGCGGGCCCGCACCACACACCAGACTTTTACTTAGATGAATCTGGCTTTATTGTTGGTGTAAAAGCTTTCTGTCAGTTGGTTTTTGATCATTCTAAAACAAAATAATTCTTTTTAAAACAAAGTAATTTCTTTTGAAATGAATTTATCTTTTCAATTAAGTTGAATAAAAAAAGAGAGGCTGTTGAGTCTCTCTTTTTTTTATATTGGATATTATTAGTAAATCAAATTTATAAAAGTTATTTGGCTGCAGGATAATTTCTTGCTCCAAATAATAAACTGCCAATTCGAACCATATTACTTCCCTCTTGAATTGCTAATTCGTAATCCCCACTCATGCCCATACTTAAAATAGTACAGGTTGCTCCAATTGAATTTCTAGCGAGGTCAAAACATTTCTTTAATTGCTTGAACTCTTTTTGAACTTGTTCTTGATTATCTGAAAAACTAGCCATGCCCATTAAACCTTTAATTGTAACATTTGGGTAATTTGCTAATCTACCAGATTGTAAAAATTCCATTAGACTAGTTTCGTCAAAACCAAACTTCGTGTCCTCTTCAGCAATATGGACTTGCAATAAACAATCAATTACCCTGCCCTGTTTTAAGGCTTGTTTATTAATTTCTTGTATTAATTTTTCGCTATCCACCCCATGAATTAAATGAACAAATGGGGCAATGTATTTTACTTTATTGGATTGTAAATGTCCAATAAAATGCCATTGTATATCCTTAGGTAATGAAGCAGCTTTATCTACTAATTCTTGCACATAGTTCTCTCCAAATGCACGTTGACCCAATGCATACAATTCCATCAAATCTTCATTGGGCTTTGTTTTACTAACTGCAATAAGTGAAACTTGCTGGTCATTTAAACGAGCATGGATAGACTGATAAGCTGAAATGTTTACTGACATAGATTACAAAGATAATTAGAACAAAGCAATTAATTCGTTCCTAATTATACTGGTAACTATTTAGTGATACAACGACCAATAACCATTTTCTGGATCTCAGATGTGCCTTCGTAAATTTGAGTAATTTTTGCATCTCGCATTAATCGCTCAACATGAAACTCTTTTACAAATCCATATCCACCATGTACTTGCACCGCTTCTGTTGTGACCCACATTGCTGTATCACTCGCATGTAGTTTCGCCATTGCAGCACTCATCACATAATCCATATGGTTGTCTTTTTCCCAGGCAGCTTTATAACATAATAATCGAGCAGTCTCAATTCTTGTTGCCATTTCGGCTAATTTGAATTGAATAGCTTGATGCTCATGTATTGGTTTACCAAAAGACTTTCTTTCTTTACTATAAGCCAACGCTAATTCGTAGGCACCACTTGCGATACCAAGTGCTTGTGCAGCAATACCAATTCGACCACCATTCAAAGTCTTCATGGCAAAATTGAAACCAAATCCATCTTCCCCAATCCTATTTTCTTTCGGAACAATTACATCTGTAAATGAAATAGAATGTGTATCACTTCCGCGAATACCCATTTTATTTTCTTTAGGTCCTACTGTAATACCTGGTGTATTTTTTTCAACAATAAATGCGTTGATACCTCTTGAACCTTTAGAAGCATCTGTTTGAGCCATCACTAAATAGACAGATGCAGTCGAACCATTGGTGATCCAGTTTTTAACGCCATTTAAGACATAATGATCTCCTTTATCTATTGCACTTGTATGCTGATGAGTCGCATCACTACCTGCTTCTGGTTCACTTAATAAAAATGCACCAAGGTATAATTCACCATCCTTTTTACCTTGTGCCAATGGTGTTAAATATTTTTGTTTCTGCGCTTCGTTACCAAAATATTCTAGTCCCCAACAAACTAAACTGTTATTTACACTCACGCTTACACTCACACTAGAATCTACTTTACTTATTTCTTCCATCGCTAATACATAGCTAATCGTATCCATACCAGCACCACCATATTCAGGGGAAGTCATGATACCCATAAAACCAAGATCTGCTAATTGCATTAATTGGTCCTTGGGTACTTTTTGATGTTCATCTCTTTCAATTACACCTGGTAAACACTGTTGTTGTGCAAATTCACGAGCTGCTTTTTGAATCATTAACTGCTCTTCTGATAAACGAAAATCCATAGTAAAATATTTGTCCAAATTTACGCTAACAATTGTTAGTAGACAAAATATTTTAGTAAAAAAATGGGAATAGACTATGTTATTGAATTACTTGCAAAGCTTAAAGAAGCGCTTGTAATGTCTAAAAAGACTACGTTATTTAAAACAATTAATTAGACATTTTAGCTTTTATCAATTGGGCTAAAACAGAGCTATCCGCATAAGTCATCACTCTTGCGCTATCCTGTCTAAAATGTCGCTTAAAAGCAAGGATTGCAGCGATACTGTCTTTGGTCTCATAACCTACCAAGCTTAGGGCATGGGTGATAGATAAACCCTTTGGTAAAGTTTGACTCGCATTTGGCTCAAACCAAATGCCATATCCTTTTTCAGATAAGGTTTTCCATGGAAAATTAATATTAGGATCTACTTTACGACGAGGTGCAATATCACTATGTCCTATAAAATGGTCAACAGGTATTTGGTACTTGCTTTTTAATTGAGCAAGTAATTGTAATAGACTACTAATTTGTTCTGGCTCAAAAGGCTCAAATCCATTATTATCGATTTCTATACCAATTGAACTTGAATTTAAATCTGTATTGTTTCCCCAACTTCCGATACCTCCATGCCATGCCCTCATATAATCATTCAACATATGATGCACGGTTCCATCCTTACAAATCACATAATGGGCACTTACTTTTGTTCTTTCTAAAGTAAAAGTTTTTAAAGTTTGTTCGCATGCATTTTGTGCCGTATGATGGATCACAACAAAATTTGGTTTGCGTAAATCAAAATTGGTCGTACCCACCCATTTTTCTGCAAGCAATAACTGCCCTTCGGATTGAAGCTCAGGGGACAATTTAATTTTTTTAGATAATGCTTTAGCTTGACGCTTGTACTGACGATTCGTTTTTCCATAAGGAAAACTGTTACAAGCATAGATCCCCAATACTAAACAGAAAAAGAAAACAGATTGGATGAATGCGCGCATTGTGACTTGTTTAATATACTTGATGCTTTGTGTACTATGTTATTGTTAAATACTTGGTTCTTGTTGACTTAAGCAATGGAAACTTCCTAGCCCCCAAATAATATCTGTTGAATCTATCCCAACTACTTCTCTTGTTGGAAAACAATCCTGTAGGATACGCATTGCTTGATTATCTTGTGCACAACGATAAGTAGGCACAACAACATGCGCATTACTAATATAAAAATTCGCATAAGAAGCTGGCAACATTTGATCTTCATAGATCACATCTGCAGGCATCGGCAATTCGACAATATTTAATTGTTTACCATTGATCAAACGCATTGCCTTCAATTCTTTCAAATTGTCTTGCAATAATGTGTAATTTTCTGAAGCCTTATTAGATTCAACCACTGTTACGACAGTATCTTCATTTACAAAACGTACCGTATCATCTATATGTCCATCCGTGTCATCGCCGACAATACCCTCAGATACCCATAACACTTGATCTACCCCATAATAATCGCATAAATATTGTTCAATCTGTGCTTGATTTAAATGCGGATTTCTATTCTCATTTAATAAACAACATTTAGACGTCAAGACTGTTCCTGCTCCATTAAAATCAACAGAGCCACCTTCCATAATAATATTTGGGTAAAAAACGGGAAGATTCATTGCTTCAGCGATACGTGATGGAATCACATCATCTAAATCATAAGGAGGGTATTTCCCACCCCATGCATTGATATTCCAATCCACTATAACTTTAGGGGCTGCAGGATTATTTCCAATTAAAAAACTTGGCCCATGATCTCTACACCATGCATCGTTGGTTGGATGATTAAAAAATTGAACTTTAGATAAATCTACTTTTAAGGCTTGCATCATTTCTTTTGCCCTTGCTTGCATAGCCGCATCCACCACATTGATACAAACTCGTTGAGATTGTGTTAGAATTTTAATAAACTCAATATAAGATGGGTAAATGCTATCCAATTTGCCAGGCCAACTCGCCTCTTTATGAGGCCAACTTAACCAAGTGGCGTCTTGTTTTGCAAACTCAGCAGGAAATTGATAACCCAAAGACTTTGGAGTAGCGCCTTGTCGAATCGCCTCTTTTAAACTTTCTAAATTACTATTGCTCATCGTCTATATATCTTTTTGTAATTGGTTGGTAAGAATCGATACGGCGATCACGTAAAAACGGCCAATGCGTTCTGTAACTATCCGATTTCTCTGTATCAATATCTACAACAGCAATTTCTTCTTGATCATGCGATGCTTTATACAACAAAGTACCAAATGGATTACTTACAAAACTACCTCCCCAGAATTTCATCAATCCATCCTGCTCTAATCCTACACGATTTACACTAATCACTGGTACGCCATTTGCAACTGCATGGCTTCTTTGAATTGTTTGCCAAGCGTTATATTGTTCTGTATTGGTTGCTTCATCTTGTGCTGTTGCCCAACCAATGGCAGTTGGATAGAACAACATTTCGGCACCCATTAAACTTGTAATTCTTGCAGCTTCTGGATACCATTGATCCCAACATATTAAAACACCGATGGTTGCAAATTTTGTTTTAAAAACCTTATAGCCTAAATCTCCTGGCGTGAAATAAAATTTTTCATAGTACGCCGGATCATCCGGTATATGCATTTTACGATACTTGCCTAAATAACGACCATCAGCATCTAAAACTGCAGTGGTATTATGGTATAAACCCTCTGCTCTTTTTTCAAATAAAGATGCAATGATCACCACATTTAATTCCTTTGCTAGTAAACTTAATTCATCCGTTGTTTTACCAGGTATTGGCTCTGCTAATTTAAAATTTTCATACGCTTCTACATCACAAAAATACAAGGATGTATAAAGCTCTTGCAAGCAAATAATTTGTGCTCCTTGCTTAGCTGCTTCTTTAATTTTTACAACTGCTTTTGCTTTATTTGATTGCACATCTGCAGTACATGACATCTGTACCAATCCAACTTTTACTATTGCCATAATTCGTCTTTATAAAATTTCTTTATGTTGTTTTTTGTATTAATCCATCAAAGCTACTAATCCCAATCATTTTTTCAGAAATGAATCCTTCTGCATACGCTACGCCTATTTGTTGTCCTAATTCTTTTGCGCGCCCTTTGATAAATTCTAAAAAAGAATTACTCGAGATAAAAGTATTTGGTTCATTTGAATTTGGATCATAAAACTGTGAAGCATGCGCCATAATCGATTCCATCTTTTTATCCATATGCGCACTAATATCCACTACAAAATTGGGTTTTAATCCTCTTGATTGAATATAATGGAATACCTGTGTAGGCCTCCATGCAGCTTGCGCTACGCCATTATGTGTTGTTTGAATTTTAACAAGTCCGGATAAAAAAGAAGCATCTGCAATTAGCTTAGCTGCTCTTCCATGATCAGGATGCCTGTCTTCAGGTGCATTACATAAAATAATAGTTGGCTGAAATCTTCTGATTGTTTCAATTACTGCAAATTGATGCGCTTCATCATTCACAAAAAAACCATCTTTCATCCCTAAATTATCTCTAATGGTTGCACCAATTATTTCACCTGCTAATAAAGCTTCTTTTAATCTTATGGAAGTTGTTCCTCTTGTTCCTAACTCTCCTTTTGTTAAATCAATTATACCTACTTTTTTGCCTTCTGCAACTGCAGCTAAAAGTGTACCTCCACATCCTAATTCCACATCGTCGGGGTGCGCACCAAAGGCCAATATGTCTAATTTCTGCATAGTCATTTATTTAAGCAATCCTGCTGGACAAAGGTAAGTATTGATTGTGTACAATATACAAAAAACCCTCTCCGACTTGATGTTGGAAAGGGTTTATGAAAATTAAATGTTTTAATTTATTTTGCTTTTGCGTAACGCTTGTTGAACTTATCGATACGACCAGCTGTATCTACTAACATGTTCTTACCAGTGTAGAAAGGGTGAGATGTGTTTGAAATCTCCAATTTGATAACTGGATACTCATTACCGTCTTCCCATTGAATAGTTTCTTTGGTATTTGCTGTAGACTTACCTAAAAAAGAAGTGCCGTTACTCATGTCTTTAAACACAACAAAACGATACGCTTCTGGGTGGATACCTTGCTTCATAATATGATTTTTAAGGCTGCACGGTTTTTGCCGTGACAATTATAAAATAGGTTGCAAAAATAGGCTAAAATGCCTTTTTGACCAAATTTTTGAGGTTTAGCTCCAAGAATTAGGACTTCATATTGATATATTGTAACGGAACCCCAAAATTCTCAGTTCTACAAGCAGCTATAACTTCCTGTAAATCATCGATTTTCTTACCTGTAACTCTAATAATATCGTCCATAATGGCTGTTTGAACCTTTAAACCCTTGTCTTTGATGTACTTAGAGATCTTTTTAGCGTCCTCCTGCTTTAAACCATTTCTTACTGGAACATCTTGTTTGAAAATTTTTCCACTTGGTTGTGGCTCTTTTGAAAGGTCAAAGGCATTTGCGTCAATCCCTTGCTTAATTGACCTGCTTAATAGTACGTCTACTATTTGTTGCAATTTCATCTCGGAGTCAGACTCCAATTTAATCATGTAGTCTTTTTTATTCAAATCTATTACGACATGAATACCTTTAAAATCAAAACGATTGGTGATTTCTTTCTTCACCACATTCACTGCATTATCTAATGTTTGAACGTCTACTGAACTTGCGATATCAAATGATGGCATAATGAAAATTTAATAGTTTATAAAAACGAATTGTATTTGAAATTGAATGGATTTAAATTAAGCTTTTTGCTTTGAGAACCAAGATTTTGATTTGATTAAGAATACAACACCAGCCAACATCAAAATTACTGAAATCAATTCTGCTTGCGTTGGTTGGAAAGGTAAGAAATCATATTTGTTGTTAACTCTGATTTTCTCGATCAAGAAACGCTCTGCACCGACAAAAATCAAATAGATGCCTGTTAATATACCTGGCTGAATAATCTTTTTTCTGAAGGTCCACATAATGGCAAATAAAATAAACATAGCCAAAATTTCATATAGTGCTGTTGGGTAAACCGGCAAAGGCAATTGATTGCAATATGCACCTACACATCCAGGTATCGCCACCCCTTCATTGACTACATTATGTGGGTATTGATAAGCCCATGCCCAATCTGGGATAAATGCAAATGGTTTTGGGTGGGTATTGACAATACCCCAATCACCATCTCCACTAATTTGACATCCGATTCTACCTGCAGCGTATGCAAATATCATGGTAGGTGCCATGGCATCTGCAAAATGAATCACTGAAATTTTCAACTTTTTAAGGTAGACGATAATGGCAATTGTGGCAACGATTAATCCACCAAAAAAAGTCAATCCGCTAAAAGAGATCAATGCACCTATTGGGTCTTTACTAAACTGATCGAGATTCTCTAGATTATGAAAAATCTTTGCACCTAAAAATCCCCATAAAGCTGCTTGTAAAACAATATCACCAACTCTATCCTGCGGCCATACATGTACAGTGCGGGTTTCAGGCTTTGCCAATTTCACTTTATCTTTTTCTTTCCACTTTAAAAAGACCATGATTGACGCTACTAAAATACCAGCACCCATACTTCCTTCTAATGACAAAATAAAAGCCTGAGTATTATTTAAAGCCTCTGGAATAATAAATGCACCTATTAATTTATATCCAAATAGGAAACCAAAAAATCCAGCACTCACTAATTCTCCGGTAGTTGCTGGAGCCCCAATAATTTCTTTTTCTTCTGTATAATTAAACTCACCAAGAGCCGATTTTCTTTTTAGTTCTAAAAACAAGACATACCCAGATGCAACAAATGATAATGCCACAAAAAAACCAAAAGAATTGACCAATTTTAACGCATTTAGTTCGATGCCAAAAAGGTCTTTAAAGAGATAATATAAATTAGGATACATAGTCGTATTTAAGTACTGCAAAGTACTGATTATTCAGTAAAAAAAATGGCCACACTAGAAAGTGCGGCCGTAATTACTAACCCATCTAAAAACAAAAAGCGTTCAATATATTTACTAATTGCAATGTTCGTTGAACAAAGAAATTAAGTGTTGTGCGATCACTTGAGCAGGGCTTCCTTCAATCTGATGTCTTTCGACCATACTTACCAATTGACCATCCTTAAATAAGGCGATAGCTGGTGAAGATGGAGGATAGGGTAAGTGCATTGCTCTTACTTGATTTACTGCCTCGATATCGAATCCTGCAAATGCTGTAGTGATATGATCTGGTTTCTTAGTTGCATTTGCTACCGCCATCAAAACACCTGGTCTACATGCGCCAGCAGCACAACCACAAACTGAATTTATCACAACCATTGTTGTACCATTTGCTTTCACCACATTTTCAACTTCAGCAGCAGTGGTTAAATCAGTAAATCCATTATCTACTAATTCAGCTTTCATCGGTAATACAATCTCTGCAGGGTACATATCTTCTACTATTTGACTCAAAATTAGGTATTTTAAAAATCACTTACAAATTTGTTTTTAAGCCATTATGTCAATTTTTAAGATAAATGCAAGACATTTTGACGTACAATTTTGCGAAATGGGAACATTTTACTCATAAAATCATAAAAAACGCCCCAATTTGTGGTTGGAGCGTTTGAAAAATGATCTTTTTATTGTAAAAAAGCGTTTTACTGCTTTATCTGTTTTTTATCTTAAATAACCTAAGATTTTTAACATCGATTGTGCTGATTGTTCTTTTGCATACACCCAATCAACTAATTTTCCTGTTTTCTCATCCATCTCTACAATAACGTGCTTAGGGGATGGAATTAAACAGTGCTTGATACCTCCATAACCACTAATTTGATCTTGGTAAGCACCCGTATGGAAGAAACCAACATATAAAGGTTCTTTATTTTCCTCTTCCTTGTCCTCCATTGTATCATCTTTCAATTTAGGCAAGAATACTTCATTGATATGTTCTTCCGAATCATAATAGTCATGACTATCGCAAGTGATTCCTCCAAGAACAACCCTTTGATAATCGTTTTCCCATTTGTTGACTGGAAGCATCAAGAATTTTTCACCTATACCCCAAGTATCTGGCAATGTAGTAATGAATGAAGAGTCAATCATATACCAACATTCTCTATCGTTTTGTTTTTTCTCTGCTAACACTTTGTAAATATGTGCCATGCTCTCACCTACTGTGTAACTTCCAAATTCTGTGTAGATATTTGGCATTGGAACTTTTGCTTTCTTACATGCCTTCTTGATATTAGATACAATTTCATTAATAATGAATTGATAATCGTATTCAAAACCAAGAGAATGCTTGATTGGGAAACCACCTCCAATATTGATTGAATCTAATTCAGGACAGATCTTTTTTAATTGACAATATAAGTTGATAATCTTATTCAACTCTGACCAATAATAGATATCATCTTTAATCCCTTTGTTCAAAAAGATGTGCAACATCTTTAATTGAAACTTGTCTTCGTAGCCTTCTATCTCATCTACATAAAACTCAAGGATATCCTTTGCTCTAATACCTAAGCGAGAAGTATAGAATGGAAAACTTGGTTCCTCTTCTGCTGCTACACGGATACCAACCTTAAATGGCTGCTTCGCATTGCGTTTATAAAACTGAAGCTCTTCTACATTATCTAAAATAGGAACTACATTTTTAAACCCTGTATTTATCAATTTAGTAATTCTACTAGTGTAAGTTTTTTGCTTAAATCCATTACAGATAATGAAAATATCTTTGTTGATTTTTCTTCTCTTATATAATTGATTGATGATTTCAATATCATAAGCATAAGAAGTTTCTAAATGTACATTGTGCGACAAAGCTTCTTCTACCACAAAAGAAAAGTGTGAACTTTTTGTACAATAACAATAATAATACTCCCCTTCATATTTATGTTTTCTAAAAGC
Organism: uncultured Sediminibacterium sp.; assembly: GCA_964579885.1. Classification (GTDB taxonomy): domain Bacteria; phylum Bacteroidota; class Bacteroidia; order Chitinophagales; family Chitinophagaceae; genus Sediminibacterium. The sequence goes on from CAZOHD010000002.1 coordinate 531,910, forward strand.
ATCTGCAAACATTTTTTTAGCCTTATTAATTTGCATTCCAATTTTTGGCAAATAAGTCAACTTTAATGGCGTGCCATGTTTTTCGATAATTGCTTTTAAATCAAGTCCATTAAATTCTAGGTAACCATTTTCATTTTTATCAAATCCCTCTTGAGGAAAATGGAATGTTTGTTTTACCAGAGAAGTGTAGGTATTGTTCATGGATGAAACAGGGGTTGTTACTTGTTATTATAAGAAAGCAAAAATAGTTCTTTGCTTGGATATTATACACAAAAAAAATACCTCGAAGTTTCGAGGTATTTTTTTTAGAAAGTGATGGAACTAGGCCTTCACCGACTGAACGATCTTTTTGAATGTTTCTGGCTCATTCATTGCAATATCAGCTAATACTTTACGGTTCAAATCAGAACCTTTCTTTGCTAATAAGCTAATGAATTGGCTGTAAGTCATTCCTTCTTCTCTTACAGCAGCGTTGATACGTGCGATCCACAAACTGCGGTATTCACGCTTTTTCAACTTACGAGAAACATAAGAGTAAGTTAAACCTTTCTCTAATACGTTTTTGGCAACGGTATATACGTTCTTACGCTTACCATAGAAACCTTTTGCTTGGTCTAATATTTTCTTTCTTCTTGCTCTAGATGCAACGGCATTTTTTGAACGTGGCATAATTAATATTTTATTGAATCTTCGGTCTCAAGACTTCGACTCGGTTAATTTAAATGTGTTTGATTTAAAATTCGGAGGAGAATTATCCTTTCAATCTTAATAATCTCAAAACGAAGTCTTTGTTTGTAGCTCCTACAAGACCTTTTTGTCTCATAGCTCTTTTACGCTTTGTTGATTTCTTAGTAAGGATGTGTCTTTTGAACGCTTTTTGGTAGGTAATTTCACCTGTACCAGTAACTTTAAAACGCTTCTTTGCGCTTGAGTTAGTTTTTACTTTTGGCATTATTATAATCTTATCGATTACTCCCTACTGGCGGTATTACTCAGGTAACACACTTATTGGGCCTTGTGGGAAATGGATGGCAAAGGTAAGGCAGATTAGGAATATAGCAAAGAAAAAGGGCCCGAAAATATCGGGCCCAAGTAAAAATTATATTGATTATCAGTGTTTTAACTGATAGCTGCTCGAAATTTTAAGTTGTTGGCTTCTTTTTACCACCTGTTTTAGGCTGGAAAATAGCAAACATTCTCTTTCCTTCCAGCTTTGGCATACTCTCTAAAGTACCTGCCTCCGCTAATCTTTCAGCAAATTTTAATAAAAGCAATTGACCTCTGTCCTGGAACATGATCGCACGACCCTTAAATTGAACGTATGCTTTTACTTTATTTCCGTCTTGTAAAAACTTTTCGGCATGCTTTGCTTTAAAATCAAAATCATGATCATCTGTTCCTGGAGTGAAACGAATCTCTTTAATCTCTGATTGTTTTGAGTTCGCTTTCATCTCTTTTTCCTTACGCTTTTTCTCGTAAAGGAACTTCTTATAATCGATGACTTTACATACTGGCGGGTTGGCTGTTGGAGAAATCTCCACTAAGTCCAAACCTTGTTCAGCAGCTATTTTCAGCGCATCTTGTGTGTTGTAAACTCCTACGGTGATGTTGTCACCAACCAATCGAATTTCTGGAACTCTAATACGATCATTAATACGATGTTCTGGTTCCTGTTGTCTTTGAAACCTTGGGTTAAATCTTGGTCCTCTGTTCGGTAATGCCATTAATTTTTAAAACGTTGTTTTGTAATGTAAAGATAGTCAATGTTAGGCATCAGGTGCTTTTCTTTCGACTATTTCTTGGTGAATCTGTGAAATAAAGGCTGCTTTGTCCATCATACCCAAATCTCCTTTCCCCTGTCTTCTGATAGATAATTGGCTTTCTGAAGCCTCTTTCTCACCTATCACTAACATATAAGGTACTTTCATCATTTCGGTATCACGTATCTTTTTACCAATTTTTTCATTGCGGTCATCTATCTCGGCGCGCACTCCAGCTTTACGTAATTCAGCCAACACTTCTTGTGCATAAGGCATGAACTTGTCGCTGATTGGTAAAATCTTTGCTTGTAATGGAGCCAACCAAACAGGGAACTTACCTGCATAATGCTCAAGTAAGAAACCAATAAAACGTTCATGTGTTCCCAAAGGTGCACGGTGAATGATCAATGGTGTCTCTGGTTCGTTGTCTTTATTTGTAAAGCTCAGATTAAATCTTTTTCCTTGCGCAAAATCAACCTGGTTAGTTGCCAAAGTGAACTCACGTCCAATAATACTCCAAATTTGAACATCAATTTTTGGGCCGTAGAAAGCGCCTTCATCCTGCACTTCTACAAATGGCGTTCCAGTTTCAATTAATACCTGACGCACCATCTCTTCGGTTTCTTTCCACAATTCTGGTTCGTTGATATACTTCTGACCCAATTTAGCTGGATCATGTAAACTCAATCGCATTACATATTTATCAATACCGAAAATATTGAAGTACTTCAAGTACATTTCATTCACAGCTCTAAATTCTTGCGCGAATTGCTCTTTGGTACAATAAATATGGGCATCATTCATATGCAAACAACGCACACGCATTAAACCAAATAATTCACCAGACTGCTCATATCTGTAACAAGTACCATACTCTGCAAGTCTTAGTGGCATGTCCTTGTAGCTCTTTGGCTCTGCATCAAAAATTTTATGGTGATGCGGACAGTTCATCGCTTTCAAGTAATATTTTGTACCATCCAATTCCATTGGAGGAAACATACTATCTTGATAATATGGTAAGTGACCACTTGTGATATACATGCTTTCCTTAGCAATATGCGGTGTTACTACACGCTTATATCCTGCAGCTTCTTCGGTCTCTTTTGCTAGTCTTTCTAATTCTTCAATAATGATAGTACCATTTGGCATCCACAAAGGCAAACCTGGTCCAACATCATCATCCATGGTATAGATGCCTAATTCTTTTCCTAGTTTTCTATGATCTCTTTTCTTAGCTTCTTCTAATAATAATAAATATTCGTCTAGTTCTTTTTGGTTCGGGAAAGTCACACCGTAAACACGGGTCAACATTTTATTCTTCTCGTCTCCTTTCCAGAAAGCACCAGCAATATTTGTAATCTTAATCGCTTTAATCGCGCTAGTGTTTGGAATATGCGGCCCACGACACAAATCAGTAAACTGACCTTGGGTATAAAAAGTAATCGTGCCATCTTCCAATCCAGACAATAAATCTAATTTATATTCATCCCCTTTTTCAGTGAAATAAGCAACTGCTTCCGCTTTACTCAACTCTTTACGGATATAGGCATTGGCTTGTTTTGACAACTCGTTCATTTTCTTTTCAAGTAAAATCACATCTTCTTCCTTGATGCTCTTACCACCTAAATCGATATCATAATAAAAGCCTTTATCTAAAGCTGGTCCAACCCAAAATTTAGCGCCTGGGAACTGCATTTCAACAGCCTCTGCCAATAAATGTGCAGATGAATGCCAAAAGGTATTCTTACCCTCATTGTCATCCCAGGTTAATAATTTTAAAGCTGCATCTTCATTGATAGGACGCGTCGCATCCCAAACCTCACCATTCACTGAAGCTGCTAATACTTTCTTTGCTAAACCCTCACTAATGGATTTTGCGATACCTAAAGCAGTGATACCTTTTTCATAGGATCTAACTGCGCCGTCCGGAAATTGAATTTGAACCATGTTTGTACTAATAAATATATGTTGGCAAAGATAACAAAAAAAAGGAAGCTTGTTTATACTTAGATTAATACTTAAATTTAAAGTTCTAATAAAACTATGGCAAGGACAACCCTACTCCTATTTTTTTGTGTCATTTCACTCCAAATTGCAGCCCAAAATCTGACAGGCCGCTGGATTGGAAGTTTTATTGCCAATGAAGATGCACTCATTAATAATTACGCCTACCAAATTGAAATTAAGGAAAATAGTAGTCACCAAATTTCTGCTCAAACCATCACCCAAAAAGGGGATCAATTTTATGCAAGTGCATTTGCGAGGGGAAGTCATAGTATAAAAACCAACTTAGTTCAAATAGTTGAAACAAGTTTTGATCAAATTAAAATGGCCGACCAGCTTCAAGCCTGCTTAATGACCAATTTCTTAACTTATAAAGTGATTGACGGACATGAGATTTTGGAAGGAACTTATATGTCAACCTCTCTCAATGGGAAAAGGAATTGTGGTAGTGGAAAGATCTTTCTTGAAAAAAATGAAACTCTTTTAAGTTTTAAGAAAAATAATACAGGGAAGAAGGTGAAAGATGAAATTCAATCCACAAAAATAGATACCCAGATTTCCAAAAGTATCCCTTCAAATAAATTGATTGTTTCAACCACTATAAAACCAATTAACAAGTCTACCTCAGCAACGAAGACTACCCCAATTAATAATAGTAATAAAATAGCAGCAAATTTAAATATTATTACAGAAAAACAAATTGACAAAGCTCAATCAAATCCAACAACAGAAATAGATACAGACGAAGTGATTGTTGAAAATGCAAATAATATCACGAACACGGCTGCACAAAATTCCATTAATAATCAGCCCATAAATTTGCCTTGGGTTTTAGTTGGAAGAGAAAATAAATTAGTTAAAAAAATTATTACAAATAGCAAAAATATTAGCTTAGACTTATTTGACAACGGCACAATTGACAATGATACTATAATCGTGTATGACAATAAGAAATTACTAATAAACAAGAAGCGGTTAAGTTATAAATCGATTCACTTAGAATTTGAATTCTCTGAAAATATAAGAGAACACGAAGTCATCATAGTTGCTCATAATATGGGCACTGTTCCGCCAAATACCGCATTACTTTTATATAAAGATGGAAAGAATAGACAAGAATATTTTATTACCTCTACCAATAAGATTAATGCTAAATTATTGATCGTCTACGAGCCCCTAAAGTCAGATTAAACGACCTTATTTTAATTCTTGTAATACCATACTTGCTTCATAAATCTCTTTATCGCTTTTTAAATATGGATTCTTTGATTTTTTATTGAGCCCAATCCATTGATTGTCCAAAGCGTCAGAATATATATAAATTGTTTGTTTTTGATAACCAATCGTTGCCAAAAATTCAATCATATGTAAACTCAACATTTGAGCACCCATCATTCGCTCCTCTTGGCTGGTTGACATTAAAATAGCCGTTATTTCATATTGAATATTGATTAATCCCTGCTCGGCATTATGCTGTGTTGCTGAATCAAGGGATAAATTAGTTTGAGATAAACTATCTGATAGTTGAATTAAATTAACACCATAAAGATTCAAATCTGCACTGTCTTTTTCATCTAAATAAGCCATAATCGCAAAATATTGATTCAATAATGGTTCAATAGTTTGATCCAATGCTGCATCATGTCTATTTTGTTGAAACATAGTAGCAATTTGCCCCACAGATGGCTTCGTTTGGGTTTCACATGCCAAAATGCTCGCAATCATAATGAAAAAAAGAAGTCTTTGCATAGAGATTTTTTTCAAAATTATGTATAAATAGCCACTACAACGCAGTAACTTTGCGCACTGAATTGAAATAATATGTTAATAGGATTACAAAATGTGACTTTTGAATTTGGCGCCAGAGCAATCGTAACAGATGCAACTTGGCATATTCAGCCAGGAGAAAGAATTGGATTAATTGGATATAATGGAACCGGTAAGTCCACCCTATTAAAGTTATTGGTAGGCCAATATACCCCTTCAAAAGGAACGGTAGAAAAAGGAAGAGATACTACCATCGGATACCTGCATCAGGATTTATTGAGTTTTGACACCAGTGAAACAATAACAGAAGTAGCCTTGGGTGCATTTGAAAGAGTGCGTGAATTAGAAAAAGAAATTGAAAAACTTGGAGTTGAATTAGAAGCAAACCCTGAGGACAATGACATCTTGATAAAATATACAGATGCCTTGCACGAAATTGATGTACTAGACGGTTATAATATTGAACATAAGGCCGAAGAAGTTTTACATGGTCTTGGCTTTACTAACAAAGATTTATCGCGTCCTTATAAAGAATTTAGTGGAGGATGGAGAATGCGCGTATTGTTGGCTAAGATGATCTTACAAGCTCCTGATGTTCTTTTATTGGATGAGCCTACTAACCACTTGGACTTACCTAGTATCGAATGGTTAGAGAAATATTTGATCCATTATAAAGGTAGTGTGGTGATTGTGAGTCACGATAAATTCTTTTTGAATAAAATGGTGAATAAAATTGTTGAAGTTTATCAACAACAATTGCATTTTTATACAGGCAATTATGAATATTATGAAGTAGAGAAAGTACAACGTGTAGAGATCCAACAAAGAGCATTTGAAAACCAACAAGATTATATCCGTCAACAGGAAAGATTCATTGAAAGATTTAAAGCCAAAGCCTCTAAAGCTGCCCAAGCTCAATCTATTCAAAAAAGATTGGACAGATTAGATGTCATTGAAGATGTACAAATTGAAAGACCAAATATTAGGATCAATTTTGCCGTTGATAAAACACCAGGAAAAGTATTAGTTGACTTAAAAGGGATCAGTAAAAGCTACCCTACTTTAACGATTTTAGAAAATGCTTTTGCAGAGATAGAAAGAGGTGATAAAATTGCCTTGATTGGTGCGAATGGTAAGGGAAAGTCTACGCTCTTAAGAATTGTAGCAGGTATGGAAAGCTATGAAGGAGAAAGGGTTTGGGGACATAATGTAGATGAAAGTTTTTATGCGCAGCACCAATTAGAATCCTTGAATTTAAATAATACCATTTTACAAGAAGTACAAGAATGTGGTACAAAGAAAACAGATTTAGAGTTAAGAGCATTGTTGGGTTGTTTCCTATTTGGCGGAGATGAAATTGATAAAAAAATTAGGGTCTTAAGTGGAGGTGAAAAAGCTAGGGTTGCATTAACAAAAACTATTATTAGTAAGGCAAACTTCTTGATGTTGGATGAGCCTACCAACCACTTGGATATGGCCACTGTTGAGTTATTAGCTGAAGCCTTGACGAAATACGATGGCTCAATCATTTTAGTAAGTCACGACCGTTATTTCATTTCCAAAACTGCCAATAAGATTTGGGAAATTGAAGATGAAAAAATAATTGAATTCAAAGGAGATTATGCTGAATGGGTTGCTTGGAAAGAAAGAATGGCTAAACAAAAAGCCGCTAATCCTGAAGCTCCAAAACAAACTCCTAAACCAGTCGAAAAAAAAATTGAGCCGGTAGTTGCTGAAGTGAAGTCTGGCCCTATTGACAAGGAATTACAAAAACAGATTCAAAAATTACAAAAAGCAATTGCACAACTGGAACAAAATATTGATCAATTGAATCAAGAGAAAACTGCCATTGAATTAAAAATGGCCGACCCATCTACCTATACTGATCAAGCTGTTTTTCAAGTGATTGAAAAAAGCTACCATGATAAACAAGCTTTAATTCGTTCTCTGAATAAAGAATACGAAATGGCATTTAACGATTTAGTGGCTTTAGAAAGCAAGTAGAACTTGGGGAAACTAACGCTTGCTTGTATTATTTTAGAAAAATACCCACATATCTATTGTTAACATGGATTATTGGTTTCTATTGTTTAAATTTGGGGCTCCGTACTTTCGGTAACCAATTGATTTATTCTTGTAAATCAATACATTAAATGACAAATTG